>JAFKKM010000048.1 GCA_017305555.1 Hyphomicrobiales bacterium | reverse complement strand
GGGCGCCGAAGCCGCGAAGCGGGTGAGGGGTAAGCCACCAGCATGACGGTGCGGTGACCCCTCACCCGACGCGAATTCGCTTCGCTCATTCACGCCACCCTCTCCCACAAGGGGAGAGGGACAAACCGCTGAAGGCACGCCGCATGTCCACCGCCGTCTCCCCCCTCGCCCCGAAAAACGTCCCCGACCTGCCGCCGCTCGGTGGCGTCCGCCTTGCCACCGCCGCCGCCGGCATCCGCTACAAGGGCCGCACCGACGTGCTGCTGGCGCTGCTCGATCCCGGCACCACGGTCGCGGGCGTTTTCACCACCTCGAAATGCCCCTCCGCGCCGGTCGAATGGTGCCGCGACAAGCTCAAGGGCGGCAAAGCCCGCGCGCTGGTGGTGAACTCCGGCAACGCCAACGCCTTCACCGGCAAGACCGGTCGCGCCTCCACCGCGCTGACCGCGAAGATCGCGGCAAAAGCTGTCGGCTGCTCGGTCGATGACATCTTCCTCGCCTCCACCGGCGTGATCGGCGAACCGCTCGACGCCAGCAAGTTCGACGGCGTGCTAGGCCAGCTGGCGCAGCAGGCCGAGCCCGACCGCTGGCACGACGCCGCGAAGGCCATCATGACCACCGACACCTTCTTCAAGGTCGCGACCGCGACCGTGAAGATCGGCAAGGCCAAGGTGACGATCAACGGCATGGCCAAGGGCGCCGGCATGATCGCGCCCGATATGGCGACGATGCTGTCCTTCGTCTTCACCGACGCGCCGCTGTCGGCGGGCGTATTGCAGGCCCTGCTCAAGAGCGGCGTCGCCAACACCTTCAACGCGGTGACCATCGACGGCGACACCTCGACCTCCGATACGTTGCTCGCCTTCGCCACCGGCGCGGCGAAGGACGCGCCGAAGATTTCGCGCGCAAGCGATCCGCGCCTCAAAGCGTTCGCGAAAGCGTTTCAGGCCGTGCTGGCCGACCTCGCCGAACAGGTGGCGCGTGACGGCGAAGGCGCGCGCAAGCTGGTGGAAATCACCGTCGAGGGCGCGACGACCGATAAGTCCGCGCGACGCATCGCCATGTCGATCGCCAATTCGCCGCTGGTGAAGACCGCGATCGCCGGCGAGGATGCCAACTGGGGCCGCGTGGTGATGGCGGTCGGCAAGGCCGGCGAACCCGCCGACCGCGACAAGCTGTCGATCTCCTTCAACGGCATCCGCGTCGCCAAGAGCGGCGCGCGCGATCCGTCCTACGACGAGGCCGAAGTCTCCAAGGCGATGAAGGACGACGTCGTCCGCATCAAGGTCGCGCTCGGCCTCGGCAAAGGTCGCGACCGCGTGCTGACCTGCGACCTCACCAAGGAATACGTCGCCATCAACGGCGATTATCGGTCGTGAGACGCGAGGTCTCTCCCTATCGTCGTCCCCACGAAGGCGGGGACCCAGAATCCCTGGATTCCGGGAATGCAGATAGCGTTGATGTCACTGCCCAAAAGTTATGCTGCGGAGTCTGGGTCCCCGCCTTCGCGGGGACGACCGGTGGAAGGTCTTCGATCCGCACCCACGCGAAAGGCCACCGATGAAACTCACCCTCGTCGTCGCCTGCGCGCTGATCGATGCCGACAACCGCGTGCTGATCGCGCAGCGTCCGGAAGGCAAGCAGCTTGCGGGCCTGTGGGAATTTCCCGGCGGCAAGCTGGAGCCGGGCGAACGGCCTGAACCGGCTTTGATCCGCGAACTGCGCGAGGAGCTCGGCATCGAGGTGAAGGAAACCTGCCTCGCGCCGCTGACCTTCGCCAGCCACGCCTACGAGACGTTTCATCTCCTGATGCCGCTCTACATCTGCCGGCGTTGGGAAGGCACGGTGGCCTCAAAGGAAGGGCAGGCGCTCACTTGGGTCCGTGCCAACAAACTGCGCGACTACCCGATGCCGCCCGCCGACATTCCATTGATTCCGCCGCTGATCGATTTGCTGATGTGAGCGTTGCCGCTTTTTTCAGGCGTCATGCGCGGGCTTGACCCGCGCATCCATCAATCTTCTTACGAAGATGGATTGCCGGATCAAGTCCGGCAATGACGGTCAACCCTTCTTCCCGCCCGCCTTCTTCACCGCATCCTCAAGACTGAACTTCGCCGAGCCCGGCCGCAACGGTTTTGGCTGGCTCGCATCCGGCGCCCAGCCGAGCAGCCAGACGATATCGAACGTCGCGCGGATGCGGCCGTCGGGATCCGTGAAACGCTCGCTGTAGATCTGCGCCATGCGCAGCAACGTCGCGCGCCGCGACGGCATCCTGCGCCGCTCCGCCAGCACATTGGTCGCGCCCATCCGCCGCAAGTCCTGCATCAGCGCGAAGGCGTTGTCGTAACGCACCGTCAGCCGCTCGAAGTCGGTCACCGGCAATGCGAAACCGGCCCGCTGCAACAGCCCGCCCGCATCACGCAGGTCGGCGAACGGCGAGACATGCGGCGATGCGCCGCCCTCCACCTCGGCTTCCGCCGCCGCAAAGGCTTGCCGCAACTCCGTGAGCGTATCGCCGCCGACCATCGCCGCCAGCAGCAGACCATCCGGCTTCAGCGCGCGCCGCACCTGCGTCAGCACACCCGGCAGGTCATTGACGAATTGCAGCGCCAGCAGCGACATCGCGAGATCGATCGATCCCGGCGCGAGCGGCAGCGCCGCGCTGTCGTCCGCGGTAACCTCGACCGGCCGCAGCGACACGCCCTGCTTCTCCAGGGCCACGCGCAGGACATCTCCGGGCGTCGCCAGATCGATCCCCGACGCAAAGCTGCGATTGACCGCAGCCAGCCGCTCCGCCGCATCGCTCGCGACGTGATCGAGCAGGAACGCCGCAGCGCCCAACCGCACAGCCCGTTCCTGCCGCGCCTTGAGGAGGACGCGATCGAACAGAACCGGGGCTTTGGATTTCTCAGGCGATACTTTCTCGGGCGACATGGCGGCGTGTTACGCCCCTCGCCCGCGAGTGGCAATCCGCCTTGAGACGCGGGACCGGCAAGGCTAGGCTCGGGTCATGACGGCGGCGGATATCCCCTCATTGCGACCGAACGGCCGGCTCCGCGGCGCCTGGCGCGCCTGCCACGGTTTCGCCGCAAGAATCCCGCGCGCCATTCTCGATGTCGCTTTGCCGACCTTGTGCGCCGCCTGCCGCGAACCGGTCGCCGGCGACGGCCTCTGCGCCACCTGCTGGGGCCAACTGTCGTTCATCGAGCCGCCCTACTGCCCGCGCCTCGGCATTCCCTTCGTCTATGACCCCGGCCCAGACATGCTGTCGATGCAGGCGATCGCCGATCCGCCGGCGTTTCACCGCGCCCGCGCCGCGGTTCGCTACGACGACATCGCCAAGACGCTGGTGCATGCGCTGAAATATCAGGACCGCACCGACTTAGCGCCGACCATGGGCCGCTGGATGGCGCGCGCCGGCGGCGAACTGCTTAACGATGCCGATCTTCTGATCCCGGTGCCGCTGCATTGGCGCCGCGCCTGGAGTCGGCGCTACAATCAGTCCGGCGCGCTGGCGAAAATCATCGCGACACATGGCCACGCCAAAGTCGCCGGCGATATGCTGCGCCGGGTGCGGCCGACCCAGCAACAGATCGGCTTGTCGAAATCTGAGCGCGCCGCCAATGTGCAAGGCGCCTTCGCCGTCGCACCGGACAAGACCGCTGACGTGCACGGCCGCCACATCGTCCTGATCGACGACGTGCTCACTTCCGGCGCGACCGCCGACGCCTGCGCCCGCGCTCTGCTTCGGGCCAAGGCCAAGCAGGTCGACGTGCTGGTGTTTGCCCGGGTTGTGGACACGGCGCAAAGCCCCATATAATCCGCAACTTGACCCTTGAGAGCTGACCCGATGACCGCTGCGGTTGAAATCTACACGCGCCCCGGCTGTGGCTATTGCAGCGCCGCGCTGGCGCTCTTGACGCGCAAGAACATCGCCTTCACGCACTACGATGCGGGAATGGACCCTTCGGTGCGCGAGCAGATGTACGACCGCGTCGGCATGGGCGCGACGTTCCCGCAGATTTTCATCGATGGCACGCATATCGGCGGCTGCGACGACCTTTACGCGCTCGACCGTGCGCGCAAGCTCGACGCGCTGCTGGCCGGCGAAGGCGAAGGAGTAGCATCATGAGCACCGGTTCGCCGTTCGTCGCCGCCATGGTGCAGATGCGCACCGGTTTGCTGCCGGGGCCGAGTTTCGAGCAGGCCGCGGAATTGATCCGCGAGGCCGCGCTGCAAGGCGCCGACTACGTGCAGACGCCCGAAGTCAGCAACATGATGCAAGTGAACCGCGCCGCGCTGTTCGAGCATCTCGCCGATCAGAACGACGACGTTTCGCTCAAAGGCTATCGCGATCTGGCACGCGAACTGAAAATCCATCTGCACATCGGCTCGCTGGCGTTGCGCGCGACGCCGGAGCGCGCGGTCAACCGCTCGTTCCTGCTCGGGCCGAACGGCGACATCCTCGCCAGCTACGACAAGATCCATATGTTCGATATCGATCTCGGCAACGGCGAGAGCTATCGCGAGTCCGCCAACTATCAGCCCGGCGATACCGCGGTGATCACCGATCTGCCGTGGGGCCGCCTCGGCATGACGATCTGCTACGACGTACGTTTCCCTTCGCTCTATCGCGCGCTCGCGGAAGCCGGCGCGACGTTCCTCGCGGTGCCTTCTGCCTTTACCAAGAAGACCGGCGAAGCGCATTGGCATACGCTGCTGCGCGCCCGCGCCATTGAAAACGGCTGCTTCGTGTTCGCCGCCGCGCAGACCGGACAGCATGAGAACAAGCGCGAGACCTTCGGTCATTCGCTGATCGTCGATCCGTGGGGCGTGGTGCTCGCCGACGGCGGCCTTGAACCCGGCGTGGTGCTGGCAACGATCGATCCTGCCAAGGTGGAGACCGCGCGCAAGAGCATTCCCTCGCTGCAACACGGCCGCCGCTTCAGCGTTCTTGATACCCGGGGTGCCCCGGATCGGCTGCAAGTGGTGCGAGGCTCGGCATGATCAAGTACGATCTGCGTTGCGAACAGGGCCACGCTTTCGAAAGCTGGTTCCAAAGTTCGTCGGCCTATGATTCCCAGCGAAAGCGCAAGCTGATCGCCTGTCCCTCCTGCGGCTCATCGAAGGTCGACAAGGCGATCATGGCGCCGCGATTGTCTGGCACCAGAAAGCGTGGCCGCGTCGAGGCGCCGAGCGAGGTAACGCCCGTGGAAACGCCGGCGCCCTCGCTGGTGATGACGCAAGAGCTTGAGTTGCGTGCCAAGCTCAAGGAACTGCGCGACCACGTGGTGAAGAACGCCGACAATGTCGGCGAACGCTTCCCCAACGAAGCGCGTAAGATGCACTACGGCGACATCGAGCATCGGCCGATCTACGGCGAGGCCTCGGCGGATGAAGCCAAATCGCTGATCGACGAAGGCATCGAGGTGATGCCGTTGCCGACGCTGCCGGAAGACCGCAACTAGAGTCTTTTATTGGAGCACGACCTTGTCCGAAAACCGGTTGCCACTTTTCGGGATCGTGCTCCAGCGATGAGTAACAGTGCCCTTTCAAGCTGGCAGTTCTGGGCGCTGCTCTCCGCGATGTTCGCCGCACTCACGGCGATCTTTGCCAAGGTCGGCGTCGAGGACATCAATCCCGACCTCGCGACTTTCATCCGGACCATCATCGTCCTGATGAGTCTGACGTTTATTCTGTATGCAACGGGTCAATTCAGCCATCCCGGATCGATCTCGACGCGAAGCTGGATATTCCTGATCCTGTCGGGGCTCGGCACCGGCGCGTCGTGGCTGTGTTACTTCCGGGCGTTGAAACTCGGCCCGGCGACGCTGGTTGCGCCGATCGACAAGCTCAGCGTGGTGCTGGTCGCGCTGTTCGGCGTGGCATTTCTCGGCGAGCGCCCGTCGGCGACCGGCTGGTTCGGCATCGCCTTGATCGCCACTGGAGCGGTGCTGATCGCCGTCAAAAGCTGAACGCGATCACGCCGCGATCAACAGCGCGACGCCGATCACGATGAGCACGATGCCCCCTAGTTCACGCAACGACAGCGGCTGCTTGAACGAATAGTACGACACCGCCTGCGCGAACAGCACCTCGACCAGCGCCAGCGTGCGGACATTGGCTGCGGCGGTCAGCGCGAAGGCGAGAAACCAGAACTGCGAAGCGAATGCGCCGGTGAACCCGGCGGCCATCGACGGACGCCACATACGCAGAATGTCGGCCAGCACCTTTGGCGCACGCGTGAGCAGATAAATCGTCAGCACCAGCGTCTGCACGAACAGCCCGAGTACCAGCGTGTAACTCGCTGCCGTCACGAACGACACGTCCGGCACCGCAATGATGGCGCCGCGGAAACCGACCGCCGACAGCGCAAAACATGCCGCCGCAACCAGTCCCTGCACCGTCGGCTTGAGACTGCCGAAACTCTTGACGAAGCCTTTCGCGCCGGGCCGCAGCGCCGTGATGACGACACCGGCGGTGGCGATCAGGATCGCCAGCACTTTCAGCCCGGTGAGGTGATCGCTGAGGAAGATGAAGCCGAAGATCGCGGTCTGGATCGCTTCAGTCTTCAGATAGGCCGTGGTGACGACGAAAGATTGATCGTTCATCGCCGCCAGCATCAGGCCGGTCGCAGCGATCTGCGCCAGCGCACCGAGCAGCAGCCACGGCCAGAACGAACCGCCGGGCGACGGCAGCGAATCGCCGGTGAAGATCAGCACGATCACCAGAAACAGCACCGAGAACGGAAAGCCGAACAGGAAGCGGATGTTGGTCGCGCCCCAGGTGCCGAGCGGCCCGGTCAGCGAGCGCTGCATAGCGTTGCGCGCGACCTGTCCGAGCGCGGCGACGATGGTAAACGGAACCCAGAGCGATGCGATGGTGAACATAAGGATGCGATCAGATCAAACGGAGACGGCACTTAAACGGCGCGGCAACCTGACCGCTATAGGCCAAAGGGTCAACCTGTCCCGCATCATGACTGGATTGCACCCGATATCAGACTGTGTGTCGCCCATGCAAAAGGACGAAGGCCTCGCTCACTCCACGCTTTCCGCCACCACCATGTAGTTGACTTCCATGTCCGACGACGTGCTCCAGCGGTCGGCGAACGGGCTGTAGACCACGCCGGCCTGCTCGGTGATGCCGAGCCGGCTGTTCTCCAGATACTGCGCGAGTTCTTCCGGGGTAACGAACTTTTCCCACTGATGGGTGCCGCGCGGCAGCCAGCGCAGCACGTATTCCGCGCCGACGATCGCCAGCGCGAAACTCTTCCAGGTGCGGTTGAGCGTCGATACCACCATCAGACCGCCGGGCTTGAGCACGCTGGCGCAGCGGGCGAGGAACGCACCGACATCGACGACGTGCTCGACCACTTCCATCGCCAGCACGATGTCGAAGCGCTCGCGTGGGTCCATCTCTTCCAGAGTGATGCAGCGATAGTCGATCGCGACATGTGATTTATCGGCGTGCAGCTTCGCGGCCGCGATGTTGCTTTCCGACGGATCGACGCCGATGACCTGCGCGCCGAGCCGCGCCAACGGTTCGCACAATAAGCCTGCGCCGCAGCCGATATCGAGCACGCGCAGGCCTTCGAGGCAGGTCAGGCTGCGCGCGTTGCGGTCGAACTTGCGGCAGGCGGCGTCGCGGATGAAGGCGAGCCGCAGCGGATTGATCTTGTGCAGCGGCGCCATCTTGCCGCGCGGATCCCACCACTCGGCCGACAGCTTCGAGAACTTCGCGATCTCGGCGGGATCGACGCTGGGGCTCGATGTGCCGGAAACGTCTGTTTGCATGGTCATGATCGGCGCGCGCCTCCTGATTATCGCGCGGTAATATGGTTTCGGAACGCCAGCGGCGAGGCGATCGTCCTGATCTTCTCGATGCCCTCGCCGACGCCGCGAATCGTTACGTCACCATAATTCAGAATTCGTCCCAGAATGCTCTGGTTGACGTCGACGCTTTCGACCTTGTCGAGGCTCATCTCGAAGGTGCGCCGTTTGATAAAGCCTTCCTTGTGGACCACCCGCAGACTGGTGACGTCGGTTTCTGTGGTCCAGCGCCTGAACCAGGCCCGGAACGACAGATAGAACGCGACCAGCGCGGCCACCGCCGACAGCGCCAGGAAAACCAGAACGAGGCTATCCGGCGTCACCATCCGCGATCCCACCAGCAGCGCAATGGACACCGCCCAGCCGACCAGCCCGGGCAGGTAGAACACCCAGTGCAGATTGGTCGAGTACAGCAGTTTCTCGCCCGGTTGCAGGATATCGTCGATATAGCGCCCCATCGGCCTCTCGCAATCGCCCTGTGGCACGTAGCCGCCGGCGCAAACCGGTTGCCTGCCTGTCGGCTCGCCGGTATGTATACGCGCCTTTCGGCAGCGCGGCACGTCCCGGCCGCACCATATCTTGTTGTCTTCAAGGAACATACCATCCGCCATGGGCCGGCTTGTCATGAAATTCGGCGGTACGTCCGTCGCCAACATCGAACGCATCCGCAATGTCGCGCGGCACGTCAAACGCGAGGTCGATGCCGGCCATGACGTCGCCGTGGTGGTTTCGGCGATGTCCGGGAAAACCAACGAACTGGTGGCGTGGTGCCGCGATGCATCGCCGATGCACGACGCCCGCGAATACGATGCCGTGGTCGCCTCCGGCGAGCAGGTGACCTCCGGGCTTCTGGCCATCGCGTTGCAAGCACTCGGCATCCAGGCCCGCTCCTGGCAGGGGTGGCAGATTCCGATCAAGACCTCGGACGCCCACGCCTCGGCCCGGATTCTCGACATCGACGGCAGCGAGATCGTCAAGCGTTTCGCCGACCGCAAGGAAGTCGCGGTTGTCGCCGGTTTCCAGGGCATCAACCCGCAGACCGGCCGCATCACCACGCTCGGCCGTGGCGGCTCGGATACCTCGGCGGTGGCGATCGCCGCCGCGATCAAGGCCGACCGCTGCGACATCTATACCGACGTCGACGGCGTCTACACCACCGATCCCCGCATCGTGCCGAAGGCCCGCCGCCTCGACAAGATCGCGTTCGAGGACATGCTGGAACTGGCCTCACAGGGCGCCAAGGTGTTGCAGGTGCGCTCTGTCGAACTCGGCATGGTCCACAACATGCCGATCTTCGTGCGTTCCAGCTTCGACGAGCCCGACGCGATCGATCCCCACGCCACACCGCCCGGAACGCTGATTTGCAGCGAGGAAGAAATGATGGAAAGCCACGTTGTCACCGGAATCGCCTTCTCGAAGGACGAGGCGCAGATTTCGGTCCGCCAGATCGAGGACAAGCCCGGCGTCGCCGCCGCGATTTTCGTGCCGCTGGCCGCCGCCAACATCAACGTCGACATGATCGTCCAGAACGTCTCCGAGGACGGCAAGACCACGGACCTCACCTTCACCGTTCCGGCCAGCGACTTCGAGCGCGCCAAAGAGACCATCTCGTCCGCCAAGGACCAGATCAGGTATGTACGCCTCGACAGCGCCACCGACGTCGCCAAGGTTTCGGTGATCGGCTCGGGGATGCGTAGCCACGCCGGCATTGCCGCCAAGGCGTTTGCGGCGCTGGCGGAGCGCAACATCAACATCCGCGCCATCACCACCTCGGAAATCAAGTTCTCGGTGCTGATCGACGCTGCCTATACCGAACTCGCGGTCCGCACGCTGCATTCGCTGTACGGTCTCGACAAAGGCTAGAACGACCAGGAAAATCGGAGGCGGCCGTGAACGACATCGCAAGCGCCGCCAATGCTTTCCTGCTGGTGTTCGCGGGCCTGTTTCCGATCGTCAATCCGATCGGCGGCGCGCCGATCTTCCTGCGGCTCACCTACCCGAGCCCCACGGATCGTCCGTCGCTGGCGGCGGGCGTCGCCATCAACAGCTTCCTGCTGCTGCTGGGATCGCTGATCGTCGGCTCGCATGTGCTGGAGTTTTTCGGCATCACGCTGCCCATCGTCCGCATCGCCGGCGGCAGCGTGGTGGCGGCGTTCGCCTGGAAGTTGTTGCATTCCAGCGAGGAACTCGAGGATCAGCGCAGCGTCACCGATCATGCGCCAGACGCGCGCCTCGATGCGTTCTATCCGCTCACCATGCCGCTGACCGTGGGCCCCGGCTCGATCTCGGTGGCGATCACGCTGGGCAGCCAGCGGCCGGCCGTTAGCGCCGGCATCGGCGACTTCGCCATGATCGCCGGAGGCGCGGTGGCCGGATTGGCGGCTGTCGGGGCGACGATCTACGTCTGCTATCGCTTCGCCGGCAATCTGGTGGCGGCGCTCGGCCGGCGCGGCACCAGCGTGGTGATGCGGCTGTCGGCTTTCATCCTGCTCTGCATCGGCATCCAGATCATCTGGAACGGCTATGTGGCGCTGACGACGCATGCCGGCTGACCGCCCCCTCTCGCCCGTCAGAAATACCGCCAAGCATCCCTGCTGCCCGCAAATTTGGCAGGGGATTTGCTTGGCAAAACAAGCTGCAATTCGCTATACGGCCTAAACGGATCGCCGCGCCCGCGCGGCCGCCCCGAAGGGAACAAAAGCAGGTTTTTGCGCGCCCTCGCGACGTGTAAAATAGCCAAAGTTTATATTTTGACGATTGGGAGACCTGCGGCACGGACGCCGCCGGGGCCCGCAGGGAAGGACATCGGCACATGCGGAGCGCGTCGGGTGGCCCCCGCGTCTTGCTGAGACGGCTCCGTGAGGTCATGGCGGAGCAGGTCAGCGCTCAGGAACGCCTCGACAAGATCGTGGTGCTGATCGCCGCCAACATGGTGGCCGAAGTCTGCTCGACCTATGTGCTGCGCATCGACAACACCCTGGAACTCTACGCCACCGAAGGTCTGAACCGCGACGCCGTCCACCAGACCGTCCTCCATGCCCATGAGGGTCTGGTCGGTCTGGTCGCCAGCGAGGCCACGCCGCTCAATCTGAGCGACGCCCACAGCCACCCTGCCTTCTCATTCCGCCCGGAAACCGGCGAAGAAATCTACAACTCCTTCCTCGGCGTGCCGATCCTGCGTGCGGGCAATACGCTCGGCGTGCTGGTGGTGCAGAACCGCGCCAAGCGCACTTACGTCGAGGAAGAAGTCGAGGCGCTGCAAACCACCGCCATGGTGCTCGCCGAGATGATTGCCTCGGGCGAGTTGTCGGCGCTGGCGCGGCCTGGCGCGGAACCGGCCGCGCGGCATCCGCAGCACAAGGCCGGTTCGATCCTGTCCGACGGCATCGCGCTCGGCCACGTGGTGCTGCACGAACCGCGCGTCGTCATCACCAACTACATCGCGGAAAATCTGCCGCAGGAAATCAAGCGGCTCGACGACGCGCTGACCAAACTGCGCGCCGACCTCGACCGGATGCTCGAGCGCGGCGACGTTGCCGATGGCGGCGAGCATCGCGACGTGCTCGAAGCCTATCGGATGTTCGCCAACGATCACGGCTGGTCGCACAAACTGCACGAGGCCGTCGCCACCGGCCTCACCGCCGAAGCCGCGGTCGAACGTGTGCAGTCCGACACCCGCGCGCGGATGTTGCGCTCGACCGATCCTTATCTGCGCGACCGCCTGCACGATCTCGAAGACCTCGGCCATCGCCTGATGCGTCAACTCGTCGGTCAGGATCATGCGCCGTCGCGCGAGCAGCTGCCCGACAACGCCATCCTGATCGCGCGTTCGATGGGACCGGCGGCGCTGCTCGACTACGACCGCAAGCGGCTGCGCGGCTTGGTGCTCGAAGAAGGCACCGCCAACTCGCACGTCTCCATCGTCGCGCGCGCGCTCGGCATTCCGGCAGTCGGCGAAGTGCCGAACGCCGCCGGCCTCGCCGATCAGGGCGACGCCATCATCGTCGACGGCACTTCAGGTTCGATCTATGTCCGCCCCTCGGCGGAAGTGGAATCCGCCTATGCCGAACGGGTGCGCTTCCGCGCCCGGCGGCAGGCGCAATATTCGGCGCTGCGCGATCGACCGACCGTGACCAAGGACGGCCAGCCGGTCGAACTGCTGCTCAATGCCGGCCTCGTCATCGACCTGCCGCACATCGAGGACACCGGCTGCGGCGGCATCGGCCTGTTCCGCACCGAATTGCAATTCATGGTCGGCCAAAGCCTGCCACGTTCGGTCGAACAGTTGTCGCTCTATCGTGCTGTGCTGGATGCAGCGGGCAAGAAGCCGGTGACATTCCGCACCCTCGACATCGGCGGTGACAAGGCGCTGCCTTATATGGAAACCGTGATCGAGGAGAATCCGGCGCTGGGCTGGCGCGCGATTCGTCTCGGCCTCGACCGGCCCGGGCTGTTGCGCGGCCAGATTCGCGCGTTGCTGCGCGCCGGCGGCGGTCGCGCGTTGAAGATCATGTTCCCGATGATTTCGGAGATCGCCGAGTTCGATCAGGCCAAGCTGCTGGTCGAGCGCGAACTCACCTATCTGCGCCAACACGGTCACGCGTTGCCCGAACGCATCGACATCGGCACCATGATCGAAGTGCCGGCGCTGCTCTATCAGCTCGACGAACTGTTCGAGAAGGTCGACTTCGTATCGATCGGCTCCAACGACCTGTTCCAGTTCATGTTTGCTGTCGATCGCGGCAACTCGAAAGTCTCCGATCGTTTCGACACGCTGTCGGCGCCGATCCTGCGCGCCCTGCGCGACATTATCCGCAAAGCCAACGCGGCAAAACGCGACGCCTCGCTGTGCGGCGAGATGGCCTCCACGCCGATCGGCGCGCTGGCGCTGATCGCGCTGGGCTATCGCACGCTGTCGCTGTCGGCCACCGCCCACGGCCCGGTCAAAGCGCTGATCCTCGACCTCGACGCCAAGAAAGCCGAGACGCTGATGACGGCGCTGCTCGATGCGCCCGCCGGCAGCGTTTCCATCCGCGAGGAATTGAAGCGGTTTGCCGACGCCGAGGGGCTGTCGTTGTAGCGAGGCTCATTCGCCCGCTCCGCCCTCGCCTTCACTTCATCGAGACAATCCTATGCTGCCTGAAGCCAAACTCGACATCCTGCTGGCGCGCCACGCCGAACTCGAAGCCCGATTACTGGGCGATGTCGGCGCCGAGAATTACGTGCGGATGACGCGCGAACTGGCCGAACTCAATCCGGTGATCGACGCGGTGAAAGCCTATCGCGCGGCCGTCGCCGAACTTGCCGGCATCGACGCCTTGGTGAGCGATCCGACGACCGACGCCGAGATGCGCGAGCTGGCAGAAGCCGAGCGCCCGGAACTGGAAACGCGCCGCGACGAGCTGATGCAGCAGATTCGCATCGCGCTGTTGCCGAAGGACGCGATGGACGAACGCAACGTCATCCTCGAAATCCGCGCCGGCACCGGCGGCGACGAAGCCTCGCTGTTCGCCGGCGACCTGTTCCGGATGTACGAGCGCTTCGCTAGCTTGCAGGGTTGGAAGGTCGAAGTGATCTCCGCCAGCGAAGGCACCGTCGGCGGCTACAAGGAAATCATCGCCGAAGTGCAGGGCCGCGGCGTGTTCGCCAAACTAAAATTCGAATCCGGCGCGCACCGCGTGCAGCGCGTGCCTGACACCGAAACGCAAGGCCGCATCCACACCTCGGCGGCGACCGTCGCGGTGCTGCCGGAAGCTCAAGACGTCGACATCGACATCAAAAACGAGGACCTGCGCATCGAGACCATGCGCGCGCAGGGTGCCGGCGGCCAGCACGTCAACAAGACCGAATCGGCGATCCGCATCACGCACCTGCCGACCGGCATTGTGGTGATGATGCAGGACAGCCGCTCGCAACATAAGAACCGCGCCAGTGCCATGAACATCCTGCGCTCGCGGCTCTACGATGCCGAACGCCAGCGCCTCGATTCCGAACGCTCCGCCGACCGGCGCGGTCAGGTCGGCTCCGGGGATCGCTCCGAGCGCATCCGTACCTATAATTTCCCGCAGGGTCGCGTTACCGACCATCGCATCAACCTGACACTCTATAAGCTGCCGCAAGTGATCGCCGGCGAAGCGCTGGGCGAGCTGATCGACGCGCTGACCACCGAGCATCAGGCCGCGCAACTGGCGGCGCAGGGCGCGGCGGCTTGACCGTGGACATCGCTCTCGCAGGACAGACCATCGAGACGGCACGCCGGAATCTAACGGCGCACCTGCAAGCTGCCGCCATCGAAACACCCGAGCTTGATGCGCGCCTGATGATCGGCGCGGTGACGCGGCTCGATCTGACCGGCCTCATCACCAAGGCCGAGCAGCGACTGACTGCATTCGACGCGGCGCGGCTGAAGGATCTCGCGCGGCGACGCATCGGCGGCGAACCGGTCGCGCGCCTGCTCGGGCACAAGGAATTCTGGGGACTGGACTTCCAGCTTTCACCGGCGACGCTGGTGCCGCGCCCGGATACCGAAACGCTGGTTGAGACCGCGCTCGATATCCTGCGTGCCGATGACATGACCACGCGCGCGCTGCGCATCGCCGATCTCGGCACAGGCTCCGGTGCGATTTTGCTGGCGCTACTGCACGAGCTGCCGCACGCCACCGGCATCGGCACCGATATCAGCATCGCCGCGTTACAGACCGCACGCGCCAACGCGACGCGATTGGGCTTAGCGGCACGCGCGACTTTCGCGGTGGGCAATTTTGCCGCCGCCATCGCCGTGCCCTGCGATCTCATTGTCTCCAACCCGCCCTATATCCGGACGGGCGACATCCAGACTCTGTCAACGGAAGTCCGCGAACACGATCCGCACCGCGCGCTCGACGGCGGCGATGACGGGCTCGACGCCTATCGCCTGATCGTGAGCCAGGCCGCCGGCCTGCTGGCGCCCGGCGGTACGCTGATCCTCGAAATCGGCCAACACCAGAGCGACGATGTCGTCCGGCTGGCGCACACCGCCGGTCTCGCGCCGCATGGTCCCCCGCGCGCCGATCTCGGCGGCGTTCCGCGCGCCCTCGCGTTTCGTCATTTGCCCCGATAATGTCCGATTGGAACGCAAAAAACCTCTTGGAATATCGACCGGGAACGACTACGTTCCGCCTATAATATTGGTCCAGGGTGATCGGCCCTCTCGATTGACGGGATTGAGGTCGAAGCTCTCGAAGAGAGCGCCCCTAGTAAAAGGTTCCAAAAACCGGTCTGCATTGCGCGCGATAGCCGAGAGCTGCGCTGCCGATTGACCGCAAAGCCGACGAAAGCGCGATCTCATACGCTTGAGAACCCATACGAAACACATTCATACGAGATAGAGCGGGCTCGCGCGATTAAGCGACCTTGCAAAGCAAATGAGCGTGCAGGCTTGCGAAAGCGGGCTGATTGATTTGATCCGGCCGGTGGGCATCGGGCTCGCCGGCAGTTGGGGACGCGTCCTTGCTGAACGCGACGTAGGGCAACATCGAGAGTTTCGACGCAATGCGGACGACGTGATGGCGGACCATGTGATGCGGCGCGTGTCAGGGCGCGGCCACTCACCACCCAAATCTGAGATGATCTGAGTTCACGATCTAAGGCGGCAAACGAGGATTGGTAAAAGGCGACACATGAGAAACGGTCAGAACAACAAGCGGATGCGCGGCCGAAACAACAATAACAATAATAACAACAACAACCGGCGCGGCCAAAATCCGATGACGCGGGTTTTCGAATCCAACGGTCCGGATATCAAGATTCGCGGCACCGCTTCTCACATTGCCGAAAAGTACGTCCAACTTGCCCGCGACGCGCGCGGCTCCGGCGACCCGGTCGCCTCGGAAAACTACTACCAGCACGCCGAACACTACTTCCGCCTGATCGCCGCCGCTCAGGAACAGTTTCGCCAGAACCAGCCGCAGCAGCAACCGCACAACAGCCTCGACATCACCGACGATGGCGAGGATGCCGGCGACGGTTATTCCAGCTTCGGCGCTGAACCGGGCTTCGTGCCGGTGCAACAGCAGCCGTTCCCGCCGCGCGATAACCAGCACAATCAGCGCGACAACCAGCGGGACCGCCCGCGCGAGCAGCGCTTCCAGCCGCGCGACAACGAACAGCCCCGCGAGCAGCAACAGCCGAACGAGCGCGCCTATCGCGAACAGCGCGCACAACCGCAGCCGGATTATCAGGCGCAGCCCGCGATGCCGCCGCTCGATAGCGGCGTCGACCGGTTGCCGTCGTTCATCACCGGCGGTCAACCGCAGCCCGGTAACGGTTTCGAGTCGAACGGCCAGCCGGGCGGCGATCGTTTCCCGCCGCGCCGCCGCCGCCGCCCACACGGGCCGCGCGCCGAAGCCAACGCAGCGCCTGCCGCCGAGGAAGCTAACTCCGGCAATGAGTAAGCGTCGGGTCGCGATGTCATCAATGGCACCGCTTCTTTGATGTTGTGATACGAACGAAAACGCCGCCGAATCATATTCGGCGGCGTTTTTGTTGTGGTCCCCTTAGCGTTGAAACGTCGACGACGTCGGCACCAGCACCGGACCGAGCGAGGGAATCAGCCGTGTCCGTTCGCGGTGCGCGGGAATAGCGCGATAGACCTGCTTGGTCGCCTCGACGATGTGGACGCCGGCGACCGGCAACGACAGCACCGCTCCCATCCGCTCCCAAGCCTGCGCTGAGCGCAGGAACCAGCCGCGCCCGATCGGCGGCATGAACAACGCCTCGCCCCAGTTGGTCGGCGTGAACCAGGTCTGCCGCAACAGATCGGTGATTTGCGTGCGCGAATACGGACGTCCATGACCGAACGGCGTCATGTCGGTGCGAGTCCACACGCCGCGCCGATTCGGAATGACCGCCAACATGCGGCCCGACGGCGCCAGCACGCGCCACACCTCGCGCAGCAGCGCTTCCGGATCATCCGACATTTCCAGCGCGTGAACCAGAAGGATGCGATCCACCGCGGCATCCGGCAGCGGCAGCGACAGTTCGTCGACCAGCGAGGCCAGCGCCGGGCGTCCGGTCGGCCACTTCAGTACGCCTTGCGCCGCCGGCATCATCGCGATGCAGCGTTCGGCGTCGTCGCGAAACAGACCGAGATACGGCGTCGGATAGCCGAGACCAAGCACGCGTTGGCCTTGCGCCTCAGGCCAGCAGGTCTGAATGCCACGATTGATCAGACGCCGCGCCACGATGCCGAGACGCCGTGAATAAAAGTCGCGCAGGTCGATCACATCGATAGCCATGATCAAACTCTATAGCGTTTTCGAGCGAAGTGGGACCCGGTTCGCGTGAAGAAAACGCGTCAAAACAAAACCCACGAACCTTGCGCGCCGTGCATCCCGTCGCGCGGCAATGTGCGGGCGTTTCGCCGCAGCAACGGTTGTGCTAGCCTGATGGGAGCTTAACGAACGGAGACGTCATGGCCGCCGAGATTCGCCTGTTCCCCTGCCTGTCGGATAATTTCGGCTACCTGATCCACGATCCGGCAAGCGGTGCGACCGCGTCGGTCGATGCGCCGGAGGCCGCGCCCGTCATCAAGGCATTGCAGCGCGAGGGCTGGCACCTGACAGACATCCTCGTCACCCATCATCACGCCGACCACGTCGGCGGCATCAGTGAACTGAAGCAGAAATACGATTGCCGCGTCGTCGCGCCGCATGACAAGACCGCTGCCATTCCGGCCGTCGACGAGCGCGTCAAGCAGGGCGACACCGTGATGATCGGCACATTGACCGCGCGCGTGCTGGAGACACCGGGCCATACGCTCGATCATGTCAGTTATGTTTTCGATGGCGAACGCGCGCTGTTCGCCGCCGACACGCTGTTCTCGATCGGCTGCGGCCGCGTGTTCGAAGGCACCTACCCGATGATGTGGGAGTCGCTCTTGAAGCTGCGCGCCTTGCCGGATGACATGCGGCTCTACTGCGGCCACGAATATACTGCGTCGAACGTCAAGTTCGCGCTGGGAATCGAGCCGAACAATCCGGCGCTGCAAGCCCGCGCCAAGGAAGTGGACGCGCTGCGCGCCGCCGGCAAGCCGACCATTCCGGTGCTGCTCGGCGAAGAAAAGAAAATCAACGTCTTCCTGCGCGCCGACGCGCCCGAAGTTGCTGCCGCTGTCGGCCTCGCCGGCAGGGGTGCCGCCGACGTGTTCGGCGAATTGCGCGAACGCAAGAACAAGTCCTGATGGCGCGAACGTCGCGCCCGACCGCAGCCGAGATCGTCGCGCGGCTTGATCTCAAGCCGCATCCGGAAGGCGGACATTTTCGCGAGACGTTTCGCGATTCCCGTTGCGATGCGCAGGGACGCGCGGCGTCCACCGCGATCTATTTTCTGCTGGCACGCGGCGAGCGGTCGCACTGGCACCGCATCGATGCGGTGGAGACGTGGCACTTTTACGCCGGCGATCCATTGCGGCTTGAGATCGCCGACGACAGCGGAATCCGCATAATGCAATTGGGACCTGATATCATCGCGGGCGAACAACCGCAGGGCGTCGTGCCGCCGCACGCGTGGCAAGCCGCCGAAAGCATGGGCGACTGGACGCTGGTGGGCTGCACCGTCGCGCCCGGGTTCGAATTCGCGCAGTTCGAACTGGCACCACCGGGCTGGTCCCCGCCTCGCTAGAGCGTTTTCGAGCGAAGCGGATACCGGTTCGCGTCAAGAAAGCGCGTCAAAACTAGAATCTAGAGCCCCGTGCCGATTCCATCGGAGCGGGACTCTAGGAGCGTTTGCGAAACATATCCTTCGCCGCGATCAATCCGCCTCCGGCGATCAACAACGCGGCGAGCGCGATGGCTGTGGTTGCCTGCGCGTATCCGGCAACGATCAGGAAGCCGGTCGACAATAGCGGCGTGGCGTAGGACGCCGCCCCCAGCACGCGAATCTCGCCGTGCTTCATGCCGATGTCCCACGCATAGAACGCCGCCCCGACCGGACCAAGGCCGAGCAAGACGATCGCCAGCCATTGCATCGCGGTCTCGGGCCATATCGTGGTTTCGATTGCAAGATGGACCATCGCGGCGAGCAGCGCGGTCGCAAGACAAAAGCCCGCCACCGCATCGGTCGGCACAGCTTTCAGTTTTCGCGATAACACCGAATAGGCCGCCCAGACGAATGCGGCGATAAACGCCGCGACGAAGCCGGGAATTTGCACAGCCGTGTATTGCACACCAGTATTACCTACGAACAACAAGACCGTTCCGGCCAGCCCCAAGAGCGCGCCGAGAATGTGATGCGGTGCCAGCCGCTCACCCGGCAGCAGCGAAGAGAACAGCACGATCAGCAACGGCCAGAGATAATTCAGCAGGCCCGCTTCCGCCGGCGGTGCGAGGCGCAGCGACAGGAAGTACAGTGCGTGATAACCGAACAATCCGCCGATGCCGACCGCCCACGCGATCGCCGGCAGCCGCAACGCGCGCGCCGCGCCGCCGCGCAGCAGCACGGTCGCGCTGCCGATCACGCCGCCGATTGCAAACGTCATCGCAGCGAGCTGGAACGCCGGAATGTGGCCGGTGGCGACCGTGAAGACGGCCAGCAGCGACCACATCACGATCGCCGCCAATCCGATCAGGGTCGCGGTGCGGGAGGTCATGGGGCGAAGTCGTGGCTGCATCATTCCGGGCCTGCGCCTGTAGAACGCGCCGCCCGGAATGACAAGCCTTAGACCCCGCGACAGTCAGGCGTGATACTGGCCGCCGTTGATGGTGAGGGTCGAGCCGGTGACGAAGCCGGCATCGTCGGCGGCGAGGAACACCACGGCGCGCGCGATTTCTTCCGGTTCGCCGAGGCGGTTGACCGGAATCTGCGGCAGGATGCTTTTCTCGACGACTTCCTTCGGCACCGCCTGCACCATTTCGGTGTTGATGTAGCCGGGGCAGATCACGTTGACGGTAATGCCGCCCTTCGCGTTCTCCAGCGCGAGCGCCTTGGTGAAGCCGATATCGCCGGCCTTGGCAGCGGAATAGTTGACCTGGCCGAACTGGCCCTTCTGGCCGTTGATCGACGAGATGTTGATGATGCGGCCGAACTTGCGCGCGCGCATGCCTTCGATCACCGGCCGGGTCATATTAAACAACGACCCGAGGTTGGTGTTGATCACGGCATTCCACTGCTCGACCGTCATCTTGTGGAACGCGCCGTCCTTGGTGATGCCCGCGTTGTTGACGAGGATTTCGATCGGACCGAGATCGGTCTCGACCTTCTTGATCCCGGCAGTGCAGGCGTCGAATGAACTGACGTCCCACTTGTAGACCGGGATGCCGGTTTCCGCCTTGAACTTCTCCGCCGCCGCATCGTTACCGGCATAACTCGCGGCAACCTTGTATCCGGCCGCCTTCAGCGCCTTGCTGATCGCCGCGCCAATACCTCTCGTTCCTCCGGTCACCAATGCAACACGCGCCATCGTATCCTCCTCGATATCCTTTTACCCCGCCGATAAACGACCGGCGGTTCCGCCATCTTCACGACAAAAAATGCCCGGCGCAAGGCCGGGCATTGATCGTGAATCAGAAGGTATCAGGTGGCGGCATCATGACGCGGTCATGATGCAAGTTATTACGACATCAGTTGCGCTCGACGCACATTGCGATACCCATGCCGCCGCCGATGCACAGCGTGGCGAGGCCCTTCTTGGAATCGCGCTTCTGCATTTCATGCAGCAAGGTGACTAGCACGCGTGCCCCCGATGCACCCACCGGATGACCGATTGCAATCGCACCGCCGTTGACGTTGACCTTCGAGGTATCCCAGCCGAGGTCCTTGTTGACAGCGCAAGCCTGCGCCGCGAACGCCTCGTTGGCTTCGATCAGGTCGAGGTCGGCGATGTTCCAGCCGGCCTTTTTCAGCGCAGCGCGCGAGGACGGGATCGGGCCGGTGCCCATGATCTTCGGATCGACGCCGGCGTGCGCCCACGACACGATGCGCGCGATCGGCGTGCGCCCTTCCTTGGCGGCCTGCTTCGCGCTCATCAGTACGACGGCAGCGGCGCCGTCATTGATGCCCGACGCGTTGGCGGCGGTCACCGTGCCATCCTTCTCGAAGGCCGGGCGCAGCTTGGCGATCGATTCGACGGTGACACCCGCCTTCGGATATTCGTCGGAGTCGACGACGACCTCACCCTTGCGCGACTTCACGGTCACCGGGACAATTTCGTCCTTGAACCGACCCGCCTTCTGCGCGGCCTCAGCCTTGTTCTGCGATCCTGTCGCGAACTCGTCCTGCTGCTGGCGGGTGATTTGATACTGCTTGGCGACGTTCTCGGCGGTGTTACCCATGTGATAGCCGTTGAAGGCATCCCACAGGCCGTCCTTGATCATGGTGTCGACGAATTCGAGCGCACCCATCTTAACGCCACCGCGCAGATACTGGGCGTGCGGGGCCATGCTCATGGATTCCTGGCCGCCGGCAACGACGATATCGGAATCGCCGTTGAGAATGGCCTGATAGCCCAGCGCCACGGTGCGCAGGCCGGAGCCGCACAGTTGGTTGACGCCCCAGGCCGGGCTTTCGACCGGAATGCCGGCCGCGATCGAAGCCTGCCGGGCCGGGTTCTGGCCCTGCGCCGCGGTCAGGATCTGTCCCATGATGACTTCCGAGACGCGGCCCGGTTCGACGCCAGCGCGTTCCAGCGCGGCCTTGATGGCGATCGCGCCGAGATCGTGCGCCGGCATGGTGGCGAACGCACCGTTGAAGCTTCCGACCGGGGTACGGGCGGCACTGACGATGACGACATCGTCTGACATGGACATCTCCTGGGCTTGAGGTCTGAGGGGCTTGGGATCTAAGGGCTTAAGTGCTTGCAAGAATTAAGTTATGGCGCGGCGACCGCCAGCCTGGCGGAGCTCTGTCAGCGCTATCCTGTTAACCTAGCCGAGACGTGTCAATCGCCTTGCGTGAGAAAGTCATTTCTGCGCCGCATCCAATGCTGCACCATGTTGCAATATGCCCCGCAACATTGACGTCCCGGATTTTCGGAAGATCGTATCAATCGGCCCTATGAGCTTGTTAATGCAAATCCTTTGTCCAACCCCTCTCCGCCGCCAGGCTAGGGAACTGCCCCAATCGAACCCTGATCTTTGTTGCATAAAACGGTAGCCGAGCCCCCGCGAAAGTGCTTACTTTGTTGCATCGCGTTACCCGCCCGCCTACGGCGTCCCTGTCCCCGGTGTCTATGTGAGAGCATATGGCGAAAACAGAGCAACCTACGACGATCAAGAAATACGCCAATCGACGGCTGTATAATACCGGAACCAGCACCTACGTGACGCTGGAAGACCTCGCGGCGATGGTCAAGAACGGCGAGGATTTTCTGGTCTATGATGCGAAGACGGGCGAAGACATCACCCGCTCGGTGCTCGCGCAGATCATTTTCGAACAAGAGAACAAGGCGGGCCAGAACCTGCTTCCGACCACCTTCCTGCGTCAGTTGATCCGCTTCTACGGCGACAGTATGCAAATGGTGGTGCCGCGCTATCTTGAGCAATCGATTGATTCGCTGACGCGCGAGCAGGAAAAATTTCGCAAGCAGTTGAGCGACACCTTCAGCGCCGGCCCGTTCGCGCCGCTCGAAGAGCACGTTCGCCGCAACATGGAATTGTTCGAGCGCACCTTCTCGATGTTCAAACCGTTCGTGCCGTCGCCGCGCGCGGGGGCCAGCGCGCCGACGCCAGCGCCGGAAAAAACACCCGAGCCGTCTCCCGAAGCCACCAACAACATCGACGACCTTCGCCGTCAGATGAAAGAGATGCAGGAACAGCTCGAACGCATGTCGAAAGACGTGAAGAAGGAAGGCTGAACGCCGGATTTTTGCGAGCAGCACACTTTCGCGAGCAACACAAAGGCGCCCCTCTCCGGTCGCCTTTTATTTTGAGCGTACGCGATCAATTCAGCCGAGAATGATCGACTGTGATGCCGCCGCAGAGAGCCACGGCCGTTGCGACGACGCGAGGCCGATCAGATGGCCCTGGATATAGTCGCAACCCCAATCCGACAGCAGTTGCGCGGCCTCCGCATCCTGAACCCATTCGGCAACCGTCTTGATGCCGAGACGGCGCGCGAGATCGATCAAAGTCTGCACGAAAGCGCGGTCGTCGCTCGAGTGGGTGACGTTGCGAACGAATGCGCCGTCGATCTTGACGATATCGACGCCGAGCTTGCGCAGATTGCGGAACGAGGTGTAGCCCGCGCCGAAATCGTCGATCGCGATGCGGCACCCGAATTTCTTCAAGCGATTGACGAAGCCGCGGACGTCATCGATATCCTGAATCGCGACAGTCTCGGTGATCTCGACAATCAGGCGCGCTGCAACATCCGGATGCGCCTTGAGCAGCGATTCCATGATCGCCCACCAGTCCGGATCCATCGTCGTGCCGGGCGAAATGTTGAGGCTGAGTTGCACGCCGGGAGCTTCGACCAGTTCGGCGATCACCAGTTCGAGCACGCGATGATCGACCAGACGGATCAGGCCGAGTTTCTCCGCGATCGGGACGATGTCCGGCCCCAACAGAAACTCGCCGTTGTCCTGCCGCATCCGTACAAGGGATTCGTAAAACACCACATTGTCCTGCGCCCTCGCCTCGACCACCGGCTCGAAACCGAGACCGATGCGGCGCTGGTTGAGCGCGGTGACGATCTCGTCGGTGACACGGATATTGAGGCGGCGCTGGGCCTCGCGTTCGACGTTCGGCTGCCACATCGAATACGATCCCTGCCGGCGGGATTTCGCGGCTTCGAGCGCTTCCTGCGCGCGATTCATGGCGTCGTCGACGCTGCGCGCGTGGCGCGGAATGCTGACAGCGCCGATCGATGCAGTGACCGCGACCGGGCCTGACTTGGTCGGCACCACCGGCTCCCGGACGCCCGCGAGAAAACGTTCGGCGGCGACCTGCATGTCGTCGACGCCGCAGTTCTTCAGGATCAAGCCGAACTTGTTGCCGGAGAAGCGGCCCATCACGTCGCCGCCACGCAACCGCGCGCGGATACGCGCCGAAACCTCGCAGATCACCTGGTCTGCCACGTCGAAGCCGAACGCATCGTTGACGCGCGCGAGGTAATCGATGGCGATCACCATGAAGGCGGCCTGTGTGCGAAACCGGGCAGTGTCGTCGAAAGTGGTCGCCAGCAGCGTCACCAGATGGCTGCGATTGAATTCGCCGGTGAGCGGGTCGTGTCGCGACAATTCCAGCAGTTGCTGATCGCGCGCGTGACGCTCGTTGTCGATGCGCATGACCCCGTGGACACGCGCCGGCGCGCCATCAGCGCCAGCAAACCAGCGACCGCCTTCTTCGATCCAAAGCATATTCGTGGAGGGATCTGCGCGAAGGCCGTATTCGATACGATAGGCAACGCCGCCGCCATGATCGCGCTCGGCGGACTTGAGTACGGCATCCAGCCGGACCGAACGGACCGGCTCGATCAAGTTGGCGAATGCAGCACCGGTGGTGGTCGCGGGGAGCGAAAGCGACGCAAAGATCGCTTCGGTCCCATCGAGCCAGTGCAAGGTATCGCTGGCGATATCCCAGTTGAAGGTGGCGCGGCCGAGCGCGGCGAGGATAGCGGTTGACGTCGGATGCGCACCCAGCGCGACGGCAGGCATATCGGTTCGCGCCGTCGCGAATGCGGTCGCCTCATCGTTCGCAGACGTCGGCAAAACGCGGTCCGCCGCGCCGAAAGGGCGCGCCGGCAGCGATACCGAGTCGCTGGTCGATAGGGTGACGAATTTCACACTCGCCTCATTCTGGGACGCGCACCTGATTCCCGGTGGAAGGTTACGGCTTCTGCGGTATCCGAGGCTAGGCAAAGTTCCTAAATAAATCGACAAACGGCAGGCGGGGGCCACCTGCGCGATTCTCTCTCGGACGGCACGTCATTTGCGAGACACAGAGGGAGAACCGACCTTTCGTCCCAAAACGGGACACCAGGCTTCGTTGGATCGATCATGCGTATCGCCGCGAGTACCCCAACCGCCCTGACGATCCGGCATCCTAAGATCGCGCCGGAGACGGTCGAGGCCGCTGCGCCGCCGACAGCGAAAGTGCCCGCCCCCTCGGCACCGCCGCCCGCATATCTCGCACGTTACGGAACACCCGACGCCGGCTTCGTCATGCAGTTGATCGCAACCGCCGCACAAACCTCGACCCACGATGACGCCGTTCAGCCGGCGATCAGCGTCGTCAGCACAGCTTACGGTTCTGCCCGTCGTGCGACACTGCCCGATAACCGGGTCATCCGCTCGATTTGATCTTCCGAAAAGACGCCCGAGAATATCTCAGCGTGCCGGAGAATCCGGGGTTGGCTGCACCTGCACGTCCGGCGCGGGCGTCGGCTGCGGAGCGGGCGCGGCAGAATCGTTGGCTGCAACTATTGGCGGCACGATGACCGGCTCGGTTCGCTGCAAGGGAGTGGCCGAACCTGTGGCGGGCGGCTCCGGCGCGACCGGGGCGGGCGCCGGCTCGACACGCACCGGATGAGGTTCGGGCACCGACGCCGGCATACCGACAACCGGCGGCACGGCGACACGCGCCGGACGCCGAGCCCGCAAGGCGATGCCAGCGAAGAAATCCACCAAGGTCAGCAGCGCCAGAAAGAAGAACGTCGAATTGGCAAACTGCGGCAGCAGCAGGAATTCCGCAGCTGAGCCTGCCAGCAACAAGAACGACAGCAAGTGATCGGTCAGATACTTGCCCCGCGCGCCCCTGATGACTTCCAGCATCAACAGCAGAATGCCGAGCGCGAGCAGCACATCGCTGACGGTGATCGTCCACTTCGCCTCGGACAGCAACGTCACGGTCAGTACAGGCGCGTCGAACGACACGCCGGACATCAGAAAGACCATGATGTTGAAGACCGCAAGCGGGATCAACAGCAGCGGAAAACCGATCCTGGACATCGGCAAGACTTTCTCTTCGCGCAAGAATCCTTGCGCACGAACCCATGCGAATCAGCACGGCCCATCACTGCGCCGTGCTATACGCCAATTCGCTACGCTAGTCCTGGAGTTGGCGCGAATTCAGGCAACCGACGGGCTCCCGAATTCAGCCGGATCGCGCCATAGCCGCAATGACGCGCCGGCGGCACATCGGGCGGGAGCGCGCGGAAGCAATCCTGCTCAGGATTCCTTCTTGACCTTCAGAATCTGCCGGCCCTTGTACATCCCCGTCTTCAGATCGACGTGGTGGGGGCGGCGCAGTTCGCCCGAGTCCTTGTCTTCAACATAGGTCGGGGTCTTGATCGCATCGGCCGAGCGACGCATACCGCGCCGCGATGGCGATGTTTTTCTTCTCGGAACGGCCATAACGAAAATCCTTGCAAACTACGGCCAGGGGCATCGCCGATCGGGCGGCCCGGCGCTTCGCGGATGCGAAAAGGGCGATTAAGGCCGCGCTTATAGCGGAAGGCCGGGCGCAAGGCTAGTGCGGTTTTCGAGATCCGATCCGAGTGGAAACACCACCTAACTGGCCGACTTCCGGCTCCGGCAGCCTTCCATGTCCACCGCCCTGGCCCGCGCCATATAGGTTCCGGCGAGGCGGCGCATCCCCGGCCCCGGCTTGCGGGCACTGCGGACGTGCGGATTGGGCAACATCGCGGCCAGCAGGGCGGCCTCGCGCGACGACAGGTTCCCGGCGGAGCGGCCGAATGCGTAGTTTGCGCCGGCGTCGACGCCGAATTGCCCGTTCGGGCCCCATTCGGCGATGTTCAGGTAAAGTTCCAGCACCCGTTGTTTGGGTAAGACCAGATCGATCCACAAGGCCAGCGGGAACTCGAGCCCCTTGCGGATATAGCTACGTCCGGACCACAGGAACAGGTTTTTGGCGACCTGCTGGGTGATGGTGGAGCCGCCGCGACCGACGTCACCGTCCTCTGCATCGGCCAGTACATCCCGCACGGCGTCCCAATCGATCCCGTGATGGCTGCAAAATCGGGCATCCTCGGAGGCGATGACGGTACGGGGCAGGATCGGGGCGATCTTCTTGAAGTCGATCCACTGTCGCGTCACCGGCGCACCGGTCATCCGGCGCCACAGCATCAGGGTCGAGACCGGGTGACCACCGGCATATACGAGGGTCAGCACATAGGGCGCGGCCAGCAGCAGCACCAAAAGAACAAACGCAAAACGGATGAATTTCCGCATCAGGCCAAAGTAGTCGCGGGACTGAAATGGATGGCAGCGGACAAACCAACCTTCTCCCGGCGGTTAACTGAGATGCTCGACGGTCCAGCGGGGCCGTCATGGACAGAATTGACGAAGCGAGAGCCTTGCTATCAATGTCGGCCGAAAGATTATCCGGAGCCATTCTAAATGACCACCGCTACTTCATCGCAGGACTTCGCCAAGCGTCTGGACGCGACTGCGGCCGACACCGAGGCGCTGCTCGGCCAGTTGCTGTCCGACACCTTGCTGCCGGACGAGATCGCGCGGCCGCGCCGGGTGATGGAGGCGATGCGCTATTCGACGCTCGGCGGCGGCAAGCGCCTCCGGCCCTTTCTGGTCGTGGAAAGTTCCGCCGTGTTCGGCGTGCCGCGTGCCTCCGCATTGCTGGCCGGCGCCGCGCTGGAATGCATCCACTGCTATTCGCTGATTCACGACGACCTGCCGGCGATGGACAACAGCGAATTGCGGCGCGGCCGCCCGACGCTGCACAAGCAATATGACGACGCCACCGCCATCCTCGCAGGCGACGCGCTGCTGACGCTGGCGTTCGACATCATCAGCCGCGATGAGTTGCATAGCGACCCGACGGTCCGCCTGTTACTGACGCGGGCGCTGGCGCGCGCCTCCGGCATCGGCGGCATGGTCGGCGGGCAGATGCTCGACCTCGCCGGCGAAGGCCGCTTCGGCGATCGCGAGCCGGTCGACGTTGCGCGATTGCAGCAGATGAAGACCGGCGCGCTGCTTCGCTACGGCTGCATCGCCGGCGCCATCCTCGGACAAGCCTCACAAAAGGATTATCAGGCGCTCGACGATTACGGCCGCGCGCTCGGTGAGGCCTTCCAGATCGCCGACGACCTGCTCGACGTCGAAGGCGACGCTGCCGCGCTCGGCAAGCAGACCGGACAGGATGCAGCGTTAGGTAAAACCACGTTCGTGACCCAGCTCGGCGTCGAGGGCGCCAAGCAACGCGTGCGCGATCTGATCGCCAAGGCCGACAGCGCGCTGGCGCCGTTCGGCGCACGCGGCGATGTGCTTCGCGCCACCGCACGCTTCGTTGCCGAACGCAAGAACTAGAGCATGACCCCGACCCGTAGGGCCGCGCCAGCGCAAAGTGGGGACCGGTTTTCGGATAAGATCATGCCCAATCAAACTCCAGGAAACCGATGAGCGGTGCCTCCGAACAGGACCCGCGCCTCGTTCGCTTCCACCGCCTGCCGCGCGTGCTACGCATTTTTTATGCGCGACCGCGCACTTTCGTCTCCGCCACGCTCGGCGTCATTGCGTTTTTCCTGCTGCCGGGATCGCTGCGACTGGTCAGCCGATCACTGATCGGTTGGGATACGTTTATCACGAGCTATCTACTGCTGACCTACAGCATGATCCTGCGGGAGGGCGTTCGGCATGTCCGCCGCTATGCCATCATGCAGGACGACGGCCGATTCTTGATCCTGATGGTCACCGCGCTCGGCGCTTTCGCCAGCCTCGCCGGCATCCTGTCCGAACTCGGCGCGGCGCATCGCGGCGCTTTCGAACTCACCTTGGTAACGACAACGATCGCGCTGACCTGGGCGGCGGTTCACACCACCTTCGCGCTGCACTACGCACACGAGTATTATCGTGGCACGAAGCCCGGCGGTTTGGCGTTCCCCAGCAGCGGCCCGGACACCCCCGCCCCGGACTATTGGGATTTCGTCTACTTCTCGTTCGTGATCGGCATGACCGCGCAGGTGTCCGACGTCGGCATCACCGACAAGATCATCCGCCGCACCGCCACCGTACATGGCATTATTTCGTTCGTGTTCAACACCGCGCTGCTGGCTCTGATGATCAACATCGCCGCCAGCGCGATCTGAACCGACGCGACAGACACTATTCCTTTTCCGCATTGGCCCTGGCGGAGAAAACCCCATAAGCTAAGGCACGTCCCATCATGGTCTCTAGGGAGGTGACCTTGACCTATAACCGCTCCACCGTCGAAGCCGTGGTTCAGCACTATTTCGACGGACTTTACGAAGGCAATGCCGATACGCTCGACGCGATCTTCCATCCTACCGCCGATCTGCGTTGGGTTGAGAAGGGAGATCTGAAAATCCTAACGGTGCCGGACTGGCTCGCATGGGTACGCAAGCGGCCGTCCGCCAAGGCCGAAGGCAAACCGCGTGACGACTTCATCGTCACCATTGACCGCTCCGACGATAAGACCGCCTTCATCAAGGTCAAGTGCCAGCTGCCGCCGCGCTACTTCACCGATTATCTCGTGGCGATGAAGCTCTCCGACGGCTGGCGCATCGTCTCGAAATCCTATCGCTACGATCTCGTCGAGTAGCTTCTCGCACATTGCGGGACTTGGTCCGACAACTTACTTTCTGAAAACGACAGATGCCCGGATCAAATCCGGGCATCGTCACCTTCAATCCCGCTTGACTGGCGCGCCTTCCGCATGATCGCGACCTTCCTCACTTTCCTGCTGATCCTGACCGTTCTGGCGGCTTCGGCGACGCTGGCGCGCAAACTCACCATCGCGCCGGCCATCGTCTTCCTCATCGTCGGCATCGTCATCGCCTTCCTGCCCGGCTTCCCACGCATCGAGATGAAGCCGGAAGGCGTGTTGCTATTGGTTCTGCCGCCGCTGATTTATTCCGCCGGCGTGGCGATGAGTTGGCGCGAGTTCAAGCATAACCTGCGGCCGATCACGCTCCTGGCCATCGGCTGCGTGATCTTCACCACCGTGCTGGTGGCCGCTGCCGCGCACTGGCTGCTCGGAATGCCGTGGAGCGTCGGCTTCGTGCTCGGCGCCATCGTCTCGCCGCCGGATGTCGTTGCACCGCTGGCCATCGCCAAGCGGCTGAAGCTGCCGCATCGCATCCTCGTCATCCTCGAAGGCGAGGGTCTGGCGAATGACGCGACCGCGCTGATCCTCTATCGCTTCGCGATCCTTGCAGTGAGCACCGGCACCTTCTCGCTGCCGACAGCAACCGAAACCTTCTTCGCGATCCTGTTCGGCGAAGTGATCTTCGGCGTCATCGTCGGCTGGCTCAGCCTGCGGCTGCGCAAGTGGGCGCGCGATCCACGCGTCGAAATCTCGTTGGCGTTGCTGACGCCCTATCTCGCTTTCTGGGTGCCAGAACATCTCGGCGGATCGGGCGTGCTCGCCACCGTCGCTGCCGGGCTTTATGTCAGTTGGAACGGGCCGCTGCTGATTCCTTCCGCGACACGTCTGCAAGGAATCTTCTTCTGGGATTTCGTGATCTGGCTAATTGAGGGCGTGCTGTTCCTCACCATCGGCTTCCAGTTGCGGCTGTTGCTGGAGAAAGCCCACGCGTTACCGATGAATGAGATCGTCAGTGCAATTGCGATCACGTCCGCGATCGTAATCGCCGCCCGGTTTCTCTGGGTATTTCCGGGGACCTATCTGCAAACACTGCTGATACGACGACGGCATCCCGCGACGCCGCGGCCGCCGTGGCGTGAAATCGTGGTGATCGGCTTCACCGGAATCCGCGGCGTGGTCTCGCTTGCGGTCGCGCTGGCGATCCCGCTGTCACTGCCGAACGGCGATCCGTTTCCATATCGCGACCTGATCCTGTTCGTCGCCTTCGGCGTGATCTTCGTGACACTGGTGGGAATCGGCTTGACCTTGCCGCTGGTGGTGAAAGGGCTCGGCCTGTCGCGCCACGGCCTTGCCGAAGCCGTCGCCGAGCGCGAGGCTGAAATCGCTGCACGCCGCGAGATCATCGGATCGGCACGCAGCGATCTCGACCGCATCATCAAGGAGCGCAATCTGCCGGAAAGTCTCGCGCGTTTCCTCGAAGCACGGCACGAAACGCGAATGCGCGCGCTGCCGGACCCGCCCTCGGAGGCCGGTCAACCGACGCCGGCCACCAAGGGCGCGGGCCTTGTGCGCGAGATCATCACCATCGAGCGCACGCTGCTGCACAAGCTCCTGCGCGACGGTAAGATCACCGACGAAACCCGGCGCCGCATCGAGCGCGATCTCGATCTGGAAGAGGCGGCCGTGGACAACCGGGAAAAGAACTCGCCGCTCTGACAACAGGAAGCGCGATAAACGCACCGCCTCCGTCATGCCCGCGCTTGTCGCGGGCATCCACGACTTGAAAGCATACATCGGGGCAAAGACGTGGATGGCCGGAACAAGTCCGGCCATGACGGTAGAGAGTCAACGTGACCGCGGCTGAAACCTATTCCGCCGCGGTGACCTCGGGCGCCTTCGCGCCGTTGCCGTAGCGCTGATCGATGTAGTCGATCACCAGCGCCTTGAAGTCGGCGGCGATGGTCGGGCCGCGCAGCGTGCGGAATTTCTTGCCGTCGACGAACACCGGCGCGGACGGGGCTTCGCCGGTGCCCGGCAGCGAAATGCCGATATCCGCGTGCTTGGATTCGCCGGGGCCGTTGACGATGCAACCCATCACCGCGACGTTAAGTGCTTCGACGCCGGGATACTGCGTCTTCCACGTCGGCATTTCATCGCGGATGAAATCCTGAATGCTGCGCGCCAGTTCCTGGAACGTGGTCGATGTGGTGCGTCCGCAGCCGGGGCACGCCGCAACCAGCGGCACGAAAGTGCGGAAGCCCATGGTCTGCAACAATTCCTGCGCGACCTGTACCTCGCGGGTGCGGTCGCCGCCGGGCTCCGGCGTCAGCGAAATGCGGATGGTGTCGCCGATGCCCTGCTGCAACAGGATGCCAAGCGCGGCCGATGACGCCACGATGCCCTTCGAACCCATGCCCGCCTCGGTAAGACCGAGGTGGATGGCGTAATCGGAGCGCGACGCGAGATCCTGATAGACCGCGATCAAATCCTGCACCGCGGACACTTTCGCCGACAGGATGATGCGATTCTTCGGCAGCCCGATTTCCTCGGCGCGCTCAGCAGAAGTCAGCGCCGATTGCACCATCGCCTCGCGCATCACCGCGCGCGCATCGCGCGGCGCGGCAAGCTTGGCGTTCTCTTCCATCAGGTGCGTCAGCAATTCCTGATCGAGCGAGCCCCAGTTGGCGCCGATGCGCACCGGCTTGCCGTACTTGATGGCGAATTCGACGATGTCCGAAAACTGTTTGTCGCGCTTGTCCTTGAAGCCGACATTGCCCGGATTGATCCGGTACTTGTCGAGCGCCTCGGCGCAGGCCGGATGATCGGCCAAGAGCTTATGGCCGATGTAATGGAAGTCGCCGACCAGCGGCACGTTGACGCCACGCTTGCGCAGGCCGTCACGAATGTGGGGAACAGCGGCCGCCGCTTCGTCGCGATCGACGGTGATGCGGACCAGTTCGGACCCTGCCCGCGCCAGCGCAGCCACCTGTTCAACGGTGCCCGCAACATCTGCGGTATCGGTGTTGGTCATCGACTGCACGACGATCGGCGCGCCGCCGCCGACGGCGACATGGCCGACCTTGACCTGAGTGGTTTTGTGCCGCGGCTGCGGGCCGGCGACGTCGATCTGGGACGGCTTTTCGGGCTTGTTCATGGTGTCTCGAATATCAGGTTTTTGGCGGTTTCAGCAATGGATCAGTCGTATGAGGGGCGGGCCGGTTCACCAGGTACAGCCCCGCGGTGACCAGCACCGCAGCGGCCCCGAAGGCGGCCGTTAACGGCTCGCCGAGGATGAAATAGCCCGCCGCGACGCCAAATAAAGGGGTTACGAAGGTAAATGCCGATAATTTGCTCGCGGAGTAGGTCTTGATCATCCCAAACCAGAGCAGGAATGTGGCGCCGACAACCCAGACCGCCTGATAAAGCATCAGCAGGATTGATGAGGTTGCGGGAACCCGGCTGATGGATTCGCCGCCGATCAGCGCCGCCACCCCCAAAATCGGCAGCGAGACCACCAGCTGATAGGCCAGTCCCTTCTCGGCCGGCGCCGTGCGCAACCGGCTGGCCTTGACGATCAGCGTGGTGGCGGCCCACAGGCTCCCCGCTGCGATCATGAAGGCATCGCCCAGCATCACCTTGGCATCGACATTCGGCTGCGGCACCCCGATCGCTACCGCCACCCCCACGAAAGACAGCGCCAGCCCGGCCCATTGCAGGCGGCTCAGACGTTCACCGAGGTAGCGATAAGACCCGAAGGCGACGAAGAACGGCGCGGTGTAGAGAAAGACCGAGGCCCGGGACGCCGTGGTCCATAACAGCCCGCTATATAAGAAGATGAACTCGATACCGAATAGCGTCCCCGCCCATAGCCCCGCACGCAGCGTACCGTCGGGGGTCAGCAGCTTCACGCGGCGGACGCAAGCCACCAGCAGGATAACGGCCAATCCGCCAAGCGAGCGTAGAAAGGCCTGTGTCAGCGGCGGGATTTCAGGCAGCAGCAGCTTGACCACCACCTGATTGAACCCCCAGGTCAGGCAGAGCAGCATAACCAGGGCTATCGCCGAGGTATCGAGCGGGCGTTCCGTGGAGGACGGCGTTTCGGTCATCACGTCAGTTCATTCCCGTAAAGGGCTTTCTGCTTCTCTTGTCCGACGTGTGATCGTGCCGGTTGTCACGCAATCATGGATAGCGATGCGTCATTGCCTCGCCTGACAATGTGCGCATGTTCCGGTGATCTCCACCACCGAAAGTTTCGGCACGAAGCCGGTCTGGCGCGCCGCGTCGTTCAGGCTTTGGGTCGCCGGCCCGGCGACGATTTCCCCCACCGAACCGCAATGCTCGCAAATCAGAAACGCCACCATGGATGCCGCATCGTGGTCATGCGCGCAGGCGAGATACGCGTTGCGGCTCTCGATTCGATGCACGAGGCCGTTCGTCATGAGAAATTCGAGCGCGCGATAGATCGTGATGGGCGCCGGCCGCGAACGGTGGGTGGCCAGTTGATCGATCACCTCGTAAGCCCCGAGCGGGCGGTGGCTCGACAGCAAGGCTTCCAGCACCTGACGGCGAATCGGCGTGAACTTCTGGGCGCGGCTCCGGCACACGCGCTCGGCGTGCGCGAGGGCATCCGCGGCACAACGGCCGTGATCGTGATCGGGGGTCGGGAACGCCGGCTTCGTCATCGTCATCACTGCAATCTACCCTGATGGCCGCGGTTTGACCCGCTGAATCCGACCTTTGCCGGAATTTTCAAGGTCCCCGACGCCCTTCCTTCATCACAATGAAATTAACGCGATGCAGTATTTTATATTGCATCGCAACATAAAAGCCCCAAATGGGCTTTCTCCTTGTGATGAAACATTGGAACCCGATACCGGTCCGCAAGGCCGGCAACCGATTGGAACTCTCGTGACCGGCACCTGGAAGTCTTATCTGGATGGCTTGACCCGATGGAACCGGGTTGATCCGCCACAGATCAACGCAAAAATCGGGAGCAGCACAACCAAAAAGATCAATCTGGCGCTGCAAGGCGGCGGCGCGCACGGCGCTTTCACTTGGGGCGTACTCGATGAACTTCTCGCCGACGAGCGGCTGGAGATCGTCGGCCTCTCCGGCGCATCGGCCGGCGCCTTGAACGCCGTCATGGTCGCGGACGGCCTGGCGCGAGGCGGCCGCGACGAAGCGCGGCAGCGACTCGGCGAATTCTGGCGCGCGACCAGCGCCGGCGGCGACCTGCCGGCGGTGCAGCGGGCCGTCGCAGACCGCCTGTTCTCCATGATGCCGTTTGCGGCGACGCCGGTGCAGAACTGGCTGGAGGCGATGTCCCATTACTTCTCGCCCTACGAACTCAACCCGCTCAACATCAATCCGTTGAAAGACCTGATCGACCGTTTCGTCGATTTCGATGCGGTGCGCGCCGGCGGCGTGCCGGTGTTCATCGCCGCCACCAACGTCCATACCGGCCGCCTGCGAATCTTCTCCGGCGATGCGTTGTCCGCCGACGCCGTGATGGCCTCCGCTGCCCTGCCCTTCATGTTCCGTGCGGTCGAGATCGACGGCGTGCCCTATTGGGACGGCGGCTACATGGGTAATCCCGCGATCTTTCCGTTCCTGCAGGAAACCGACGCCGACGACGTGCTGGTGGTGCAGATCAATCCGGTGACGCGCGCCACCACGCCGCGCACCTCCGCCGAGATCGTCAACCGGCTGAACGAGATCACCTTCAACTCGGCACTGATCGCCGAGCTGCGCAGTATGGATTTCGCCAACCAGTTGATCGACGACGGCCGCCTTCCGCGCGGCGCCGGACAAAACCCCTATCGCAAACTGCATCTCCACCGCATCCATCTCGGCAGCCTCGGCGAGCGCCTGACGGCGTCCAGCAAGCTGAAGACCGATTTCGATTTCTTCAAGCTGCTGCACCGTGCCGGCCAGCGCGCCGCGCGCAGCTTCCTTGAACATCACTTCGACGATATCGGCCAACGCAGCACGCTCGACCTCGCGGCGGAATCAGGCATCGAGTGGGGCTAAGCACGGATTGATCCATGTATTCACGGCCTCGTGAGAGAGCCGAGGCTCCACCATCTTTAAGCATCCGGTAGCCATGAATTTGTCGCAGGGCTGCTCCTGCAAAGCGCGGATGGAAAAATCGTAAGCATTGCTTATTATATCGCTCGCTTAGGGTTTGGCCCAACTGCGTTGAATCAAACCCATTGTTGTCTTTTTGCTTGAGCATGGTCCTGTCCGAAAACCAGTTTTCATTTTTCGGGATCATGCTCTCGGAACCGAGCGATGACCCGATCCGGACCCATTGATGCCGACTTCCTGTTCGCCTTGTTCGAGGTGCAACGGCTGCTGCGGCTTTACGCCGACAAGCAGGCGTCACAGTACGGACTGACGCGAACGCAATGGGCGGTGCTGGCCAAAGTCAACCGCACCGAAGGATTGAAGCAGGCGGAAATCGCCGAGATGCTCGAGATCCAGCCGATCACATTGACGCGACTGATCGACAAGCTCTGCAACAGCGGGCTGCTTGAGCGGCGCAGCGATGCCACCGATCGCCGCATCAACCGTTTGTATCTGACCAAGGCCGCGCGTCCCCTGATGGCGAAACTCGCGACCTTGCGCTCCGAAGTCGTCGCAACCGCCTGCACCGGCTTCAGCCACGCCGAAATTCACCGGCTGGTCGAACAACTCGAAACAATCAAGGACAACGTTCGCGACGCGCTGCAAACCGCGCCGACCGCAACGAAGCTAACGAAGCTGAAGGAACGCCGTTATGGCTGAACCCGCCCTTAAACTCGCGCCCGAACAAAAGGCCACACCGCCGGCGCCGACGCAAGCCGAAGCGCCGGTGGCGCAGCAGCGTGGCCTCGCTGCCGGCTTCCGGCGCTATCGCCGCCCGTTACTGCTGATCGTGCTGCCGCTGGTCGCGCTGATTGCAGGCATCACCTTCTATCTGAGCGGCGGCCGCTACGTCACCACCGACGACGCCTATGTCGGCGCGCAGAAGGTGCTGATCACGCCGGATATCTCCGGCAAGATCGACAAGGTGAATATCCGTGAAGGTCAGCACGTCAACAAAGGCGATCTGTTGTTCGAGATCGACCCGGTGCCGTTCCGCCTCGCCGTTCAACAGGCCAAGGCGAAGCTGAACGAAGCCACGGTGACCTACAACGATCTCATCGCCAATCTGAAGCTCTATGCCCGTTCGTCCCAACTGTCAGAACAGAGCATCGAGTTGAAACAGCGTGACGTCGAACGCAAAACGGCTCTGGTCAAGAGCAATTCGGGCTCGCAACTCGACCTCGAGAAGAGCATCGCCGGACTGGTTCAGGCGCAGTCGCTCAACCAGTTGCTGCAACAGCGCATCACCGGCGCGAAGACTCAGTTACTTGGCAATCCTGATCTGCCGCTCGAACAATTCCCGGCTTACATGCAGGCCAAGGCGGCACTCGACGAGGCCCAGCGCAATCTCGACCACACTGAACTGCGCGCGCCGATCAACGGCACCGCGACCCAGGTCGACAACATCCAGCTCGGCCGCTTCGTGGCGGCGGGCACGCCGGTGTTCAGCGTCATCGACACCTCCGCGCCGTGGGTCGATGCTAATCCGAAGGAATCCGATTTCACCTATGTCGCGGTCGGCCAGCCGGTCACCCTCGACGTCGATGCGTTCCCCGATCATCAGTTCAAGGGAACGGTCGGCTCGCTCAGCCCCGGCACCGGCGCGACCTTCGCGATCCTGCCGCCGCAGAATGCGACCGGCAATTTCGTCAAGATCGTGCAGCGCGTTCCGGTCCGCATCTATTTCGACAAGAATGATGCCGCCGTGCAGCGTCTGAAGGCCGGCATGAGCACCTACGTCACCATCGACACGGGCCACAAGCGGACGCTCGCCGGCCTGTTCGGCTTCGGTGCCGCCAAGGTACCCAGCAAGGCTCCTGCAAAAGCAGAGAAATAGCCATGACAACCGCCGCCGCACATCCTGTTGCGGTGCCGGGCCTGCGCCGGAACATGGTGACGATCTGCGCCATGACCGCGACCATCATGCAGGCGCTCGACACCACCATCGCCAACGTGGCGCTGCCCTATATGCAGGGCAGCCTGTCGGCGTCGCAGGACCAGATCAACTGGGTGCTGACCTCCTACATCGTCGCGGCCGCGATCATGACTGCGCCGGTCGGCTGGATCGCCAACCGGTTCGGCCGCAAGCGCATCTTTATCATCTGCTCCGCCGGCTTCACGCTTGCCTCGGTGATGTGTGGTCTCGCGCAGGACATCACCCAGATGGTGCTGTTCCGCCTGTTGCAAGGCGTGTTCGGCGCAGCGCTGGTACCGCTGTCGCAAGCGGTGATGCTTGACAGTTACGCCTTGCACGAACGTGCCAAGGCGATGGCAATCTGGGGCATGGGCGTGATGATGGGACCGATCATGGGGCCGTCGCTCGGCGCCTGGTTGACCGAAACCTATTCGTGGCACTGGGTATTCTTCGTCAACCTGCCGTTCGGCGCCATCACCGTCATCGGCCTCATCATCTTCATGGACGAGACGAAACTCGACACCAAGCTGCAATTCGACTGGCTCGGCTTCGCCGCGCTCGCAGTCGGCATTGGCGCATTGCAACTGGCGCTCGATCGCGGCGAACAGCTCGACTGGTTCAACTCGTGGGAAATCGTACTCGAGTTCATTATCTCGGGCGTCGGTTTCTACTACTTCTTTGCGCACTCGTTCACGACGGATCGTCCCTTCATTCAATTCGCGATCTTCAAGGATAAGAATTTCGCCGCGGGCTGCGGTTTCATGGTCGTGATCGGCGTGGTGCTGTTCTCCACCATGGCGCTGGCGTCGCCGCTATTCCAGAACGCCTTCGGCTATCCGATCCTCACCGCCGGCCTGCTGCTGGCGACGCGCGGCAGCGGCACCTTCGTCGCCATGATGATGGTCAGCCGGCTGATGAAATATTTCGAAGCGAAATACCTGATCGCGACGGGGCTGACGCTGATCGCGGTCACCCTCTACGATATGACGGGGTGGACCGCCGACACCCAGGTTAAAACCATCGTTATCAACAGCGTGATTCAGGGCTTTGGCCTCGGCCTTGTGTTTGTGCCGCTGACTACGGCCGCATTCCTGACGCTGCCCAATCATCTGCGCACCGACGGCACCTCGATGCTGACGCTGATCCGCAACGTCGCCAGCTCGATCGGCATTTCCATCGTCATCGCGCAACTGACACGCGGCACGATCCACGCTCACGCCGTGCTGGCCGAACACGTCACCCCGTTCAACAATGCGCTGCAAATGCCTAACGTCACCGGCATCATCAACCTGCAGACCGACGCCGGCCGCGCGATGATGGACGCAATCCTCTATGCCCAGGCCCAGATCATCTCGTTCTCGCAAGACTTCGAGCTGGTGACACTGGTGACGCTATGCGCGATTCCGCTGGCCTTCATCATGGGATCGACGAAAGCCTCGATGCGCCACCCCGGCGCGTCCGACCATGCCGCCGTCATGGAGTGACGGCGCAACCACTTGCTTCGTTCGTCATTGCGAGGAGCGTTAGCGACGAAGCAATCCAGACTCTTGAAGAAAGACTGGATTGCTTCGCTTCGCTCGCAATGACGAAATGATAGTTTGATTCATCAGACGTCGAAGAACACCGTCTCATCGTCACCTTGAAGGTGAATGTCGAAACGATAGGTCGCGCTGCCCGCCTCGCGTTTGGCGATCAGCGTCGCGCGGCGCTCCGTCGGCACCAGCGCCAGGATCGGATCGGCGGCATTCCTCTCCGCCTCGTCATCGAAATAGATGCGCGTGTAGAGGTGCAGCAACATGCCACGCGCGTATATCGCGAGCAGGACGTGCGGCGCCTGCGCCTTGCCATCCGGATCGGGCACGATCCCCGGCTTGATGGTATCGAACGAGAACTCACCCTTGGCACTGGTGCCACAGCGGCCGAAACCCTTGAAGGTCGCATTCGGCAGCGCTCGCTTGTCCTGCGGGTCAGCGAAGCGTCCCTGTGCGTCAGCTTGCCAGATTTCAAGCATGGCGTCGGGGATCACCGCGCCATCGCCGTCGAACACCTGCCCGGCAATGCGGATGCGATCACCGGTGGCGTCCGGCGTCACCAGATCGTTGCTGAACGCGTCATTCCACTCGTACTTGCCGCCCGGTGTTAGTCCGTAGGCGAAATACGGACCGACGGTTTGCGATGGCGTGAGGCCGGCCATTACTTGGTCTCCATCGGGGTGGCGTCGCGACCGCGCAGGATGATGTCGAAGCGATAGCACAGCGCCCAGTCTGGCTTGGTGTTCTCCAGATCGAAGTTCGACACCATGCGCATCCGCGCTTTTTCATCCGGCACCGAATTGAAGATCGGATCGAACTCGAACAGCGGATCGCCGGGGAAATACATCTGCGTGACCAGCCGCGAGATGAAAGCGTGGCCGAACACCGAGAAATGGATATGCGCCGGCCGCCATGCATTGGGGTGATTGCCCCACGGATAGGCGCCGGGCTTGATGGTGACGAAACGGTAATAGCCGTTGGCGTCGGTTTGCGCGCGACCCGCACCGGTGAAGTTCGGATCGAGCGGCGCCGGATGTTGGTCCACTACATGGATGTAGCGGCCGCACGCGTTAGCCTGCCAGATTTCCAGCAGCGTGTTCGGCACGCCGCGCCCGTCTTCATCGCGCACATGACCATGCACGATGATGCGCTCGCCGAGCGGCTCGCCCTTATGCTGGATGGTCAGGTCGTGATCGTTGGCCCGCACCGTCTCGTGCCCGTAGACCGGGCCGGTCAGTTCCGAGAGCGTCTGCCGCATCAGGATCAGCGGCTTCTGGGGCGAGCGTTTTGGCGTACTCTTGTAGCCGGGGAACAGCCGCGGCGGATGTGTCGCGTTGCTCTCCTGCGGATAGATCAGCGTCATATCCATACTCCTCCCGCCGCCGCCCATCAGGCGACGGCCTTTTATTCTTGATCGGCCGACGGTGTGCCGACGATCAGTTCAGCTTCTCGAGCGCCATTGCCACGCCCTGCCCGACACCAACGCACATTGTCGCCAGCGCCAGCTTGCCACCGCGCTTCTCCATGCCATGCACGGCGGTCATCGCCAGTCGTGCACCACTCATGCCGAGCGGATGCCCGAGCGCGATGGCGCCGCCATGCGGATTGACGAAATCGGCGTCATCCTTGACACCCAGTTGGCGGAGGCAGGCTATCCCCTGCGAGGCGAACGCTTCGTTGAGCTCGATCAAATCGAAGTCGGAAATTTTCAGGCCCAGCCGCTCCATTAGCTTCCGCGTGGCGGGCACCGGGCCGATGCCCATGATGCGCGGCGGCACGCCGGCCGACGCGAGGCCGAGAATGCGCGCACGCGGTCTCAGGCCGTGCTTCTTCACCGCCGCCTCCGAGGCGAGGATCATCGCCGCCGCACCGTCGTTGACGCCGGACGCATTGCCCGCCGTCACCGTGCCCGGATCGCGCACGATCGGCTTCAGCTTGGCGAGCGCTTCGATGGTCGTCTCCGGGCGCGGATGCTCATCCGCATCCACCACGGTCGGCCCGGCCTTGCCGCCGGGAATCGTGATCGGCGTGATCTCCTCGGCAAAATATCCGCTCGCGATGGCCTTGCCGGCGCGCTGTTGCGAGCGGATGGCGAAGGCATCCTGATCGGCGCGCGACACCTGGAATTCCTCGGCGACGTTCTCGCCGGTGGTCGGCATCGGATCGACGCCATACTGCGCCTTCAGCAACGGATTGATGAAGCGCCAACCGATGGTGGTATCGAACACCTCGGCGCTGCGCGAGAAGGCAGAGGCCGCCTTGCCCATCACGAACGGCGCACGCGTCATCGATTCGACACCGCCGGCAATCGCCAGATCGATTTCGCCGGCGCGAATGGCGCGACCCGCAGCACCGACCGCGTCGAGACCCGACGCACAAAGACGATTCAAGGTCTGGCCGGGCACCGAGTCCGGCAGGCCCGCCAGCAGCAGCGCCATGCGCGCGACGTTGCGGTTGTCCTCGCCGGCCTGATTGGCCGAACCGAAATAGACTTCGTCAACGGCGGTCCAGTCGACGCCGGGATTGCGCTCCTTCAGCGCCTTGATCGGCGCCGCCGCCAGATCGTCGGCGCGGACCTTGGCAAGCGAACCACCGAAACGGCCGATCGGGGTCCGGACAGCATCACAGAGAAAAACGTCGCCCATGGTGGAATCTCCCCGATTGCGGCGACCCGCCAAGGGTCGCCGGATTGCATGAAAGTCGAATGATGTCAGGTTTTAAGAAGCTATCCAAACGAGGTCAATTGATCGCGGCGTGGGCGGCCCCGCGTTCCGCAACGGGGGGATATGCGGCCGGCGCCGGGAAGCCCTGGATAAATGTCCGAAGCCGTGGAAATCGTGCATGAACGGGGTGGGGCCATAGGATCGCTCCGCGAAACTCTGTAGTTTGCGCGCCATGCTTCAGTCCGCCCCCCGCACCGTCGATCCCGCCGCGCCGCCAGAGCCGGCCGCGCGCGTCACGCCGATGATGGAACAGTACCTTGAGATCAAGGCTGCCAATCCGGGGCTGTTGCTGTTCTATC
>JAFKKM010000175.1 GCA_017305555.1 Hyphomicrobiales bacterium | reverse complement strand
GAGCGTTCTCGCCTGGCTCGATACCCTTTAGCGGCAAGGAAATAATGTGGAGGAGATCGCACACCATCCCCGCATAACACCGGAAAGGTGGTGCTCCTTCACATTATGATCTGCTGCTGATTATTGGAGTAATGGCGAGCTCGCCATTACTCCAACCACGACGCAAGGTAGCTCGCGTGATCCGCACGCGGCTCGAGCTCGGGCACGATGCCGAGGTCGGCGCTGAGGAAACACGCGCCAAGCTCGGCAACCAGCTCTTCGCGCGCACGCTCGCTGCGATCCTTCGCGTAGCGGCTGAGATCGCGATTGGCACGATGCGCCGGCGCCGTCCAATGCACGCATTCATGCGCCAGCGTGGCGGCATAGCTCTCCGCGTCTTGGAAGCTTTCGAACAGCGGCATCTGGATGAGATCGAGCGACGGTGCGAAGTACGCCTTGTCGCCGCCATGCCGGATCGTTGCGCCGGTGTTGGCGAAGAAAGCGTCGACATGCGCGATGCGCTGCGCCGGCGCGATGGTCGGCTCGGGACGTCCGTAATAGTGATCCGGCAGGTCGTCGATCTGGTCGACGCAAAATACCGTGTAGGCGCGCAGGAACGGAACGGCCCGTTCGACTTCGTCGCCATGCTCGTCCGTCTCGGTCTTGGTGATCTTGTTGGCGTAGACCACCATCGTTCCGCTCTCACCTTTGCGGATGTGACCGCCGAGTTCGCGCGACTGCTTGAACGTCATCCAGATCGGCGAGGTGAAACCGCGCGCGACTGCTTCCGACCAAAGCAGCACGACGTTGATGCCCTGATAGGGCATGCCGTTGTGGCGCAACGGCCGCGTGATGCGTCCGGCCGTGTTGGCCGCATTCCACGGCTTGACCCATGGGCGCACGCCGCGCTCAAGATCCGCGACGATGCGATCGGTGATCCGCGCATAGATGTCGGCGCGGGGTTTGGTTTCCTTACCTGTCATGATCCTAACCTCCGTTGGAGGCCGCCCGTCGCGGCCCGTCACGGCGGTCCGCTGCGAAGGCCGGGGGCCGCGCATCCGGTGGCGCTGGTGGTCGGCGTGACGACCGAGACCCCGGACCGGAACGGCAGTGGAGGACGGCAAAGCCGTTGCGCTGCCGCGCCGGCCGGAGCATCGACCGAAAGCCGGAACGGGCCGCGATGGCGCTCCATTCCGATTCATTTCTGTTTGCTCTTTCTTGCCGTTGCGCCGTGCGACATGAAAAAGGCCGGTCCCGAAGGGACCGGCCGATATCGAATCGTGAGCGAGAGGCGGGGCCGAAGCCCCGCCGGCTGCGTCATCCGAACGCTGCCATCTGAACCTCGGCCGCCTTGCGGCTGACGGTCTCGCCGGGTTGTTCGGGCTGGCGCTCGAACGGCTTCCAGCTCTCGCCGACGACGTGCTCGTAGGCTGCGGCGGCGCCTTCGGCCGCCATGCGCAGTGCGTGTGCCTGAACGGCGACCTCGGCGGCGAATTCGCGCTTGCGCTGGGCCGCGGATTCGAACCCGACAGGTCCGTCGAGGTCCTCGTCGCGCGTGTCGTTGGCGAGCTTTGCCGTCGCCTCGCGCGCTTCGGTGACGGCGCGGCTGTAAAACTGGCCGGCGCCGTGCGCTGAGCCGACATAGGAGCCGACGATCCGTTGCAGGTGGATCTGCATGGCACGTTCGTTGAGGCCTTCGCCGAGAGCGTCTGCGGTCTCGGTGATGAGGCGTTGGTGGAGATCGCGGATGCCGTCGCTGTCGAGGACAGGGAGGCCGAAGCTCTCGGCAATGCGGGTGGCCTGGGCTGCGTCCGGGCAAACGAGCCGGACCATTTCGACAGTGGTGCCGCGGCGCAGCGGGACGACGCGGGCGCTGGTGCGGGGTGCGCGAGCGGTTTTGGTCATGGTGAAGTCCTTTCCTGGGTTTCGCCGTTGGGTTCGATCCGGCCCCTGCCGGCTCTCCCTTCGGGTGCGGTCGCCCAGCGCCGCCGGGATGAGGGCCGCTTCAAGGTCCGGGGAACGCCAGGCGAGCGAGGTCCGGTTGCGGACAAGCGGGGTTCCAGCCTGCTGGAGCCCTGCGCTTGACGCGGCCGGGCCTTGCCGAGATCGGCGGCAACCGGTCGCTTGCGACTTGGCCTTGAAGCGGACCGCCGGGGGCGCAGACCGCTGCAAACCCGAGGGGAGGGCCGACAGGGTGCGGGCCGGGTTGGCGATGCCGGAAAGATTTCCCCAGCCAGACCGCCGTCGCCGCGCCATGCTCGCGACGTTCGCTCAAGCGCGCCGGGAATTCAGGCGCGGTCCCGCTATGCCGCCGCGCCATGCCGCTTCCCCGGGCGACACGCGGCCGGGCTGCGACATTCGTCCGTGCGATGGGCGCGCACCGGGTCGTTACCAGCGGCTCCAGGCGCCGGCGCGCATCGAGCCCGTAGCGCCTCGATCGCGGCATCCTGCCGGGCGAGCTTGCGCGCGAGGGCGTCGATCTCCGGCTGGCGCTCTGCCGTGATCGCCGCAAGATTCGAACGGTAGCGTTCGAGAAATGCGCTCGGGTCGGGCGGCTTGCCGCGATAGTATCCGGACCGTTTGCGACCGAGCTTCGGAATCAGCGCCGTCATGCGACGGATGATCTGCCGGTCGATCATGTCGAGCTGGCGCTGCGTCTGGCGGCGCGCTTCCTCCATGCCTGAAAGCTGAGCAAGGCGCTGGGGAGAGGCCGTCATGGCGACATCCTCCCCTGCCAGGCGATGAAGCTCGACGGCCCGGAATAGACCGCGTGGCGGGTCTCATCGACGACGAAACCGAAACGACCGATCCGGTACTCGTCGAACGGGACGAGAAACCGTCGCTCCTCGGTGCCGGCGCCACGTCGGCCGCCCGGCGTGGCGACGACTTCGACGAAGCCGGGGTGCTGGTCCGACGTGATCGCCGACACGACGATCCAGTCATCGGCGCGCTCTTGCTCGAAGGCGCGCCGATCCTTTTCGCGGGACTCGCCGGGCTGAAGGATCGTCCCAAAGATCGCCTCCCAGGCGTCCGGCCAGCTATCCTTGATCGTGCGTTCGGCGCAACGCCGCTCGTAGCTGGTGAAGAGATGCGGGAAGGTCAGCGCGACGATCGCCCAGCCTGCATCTTCTTCGTACCAGCCGCCGCGGGACTGCAGCATGGCGTGGACCTTTCGATTGCGCTCGGCCGAGAGGTGGAAGCCGCCATGACCTGCGGTCGAATGGCAGACAACGCCCTCGGCATAGACGGTCGCGCCCTGGGAGCGGCCCCACGGCGTACTCGCCGTGGAACTGATCTCGCGGCGGCCCAGCGCGCGCTTCTCGCGCTGATGCTCCGCGTTTTCCGCGATTTTGGCGCGGAAGGCCGCCTCGTCGGCGAGCTCGCCGGTATGGCCGTAGAAGTCGGATCGCTTCCACTCGGCCATCGGGCGCCCGATGCGCCAGCCGGTGGCGAGATAGTGCCGGCCGTCGCGCGCCGGCAGCATGGCGAAGGCGGTGTCGGCGACACGGGCGACGAGAATGCCGTCAGCCGCGCGGCCGAACTCGATCTGCGGAAATGCGATCGCGGATTCCGCGATCATCGTGGTGGAGGAGGCGGGCGTGCTCATGCGGCCGTCCTCCCTTGGACGGCAGCTCCGTCCGCCGAGATCTCGCGCAGGATCGCGGTCGGATAGCCGTGCCGCGTCAGCCATTCTTCCGCGTCGGCGCGATGGCTGGCGAGATAGACCAGCTCGGCGTCCTCGCCTGGGCGGTCGAGCACCTGGACCGAACCGACCTTCGGTCGTTCGGTCACGACGAAGGTCAGGTCGCTGTCGACCG
>JAFKKM010000047.1 GCA_017305555.1 Hyphomicrobiales bacterium | reverse complement strand
GGCTGGCGTCGATGCGGCCGCGAAGCCGGCCCCCGGTCCCGTTTACCTGGTGTTGGGCGGCATCAGCCTTTCGCATTTCCTCAACGACACCATGCAGTCGTTGATTCCGTCGGTCTATCCGATCCTCAAGGAAAATTATTCGCTGTCGTTCGCGCAGATCGGATTGATCACGCTGGCGTTCCAGATCACCGCATCGCTATTGCAGCCGGTGGTCGGCAGTGTCACCGATCGCAAGCCGCAGCCGTTCTCGCTGGCGGTCGGGATGGGCTTCACTTTCGTCGGTCTGTTGATGCTCAGCGGTGCGCACAATTTTGCGATGCTGGTGCTGTCGGCGGCGATGATCGGGCTTGGTTCGGCGATCTTCCATCCGGAATCGTCGCGCATCGCGCGGCTGGCGTCGGGTGGCCGTTACGGTTTCGCGCAATCGGTGTTTCAGGTCGGCGGCAATCTCGGTTCGGCGATCGGGCCGGTGCTGGCGGCGTTAATCGTGGTGCCGTTCGGGCAGCCGAGCATCGCCTGGTTTTCCTCGATTGCGTTCGTCGCCATGGTTATCCTGTGGCGCATCGGCAGTTGGTACAAGCCGCGCATCATGACGCGCGGCAAGGCTGCGCCGAAGCGGCTCGCCGGCGCCCCGTCGGGTTCCCGCGTCGCGCTGGCGATCGGAATCCTGATCATGCTGGTGTTCTCGAAGTATATCTACCTCTCGAGCCTCACCAGTTACTACACGTTCTATCTGATGCATAAGTTCGCGGTGACGACGCAGACGTCGCAACTGCTGCTGTTCGTGTTCCTCGGCGCCGTGGCGATCGGTGTCTATTTCGGTGGTCCGCTGGGCGACCGTTTCGGCCGGCGCTACGTGATTTGGTTTTCGATCCTCGGTGCGTTGCCGTTCACGCTACTGTTGCCGTATGTCAATCTCGAATGGACGGTGATCCTGAGTGTCGTCATCGGCCTGATCATCTCTTCCGCGATGCCGGCGATCATCGTCTACGCGCAGGAGCTGGTGCCGCATCGCTTTGGCATGATCTCCGGCCTGTTCTTCGGCTTCGCCTTCGGCGCCGGCGGTATTGGCGCGGCGATGCTGGGCGTGGTGGCAGATGCCAAGGGGATCGACTTCGTCTACACGGTTTGCGCGTTCTTGCCAGCGATCGGGCTGCTCGCGATGTTCCTGCCGAAGATGCCGAAATCGGCGGCGTAGTCGTACGACAGCGCATAGCGCGAGGATATGAGGCGGCGGCGGGGTAGGCCGCCTCATGTCGTTATCAACGCATCGTTAAGATTTGTGGCGGCGGTTCCATGCAGGGGCTGTCGCTGTTGCGTTTGTGCACCAAATATCAACCTTAAAAATTAGGGTTAAGCGACGCTTAAGTATTTGCTGGCATCGTCCCTCCGTGAGTTTCCGATGTGAGGCCTCGTCTGCCTCACCGCATCAGAGGACGAAGCCAATGCGTAGCGTTATGATCCTGGTCGCCGCGGGGGCGGCGTCTTTGCTGTCCGGTGCGGCGTTTGCCGCGGATATCCCCGTCGCCCCGCCGCCGCAGTATTACGCGCCGCCGCCAGTCGAGGATTTCGGCGGCTGGTATCTGCGCGGCGACATCGGCATGACAAACACGCGGGGCAAACTGTTCGCACCGGCCTACAATGATGCCAGCACGGTTTCGGTCAATCAGATCGGCCACGAATTCACCGGCGGCATGACTTACGGACTGGGCGTCGGCTATCAGTTCAACGACTGGTTCCGCATGGATGTGACCGGCGAATATCGTTCGCGGGCGCAGTTCAGCGGCACCGACTTCGCATCGGTGTACGTTGGTGGCGGTGGTCCGTTCAACATCGGCGATAGCTATCGCGCCGGCTATACAAGCTGGGTCGGCATGATCAACGCCTACGCCGATCTCGGTACCTGGTGGTGCATCACGCCGTTCGTCGGTGTCGGTGTCGGCGGTGCTTACAACACCTTCAGCGGTTTCTCGGACGTCACCACGATCAACCTTGGCGGCGGCACCACATCCGGTCTCTATCAAGCGCAGACCGCCAGCAAGCTCGATTTGGCCTGGGCGCTGCACGCCGGTCTTGCCTATCGCGTCAATCAGAACATGACGATCGAACTGGCTTATCGCTACCTCAACCTCGGCACCGGCGTGACCGGCTCCGGTGCATCCTTCGATGGTTCGGTGACCAACGGTCGTCCGTTCCAGCTCCACGATCTGACCTCGCACGACATCCGTCTCGGCGTGCGCTGGACCTGCTGCGACGTGGCGCCTCCGCCGCCGCCGCCGCTCATCACCAAGGGCTGATCGGACAGCTTTCGGCTTCGTCTTCCTCAACGGCGCGGGATCATCCCGCGCCGTTCTGTTTTGCGACTGCTTTCGAAAAAGGTGAACGAGGCGCATCGGATTTTAACTGAAACCGCGTCCCGACAACGATTGGTTAAGGTTAACAGGCGATGATCGCATGAGGTCGGGAGTCGGGTTCGCGTGACGATCTCGCGGTGACGCCTCGATTTTTGTTCTGGGGGAATTGCGATGCGTAAGTTGCTGGTGGCGGGAATGATGCTTGGGGCCGTGCAGGGTGCGCAAGCCGCCGACCTGCCGATTCTTCGCGGCGCGGTGCCCGATAGCTACGGGCCGCGTGTGGTCAACTGGGAAGGCTTCTATGTCGGCGGCCAGGCGAGCTACGGCACCGCCGACATGAACTTCGTCAATTCCAACCGGAGTCTGATGAAGAACCTGCTGAACAACACCGACATCGAAAGCCAGTACAGTGTCTCGCAATGGCCGCTGCTCGGCAAGTCGTCGCAGAGCAATAGCGGCGTCGGCGGCTTCGCCGGCTACAACATGCAGTGGGAAGACACCATTCTCGGCGTCGAGCTGAATTACGTCCACGGCAAGTTCAACGGCCAGTCCGGCGACTGGCAAAGCCGTTATTACGAATCCAGCGACTACAGGACCACCGTGACGGTGGGTCAAACGGCCGCGATGCAGATTTCGGACTACGGATCGTTTCGCGCCCGCGCCGGTTACGCCGCTGGCTCGTTGCTGCCCTATATGTTCGGTGGCGTCGCCTTGGGGCAGGCCGACATTCAGCGATCGGCCGGCGTTAATGTGGACTACACCTATATCGGATCGAACAACCCGCCGCCTCCGGCTCGGCCGGGCTTCAGCGACTCCAGATCGGCCGATCTGAAATCGCATTTCGTGTTCGGCTATTCCGCGGGTCTCGGCATCGACATGATGCTGGTGCAGAACCTGTTCCTGCGCGCGGAGTGGGAATATCTGCGCTTCACCTCGCCGGTTGACGTATCCATCAACACGGTACGCGCCGGTCTGGGCTACAAGTTCTGAGCGCCTTCCGTCGTGACGCGGAGCGATCCGCGTCGTTGACAAAGTCGCGTCGCATTCCTGCTCTGTCGTCTGAATTTGTGGTGGCGGCAACGCATGAAGATCTACGGCGATCTCAATTCCGGCAATTGTCTGAAGGTGAAATGGGTCTGCGATCGGCTTCGCATTCCCTATCAGTGGATTGCCGTCGACACGCTGCAGGGTGAAACCCGCACGCCGGCGTTTCTCAAGCTGAATGCTGCCGGTCAGGTGCCGGTCGTCGTATTTGGTGACGGCCGCGCGCTGGCGCAGTCCAACGCCATCATTCGTTATCTGGCGCGCGGCAGCGATCTCATTCCAGCCGATGATTTTCTCGCGGCCAAGATGGATGAGTGGCTGTTTTGGGAACAATACAGCCACGAGCCTTACATCGCGGTGTGTCGTTTCCTGATGGTCTATCTCGGGAAGTCGGCATCCGATCTCGATCCGGACAAGGTGACGCGCGGTCATGCAGCGTTGGCGTGCATGGAGGCCCAACTTTCCACCAGCCGCTTCCTTGTTGGAGAGGCGTTCACGGTTGCGGACATTGCGCTCCTGGCCTACACGCGCGTCGCGCATGAGGGCGGTTTCGATCTGGCCGGTTACGGTGCCGTGCGGCGCTGGATCGGTGATTGCGAGAGCGTACTCGGCCTGTCGTGATGAACGGCGTCACGCCAGCCGCAGCGTCGCCGCGCCAGCGACGACAAGGATGCCGGCGATGATCCGTCGCGGGCCGGTGACTTCGCGCAGGGCGAACGTTGCGATCGCCACCGCGAACAGCACGGAGGTCTCGCGCAATGCCGCGACAGTTGCGACCGGCGCTTGTGTCATCGCCCACAGCGCGAAGCCGTATGACCCGATCGCGCAGGTGCCGCCGATCAGCGCGATTCCGACGCGCCCGCGCAGTTGACGCAGGAATCGTTTGCCATCGCGCAGCGATAGCCACGTCAGCAGCGGAAAGGCTTCCAGCAAGGTGAGCCAGAGCACGTAGGAGACGGCGTTGCCGGAGAGCCGCGTACCGGTGCCGTCGATCAGCGTATAGATCGCGATCACCAGCGCATTGCAGAGCGCCATCACCGTGGCGCGCGGTGCGGCATGGCGATGCAGCGCCAGCAGCAGGATGCCGCCGCAGATCAGCATCACGCCGATCCAGGCATGAGGCGAGAGTGTTTCGCCAAGCAGTGGTGCGCTGACCAGCGCCACCAAGAGCGGCGCGGTGCCGCGCATCAGCGGATAGGTGTGGCCCATGTCGCCGGCGCGATAGGCCGCTGCGACCAGTGCGTAGTAAAGCTGATGGATCGCGATCGATGCGACGAGCCACGGGATGCTCGCGGCTGCGGGCAGCGGAACGAACGGCAGCGCGAGCAATGCGACCGCCGCAGCGCCGCCGGCAATCAGTCCGGTTTCGCCGAGTTTGTCGCCACCGGATTTGACCATGGCGTTCCAGCTTGCGTGCAGTAATGCACCGAGCAGGACCAGCAGCATGACATGGGTCGGCATGGGATTATCCGGCCCGTCGCGGGCGGAAGAGGCGGCGGCGATGCATGGCTCTCATTACTTTGTCGGAGGGGCGGGGACTATCCCTTGACCGGCATGGCAGCTTGGCGTATCTCCCGCGGCGGGACACCTCCCCCCAACGGGAGGCTTACTATCTGGAAGGATAGACGATGACTGTAGCGAAGCCCGCTGCGCGGCCCAACGTGCCGCATTTCTCCTCCGGCCCCTGCGCCAAGCGCCCCGGCTGGACCCCCCAAGCCCTCAAAGATGCCGCTCTCGGCCGTTCGCATCGCGCGAAGATCGGCAAGACCAAGCTCAAGCTTGCGATCGACCTGACCCGCGAAGTGCTGGAAGTGCCGGCCGATTACAGGATCGGCATTGTTCCGGCGTCGGATACCGGCGCGGTCGAAATGGCGCTGTGGTCGTTGCTCGGTGCGCGGCCCGTGACCATGATCGCATGGGAATCCTTCGGCGAGGGCTGGGTCACCGACGTCGTCAAGCAGTTGAAGCTGAAGGACGTCACCAAGCTCACCGCCGGTTACGGCGAAATTCCCGATCTCGCCAAGGCCGATCCGGCCTCCGATATCGTCTTCACCTGGAACGGCACCACCTCCGGCGTCCGCGTGCCGAACGCGGACTGGATCAAGGCCGACCGCGAAGGCCTGACCATCTGCGACGCCACCTCGGCTGCGTTTGCTCAGCCGCTCGACTGGGCCAAGCTCGACGTCGTCACCTTCTCCTGGCAGAAGGCACTGGGCGGCGAGGGCGCACATGGCATGTTGATCCTGTCGCCGCGCGCGGTGGCGCGTCTCGAGAGCTACACGCCGCCTTGGCCGATGCCGAAGATCTTCCGCATGACCAAGGGCGGCAAGCTGATCGACGGCATCTTCGTCGGCGAGACCATCAACACGCCGTCGATGCTGTGCGTCGAGGATTATCTCGATGCGCTGAACTGGGCGAAGTCGGTCGGCGGCCTCAAGGGCATGATCGGCCGCGCCGATGCCAACACCAAGGCATTGAGCGACTGGGTCGCCAAGACGCCGTGGATCGATTTCCTCGCCGCCGATCCGGCGATCCGCTCCAACACCTCGGTCTGCCTCAAGGTGGTCGATCCGGCGGTGACGGCGCTGGCTGCCGACGCGCAGGCCGCGTTTGCCAAGGCGCTGGTCGCTGCGGTGGAGAAGGAAGGCGCGGGTTACGACCTCGGCCACTATCGCGATGCCCCTCCGGGCCTGCGCATCTGGTGCGGCGCCACCGTCGAGACGGCGGACGTCACGGCGCTGACCGGCTGGCTCGACTGGGCTTTTGCTGAAGCCAAGGCCTCGCTCGCCAAGGCTGCGTAGTTGTCTTTTCCTCTCCCCTTGCGGGAGAGGGCCGTCATCCTGAGGTGGCCGCGTCAGCGGCCCTCGAAGGATAGGCGGCGACATAGTCGGATTCCCCATTTTCATTTCCCACCATCCTTCGAGGCTCGCTTCGCTCGCTCCTCAGGATGACGATTCCGAAAGGATCACATCCCATGACCAAACCGAAAGTTCTCATCTCTGACGCCCTCAGCCCCGCCGCCGTGCAGATCTTCAAGGATCGCGGAATCGACGTGGATTTCCAGCCGGCGCTCGGCAAGGATAAGGACAAGCTCGCCGAGATCATCGGCAACTATGACGGCCTCGCCATTCGTTCGGCCACCAAGGCGACGGCGAAAATTCTCGCTAATGCCAAGAAGCTGAAGGTGATCGGCCGCGCCGGCATCGGCGTCGACAACGTCGAGATTCCGGCCGCGACGGCGAAGGGCATCATCGTGATGAACACGCCGTTCGGCAATTCGATCACCACCGCCGAGCATGCCATCACCCTGATGCTGTCGCTGGCGCGCGAAATTCCCGCCGCCGATGCCTCCACGCAGGCCGGCAAGTGGGAAAAGAACCGCTTCATGGGCGTCGAGATTACTGGCAAGACGCTGGGTGTGATCGGCTGCGGCAACATCGGCTCGATCGTCGCCGACCGTGCCGTCGGCCTCAAGATGAAGGTGATCGCGTTCGATCCTTTCCTGTCGCCGGAACGCGCCAAGGATCTCGGCGTCGAGAAGGTCGATCTGGAGGATCTGTTCAAGCGCGCCGATTTCATCACGCTGCACACGCCGCTCACCGACAAGACCCGCAACATCATCGACGCCGCCGCTATCGCCAAGATGAAGAAGGGCGTTCGCATCATCAATTGCGCGCGCGGCGGTCTGGTGGACGAACAGGCGCTGGTCGATGCGCTGAATTCCAAGCAGGTCGCGGGCGCTGCCTTCGACGTGTTCGTCGAGGAGCCAGCCACCAAGAACGTGCTGTTCGGCCATCCCAACGTCATTTGCACGCCGCATCTCGGCGCCTCCACCACGGAAGCGCAGGAGAACGTCGCGTTGCAGGTCGCCGAACAGATGTCGGACTATCTGCTCACCGGTGCGATCACCAACGCCATCAACTTCCCCTCGATCACCGCGGAAGAAGCGCCGAAGCTGAAGCCGTTCGTCGAGCTGGCTGAAAAGCTCGGCTCGTTCGCGGGCCAGCTCACCGAGACCGGCATCGGCAAGATCACCATCACTTATGAGGGCCAGGTCGCCGAAATGAAGATCAAGGCGCTGACCTCGGCGGCACTCACCGGCCTGCTGCGGCCGATGCTGGGTGACATCAACGTGGTGTCCGCGCCGGTCGTCGCCAAGGAGCGCGGCGTGGTGGTGGACGAAGTGGTGCGCGCGGCGCAGAGCGACTACGAAAGTGTCATCACCATCACCGTCACCACCGAACGGCAGGAGCGCTCGGTGTCCGGCACGGTCTACGCTGACGGCAAGCCGCGCCTGATCGACGTCAAGGGCATCCGCGTCGACGCTGAGTTTGGCAAGTCGATGATCTACGTCACCAACGAGGACAAGCCGGGCTTCATCGGCAAGTTCGCCTCGATCCTCGGCGATGCCAAGGTCAACATCGCGACCTTTAACCTCGGTCGTCACAACCAGGGTGGCGACGCCATTGCGCTGGTCGAGGTCGACGGCGTGGTGCCGGCCGAAGTGCTGGCCAAGGTGCAGGCCCTGCCGCAGGTCAAGCAGGCCAAGGCGCTGACGTTTTAAGGCGCTGACCTTCTCAGTGACTGAGGAAGCGAGCGACGTATCGCTCGCGCTTTTGAAACGCGATGCCCGGGCTCTGGCTGGCCCGGGCATTTGCGTTTGAGCCGCTGCTAACGTCCACAGATGGCTGCTGGCCTCTGCCGTCGATCCTTGCCTTCGCCGCGCCGGCACACCGCGATCCTCCTGTTCTTCATTTACATTCATTACTGAATGTATGTATTATTCAGCGAGACCCGTGATTGGGCGGAATATTCAGGGAGGATTTGGATGACGTTGAAATTCGTTCGGCGCGCGGCGCTTGCCGCGATGATTGCGGGTATCACGCAAACCGCGATGGCAGGGGAAGGCGGCGTCAAGATTGGCGTGCTGGCCGACATGAGCGGCGTCTATGCCGATATCGGCGGGCAGGGCTCGGTCGAAGCGGTGAAGATGGCGATCGCCGATTTTGGCGGCAAGGTTTTGGGCAAGCCGATCGAGGTGGTCTCCGCCGACGGTCAGAACAAGCCGGATATCGCCACCAACATCGCGCGGCAGTGGTACGATTCCGGCGTCGATATCATCACTGACGTGCCGTCGTCGGGCATGGCGCTGGCGGTGATGCAGCTCGCCAAAGAAAAGAAGAAGATCGCGCAGATCACCAGCGCCGGTAGTTCGGACATCACCGGAAAATCCTGCACCGCCTATTCGACGCATTGGACCTGGGACACCTATGCGATGTCCGCCGGTACCGGCAAAACCATCGTCAAGCGCGGCGGCAAGGACTGGTTCTTCCTCACCGCCGACTATGTGTTCGGCAAGACCTTGGAGCGCGATACGGCGGCCATCGTCGAGGCGAACGGCGGCAAGGTGCTCGGCTCGGTCCGGCATCCGCTCGGCACGGTGGATTTCTCCTCGTTCCTGCTTCAGGCGCAGGCGTCAAAAGCCAAGATCATCGGGCTCGCCAACGGCGGCACCGACATGACCAATGCGGTGAAGCAGTCGATCGAGTTCGGGCTTCAGCGCGACGGCACCCAACTGGTGGCGTTGATCGCCTTCATCAGCGACATTCATAGCCTGGGTCTGAAGGATGCGCAGGGTCTGATGCTGACCGAAGCCTTCTATTGGGACCTCAACGACGAGACCCGCGCCTGGTCGAAGCGTTTCTATGAGAAGATGAAGCGGATGCCGAGCATGACGCAGGCCGGCGCCTATAGCGGCACGCTGCATTATCTCAAGGCGGTGCAGGCTGCCGGCACCCGCGATGCGGACGCAGTGATGGCGAAGATGCGCGAACTGCCGATCAACGACTTCATGACCAAGAACGGCCATCTGCGCATCGACGGACGTGTGATGCGCGACATGTACCTGTTCCAGGCCAAGAAGCCGGAAGAATCCAAATCGGAATGGGATCTTTATAAACTGGTGGCGACGATTCCGGCGGAGGAGGCGTTTCGCCCGCTCAAGGACGGCGGCTGTCCGCTGGTCAAGTAAGACGATGGCTGAGACTCTTCTGCCATGCGCGGGAGAGTCTCGGCCAAGATTACCGGAGGCAACATGAGCACGCATCGCATCGATATTCCGCAGGAGGTGATCGACCGCGCCATTATGCGTCGCGGCAAGCGGCATGTGTTCGACGCCATCGATCCGCGGCGCACCGCGCTGCTGGTGATCGACCTGCAACGCGCCTATGTCGCCGACACCACCGCGGTGCCGTCGGCGCGCGGCATCGTCGGTAACGTCAACCGGCTCGCGGGTGCGTTGCGGGCCGCCGGCGGCCGTGTGGTCTGGATCAAGGATACCCGTGATGAGACTTCGCCGACCGCGCGCTGGCCACGCTTCGTCGAGTTCTGTCACAGCGATTGGGGCGAGGCGCTGACGCGGGCGTTGTCGCCGAGCCATCCCGGTCACGAATTGTATGATGGGCTTTCGATCGATCCCGCCGACGACGTGGTAATGAAGACGCGCTTCAGCGCCATGATTCAGGGCTCGTCCGATCTGCATGAGCGGCTTACGGCGCAGGGGATCGACACGGTGATCGTCACCGGCACAGTCACCAATGTCTGCTGCGAGAGCACCGCGCGCGACGCCATGATGCTGAACTACAAGGTTCACTTCGTGTCCGACGGCACGGCGGCACGCACCGATGCCGAGCACAACGCGACGCTCGCCAACATGCTGTTATGGTTCGCCGATGTGCGGACCGCCGATGAGGTTGTGGCGCTGATCGATCAGGCCGCGCCGGCAAAGCTGGATGCCGCCGATGCCGCGCGTCGCCAAACGGCCTGATACCACGCCGCGCCCGCCCGCGACGAAGCCGCGCCGCCGCCAGGCGGATCGCAGCGAGGCGACGCGGGCGGCACTGATCCGCGCCGCGATCGATACCGTCAGCGAACGTGGTTACGCAGGGGCGACAGCCGCGGCCATCGCGACACGCGCCAATGTGACTAGAGGCGCCTTGCAGCATCACTTCGGCACCATCCAGGATTTACTGTTGGAGGTGGTTCGCTACGTGTCGCAGGAGTTGGTCGGGGAAATCGAGGCGGAAATTTCCCAGCGCGATACGCTGGACCAGCGGATCGGCGCGATCGCCGACCGCTATTGGCAGGTCTATGGCGGCGCGGACTACTTCGCCTTGATCGAGATCTGGATGGGCTCGCGCAGCAATGACGGATTCCGCGCCAAGATCGAAACCCTGATGAAGCAGATCACCGAGAAGCGCAACGACTACTGGCGCGAGCTGCTGGCCGATTATCCGCTGACCGATCAGGAGGTCGACACCATGCGTGGGGCGCTGCTGGCGACGGTGCGCGGCGCGGCCGTACACCGAATGTTTTCGCAGGATGACGCGCGGGCCTTGCGGCAGATCCGCTTCGCCTTTGCTCGAGCGCAGGACTGGATGGAGGCCCGATCGAAAGCCGATGCGGGCCGGAATGTCCTGGAGCAGCCGCGTGGGAAAGCCGCCCGGCAAGACGGCTGACCGGCCGTATCCCGATATCAAGAGCGCTGGGCCATTCGTTTTGGGAAGGTCGTCATGCGCGCAAAATTGCTCCGGGAAGCGGCGTGGTAACCAAGGATCAACGGTCGGTATCCTATGGTGCCGCCGACGTCCCCCTCTTGCGTGAATTGCGCAACTGCCCGGAGCACAGAACGTGAAGTTGTTGAATAACCTTCCCATTGCCATGAAGCTTGTCATTCTTGTCGGTGTCACCCTGCTGGGGCTGATCGGCGCCGGCGTGTACGCCGCGACCATGATGCAGCGGGAGATGTATGACGCGCGTACCGAACAGACCCATGCCATCGTCGAGACCGCGCGAAGCATGGCATTGGAATTCCAGAAGCAGGTTCAGGCCGGCAAGCTGACCAAGGAGCAGGCGATCGCCGAGTACGCTCATCGCATCCGGTCGATGACCTACGATAACGGCAGCGGCTATGTGTTCGCCTACACCATGGACGGGGTCACGGTGGCGACGCCGGATGCCTCGAAGATCGGCAGCAATCAGCTCGACGTCGAAACCGGCGGTCGCAAGCTGGCGCGCGAATTGCGCGACGGCGTCGCGGCCAAAGGCAGCGTCAATCTGAAATACGAATACATGAAGCCCGGCACTGAGCAGCTGATCCGCAAGATGTCCTACGCGGTTGCAATTCCGGGTTGGAATATGTTCGTCGGCACCGGCGCCTATCTTGACGATATCAATGCGAAGCTCTGGCCGGTCATTCTTGGTCTGGCCATCGCCACCGTTGCTATCGCCCTGGGTGCGGGTCTTGCCGCCTGGCTGATCGGCCACAGCATCACCGGCCCGCTCGGCCAGCTTGGCGCGCGGATGCAGTCACTGGCCAAAGGTGAACTGGATACCGAGATTCCCGGTGTCGGGCGCAAGGACGAGATCGGCACCATGGCGGCGACGGTCAAGGTCTTCAAGGAAAACGCGCTCCGCGTCCGCGATCTCGAGCAGGCGGAAGCGGCGGCGCAGCAGCGTGCGGCCGACGAGCGCCGCACCGCCATGCAGGGCCTCGCCGATGATTTCGAGCGCAGCGTTAACGGCGTCGTGCAGTCGGTGACGTCGTCGGCTGCCGGAATGCAGGCGACGGCGGAAAGCATGACCGGCCTCGCCCGCGATGCAAGTTCGCGAGCCATGACGGTGAGCGAAGCCTCGCAGAAGGCCTCGGGCAATGCTGGCACCGTTGCGGCTGCTGCAGAAGAACTTGCCAGTTCGGTTGCAGAGATATCGCGCCAGGTGACCCAGTCCACTGAAATTGCCAACCGGGCGGTTGACGATGCCGAGCGCACCAACGCGACGGTACAGGTGCTGTCGAGCGGCGCGGAGAAGATCGGCGAAGTGGTGCAACTGATCCACACCATTGCGGCGCAGACCAACCTGCTGGCGCTCAATGCCACCATCGAGGCAGCGCGCGCCGGCGAAGCGGGTCGCGGCTTCGCGGTGGTTGCGTCGGAAGTGAAGGCTCTGGCCAACCAGACTGCGAAGGCGACCGAGGAAATCTCCGCGCAGGTGTCGACGATGCAGTCCACCACCCATGAAGCGGTGGATGCCATCAGCAACATCACCCGCACCATTGCCCAGATGAACGAGATCGCGCTCAGCATTTCGAGCGCCGTCGAGGAGCAGGGCGCGGCGACGCGTGAAATCGCCCGCAACATCCAGTCGGCTGCGGCCGGCTCGGACGAGATCAGCCATCACATCGGTGGTGTCAGTTCGGCGGCGGAAGCCACCGGCTCGGCGGCGTCGGATGTTCTGGTCAATGCGCAGGAACTCGACGGGCAGGCCGGGATGCTGCGCTCGGCGGTGAACGAATTCCTCACCAAGGTGCGCGCGGCTTGATGCTTCGCGAACAATCGCGCAGGTGAGATCCTGCGCGCATGAATGAAAAATCCGGCCCTGACTTTGTCAGAGCCGGATTTGTTTTCGGAAACCTCTTCCGTCATGGCCGGAATAAATTTGGCCATAACGAGTAAGGCCTACCGCCCATACAGCCCTGTCAACGTCGCTTTCGCCAGCGTATGGAAATTGATGTCGAAGCCGACCAGCGCGGCGGAGGCCGCATCCCCCTTGGCGTTTGGAAGTTGATCGACATCGAGCGCGAACACCGTGATCCGGTAGTGATGCGGCTTGTCGCCCGGCGGCGGGCAGGGACCGCCGTAACCGGTGCTGCCGAAATCGGTGCGGCTCTGCACCGCGCCCTTGGGCATCAGGCCCTTGCTGGGATCGCCGGCATCCTTCGGCAGCGACGTGGTGCCGGCCGGAATATTGTAGACCACCCAATGCCACCAGCCGCTGCCGGTCGGTGCATCGGGATCGTAGATGCTGACCGCGAAGCTCTTGGTATTGGCCGGTGCGCCGCTCCATGACAGCGCGGGCGAGATATTGTCACCGGTGCAGCCGAAGCCCTTGAACACCTGCTGGTTGGCGATGGTGCCGCCGTCCTTGATGTCGGGACTGGTCAGCGTCATGGTTTGCGCCTGCGCGGCGGTGAATGTGAGCGCCGCGAGGCCGAAGGCCGTGACGATCCCGACGAGCTTGTCATGCAACCGGTTCATGATCGCCGCTCCTGATGTCTCTCAGATGATAGCACATCGGCGAAACCATGCCGCGGCTATTGTAAAAGCACTGGCAGATTGAGCGGCCCGCGGAAGCCGAACCCGTGCCAGCGTACGCTGTCCGGTTCCGGAAGGCTCATGTTCGGGAAACGCTCGAACAGCATCGGCAGCAGGATGTCGCCGACCGTCCGCCGCGACAGGTGCGCGCCGGCGCAATGGTGCGGACCGTTGCCAAACGCCTGATGCGGATTGTCTGTCCGCAGCGCGTTGAAATTCTCGCCGTCCTCGAACACATCTTCGTCGCGGTTCGCCGACGCTTGGATCGTCATGACGGTATCGCCCTTCGGAATATGGCAGCCGCCGATTTCGGTATCTTCCATCACCAGACGCGAACTGGCCTGGATCGGCGCCACCCAGCGCACGCCCTCCTCGAAAGCCGCGCGCCACAGATTTTTCGCGTGCACCTCCGCGAGCTGATCGGGGTTCGTCAGCAGGCCGAAGATAATCGTGAGCAGCGCGTCGCGCGGTTCGTTGATGCCGCCGCCGATCGCGATCTTCACGTTGGAGATCATCTGGCTTTCGGGAATCTGATTTTTCGCGCGACACATGAAGGAAATGGCGGAGGAGTCGGGCTCTGCCTGCACGCGCGCGATGTTGGCACGGATGCAGGTATCCATTTCCACATTGGCGCGGTCGCTCGCCTCGAACGGGCCGGGATGCCAGCCGAAGTTGCCGGCGCCGTCGATCAAGGTTTGCGACCAGCGCTGCATGTCCGCGTCGCTGGCGTCCGGCACGCCCATCGCATGGGCCAGCATCCGCGCGGCAAGCGGGCCGGCGAGCGCGGGAAACAGATCGACGATCTCACCGCGCGGCAAACGATCGAGATAGTTGCGTGCGAGCTCGGTGTAGAGCGGTGCCCAGGTTGCATCGATCGTCTTCGGCATCAGGGCCGGCATCATCGCCATGCGTTCGGCCCGATGCTCGTCGTGGTCCTTGCGCATTAAGGTATGCGCGAGAAAGGCACGCTTCATCGGCGTGTTCGGATCGTCGGAGCTGAACAGCGCGGCGTTGTCCTTGACGAGCTTGGTATGCGCCGCTTTCGTCAACAGCGTACGGCCGACCGATTTGACCCGCAGCACCGGCGCTTCGCCACGAAGCCGCCGATAGATCGGATAGGGGTCGCGTGTCAGTTCCGCGATCGTGATCGCTTCGTCGAGCGGCGCTAGCTGCATATGTCCTCCCGGCCGCAGAACGCGGCGGATTGTTCCGGCGGACGTCTTCGGACCGCTGCGATGGAAGCTACCGCATCGCCCCGCCGCGATCCAGACGGTCTGCTTGCTAGGTCCTACGCGATCAGCGGCGCAGCGATGGCGCCGAGCGCCTTGCGGGCATCGTTCGGATTGAGCTGCACCTGCAAGCCGCGCTGGCCACCGTTGATGAAGACGGCCTGTTCTTGCAGCGCCGCTTGTTCGATCGCCGTCGGTACGCGCTTCTTCTGGCCGAACGGGCTGATGCCGCCGACATGATAGCCGGTCAGCCGCTCGGCGTCGGCGGGCTTCATCATCTTGGCCGACTTGCCGCCGAATGCCTGCGCCAGCTTCTTCATGCTGACTTCGTGATCGGAGGGCACCACGACGCAGACCGGTTTGCCGTCAAGTTCGGCCATCAGCGTCTTGAGCACGCGGCGTGGCTCCGCGCCGATGGCGGCGGCGGCCTGCAAGCCGATGCTGTCGGCATCGGGATCGTAGTTGTATTCGTGTAGCGTGAAGCTGACGCCGAGTTGCTTCAGCGCCTGCGTGGCGCGCGTGGTTTTCGACATGATGCGTTATCCGGCGCTCAGCGCCTTGCCGCCAGTGCCTCGCCGAACGCCTGGAATAGCGCGCGGTTGATCGGGTTGCGCTGCGGATCGTATTCGGCGTGCCACTGGACGCCGAGCGCGAAGTTCGGTGCGTCCTTGATGCGGATCGCCTCGATGGTGCCGTCGTCGGCGGTGCCCTCGATCACCACGCGCGCGCCCGGCTCGAGGATGCCCTGGCCATGCAGCGAATTCACCCGGATGGTGTCGCGGCCGTACAGTCTGGCGAAGACGCCGTCGGGCGTCAGCTGCACATTGTGACGGTCGGCGAAGATCACTTCCGGATCGGGATGGATTTCGCCGTTGGCGAGACGCGGCATCCGGTGGTTGATGCGGCCAGGCAATTCGCGGATTTCCGGATGCAGCGAGCCGCCGAAAGCGACGTTCATTTCCTGCAAGCCGCGACAGATGCCGAACAGCGGCACACCACGCTTCACGCACAGGTCGATCAAGGTCAGCGCGACGTCGTCGCGATTGGGATCGTAAGGCTCGTGGCGGGGATCGGGTTCAGTGTGGAAACGTGTCGGATGGACGTTGGCGCGCGCGCCGGTCAACAGTACGCCGTCAACGACGTCCAGCAGTGCATCGAGGTCGGTGATATCGGGGACGCTGGCGAACATCAGCGGCAGCGCGCCGGTCACTTCGGCGATCGCGCGCATGTTGCGCTCACCGACCGCCTGCACCGCGAAGCGGTTCTCGATCATGTACATGTTGCCGATTACGCCGACCACCGGCTTGGTCATGATATCCTATCCGCGTCAATAGGCCTCACGCCTGCGCGCGCCGGGGCGCGCTCGCAGCTGCGCGCTGTCGCTTGGCGAAGACTGGCATGTGAGGGAAGAAATTTCGGTTCGATCAGCATGATTGGGCAAATTATGCCCCGTTGCGGCGAGCGCATCAATTGCGTTGCGGTTGGTTGGCTGCGTTCCTCACATCGTTCTGATCAGATCGGCACGCGGGCCGAGGTCGTTCGCCACCGGGGCCGCAAGTCACTGTGTTCCAGACGGATTTTTCGGGGATATCAATGGTTTGGGCCGATCACGAAACATCGTTATGCCGCCGTTTTGCTTGCGTCGGATAGCGGCATCCTTTATCCGAAGGGACGACCCGAATCCGGGCAGCCGGGCCGCCTGAGCGCCCGGTGGCGAGTACCACGGGGATTTATCTCGATATGACCAACGTTGTCGTCGTCGGCGCCCAATGGGGCGACGAGGGAAAAGGCAAGATTGTCGACTGGCTGTCGGAGCAGGCGGATATCGTCGTGCGCTTCCAGGGCGGCCACAATGCCGGCCATACCCTGGTCATCAACGGCAACACCTACAAGCTGGCGCTGCTGCCGTCGGGCGTGGTGCGGCCCTCGAAGCTGTCGGTGATCGGCAACGGCGTGGTGTTCGATCCGCAGGCGTTCCTCACCGAGGTCGACAAACTCACCAGCCAGGGCATCGCCGTGACGCCGGAGAATCTCCGCGTTGCCGAGAACGTCACGCTGATCCTGCCGCTGCACCGGGAACTCGATGCGCTGCGCGAGAACGCTAGCAAGGCCACAGCCATCGGCACCACCCAGCGCGGTATCGGCCCGGCCTATGAGGACAAGGTCGGCCGCCGCGCCATCCGGCTGATGGACCTCGCCGACCTGCAAACCCTGCCGCACAAGATCGAGCGGCTGCTCGCGCATCACAATGCCCTGCGGCGCGGTCTCGGCATCGCGGAAGTCGATAGTGCGGCATTGCTGAGCGATCTCGCCGCAATTGCGCCGCGAGTGCTGCCCTATGCTGACAGCGTGTGGAATCTGCTCGATCACAAGCGCCGCGAAGGCAAACGTATCCTGTTCGAAGGCGCGCAAGGCGCACTGCTCGACGTCGATCACGGCACCTATCCCTACGTCACCTCTTCGAACACGGTGGCGGCGCAGGCGGCCAGCGGCACCGGCATGGGCCCGAGTTCGCTGGGCTATGTGCTGGGCATCTGCAAGGCCTACACCACCCGGGTCGGCATGGGGCCGTTCCCGACCGAACTCACCAACGAGATCGGCGAGGAGATTGGCCGGCGCGGCAAGGAATTCGGCGTCAACACCGGGCGCAAGCGGCGCTGCGGCTGGTTCGACGCCGTGCTGGTGCGCCAGACGGCACGGACCTGCGGCATCCACGGCCTGGCGCTGACCAAACTCGACATCCTCGACGGCTTCGACACCATCGAGGTTTGCGTCGGCTACAAGCTGGACGGCGAGGTGATCGATCACCTGCCGGCGGGCGAAGGCGCCCAAGCCCGGATCGAACCGATCTACGAGACCATCGAAGGCTGGAAGGAACCCACCGCCAACGCCCGCTCTTGGGCCGACCTGCCGGCGCAGGCCATCAAATACGTTCGCCGGGTTGAGGAACTGGTGGGCTGCCCCATCGCGTTGCTCTCGACGAGCCCGGAGCGAGAAGACACCATTCTGGTGCAAAATCCATTCGAGGCTTAATGGACTATTACCAGAATATCGGCAAAGTCCTTGCAAAGCATCCTCGCTAGCGAGCAGGACCTGCAACATTGACGAGACATGGCTGATTACTATCCGCTGATCGCCCGCGCCATTTCCGGCCTCGATGCCAGCGCGCCCGGAGAAAGCCGGCGCGCCCTGTACGAACGCGCGCGCTCGGCGCTGATCGCGCAGTTGCGCAGCGTGCAGCCGCCGCTGACCGAATCCGAGATCACCCGGGAGCGGCTGTCGCTGGAAGAAGCCATCCGCAAGGTGGAATCCGAGGCGGCGCAACGGGCGCGCGAAGTCGCGCGTACCGATTCCAAGGGCAGGCCGCGTCCGGGCGATGCGTTCCGCGCCGGCAGCCGTGCCGCCGCCGCCCGCCAGGCCGAGCGCGACGCTGCCAAACCGACCGGCACGCCGCCGCAGCGTCCGTCTTTCCTGGAAAATCGCGCGGCTCCCGCGCCGGAAGCGCCGCACGCAGACGAGCCGCCGCTGCGCACACCGCGCTCCGAGCCGCATGAGCCACCGCCGTCTTACGAGCCATCGCCGCCGGCTCCACGCGAGCGAAGCGGGAGTCCGCGCCGCGGCTTCGATGCCGACCGTGCGTCTCAAGGGGGCGCCGAGCCGTCCGCCCACGGCGGTGGCCAAGGTGGTCAAGGCGTCCGGGGCTTCCGCGACGTCGTGGCTGATGCCGACGATCTCGGCCGCGCCACCGCGAAGGCCAACCGCGCCGCGCGCCGCACCTACGCCAATGTGCCGTCGCCGTCGCCGGAATTCGATCGGCTCGAGCCGAGCATGGAAGACCGTGGCGTCGGCGCGCCGGTGTCCTACGACTATGATGAGGGGATCGAGGAGGCTTACGAACCGCCGCCGTCCCGGCCGCAGCGCCGCGGCGGTAAAGAGCGCCGGGTCAAGACCGGCGGTGGCTTCCCGTTCAAGGCCGCGATCATTCTCGGCCTGGTGCTGATCCTTGCCGGCGCCGGGATTCTGTGGGGCCAGAAGGGGCTGACCTATGTTCGCGGTTTGCTGAACAAGCAGGCAGCGGTCACGACGCCGGCGCCGAAAAATACATCCAACGCGCCGCCACCGAAGATTGCCGACCGGGTCGGACAACCGGGATCGTCGGACGCGGTCGCGCCCGTGGCGCAGCGTGTCGTGCTCTATGATGAGGATCCGAGCGATCCCAAGGGCAAGCAGTATGTCGGCAGCGTGGTCTGGCGCACCGAACCGGTGAAGAGCAACGACGGCAAGCCGGACGACATTGCCGTGCGCGCCGACATCGACATTCCGGAACGCAAGTTCAAGATGACGATGTCGTTCCGCCGCAACACCGACACCTCGCTCCCGGCGAGCCACACCGCCGAACTCACCTTCGTGCTGCCGCCGGACTTCGACAACGGCACCGTCGCCAACGTGCCGGGCATCCTGATGAAGTCCAATGAGCAGGCGCGCGGCACGCCGCTGGCCGGGCTCGCGGTCAAGGTCACCGACGGCTTCTTCCTGATCGGCCTGTCCAATGTCGAGGCCGACCGCGCGCGCAACCTGCAATTGCTCAAGGAACGCTCGTGGTTCGATGTGCCGCTGGTCTATTCCAACCAGCGCCGCGCCATCATCGCCATCGAAAAGGGCGCGCCGGGCGAACGCGCCTTTAACGCGGCCTTTATGGCGTGGGGCGAGTAGCCGCGGACCGCGTCGAGCAACTTCGGATCGCGCGGCGTTCGAAGCTGCTATTCTGAGCGGATAGCCTGGCGAATTTGAATTCCGTCATTGCGAGCGAAACAATCCAGTCTTCTTCAAGAGCTGGATTGCTTTGTCGCTTGCGCTCCTTGCAATGACGAGGATTTAGCGCTGGTCGTTGGTCGATAGTATCGCGCCGTCTTCGCCTTTCACGCCGCCTTGGCCTTGCGATCCGGTGCGCGCAGCGTGCGTTGTTGTTGTCGGCGCAACCTCGCGACTTCCGCTTCGAGAAGTTCGTTGGCAATCAGCAGCGCGCGCAAGGCGCCGTGAATGTCGTTGTCGCTGGCGGCGATGGTTTCCTCGATCACGCTCTCGTACCGATCCTCGCTCGGATCGTGGCAATGCTGGACGGTGTCACGCACGGACGCCTCCGTATCTCGCGGTTCAGGGTTGTACTTCGACATCATCAAGCGCTTCGGGGACGACGGAGTTTCGACAGCAAATCGGTTATGCCCGATATTCCCATTGTCCACAGGGGCGTGCGGATGTGTGACCGCCGTTGATACAGCGAACTATCTCGCTCCTTTAGTGGAGCCAGGCCGCGAATGAATAGGAAAGCCCAATAAAACCAACAAAAAAGCCGGCGTTGCCGCCGGCTTTTATCCTCGATTACGTCAGCACGATCAGTGGGCGGCTGCGAGCGCGGCCTGCTCCTGACGGGCAACGGTGGTCTTCACCGCGGCCTGCACCTTCTCGAACGCGCGCACCTCGATCTGGCGTACGCGCTCGCGTGACACGCCGAACTCGCTCGCGAGGTCTTCCAGCGTCATCGGTTCGTCGGCCAGACGCCGCGCCTCGAAGATGCGCTTCTCGCGCGGGTTGAGCACGCCCATCGCGCCCAACAACGCCTGGCGGCGATGATCGTATTCCTCGCTCTCCGCCATGATGGCTTCCTGGTTGGGCGAGGTGTCGACCAGCCAGTCCTGCCATTCGCCGGGCTCGCCGTCGTCGCGGATCGGTGCGTTGAGCGACGCGTCGCCACCGAGGCGGCGATTCATGTCGACAACGTCCTGCTCCGTGACGCCGAGGCGCTTGGCGATCAGCTTGACCTGGTCGGGGCGCATATCGCCTTCGTCCAGCGCGCTGATCTTGCTCTTCGCCTTGCGCAGATTGAAGAACAGCTTCTTCTGGTTCGCGGTGGTGCCCATCTTCACGAGCGACCACGAACGCAGAATGTACTCTTGAATCGACGCCTTGATCCACCACATGGCGTATGTGGCGAGGCGGAAGCCCTTTTCGGGCTCGAACCGCTTCACCGCCTGCATCAGGCCGACGTTGCCTTCGGAGACGACCTCGGAGATGGGCAGGCCGTAGCCGCGATAACCCATGGCGATTTTCGCCACGAGCCGCAGATGGCTGGTGACCAGGTGGTGCGCCGCATCGCGATCGTCATGTTCGCGCCAACGCTTGGCGAACATGTATTCCTGCTGGGGTTCCAGCATCGGGAATTTGCGAATCTCGGCGAGGTAATGGGACAGACCGGACTCTCCGTTGAGGACCGGCAAGGTAGCTGTACGGGCCATGTGTAGCGCCCTCCAGAGTTCAGGCCCCCGATAGCGGCGGGCCAGGCAGGGGTCGCTGTGTTAAAGCCGACCGGGCTGCGATGTTCCTGCGCTGGGACATCCAGCGCAGGTGCAATATACACGAAAGCTGCCGGAAAAAGAAAGAACAAAACGGGGTCACGATCCCGTGTAGAAGATTAAATAATTGAAAGGAAAGGTATTAATACATGCATTTGCGTCATTCTGCCGCGTGGAGCTGATGCCGCAAGGCAGCAAGATCGGCGGGAAGATCGCTTGTCCATTCAAGGATTTCGCCGGTTCCCGGGTGCTCCAGCGTCAGCAGATAGGCGTGCAGCGCCTGCCGGCCAAGACCCTCCAAGGAGACTTTGGCGGCGGGTGGGAGTGAATTGGCCTTGGTCTTGAAGCCGGGGCCATAGACGGCGTCGCCCATGAGCGGGTGGCCGATATGGCTGAGGTGCACGCGGATTTGATGGGTCCGGCCGGTCTCGAGCCGGCAGGCGAGCAGGCTGGCGACCGGCTTGCCGTCGCGGCCGCTGAAAGTGTCGAGCACTTCCCAATGGGTGATTGCTTCGCGGCCGCCCTGGCGCACCGCCATTTTCTCCCGCGCGTGGGGATGGCGGTCGATCGGCGCGTCGACGGTGCCATGGGGCCGGTTTGGCACACCCCAGACGAACGCCATATAGCCGCGCCGCAATGCTCCGGTGCGACCGTGATCGGCGAACTGAGCGGACAGCGAAGCATGGGCGCGATCGTTTTTCGCCGCCACCATCAGGCCGGTGGTGTCCTTATCGAGCCGATGGACGATGCCCGGCCGCTTCACCCCGCCGATGCCGGAGAGGCTCTCGCCGCAATGGGCGATCAGCGCGTTGACCAGCGTACCCGTTTCATGGCCGGCGGCGGGATGCACCACCAGCCCACGCGGCTTCTCGATGACGATGATGTCGTCGTCCTCATAGATGATATCGAGCGGGATGTTTTCCGGTTCCGGCTCGGGGGAAACCGGCGGCGGCACGCGAATAGTGATCGTATCGCCGGGGGCGACATGATAAGCGGGGTCGAGGATCGGGGTGTCCCGCAGCGAGATCTGGCCCGCGAGGATCAGCGCTTTCAGCCGCGAACGCGACAGCTCCGGCAGCCGCACCGCAAGCACGCGGTCGAGCCGCGCCGAGCCCTCGTCACCGGCGACGGTGATCGTTTGTAGTTGATCTGACCCTGAAGCCGTTTGTTCCACCGATAAGCCTTGCATGAGCGTTATATGACTGAAGCCGTTGCGCCCGAACCGACCCCCGAGCAGGCCGCGCTGTTTTCACGGGTGCGGCGGATGATGCTGATCGCGGGCCTCACCACGGCGCTTGCGGTCGCGGCCGTGCTCGTCGCCATCGGCTACCGTCTTTTTCGCACCGAGGGAAGGGTAGCCGCCGCCACCGAGACCACAACGATGCTGCCGAAAGGCGCGCGGATCGTCTCCACCGCGACCGCCGGCGATCATCTGGTGGTGACGCTGGACGTTGGCGGTGCCACCGAAATCCTCACTTTCGACGCCCGCACCCTGAAACCCGCCGGCCGGCTCAAATTCGCTAACGAGCCCTGAGGTCCAGTTCGCATTTCCAAAAGCATCAGGGTCGTGAGCAACGGTGCGTCCGTCGACGCCTGGAAGCCTCACGCCCCTCACCGATTTTCCAATATTCGGCCCGCATATCGGGAATATCGCGTTGCCGCCTTGCAGAGCCGCCGTTTCGCGGCTATTCCCTCCGCCAGTGCTCCCTTCGTCTAGCGGTTAGGACGCGGCCCTCTCAAGGCTGAAACAGGGGTTCGATTCCCCTAGGGAGCGCCAATAATTTCAAGTACTTGTCTGCTTTCACGCCGCGTTTCGCGCGGCCCTTCTCCAACTTTTCTCCAACGAACAAATCTGAAAAAAATATTGTGTCTGCTCGCGCAGTGCGCACAATCGCGCAATGGTAGTGACGGCGGGGGGGCATATAAAAAATGCAAGAAATCTTACTTCGTCCGGCGTCTGCCGCATCGCTTGCGGGGGCACGGTCAGAAGCCCATTCGTTGATTCAGTGGTTTAGAAATCAAGCGAGACCTTTTCTTCAAGCGCACGCACCGGAGGTGCTCCCTCCGCTCGATAATGATGCTGAACGTCTTGATCGCGTTCTCGTTCGGCCCGAGAGAGTTACCGTTTGCTTTCTCGGCCATTCGGGGGTGGGAAAAAGTACCCTGTTGAATGCCCTCGCGGGTGGTAAGGACCACGTCCTGCCCGCGGGTGGGATGGGGCCGCTGACGGCTCTCGCGACAGAGGTCTCATATCGCGAAAAGCCATGGTTCCGCGCCTCCTATCACAAGCGGTCCCTGCTTTGGAGGGTTGGCTTTGCGTTAGAACAAGCCGCAAAGAGGGTCGGGCAATCCCACGAAAGTGAGGCATCTTTCCAAGAGTTGGACGCGGAGCAGCGTGCGGAAGTAGAGACTGAGATTTCCGCAGGATCTTCCGAAGCCGGCGAGCAAAACTCGCCCATTGCCTCCTATCGCAAACAGGCTCAGCAGATCGTCACCGGCGATCAATTTGGGGAGCGCGCGCTTGGCTACCTCGTGGATGCGCTCCGCTTCGCCTGCGGCTATGAAAGCCGAAGCGACATTCTGCCCGAGGATCGGGCTCGCCTAGAGCGGGTTCGGCAAGCACTCGGGTTCGCTGAAAGGGAGGCTCATTTCGAACTCGAAAGCGACGGGCAGGCTCGGTTCGCGACTGAACTGAAGGCGCACACAACTGGGTTCCTCGCCCCCATCATCCGCAAGATATATGTCGGCTGGCCCTCGTCACTGCTCAAGGCAGGGCTCGATTTGGTAGATCTTCCTGGCGTCGGTGTTGCTGGCGATGCGTATCGCAGCGCGACGCAAGCCTATATCCGCGGCGCCGCGCGGGCAGTCATTCTCACGGTAGACCGCGCGGGGCTGACGAGTGAAACCATCGAGCTATTGCGCAACAGTGGCTATTGGGACCGCCTCGTGGGAGCCGTGGACGATCCGAGCAGCGATCCATGCAGCCTTTTCGTTGCGATAACGAAGGTAGATGACGTCGCGAGCGAAGAGTGGCGCAACCTACCTCCTGAGGGCAGGCCCAAACGCCGCGACTTTTTTGCCAATACACGAGCAGCCTTTAAAGCCCGTATGCGGTCGCAGATAGCGGATCAGCTCGGCAGCATTGGCGTTTCTACCAACGCTGAACTGGTCAGTTCGAGGGCCAAGGCGCGCGAAACAATTCTTCAAGATCTGCAGGTTCATCCAGTCTCTGCGCCGGAGTACCGCAAGATATTGCTCGACGACGACGACGACCAGCCGTTCCTGCGGGACGACGCCGAGACGGGAATTCCCGAGCTTTCAATTGCGCTTGCGAACATCGCTGAAGCGGAGCTTGGAAAGCTCGAGAGAGATCTCGTCGAAGTATCTGGCCGCCTTAGAGAGGCTGCTAGTTCTGAACTCAGGCGGCTTGAGACTCTTTGGCGCACTCGGGCTCGCGAGAAGGAAATTGAAGAAGCTCTCAAACGTGAGCTTGATCTATTTATCTCCGAGAAAAGAGTAGAACGAGATTCACGGAGGGGAGCCTTTCGCGAATTTCTCGACGCGACCGCGCAAGACAGAATAAAGCTGCTCGTGAGCGAAGCTCGCGAGATCGCTGAAGATGAAGTGAGAGAGTATCTCACGGACCTTCAGGGCGCCCATTGGGCGACGCTCAAGGCAGCCGTTACCCGTGGAGGATCTTATTACGGTAAGCGGCAGATCAACATTCCCGATGATGTTGCGACGCGCTTTCAGGAGCCGATGGCGAGCATCTGGAGCACAAAACTGCTCGTAGACGTTCGAAAGCGCACCGGTGAATTCGCCTCGGATCACATCGCAATGGTCGAGGAGTTGTGTGACTGGGCGCGTGACAAGACCCACAGCAACTCGCAATCGGATCTCATCGAAGAAGAGCGTAAGCGAATAAAGCGCCTAGCTGAGCAAATGAAGCAGGTCGGCAAAGAGGCCGTCGGCGAGTTGCGTCAGACAGTCAAAACCAAGATTTCGGAGTCGATCAAGAAGCCCATTCGTAGGGCTTGCGATCAGTTCGTTGCTCAAGGAGGCCATTCCGGGCCCGGCACTAAGCAGCGCATCCTCGAGCTGTTCGGAGATCTGGCCCGTCAGTCAACCAAGGCGGCACAGGCTCCGGCGACCAAGATTCTAGAGAGTAAGTTCGACGTTGTCCGATCCGAGATAAAAAATGTTTATGAGCAATGGGGGGATCCGCTCGAGCGCACGGCCGGAGTGATACTCCAGCAAAATTCGCATGAGATCGAAAACCGATCGGACGCCGAGCGTGAGGGAATTCTCACCACCATAAAGCAGCTCTTGGACGCAGGCGTGGTGAAGGCTGCTGCCGAACCGGCGCAAGCTCATGGATAAGTCCACACCCCTGCTGGTCAGCTACAATGGCTCGTTCCGCGGGGTGCTTCGCGCGGTCGACGACTTCGGAATGACGACTTACGATCTCATCGCTCCGCCGCGCCGACTTTCAGCTTCAGAAAGTGTCACACCGTTAGTTGAAGCGAGTGTCGATTTTCGACGTGTTGAGCCGGTGCCAACTCCTGCTTCTCTGCTTAAATCGGGTCCGCAAGATGAAAGCTGGCTTGGGCTGACGCAGCGGAGTTTGGCGCGTCTCTATGGCACTTTCTTAATCGCTGAAGATCCGCAACGCAGGCTCGAAGCGCGGAAAGCAGCAACACTGAGCCATCAGGCAAGCTTGGTTCAGCATGTTCTGCAAGGCGGCAACTTACGCCGACTTCTCATTGCGGACGAGGTCGGGCTGGGCAAAACGCTCGAAGCTGGGTTCATCATCAAGAGGCTCACCGACGACAATCCCTCACTCAGGGTTCTCTACCTGGCCCCAGCGCGGTTGGTGAGCAACGTCGCCTACGAGTTCCGTGAAAAGCTCGATTTGGACGCGCGCATTTGGGTCGCGGGCCCCTCAAAGGACGCTCGGATTGCGTCGGATAGGATTATTATTGCGAGTATACACAAGGCAGTCTTCGGTAAGAACGCGGAGGAGATCGTCGAGAGTGGACCCTGGGACGTTTTGGTCGTTGACGAGTGTCACCACCTCTCAGATTGGGGTGAAGGATCAGGGAAGCCAAACCAGTCCTATCGACTGGTCAATCAACTCGCGCAAAGCCTCTCACCGGACGGTCGTCTGATCTTGATGAGCGGCACGCCCCACCAGGGGAGCGAGACCAGGTTCAAAAATCTGCTCCGTCTTGTCAGCGACAATAACCGTCTAGAAACTGCTGCCGGTCGAGTAATCTTTAGGACGAAGGACCGCGTGCGAGATTGGCGGGGGCGTCCGCTCTTTCCTCGCCGTGATGTACGGCCGCCCACGGTTGTTCAGCTGGGTGCTGCTTATGAGGCTTGGTACAATCGCATCGGTGACCTTTACGATGGATCTGTCAACGAAAGTGCCAAGGGCAGAGCAAGCGGCTGGGCAAAAGGTCAAGCTCTGCAATGGGCAGCTTCTAGTGTACAGGCAGGGTTAGGATTTCTTACGCGCTTAGCCATTCGCCGGCTCGCCTGGACGCCTCAGAACGAGGCCTTGACTGCGGCGCTAGCGGTTCTTCGTCCGTACCGGGGCGGTAGCGCCGTGGAGCCGATCCCCGAGCTATACGAGCGCTTACGACGCCAGATCGGTGCACACCTGCAGCACGAAAGCGCTCTCGGGGATGACGAGGATGCAGAGGAAGACGAGTGGGTGCCCGATCCGGATGCACTCACTGAGCTGTTATGCCAGGGCATTTCCCTCCTTCAAAGTCCGGCGGCCAACGCAAAGTGGGAGGCGCTCTCATCGATTATTGACGCCTCTGAAGGCGAGCGCATCGTCTTTTTCGCACAGCCCGTCGAGACCGTCGGTGTCGTAGCTGATTTTCTGGAGCGGAGGTATGGACAGCGACCGAGCATCATCATCGGAAATCGAAGCTAGCAGGAACGTCGCGCGCAGGTCAATCGCTTCCAGGCGGACGACGGGCCCAGGTTTTTGGTTTCCTCTCGGGCGGGCGGCGAAGGGCTTAATATGCAACGTGCGCGCCGACTCGTTCATCTCGACGTGCCGTGGAACCCGATGGAACTCGAACAGCGCATCGGCCGGGTGCATCGGTTTGGCTCTCGCAAAACTATTATCGTAGACACTGTGGTTGCAGCCGGTAGCCGCGAAGTCGACATGTATCGCATCGCGCGTGAGAAGCTGCACCTGATCGCTCGACAAATTGATCCTGACCAATTCGAGCAGCTTTTCAGCCGCGTGATGTCTTTAGTAGCTCCCGAAGAGCTCGAGGGAGTTATGGATAGTATGCGAGCTGGCCTCGTGCCACCATCTGTGTCGGACGAAATCGGCATGTTGGTCAAACGGGGTTACGAGACGTGGAGAACGTTTGACGAAGAATACAAGGCTAACGCCGAGCGAATACAGTCCGTCTCGGCGGGAGAGGCCGGCTGGAGCGACGTGAGTAATTTCCTCCGCCGCTATTGCGGAGCAGAGGACGGTCCAGGCGCGAATCTAACTAGTTTTACCTTCGTTGACGATGAGATCATCGATGTCGATGAGCTGCTTCCGACGCTGCAGATGAATGGAGAGCTGTTTATCTGCGGCGACGCCGGTGGGCTCGCGCCAGATGTTGTCGCAGGAAAGACAGTTCGACAACTCGGTCTAAATTTGCCGGAGGTGGCAACCGCCATCAGGAGACTATTCCAAGCTGAGCGAATTTGCGGTGGTGGGTATTTGAACCGACCCAGCGGCCTCGATCAGTACGGGACAGATCCTTTTGGAGTGCTGAGCTTTTTGCGTCAGACTGTGCGTTACGAGAGTGATCGAGCGGCCGAGGAGAGATTGTCTCTCACTTCTTACGTGGTGCGGCTGACTGACACGGTTGAGCTTAGCCCAAGAGAACAAGCGGACCTGCTGAGGCGGTTGGTGGACGCAAGTCGGGTTCAGAATCCTATAATGTCTGAACTCGAAGACGTGATGATCCGGCTCGAGCAGGAGCTGAGTCATAAGCTAAAGCGGCCCTCTGATGCCGATATTGCAGAACGGGTGCGGCACATGGTTTGGCCCGTCGCAAGCCTGATTGTTACCTAGAAGAAACAATAAGGTTGTCGGGGACGAAATGGATTTCAAGGCTATCAGTCATCTCAATCTTCGCGTTGCTTGGCACGATAGTCGCTGGAACGGGAAGGTTTGCAGCGCGCCCTCGAAGAACGCATTCTGTATCGACCTTGACCGCGTTCGAGCTGAGAGGAATGACGCCAAGGAAGAAGAGCTCAGCGGACGAGACTTTTCGGAGCTGAAGGACGGAGAGTTTCCGCCCTGCCAGGCGGACTCCGGTGCGTTTATGAACGATAAGCCGTGGTGGCGTTTCTTCAGCCATCCCTATCAGAACATTGAGAAGGCGCAGAAAACGCACGGTAAGCTCGCCCGCACGCCTATAAAGGTCCCGCCCTATTCGACGTTTGCGGTACCCTTCTTCTGGATGCTTCGCCAAAATCAGCAGGAAATCGAGGGCCGTCTGCCGTCTGGATTGCCGCCGGACGAGGAGCCACCCTTCGCCAGCCCCTGGGTATTCTCCCGGGAGCGCCAGGAAGCTCTTTGCGAACTATTTTTTAATCGGATTGTCCCCAAACGCTCATTGATCTTTTTCTACACCAAGAGCGGACATCCTTTAGACGAATCGATCAATCGATTGATTGTCGGAGTCGGAAAGATTGATTGGATCAGTGGGCTACAGCACTATGAGGCATCAGAGGGGCCCCGCTATCCGCTCTGGGATCGGCTGCTGACACATTCAATTCGTGTGGACGGATCGAATGGAATGTTACTACCGTACCACGATTACCTCGAAGACACGGGCGATGCTGGCGAGAATGAGCGACGGCGCGAGCTCCTCGAAGAAATCGCCGTCGTTCCAGAGCGCAGTCAACTGAGGTCTTTCACGCATGTCGGGGAGCTTGCGGCGAACGATGTGGCACTCTCCTCTTTGGTTCGGGGCTTGGAGGCGGTTCGCAAGATCCGGACGCATGGTGTAGTCGCTGGGCCATGGGAGCAGCGGGAGGAATGGCTCAACGAGCAAATCCACTGTGTATGGCAGGACCGTGGGGCTTTCCCAGGAGCTGGAGCTGCGCTTGAGGCGCTCGGAATGCGCCTTGGTACAAGTATGGTTCTTGAATTGAGTGGTCGGGGAGACGTCAAGCCAAGCGATGACCCATGGCCGGTTCTCGACGCGATTTTCCGAGGCAAGCGTCCGCCACCGCAGAAAGCCTACAAAGGCGACGTCGAAGCAGTCGCGGCTACATGGAACGGACTGACAGAACAGCGGCGGGCGCTACTCAAGCTGTTGTCAAGGTTTGAACTTAGTCCAGCTCAGGCGCGCCGCTGGTTTATTCCGAGCGAACGAAACACGGCGACGCGAGGTCAGGTCGACGACGCCGCAATTATCGCTAATCCCTATCGCATCGTGGAGGCGGACCTAGGGGACGCGGACGAACGCCCGGTAGCACTTGGTATGGTCGATCGCGGAATGCTTCCTGATGCAACAGTCGCGGGTGCGCATCCTATGCCTGCCCCTTCGATAATCGAGTCTCCATTGGACTGGAGGCGGGTGCGTGCAGCACTTGTCTCTGTTCTTCGGAATGCGGGGCAGCAGGGTGATTCGCTCTTGGCCGAAGATGAAGCGCTGGAAGCTTTTTCTACCTTAGATTTGAGCCAGCCGTGCAATGTCACTTCGGACTGGATCAACGGAAATCTCAAGCAAATAGAAGGTGAGGTAGCTCACTTTGATCTTGTGCGGGACAAGAGCTCCGGGCCTGTCAGGTGTGTGCAACTTGTCGATGTTATGAAGCGGGAGCAACGCTTATCCAAACTTTTGGTCAAGCGCGCCGAATCGAGATTGGAAAACCTACGCGAGAATTGGGGAAATCTTCTCCGGGAGAGCATCGGTGAACAGGGCGTAAAGGTTGACTTCTCAGAAAAGCGCTACGCCGACGCGCTCTCCGAGCAGAGCAGTATCCTTGAAAAGATTACGACCCGAAAACTCAGCGTGCTGGTGGGCGGTGCCGGTACAGGCAAAACGACCGTTTTGGGAGCTCTAAAGAAGTCCAAGGTTCTTTCGAGGCAAGGCATTCTCTTTTTGGCGCCGACTGGCAAAGCTCGCGTGCGTCTAGGGCAAAAAACGGGCGAGTCTTCAATGACGGTCGCCCAGTTTCTGTATCAGCGCGATAGGTACGATGCCTTGAGGCAGCGGCCATTGTTCGAAGGCGATCAGCCCTACGCGAAGGAAAAGACCGTTGTCATCGACGAATGCTCGATGCTCACGATGGATGATTTACTTGCCGTCCTGCTCGGCCTCGATCTCGCGCACGTTCAACGCATTATACTCGTGGGCGATCCGAACCAGCTTCCGCCCATCGGAATGGGCCGGCCATTCGCGGACTTGGTGGCACATCTTGACGATGCAGGCGATAAACAGCAAGAAGTCGGCGCCGCGCTTGCCAAGCTATCAGTCGAAGTGAGAACCAGTGCCGGTGCCCCCTCAGACAGCCTTCGCCTCGCTTCTTGGTTCACTCGGGAGCCTCAGCCGGTCGATGCCGATAGAGTCCTTAACGACCTTGAGGCGGGAGAGACGTTCAATGACCTTGAGGTTCACTATTGGAAAACGCCGAAAGATTTGCATGAGCAGTTTTCCGATCTGTTCCAAAGGCATTTGGGGCTCGATGGCCGAGACGACGTCAAGGCCTTCAACCTCGCGCTCGGTCTCACAGAGGAAGGCTGGGTCCCTTATGGGGACCACGATGGTGCGGAGAATTTTCAAATACTCTGTCCTGTGCGAAAGAGTATCCATGGTGTGTATGAACTCAATCGTTGGATCCAGCGTAGGTTTCGTGCATCGCAGTTGAAAGGATCCCGGCAGCCATGGGGGCTAAGTCTTGGAGATGAGGAAATCGTTTGGGGAGACAAAGTCATTCTTGCCCGCAATGGTAGTCGAGGCGGCTGGAATGGCAAGGACAAGAAGAGGGTCAAGGAATATCTCGCGAACGGTGAGATCGGCGTTGCTGGGATTGGACGAGGGATTGCCAAGAACAAGCTGCTGAATGTCGCTTTCGTCGGACGGCCGGACATTGAGTTTGGGTTTGGTCCAGAGAGTTTCGGCCCCGAGGGCGCGCCGCTTGAGCTTGCTTATGCCTTGACGGTGCACAAGGCGCAGGGCAGCGATTTCCGGAAGGTATTCGTCGTCCTTCCACAGCGGTCGCGTCTATTGACGCGCGAGCTGATCTACACCGCCCTCACTCGTTCGAAAGATCGTTTAGTGTTGCTGATGGAGGGCGATAACCCAAGCTTTCTCAATGAATTGATCCGAACATCCGAAACCGCGCGGCGAAGCACAAATCTGTTTGCGGTTGGCATCCGTTCGGAGGACCTACGCGAGCGAAGGAGCGGCAAGCCTTCGAAGGACCGCTATGCGGCTCATCTCATCTATCGGACGAGTCGCGGCGAGCTAGTCCGCAGCAAATCCGAACTTCTAATTGCGGAAAAGTTGAATTCGCTCGATATGAACTATCAATATGAACGTCCCCTGGATGGAACGATTAGGTCAGGACGCGTGCGGCCGGACTTTTCATTCATTGACGATGCTGGTGAAGTCTTCATTTGGGAGCATCTCGGCATGTTGGATCAGACAAAATATCGTGAGGGGTGGGAATGGAAGCAGCGGTGGTATGCCCAGAACGGTTTCACGGAGGGAAAGAATCTTTTCACAAGTACCGAGCAGGAGATACGTGATGTCGCTTTCGTCGAGAAGACGGCGCAAGCTATACGTGCTCGGCTCTAAAAGGGCGCTTCCCGGAAGCTAAGCGCTTGAGTTGACGTTCGGATGAGGAGACTGTTGGAGCATTTTGTCTATGATGAGCGTCACCTCCAAAAAGCGTTACGGGACCATGAAGTTTATATCCGCCTTCGAGCGGGGACACCCCGATGTTCTCGATCCCTCTCGATCCAGTGGCACACGAAAAGCCAATAATGAAGGATAATAGCCATCCGGACGTCAATGCCTCACATCCCGCAAGTGGGAGCTTTCGTTAAGGTCAGAGGGAAGACCTGGATCGTCGAAAGCAGCGAACAGAAGGGAACCGTTCAAGCTTTCACTCTGATGTCCTGCGAAGACGATTCCCAGGGCGAAGCCGTCGACCTGGTTTACGCCGTCGAGCTGGAGCCAGTAGTTTTGGATCCAAGCGACTGGTCGTCACTACTTTCCCAGACCTTTGAGGAGCCGCAACGCCTGGGTGCTTATTTGCGCTCGACGGAATGGCGCACCGCTACAGCGGCCGACCGCAAGCTTTTCCAGGCACCGTTCCGCGCCGGGATCCGGCTCGAGTCCTATCAGCTACTGCCGCTCAAAAAGGCGCTGGAGCTGCCCCGCGTCAATCTCCTGATCGGCGACGACGTCGGGCTCGGCAAGACTGTCGAGGCTGGGTTGATCGTGCGCGAGCTGCTGTTGCGGCGCCGAGTCGACACCATCGTGGTCGCAGCCCCCGCATCGATGCTGCTGCAATGGCAGGACGAGCTGGCGCAGAAGTTCGGCCTCGATTTCACGATCGTTGATCGCGAGCATCTGCTGGAGACGCGGCGTACCCGCGGGTTCTCGGCCAACCCGTGGAGCGTCGGTTCTCGCTTCATCGTCTCTCACAGCGTCCTCTCCGACGAAACCTATACGGGAGGTCTGCGCGACATCCTGGCACCTTTCCGGCCAGGCTCGATGTTCATTTTGGATGAGGCTCATCACGCGGCGCCATCGTCGGGGGCGACCTGGGCCATCGAGAGTCAGATGACGAAAGCGGTCCGCGAGATCGCGGGATTGTTTGAACATCGTCTTTTCCTCTCGGCCACGCCGCATAATGGCCATTCGAATTCGTTTGCGACGCTGCTGGAGATACTCGATCCGCAGCGGTTCACCCGGGGCATCGACGTCGAGGCCAAAGACCTAGAGCCCGTGATGGTGCGCCGGCTCAAGGAGGACCTGCGTCGGCTTGGCCATGCGTTCCCCGAGCGCATCGTCGATCCGATCTCCATCTCCGGCTTGCCACCTGACGCGCCGGAACTGCGACTTGCCATCATGCTCGACGAGTACAGCCAGTCGGTGGCGGGCGGCTCGCGGGCGCGCTTCCTGTTCGCAAATCTGCAGCAGCGCCTGTTCTCATCGATTGCAGCTTTCCATCGGACACTCACGACGCACCGACGAAGCCTCGCCAGAAAGAGCGAAGAGATCGGTCCGGACGTTGGCGAGACGACGCCTGATCTGATCGAAGACAACGACTCCATCGAGGTCGCCACCCATCACGCCAAGGGCGAGCTCGGCGACTTGAAGGCGGCGATCGCGCATGTCGATCGCATGCTTGCGATCAGCGGCGGCGCGCGCGATCTGGCCGATGCTCGAGTCGAGGCAATCCTGGACTGGATCGAAGATGAGATGCTCGACGACGGCCACGCCTGGCGCGATCGCCGATTGATCCTGTTCACGGAGTGGGAAGACACGCGCCGCTGGTTGGTCGAACGACTGAAGGAAGGCTTGCTTCAGCGCAGCCTCGGCCGCATCGATCTTGAGGGACGCATCCTCAATTTCACCGGCCAAACCAGTCTCATCGAACGCGATCGTATCAAGATCGCCTTCAACGCGCCGTTTGAACAAGAGCCGGTTCGTATCCTCGTCTGCACCGACGCCGCCCGCGAAGGCCTCAATCTCCAAGCAAGATGCCACGATCTCATCCACGTCGACCTGCCTTGGAATCCGTCGCGCCTCGAACAGCGCAATGGCCGGATCGATCGTAAGCTGCAGCCGTCGAAGACCGTCACCTGCCGCTATTTCGTTTACGAGCAGAGGGAAGAGGATCGGGTTCTGGACGCTCTGGTGCGCAAGACGGAGGTTATCCGAAAGCAGCTCGGCGCCTCCGGGGAGGTACTGCGTCAGACCATCGAAACCACGCTCGCGCGCGAGGGTATTCGCCGCGGTGAGGCGGAGCGGATGGCCGAGACCATCACCAACGCGAAATCAGGGCGCGTCAGCATTGCTGAACGCGAATTGGGGGATGAGGCCGACAAGCGGGTCGCTCGGTTGAAGGAAGAGCAGCAGCGCCTGCAGCGGGCGCTCGACACGGCTAAGAAACGCGTCGGCGTGAAGGGCGAGGACATCCGCAACGTGGTGGAGATCGCATTGCAGGACGATGCGGCTGCGCTTCAGCCTGGACACTTCAGTGTCCCCGATGCTGTCCTGCTCGATCCTGAAACCCCGAGTTTTGCGAAAGATCCGACCTGGGCGTCGCTGTTCGACGAGCTGCGCCCTGGGCGTCCGGCCAACGTGAAGGAGCGCGCGCAATGGCGGCGCAAGACGCCGGTACGCGGTCTCGTCTTCGAGCCACCGATGGTCCGCCAAGGCGATCCGGAGCCACAAGACGTCGTTCAGCTGCATCTTGAGCACCGTCTCGTCAAGCGCTTGCTGTCGCGGTTCGTCAGCCAGGGTTTTCGGACCAACGTCGGACGGGTTACGGCCATTGTCAGCTCCGGCGCGCAGCCGCGCGTCGTGCTGCTCGGGCGACTCTGCCTGTTCGGACCAGGGGCGCGACGTCTGCACGAGGAGATCATTCCGGTGACGGCGGCATGGCGTGACATGCGGCGGGATGAGAGCCCGCTTGCCCCCTTCGCAGAGGCCGGTGAAGCCACCACGATCCAGCAGCTGGATGACGCTTTGCGCATCGGCGTATCGCCCGGAAGTGGTATTCTTGAGCGTCTAGCCCAGACAGTCGAGCGCGACATCGCCGAGCTGCGCCCTCATATCGAAACCCGTGCGAAACTCTCCGAGCAGGAGGCCGTGACCGAGCTTGCCGAAAACGGCCGACGCGAGGCGGAGGCTCTGGCCGCGCTGCTTCAACGCCAAATCGACAAGGTTCGCGACGCGATGCGCACCAAGCAGCCTCCGGCAGCACCGGAGCAATTCGAATTGTTCGGCCCTAGCGAGGACGACATCCGCAAGCAGCACGAACGTGAACTCCGCCAGTTCGAGGCCGACCGCCGCTCGTGGGACGGCAAGCTGCTGCGTCTGCAGCAGGAGTTGGACAGCGAGCCCGAAAAGGTCCGCCAGGGCTACGAGGTCCAGGCGCGGCGGCTGGAGCCGATCGGGCTGATCTATCTCTGGCCGGCGACGAACTGAGCGCGATCATGACCTTTCATTCTCGACAGGACGAAACCTCCGAGTGGCTGAACTATCTGCAGCCGGAAGGCTTGGTCGTCGGCGCCAACGTCCTTCGCGAGACCGGCGTCACGCCCATTCGCCAGACCCCGCTCGACACCGAGGCTGCGGCGACAGCGCTCCATCTCGATCCCGACGCATCGCTCGATCAGGATCGCCTGTTCGAGCTTCAGGACGCTTGGGCTTTCTTCGAGCAGGTACTGGGCTGGCCGTCGAAGCTGGTGGCTGGCAGTCCCGGCGGGCCGGCGGTCGATCCAGCGCTGACCGTAACGGTCCCTGAACACGAGACCTTGCTGGCGCCTGATCTTGCACTGCTGTGGAACGGGGAAGCCCCCGAAGGCGTGCCGGCGCAAGCGCTCGTCATGCTGCATCCGGGTCTCGATGCCGATGGTCGCAACCAGTTTGCCGCCGGCGAATGGGAGGCGACACCGCATCAGCGGATGGAGCGGCTGCTGCGCGAGACCAATGTCGGCGTCGGCATTCTCATCGCTCGCAACATGCTGCGGCTGGTCTATGCGCCGCGCGGCGAAACCGCGGGCTGGCTGTCATGGCCGCTCGCGGCGCTTGGCCGGGTGGAAGGCCGGCCAATGCTGGCCGGGCTCAAACTCTGCCTAGGCCGCAACGCGTTCTTCACCGGGGCGCCGGAGACGCGGCTGCGGAAGCTGCTGGAGGCCTCGCGCGAAGCGCAGAACGCCGTCTCCGAAAAGCTGTCCGGCCAGGTGCTCGGCGCCCTGTATGAGCTGTTGCGCGGGTTGCATCGCGCCGCGCCTCAGGAGATCGAGGCGATCGCCGAGCGCGATCCGCACCATCTCTATGAAGGGCTTCTTACCGTTCTGATGCGGCTCGTGTTCCTGCTCTATGCCGAGGATCGCGATCTGCTGCCGTCGTCGTCCGACCCGCATCTGAAGCAGCTGTGGGAGAACGGCTATTCGATCAAGACGCTGTACGCGCGCCTGCTGGTCGATGAGGCTCTTAATCCCGACACGATGGATGAGCGGCGAGGCGCTTGGGGACAGCTCTTGGCCGTGTTTCGGCTGGTGCATGGCGGGCACCCGGACTGGGTCACCGGCCGCGGCGGCAAGCTGTTCGATCCTGACTTGTTTGCCTTTCTGGAAGGGCGCGCGAATGGCAGCGCCCGCGCTGACAGTAAGATCCTGCCCGTGTCGGATGGCACCATTTTGCGCATTCTCCACGGGCTGATGACGATCGACGGCAAGGGCCTCTCGGGTGAGAAGATTCGCGAGCGCCTGTCGTATCGCTCGCTCGACGTCGAATCGATCGGCTCGGTCTACGAAACCGTCATGGGCTTCACCGCGTCACGTGCCACCGAGCGCATGATCGCGCTGCGCGATGAGAAGAAGCTCCCCAATTTCGTTGGACTGGACACGCTCTTCGCGCAGAAGCCGGGCGAGCGCCAGAAATGGCTGAAAGAGCGCGGCATTAAGCTCTCGGCCAAGCAGGCAAAGGGCGTCAAGGAGGCGCGCGAGATCGCCGAGCTGATCGCGGCGTTTGGCTCGCTGGTCGACGAGCGCGCCTCGCCCAAGGCGACGCCGATCGGTCCGGGCGTGCCTTATCTGCAGCCGACCGAGGAACGCCGACGATCCGGCTCGCACTACACGCCGCGCTCGCTGACCGAGCCGATCGTACGTCACGCGCTGGAGCCTGCCTTCCAGCGTCTGGGCGACAAGGCTTCGCCCGAGGCGGTGCTGTCGCTGAAGGTGCTCGATCCTGCCTGTGGCTCCGGCGCCTTCCTGGTCGAAGCCTGCCGCCAGATCGGTGCGCGGCTGGAGCAGGCCTGGAACATGTACGGCGCCGAGAAGCCGAAGATCCCGCCGGACGAAGATGAAGCGCTGCACGCGCGCCGGCTTGTCGCGCAAAAATGTTTGTACGGCGTCGACCGCAATCCGATGGCGGTTGATCTCGCGCGGTTGTCGCTGTGGCTCGCCACGCTCGCTCGCGATCACGAGTTTACGTTCTTAGATCACGCCCTCAAGGCTGGCGATAGCCTTGTCGGATTGACGCGAGCTCAGATCCAGGCAGTCCATTGGGATCAATCCAAGCCGGGCCTGCCGCTGTTTCGCGAGACGATCCGACAGGCGGTCGAGCGCGCTCGCGAAGGGCGGGAAGCGATCCGCAATGCCAGCGACGACGTGCGGCTTGAAGCGCAGGCGGCGCGTTACACGCGTGTGCAGGATGAGAGCGATCCGGCACTCATTGTCGGCGACGCCGTCATTGCGGCGTTCTTTTCAGCCGAGACGTTGAAAGCGCGGGAGACCGAACGACAGTTAGTCGAGAACTTGATCGCTGGTGGGCTGACGCCGGATTGGGAGAAACTCAAGGCCAAGGGCGCGTCATTCCGTGCGACAGCGGGATACCGGCCGTTTCACTGGCAAATCGAATTTCCGGAGGTGTTCGCGAGAGACAATCCCGGTTTCGATGTAATTGTCGGCAACCCACCGTTTCTCGGAGGAGCAAAGATTTGGGCGGCGTTGGGCCATTCGTACCCAGATTGGCTGAGAAGCGTTCACGCCGAGAGCGGCGGAAAGGCTGTCGATCTGATAGCTCACTTCTTCCGAAGGGCCTTTATGCTGCTCCGACTAAGTGGAGCCTTTGGATTAGTTGCAACAAAGACCGTCGCTGAGGGCGACACTCGCATCGCAGGGTTGCATTACCTCTGCACGCACGGGGCTAACATATTTTTCGCAAAGCGAAATTTTGCTTGGCCAGGCTCGGCGTCCGTAGTGGTGTCTGCTATCTGCATAATTAAGAAAACCCCCGCGGCGCGGTGTCTAATTGATGGTAAGGTGGTCAGTAATATCAATTCGAAGTTGATGGCAGGAATTGAAGCGTTTCCACCCAAACAACTTACAAATTGCGGAGCGGCCTCGTTTCGCGGGGCCGACACATATGGGCTTGGATTCATCTTCTCTGACGAAGCAGATGCAGGTTTTGCTGGTTCGCTTGAGCAAGCTCGCCATCTCATCACGATCAATAAACGTAACGCGGAAATCATTCGACCGTACATTGGTGGAGATGAGATTACTTCTCACCCGAATCATGCTTTTTCGCGGTACGCGATAAATTTTGAGAATCGCTCCTTGGCCGAGGCTGGTGCGTGGCCAGACCTGCTGGATATCGTGCGCTCAAGAGTCTTCGGTGACCGACAAAAACTTGGCGGGTATGGTGTCGCCGAGCGTCGGAAGAAATTCTGGTGGCAGTATGGAACAGATACACCGGCGCTGAGAAGGGCAGCCCAAGGTCGGGACTTTGTCATCGCCATTTCACAAACCACGGCACATATCTGCTTTGCATTACTCCCTGCGCAATATATCTATAGCCAGAAATTGATAGTTGTCGTCGCTAACAATATTCCTGTTGCATTCTCGATTATGCAAAGCCGAGTCCATATGCTTTGGGCTTTGTATTGGGGATCTCGTCAGGGTGAGACGCCTGTTTATAGCCCTGCGGATTGCTTCGAAACTTTCCCATTCCCGCCCGACTACGAATCCGACGCGAAACTCGAAGATGTCGGCCAGACCTATCACGATCATCGTGCCGCGCTGATGATTGCGGCCGACGAAGGTATGACTAAGACCTACAATCGCTTCCACGATCCGGAGCAAACCGGCGTCGCGATCCAACGTTTGCGCGAACTACACGACGAGATGGACCGCGCCGTGCTGCGCGCCTATGGCTGGGATGATCTCGCCGACGAACTGCGCCCTGTCTTCCTCACCGAAGAGACCGAGGACGACCACACCTATCAAGGCCGCTATTTCTGGCCGGCCGAGCAGCGCGACCGCGTTCTCGCGCGCCTGCTCGCCCTCAACGCCGAGCGTCACGCCGAAGAAGTCGCAGCGGGGCTGGTGCCTGAGAAGGTCAGCCGCAAGACGGCCGGCGAAGTCGATGATGCTCAGGACAGTCTCGATCTGGAATGACAGTAAACCCGCGAGACGAACCATCATTTTCGACAGAGCTCGAACACCTGGACGCAGAAATCCGTGGCTGCGTGCGATGTGCCAATATTCTGGCAGAACATCCCGCTAATCCCCCGAGCCGGCCAGAGATCGTCGTCCCGCGCCCGATACTGTCGACGCCGTTTTCGGCATCGATCATGCTGATCGGTCAGGCGCCAGGGCTGACCGAGTACGACAGTGGTCTTCCTTTTCAAGGCCCAGCCGGCAGCGGCATCCGAGGCTTGTTCGCCGAATGCGGCGTTCGCCTCGACGAGTTCGACCGCGTCGTTTATCAGACCTCGGCAGCGAAATGTTTTCCTGGGCGCAAGCAAAACGGCCGCCATTGGGAGGATCGTCAGCCTGATCCCAAGATGCTTCAAATGTGCTCAGGCTTCCTGAGAAACCAGATTGAAATCGTAGACCCTCGTCTCGTCGTGTGTTTGGGCGGGGTGGCGGCCAAAGCGATCGATCGGCTCAGAGGTTACCCAATCCGCGTTCTCGGTGATGTCGTCGGGACGGTCGAGGAGTGGGGCGATCGCTACATCATCTTTTTGGCCCACACGTCCCCAGGCAGCCGCTTCTTGAATGAGGAAAAGAATAAGCGCCTTCAGGCGCGAGGCCAGCGGCTCCTTGAGCACGCTGTAGGTCTGCTGCGCGAGTCCGGAGGTCTGATCCGAGGCCAATCTGATCGACCATAGCCCGGGGCATGCGTCGATATCGATTGAAGAATGGCGCTTCCGTATACCGAAGGTTGCTTTCAGTCAGGCAGGTGGTATTGATTCCCTTGGAAGACGCATGGGGGAATCATGACAACGGCGCCTGCGCAGCCAACTGCTGCGCCAACCGACAGGCTTGCTGCCCTCCCGAAGCCCACGCCCCCCGTCGCTGTTCGCGAACGCCTCGTCGACTTGTTGCGACGCGATCTCGTCGGCCCGCACCCAGACCTGGATCCCGACCTTGCCCGCGAGGTGATCGCCGGCGTCGCGCCGTCAACCTGGTACCTCACTGGTTTTCTGGGGCCAAAGCGCGATGCCGGCACGGTGCGCGCAGGCAACGCAGAGGTCGCGGCGGAGCAGGCGGCCGAGGACCTACTCGAAACGCAGCGCGGCAGCGAGAGCCTGTCGGAAGTGACGCAGAGCAAGGGCGTGGCCCCCGATGAAGGTCAGCCTGAATCTCCGCCGACGCGTTCGTTCCAACCGTCGTCGATCGGGCTCACCGTGCTGCTGCCGCGCGATGCGCAAGCGTTGCAGGCGCGTGTGAGTTGGGGTGACTACGTCACCGAGCCTCGGCTCGACGACGCGGTGTTTCTAGAAACGGCGCGCGCGGCGGCCGAGGAACGCGGCGAGGTGCCCAAAGCGCCGAAGTGGGACACGCTGGACTGGCGGCGTATTCCGCGCGAGGAGAGCCTTCCGATCGCGATCTTGCTCGGTGACAAGCCTCAGCGCGTCATCATTCCCAACAGCGCGGCGCCGATGGCGGTGGGCGGCGGGCTCGAACTGGTTGTCTCGGCTCGACCGATCGACACCGCGGGTATCGACGGCGTCAAGCGGCAGCTGTTGGCGGTCTCGGTGTTCCTGGTCAATGCGAGGCCGCACACCATCCGCTTTCGCGATGTCGCTTTCTGCTTCCAAGCCCGTCTGCAGCTCGATTTCGCTCGCGGCTTCGAGCGGCGCGACGACCGCGCCTCCTATGAGTCCGATGAGTTCGACGAGCGGCTCGCCGACCTGCACTATCAGGATGTCTGTTCTTACGCCGTCGGCCACAACACATCCGGCGATTGGGCTGCGCCGGACGGCGAGCGACGGGTGACGACCGTGTTCACCAACCCGTTGCCAATGCAGGAGGTCGAGAAGCTCGGCGCTGACATCGACATTGCCGGCGTCGAGCGCGCGATGGCGGCACTGGCCAAGGCCGCGGAGGATGTCGGCACGCTCGATGCGGCGCTCTCGGATCTTCCAGTCGCCTACGAGGCATGGGCGCGCGAGCAGTTGGCGCTCGTCGCTGGTCTGGAGGGCAAGCGCCGCCGCGAGGTCGCGGAGAAATGTCTGGAGGACATCGCGACCGCGCGTCGGCGCATCGAATCTGGGATAGCGCGGCTGAAGGCCGATCTGCTAAGCCGCGAGGCGTTCGGCATCATGAACCGGGTGATGGAGCGCGCTAACCGCCAGCGCGGCGCAGCCAACAATGGCAAGCCGCCAGAGCAGCAGCGGGCGCCGACATGGCGACTTTTCCAACTCGCCTTCATCCTGCTCAACCTCGACGGTCTGGTTGATCCCGTTCACGCGGATCGGCCGATCGTCGATTTGCTGTTCTTCCCGACCGGCGGCGGCAAGACCGAGGCTTATCTAGGCCTTGCGGCGCTGGCGATCGCGCGCCGCCGGCTCAGCAATCCGGGGCTGACCGGGGCAGGGCTGTCGGTGGTGATGCGCTACACCCTGCGCCTCTTGACGCTCGATCAGTTACAGCGCGCCGCGGGGCTCGTCTGTGCGCTGGAGCTGGAGCGCAAGGAGAGGAAGCGGCTCGGCGACTGGCCGATCGAGATCGGCCTATGGGTCGGCGGCGGCGCCACCCCCAATAATCTCGGAAGCGCCCAGAACCGTAAGGAGAATACTGCCGTCTATTGGCTCGGCCAGTACCGGAACAGGAGAGGTCCGGCGCCGGCGCCGCTGAAGAACTGCCCATGGTGCGGCACTGAATTGAAGGAAAATGCATTCGCGCTGCAGCCGACTGCGGCGAACCCGCAGCGGCTCGACTTGCGCTGCGACGAGATCGACTGCGCCTTCTCCAGCGAAGACAGACTGCCGATCGTGGTAGTCGACGAGGAGATCTACCGCCGCCTACCGGCCTTTATGATCGCGACCGTCGACAAATTCGCCAACGTGCCATGGGAGGGGCGGGCCGGTGCGTTCTTCGGCCATGTCGACCGCAGCGATGCCAGCGGTTTTTACGGGGCGGCGGTGCGCGGCGGCACAAAGCTGCCGGCCGAGCTGCGGCCGATCGACCTGATCATCCAGGATGAGCTGCACCTCATTTCCGGGCCGCTCGGTACAGTTGCCGGGCTCTATGAGACCGCGTTCGATCTGCTCGCCGCGCGCAAGATCAATGGAGAATGGCGCGGGCCGAAGATCGTCGCCTCGACCGCCACTGTGCGCCGCGCCGAGACCCAGATCCGCAACCTGTTCGGCCGCGATCGCACCGCGATCTTTCCGCCGCCGGGCGTCGGCCGCGACGATTCCTTTTTCGCGAAGGTCGATCGCACCACGCCGTCGAGACTCTATCTCGGTATCGCCTCGCCCGGCCGCGGCCCGAAACTCGTCTTCCTGCGCGCGCTGCAGACGCTGTTGTCCGGTGCAGAGGCACTGTCGAGCGGCGGCAAGGATGATCCAGCAGATCCCTATCTCACTGCTTTGTGCTATTTCAACGCGCTGCGCGAACTCGGCGGCGCCCGCCGTATCGTCGATGATGAGGTCCGAGCGCACCTGACAAATTACGGCCGGCTACGCGTCCGCCGCGAGCCTGCGGGCCAGCCATTCGCTGATCGGGTGCTGCGCGAGATCCAAGAGCTGACCTCTCGTTATTCCACCGATCAAGTTTCAGAGGCGCGTAAGCGGCTCGGGCTTGCGGTCGCAGACAAGAACGCCGTCGACGTCGCGATGGCAACCAACATGATCTCGGTCGGTCTTGACATCGGCCGGCTGGGGCTGATGGTGGTGCAGGGCCAGCCCAAGACGGCGGCGGAATACATCCAGGCAACCTCACGCGTTGGCCGCGAGGCCGACAAGCCCGGCCTCGTCGTTACGCTGCTCAACATCCACAAGCCGCGTGACCGCACTCATTACGAGCAGTTCCGCGCCTTCCACCAGAGCTTCTATCGCGCGGTTGAGGCGACAAGCGTGACGCCGTTCGCGCCGCGCGCGCTAGATCGGGCACTGGCCGCGACCCTCGTGGCGGCGCAGCGCCATGTTACGCCGAGCCTGACCCCAAATTCCTCGGTCAGCAGGGTAGTGGACGAGCCGACCGCCTATCAGCGCGTTCGCGATGTGATCGAGACCAAGATGCGGGTGGCGGGGGAGGACGGTGCGTCAATCGCGCGCTGCCTCGCTCGGCTCGACGAGTTGGAGCAGGCCTGGATCAGGATCGCCGACAAGCAGACTCGCAATGGCGACGAGTTCGCCTATGCCGGCCAGCAGCCGGTGCGGCGGTTGCTGCAAGACCCATTTGATCAGCAGCCCAACATGGACAAGGAGCGGGAGTGGTTCATCGCCGGCCGCTCGATGCGCGACACCGAGCCCGTTTCGCTGCTGAAGCTCAGAGCACCAAACGGTACGCCTCTCGGATAGTGGACTTCAGATGGCCGACATCACACAGAACTTCAGCCAATTGCTGCTGACCTATGGTCCGGGCGCCATGATGGACCTGCCGGACAATGCGGTGGTCGTCGCTGGCCTGCAGGACTGGGATTACAAGGGTTCGAGCTGGAAGCCGGTCGAGGAAGAGAGGCTGGTGGCACTGCTCAAGCAGCAGCTCGGTGACAAGCTCAGCTCAACATTTGCTGGCCTGCGTTCTCCGCCGATGTATGACGAGGAACGCCGCGACATCAATGCGCCCGGCGTCGGTGTGCGGCTGTTTCCCGAGTGGTTCCTGATCAACGAGGCACCCGGCAAGGGGACCGAGGTGGCGCCGGCAGGGGCGGGCAATGAGAAGCGCCGTCGCATGGTTGAGTTTACCGAGCTCAACGTCACCGCCGGTGGCAAGCTATCCTACACCGGCTCGGGCGGCAAGATTGGCGTCAACCCAATCCGCTTCGTCGGCGCCTGCACCAAAGGCCATCTGCAGGATATTTCTTGGCGCTATCTAACCCATCGCGGCCGGGAACAGTCCTGCCGAAAGCCACTCTACTGGGTCGAGCGAGGGGTCAGTTCTGATCCCTCGGACATTTCGGTGCAATGCACCTGCGGCGCCTCGATCAGTATGGCTGATCTCTACAAGCCAAAATTCCTCGGTACCTGTGATTGTCACAGCCCGTGGCTGACGCCGCGGCGCATCGCCGGCGAGACTTGCGCCGAGGATCTGCGGCTTCTGCCGCGCTCGGCGACCAATACTTATTTCGCGCAAACTGTTACGGTCATTTCGCTAACGAAGTCGAACGACAAGTTGCGGCAGACGATCGCCGAGTTCAGGTCAGACATCGACAGCATTCGACAGCTACCGGGTTTTGTTGACTTTCTAAAGTCCGGTTTGCGGACGAAGGATGCCTTCAAGGAGTTTTCCGGCGAAGAGATCTTGCAGGCGCTCGACAGCGACGACGGCTCAGGAGTCAATCCGAGCGCGCATCCGCATATTGCCGAGTTCGACATGATGGCCACTGGCGCGCCGGTGATCGGCAGCGATGGCACCGGATCGTTTTTCTACGGTGAGACGTTGCCGCGCGAGGTGCTCAAGCTGCAGCCGCCTTGGGACAAGTTCCTAGAGGGCGTGGTGCGGGTGCACCGGCTACGCGAGGTGACGTGCCTCTACGGCTTCACCCGCCTGGAGCCGCCGCCGACCCCCGCCGAGAGCGAGCTTGACGAGATCCAGCTAGCGGTTGGCGGCGCCGATCTCGCGCGCAATGTCGATTGGCTGCCGGCGATCGAGCAACTCGGCGAGGGTATCTTCCTTCACATAGCGCCAGAATTTATAAAGCCGTGGCTCGACGCTGACCAGACGGTCGCCAAAGCGAGGGACTTGCGGGAGCGAGAAAACCGGGACGCCGCGCGCTTCAATCGTGAGCCTACTCATCGCGGCACCGCCTATTGGGCGTTGCACTCCCTGTCGCACGCCTTTATGGCCGAACTCGCTCTGGAATGTGGCTATCCGCTTTCGTCCTTAAAAGAGCGGATTTACTCCAGTGGCCCCGCGCAAGCTGACCGGTTTGGAATCCTGATATATACGACAACTGCTGGCGGGCAGGGCACCCTTGGCGGTCTGAGCAATACGGCTGAACGGATAAATGAACTGCTTGTCCGCGCAATCAACCGCCTAGCGCTATGCTCCAACGATCCCATTTGCGCGGAGCACAGCGATGGAAGTGAAGAATATCCTTTGCAAGGGGCAGCTTGCCACGCGTGCTTGCTAATCCCTGAGACCTCATGCGAGGCGCGCAACACTCGGCTCGATCGCGGACTTCTGACCCGCACGGTTCTGGGCAATGGGTCTCCACTGCTAAGCTAGACTGGCCATGGGCAAAGGTTGCTTCGGCCAGCATCGCCTAGCATAAGAAAGAAAGTATGCGCGGCGCAAAATGCGCCAAAGTAAGGCTAAAGGTCTGCACTACTACGTCGGATCCTTACCTGACTGCTGGAAATTACCGAAAGCGGCTTGAGCATTAGATTCGACATGGACGTGCTCGATCCGCATGTATTGGGAGCTTCCTGTGCGCAGCCGGCGTAATGTCTCGACCTGAACGGCAAACGCTCTGAGAATTTTGTTCGCAGCCGCCGCCATCATTGCAACATGGCGATCGCCGCCATGAGCACCCCCGATCCGGGAGAGTACGGCCATCGCTGCGGTGTGAGTGCAAGCCATCTGGATGATAAGGGCGGCCTCTACCTCGTCCTCGGGTTTCGCCGATTCGATCATGCTCAACGCCGAGTTGACGGCGATTTCAGATATGCCTCCGTTCGGCAGCCGCGCAGCGGTCTGGAGTTGAAGCAGAGTTGCATTCACGAAGTCACTAGAGGCCGTACCAAGCGCAGTCTTAAGCCGAGACCACCATAGGTCGCTATCACCGGAAGGAGGATAGGGCTTTGCCAGATTGGCGTTGATGCGACGAAGACGGACCCGCACGGGTGAATCCTTATGGTCTCTTATCGTTGGCAGTTTGCGATCAGCCATCCTTCTTTATCTCCGCGAAGTCGCCCACCAGGGCCTTCGCCCAGCGACGCTCGGCGACGGCCTCGGCGGTGAAATATCCATCCGTGTATTTGCCGTTAGCCTTACCTTTCGGCGCTCCAGGACTGAGCCCACCATGGAGACGACACCGCATACGGCCACGCACAGCTGGGCACTGGCAGGGTTGGCCGGCGCGATTCCGCGCCCCGCATCTCCGCGCGGATCGCAGGTTCCCGACTCGGTTCACGACGTCTTGGTTCATGGGCTTGTCCGATCGGTTACCGTCCCCCCCCGCCCCATACTTCAACTGAGATTTCACGACTACCCCACCTAAAGCTCCTAAAGTACCTA
>JAFKKM010000174.1 GCA_017305555.1 Hyphomicrobiales bacterium | reverse complement strand
TGGCTCGGGGCCGGCGGCGCGTCGGCCGCCGAACGTAATTCGTTACCGCCGTCGGGCATAATTTGGCCTCACGGATCGGTGACTGAGATGACAATCTGACGGGGACGTCCATGCTTCGCACCTCAGCCTCCTCACGTACCCTGCGGGTTTGCGTTCTCGGACTGGCCACCCTCACCGCCGCCGTCATTTTCACCACCGACACCGCCGACGCCCGACGACGCCATCGACATCATCGCCATCACCATACAGTTCAGCAAAGCTACAATCCGGCGTTCGCCTCGATCATTGTCGACGCCAATTCAGGTGCGACGCTGACCGCCACCAACGCCGACGGCCTGCGCTTCCCCGCCTCGCTCACCAAGATCATGACGCTGTATCTTTTGTTCGAGCGTCTCGACGCCGGGAAGATCAGCCTCAACACCGAAATGCCGGTGTCCGCCCACGCCTCCTCGCAAGCGCCGACCAAGCTCGGCTTGCGTCCGGGCCAAACCATTCGCGTCGAGGATGCGATCAAGGGGCTCGTCACCCGCTCCGCCAACGATGCCGCCGTGGTGATCGCAGAATTCATCGGCGGCGACGAAGACGACTTCGCCAAGATGATGACGCGCAAGGCGCGCGCGCTCGGCATGACCCGCACCGTGTATCGCAACGCATCGGGTCTGCCCAATGATGATCAGGTCACCACGGCGCGCGACCAGTCGACACTCGGGCGCGCGATCCAGGACCGCTTCCCGCGCTACTATCGCTACTTCGCCACCGCGTCGTTCAACTATCGCGGCCACAACATCCGCAATCACAATCATCTGCTCGGCAAGGTCGAAGGCGTCGACGGCATCAAGACCGGCTACACCCGCGCATCCGGCTTCAACCTCGTCACCAACCTGCGCCGCGGCAACCGCCATCTTGTCGGCGTCGTGATGGGCGGCCGCAGCTACCGCTCGCGCGATGCCATCATGCGCAACCTCCTCGCCGAGAACCTCGAGAAGGCATCGGGCCGGCGCACGGTCGCCGCCATCACCGAGCGCAATTCGTCCGAGGCCAATGCCGCGGCTGCCGAGGATGCCGCGCAGTCGCGGCCCGCCGCGCCGGTTCAGGTACATGGCGCCATCCAGGTCGCCACCGCCGAGGCGCCGCCTCCGCTGCCGCCGACCCGCGCGATCGCCGCGGCCGCGCCGGCGCCGAAAGCACCGGTCGAGCCGGCCCCACTCACCAACGGCGTGATCCAGAGCAAGGCGATCGCCACGATCCCCGGATCGACCGAGCCGATGAAGCCGGTGCGCGTCAAGACCGTGCAGGTCCGCTCCGGCCCGATGAAGGTTGCCTCCGCCGGTCCGACCGCCCTCGTCACCGTGCCGAACGATGCGGATATCTCCGGTTCGGTCAGCGCCCGTGAATTGCCGGTGCAGCCGCCGAACCACGGCACCGGAAAGGGCCTCCTCGGGGTCTTGCCGGCCTCCAGCATGGCCGCGCCAGCCGAGCGGCACGTCCAGCAAGCGGCGGTCGACACGTCCTCCCGTACCGCTCCGCAGGCCGTACAATCCCATGGCGCCGTCAAGCCGGTCGCCACTCACACCGGCTGGATCGTGCAGGTCGGCGCACTGGAGAGCGAAAGCCAGGCGCGTCAACGTCTGGAAGCCGCGCGCGACCACGCCAACGGAATGTTGGGCAAGGCCGATCCGTTCACCGAAACCGTCGTAACGCGCGGCGACAAAAAGCTCTATCGCGCCCGCTTCGCCGGCCTCGAACGCGATCAGGCCGAGGCCGTCTGCAAGCGGCTCAAGCGCTCCGACATTTCCTGCATCACCCTCCGCAACTGAGATTTCTGCCGCAATAGCGGCCACCAAACATCGAGCCTCGCTTCCGATGACACCGGAAGCGAGGCTCTCTTGTTCTGTGCGGACGCGTTTCTTCGGACCAATCTTATTTGTCGCGGCTCGACTTCAGACGCACCAAATCGATTCCGTTGAAAACTTCCCGTCAAGAATTTGCGGATACATTTACCATACAGGCTGACGACGCCGGACAACGGCGCGCGGCGGGGCATCGAACGGACGGCAGGTGACGCACGGCTTGTGGCGTTGATTTGCGTTGCCGGAGTTAGTTGAGATGCGTGCGAAGCAGAGTGTCCTTGGCCTCATTGACCCGAGCCGCCAGGTACGTCGACCCCCCCTGGTCGGGATGCAGTTTCTTCATCAAGGCGCGGTGGGCACGCCCGATATCGTCACGGCTCGCGCCCGCTTGCAGGCCAAGGATCTGATAAGCCTCCTCGTCCGTCATTTTGCCGCTCGACGCCGCGCGGCGCTCCCCCGCAGCCGCGTCGCCCTGCGCGTGCTGACGCCAGGCGGGAAACCGGCGGTCAAGATAACCTTCAAGTAGCGCGCAACTCTCGGCGTCGAAGCGCGGCATCATCGCCGCCAACGCCGGCAGATCGAAATCGTCGAGCGAGCGCCCGGCATCAGGCCCCGCGATGATCTTGCCGCTCAGCGCGCCGCTGTCGTGATCGAGCGTCATATCGAGGAAATGCGAGCGGACGCGCGAACGCTGCCCGCTGCTCGGCTTGCCCGCACCGCCGAACATCCCGCCGAAATTCGGAAGGCTTGAGCCGAATGGCGACCAGCCCAGCAGCCCGGCACCGAATATGCCGAGCGGGATCGCCACCGCCAGTTCACCCTTGAGACCGACGAACGCCGCAACCGCCAGCGAGACGATGCCGCCGACGATCTTGATCGCGCGCGCCAGCATCGCCGGGTTGGCCGAGCGAAACATCTGCAACAGCGTATAGAGGACGAAGACGGCAACCGCGCCGGCGATCAGAGTGGCCATTCGGATTCTTTCCGCCGGACAGGCTCTCTCATCGCATCTGTCCGAGCAATCGTGCCGCGCCGTTCGCGGTGCGCGACAGACGCAGCAGCGCCTCGCGGCCGCCTGCCGCATAAGCCGCCGCCGCGCGCAGCAACTCGCGCAACTGCGCCGCCGCACCGGGATCGAAACGGCACCACGCGCCACCGGTCAGCCGCGCGATCTCACGAAATGTCTGTTCGGCGACAGGATCGTTGCCTTCCTGAAACAAGAACACCGGCACCTTCAGCAACCCGAGTTCACCCGCCTTGCTGCAAAGATCGTCGGCGTTCTCCTCCATGGCATCGCCGACGAACACCACGGCGCGAACGCCTGCCGCCACCGCCTGGCTGCGCACGTCGCCCAGCATCCGGCCGATCTGGGTATGGCCGCCCCGGCAGTCGATCTTGCGCATCAGTGCCGCGAGCTTCGCGGCATCGGAAATCCAATTGCTAGCGCGGCATTCGGAAGCGCCGCGATAGTACACTAGCCGGATATCGAGATTGCCGATCGCCGCCGCCTCGCTGAACATGTCGGCTTGCAGATCGCAGGCCATGTCCCAGGTCGGCTGACGGCTCATGGTAGCGTCGAGCGCAAACACCAGCCGCGCCCGCGCGCCCGGCGCGAGCGGGGACACCGCACGCGCCTTGGCGACGAAGGCCGCGATATCCGCGGACGTCGATGTGGTGCGCGGTACTGATGCGCTGTCGCGCGTCGCCGCAACACCGGAGATTTTTGATTTCGAGTGCTCGTCCGTCATCGGGTCCCACAACCAGTTGCAGGACTATGTAGACTCGATCCGAGCGAGGTCAATCCAACGGCACAGCCGCCGGGATCAGCGCGAGCGGCGGCGCAATGAGCGCCACCGGACCGGGCGCAAGAATCTTCGGCTTCTTGGTATCGACCGGCGCCAACACGCTGTCGTTGTCGAGATACTTGTCCAGCATCCCTTCGATCTTCTGCTTCACCGAGTCAGGTCCTCGGTCGCTCATCTCGTTATGCTGCGCACCGGTGTTGATGACGGTGATGCCGGCATGATCGCACACCTCGCCATC
>JAFKKM010000046.1 GCA_017305555.1 Hyphomicrobiales bacterium | reverse complement strand
TGTCAGATGCACTGATCGGCTAAGAGCCTGCATTTGCGTAGCTTTTCGAGCTTCACGACAGACCGCAACAAATACCGAAACAGGGTAAGGGGCCGGAGTTTCGAAAAGGTTAAAGAACCCTTGCCGGATCATGCCGGATTCGCGCGATCTCGCAATTGTGCATTGCATCAATTTCATTGACATAATTGTGCAACGCGATAATGTGATGGTTATGGCGGCGTCGCGTTGCTTCGGCCGGCGATGCCTAGGTTTTATCCCCCGCAGCCGATGAAGGATGTCCCCATGGTCAAGGTTGAAGAACTGCAGAACTACGGCAAAGAGCAATTCGAGAGCGCGGTTTCGGCCGCCAACGACTTCCAGCAGACCCTCCAGGCGATCGTGACTGCTTTCGGCGACTACTCGAAGAAGTCGTTCGAAGACGGCAACGCGTACTTCGAGAAGCTGGTGGCGTCGAAGTCGTTCGACAAGGCGCTCGAAGTTCAGACCGAGTATGCCAAGACCAGCTACGAGACCTTCGTTGCGGAATCGCAGAAGATCGGCGGCCTCTACGTCGAGCTCGCCAAGCAGTCGTTCAAGCCGTTCGAAGGCTTCATCGGCAAGCTGGCGCCGGTGTCGGTCCGCTAAACGCGGTTTCCTCTTCGGAATACAAAAAGCCCGGTCTCGCGACCGGGCTTTTTTCGTGACTGTGTGCGACGACGCCTTACTTGGAAATTTGCAGATTGGTGATCTGTGCCAGGATGGTGTTGAAGGCCGTGGAAGTTTCATTCGAATTCGTGATCATCTGAGCAGTCTTTTGAAGGCCGGACGTAGCGGGCGTGGCGCAGTCTTGCAGGATCGCGGACTGCGGATCGATGCTATTGATGTTCACCTGGATGGTGAAGACTGTAATGGTACTACCGTCATTCTGGAGAGGATTCTTGATCGCGTCGCACAGCTTCTTTTGCCTTGCGTCGATGCAAGGCTGGCCATTGCAGGTCGATTGTGTTTGTCCGTTGCCGTAGGACGGCCAGCGGTCTTGTGTATTCAAGCCGTCGGACAGGATGACCAGATAATCCTGGTAGGCATAGTTCGGATCCTTCGCCGGAGCCTTGATCGGTCCCTTGGTCGTGCTCAGGGACTGCCAGCCCCATGCGACACCGATCGCCTGGTTGGTGCCACCGGTGGGATCCATGGCGCCGATGGCGTCTGTGAGCTTGGTCAATCCGCCGTCGACAAGCGGATCGGTCATCGGAATAATCGGCTGAAGATACGCCGAACTGCTTGGGTTGCAGTAGTTGGTCGAGCCTTGGTAATATTCCTGGGCAGGAAACAGCGTCGACACGGCGTTGGTATCGCCGGGCGAAGGCGCCACGTTGCTGATATCGTTGTCCTGGTCACGGTCCATCACGCAGCCGCTCCACTTGCTGTGGTTGGCTGGAGTCCAGGTCGTGTATCCCGTACCCCAGGTGCCGGTGGTCCAGGTGCCGCTGTTCGACTGGCAACTGTTCTTGCTTGTGTACTGCTTGTTCGAGCACACCCCCGCCGACTGACAGGAAGTCTTGCTGGTGTAGCCGGAAATGCTGCACGAATTCTGTGCGAGGCAACTCGTCTTGGTCGATGCGCTGCCGACGCTGCATGTCCCGTTGTTCTCGTCCCAGGTATCGGGGTTTGAAGTTCCCGCAGAGCTGCTCCACTTGATGTAGCTCTTGTCGAAATTGCTGCCGAGGTTGACGTTCTTGGCGAATGGAACCAGTGAGATATAGACATCTCCCGGGACCTTGGCGCGTCCGGCAAGCTGTGCGACCAAGTCCTTGGCCGCCCGCTTCAGATTCGTCATCTTGTTGTTGTCGGCCATCGATCCGGTGTTATCCAGCACCAGGGCGACGCGCATCCGGGTGGCGCCCCACTTGGTTGTTGAACTTGTGTCGATATTTATATCGGTATAGCCGGCGTAGCGCATGATATCGGTCGCGACCAATGCGCTGCCGGTCACCTGGACCGAGGAACCCATGCCGCTGTTCTGGGAGTAGGTCGCGGTGATCACGACGTTGCTGGTACCGTCCTCCTTGTAGAGCGCGTTGAAATATTTCTGCGCCGCGGTGGTGGCTTGCGCCGACGTCATCGTGGGATCGGCCTGCGCGTCCTTCGATACCATGAGCGCCACGGTGTCGAGGGCGGCCTGCATGGCGGAGCGGGCGGCGACCGCGCGACTGTAGTCGACCGCTGTTCCGATGATTCCGATCAAGGGAACCAGGGCAATGGCGAACATGGCCGCGACATTGCCACGGTCCGCGCGAACCAAATTGGTCGCGGTCAGCTTTACTGAATTCAACAACGATTTACCGAACATGGCGGTCACCGGGGTATGGGTTGCGGCGCCATTTCCGCGCGGCCGGCTAAACAGGTGGTAAAGCCGTCCTGAGAAATCGGGTAAATAGCCGGACAAATGCTTAGGAATGGCCGCCCGGCTGGTATCAGCGTCAACGGCCGATGAATGCGATAGCCGGGGATTCGGACGAATCGGTCAATTTGGATTAACCTTTGGAGGCCGCGCGCCCAAAGCGCGGGGAGGGCGGCGCGACCATCGGCGGCTTGCGGCGGTATCCGCGCCGACCCATATTGGCACGGCGAGCGGTTGCACTGGCCGATCCGGCGGGCATGAGGGACGCCGGCGGGGAGGGCACGGGAATGCGGTCCTCGACCGAGGAACGGCCGCGCTTTTCGGACCTGCCTTTCGGGGCCTGCTTATCGGGACCTGCTATTCTGACTTGCACGACTCTGGACGTAACGATCGGGACAATCATCTATCCGACCATGTCGAACTTGTTTTCACACGTTGAGATTTCCGCGACCTCCTCCAACGCCGCTGCGCCGCGTATGAGCGGCGATCAGGGCAACGGCGATCAGGGGCGGCCGGGCGGGCCGAGTACGTCGGTCATCACCAAGGTCAAGCCGAAGCTCAAACGGCCGAATCTTTATCGCGTCTTGATTTTGAATGACGACTACACGCCGATGGAATTCGTCGTTCATGTTCTCGAACGCTTTTTCCAGAAAGACGCCGAGGCGGCGACCAAGATCATGCTGCACGTCCACCATCACGGTATCGGCGAATGCGGCGTCTTCACTTACGAGATCGCCGAAACCAAAGTCACTCAGGTGATGGACTTCGCGCGCAAACACCAGCATCCGCTGCAATGCGTGATGGAAAAGAAATAGCTCTGGCCGATTCGCAGAAGCCTTCAGTCCGCACCGCTCTGCCGCCACGTTTGTATCGGGAGCGATGCTACGTCGGGCGAAGCGTCGCCGCGCCTGCCGTCGCTTTCAGATGCATGGTTTTTGCGCGTATGAACGACCGCCAACCGGCGTTTCCGGGGCTGCCGCGACAATAAGGCGAATTCCGGAGCGTCTGGCGAATCGCTGGAATGGCCCTCCGGCGCGCGTTCGGGAACCGGTCTTCCGCTGGGAAACCGCCTGCCTATATATTCTAAAATGTTGTTGTTGCCTGATCGGGCAGCGACCATCATGATGGCCGGGGGCCATAGAGGACGCGAATGCCAACTTTTTCCCAGAGCCTTGAACAGTCGCTGCATCGGGCGCTCGCGATCGCGAACGAGCGGCACCATCAATATGCGACGCTCGAACATCTGCTGCTGTCGCTGGTGGACGATTCCGATGCCGCTGCGGTGATGCGCGCATGCAGCGTCGATCTCGACAAGTTGCGCACCAGCCTGGTCAACTATCTCGAAACCGAATTCGAGAATCTGGTGACCGACGGCTCCGACGACGCCAAGCCGACGGCGGGCTTCCAGCGCGTGATCCAGCGCGCGGTGATTCACGTCCAGTCCTCGGGACGCGAGGAAGTCACCGGCGCCAACGTGCTGATCGCGATCTTCGCCGAGCGCGAAAGCCATGCCGCTTACTTCCTGCAAGAGCAGGACATGACGCGCTACGACGCGGTGAACTACATCAGCCACGGCATTGCCAAACGGCCCGGTGTGTCCGAGGCGCGGCCGGTGCGCGGCGTCGACGAGGAAGCCGAAACGAAGAACGGCGACGACGCCAAGAAGAAGGGCGAGGCGCTTGAGACCTATTGCGTCAACCTCAACAAGAAAGCGCGCGACGGCAAGATCGATCCGGTGATCGGCCGCAATGCCGAGATCAATCGCGCGATCCAGGTGCTGTGCCGCCGCCAGAAGAACAATCCGCTGTTCGTCGGCGAAGCCGGCGTCGGCAAGACGGCCATCGCGGAAGGACTCGCCAAGCGCATCGTCGACAGCGAGGTGCCGGAGGTGTTGTCCGCTGCCACTGTGTTCTCGCTCGACATGGGCACGTTGCTCGCCGGCACGCGCTATCGCGGCGATTTCGAGGAACGGCTCAAGCAGGTCCTCAAGGAACTCGAGGCGCATCCCAACGCCATCCTGTTCATCGATGAGATCCACACCGTGATCGGTGCCGGTGCGACGTCGGGCGGCGCGATGGATGCATCGAACCTGCTCAAGCCGGCGCTGGCTTCGGGCACCATCCGCTGCATGGGCTCGACGACCTACAAGGAATATCGCCAGCATTTCGAAAAGGATCGCGCGCTGGTGCGCCGGTTCCAGAAGATCGACGTCAACGAGCCGACCGTTGAGGATGCCATCGCCATCCTCAAGGGCCTCAAGCCGTACTTCGAGGACTATCACAAGCTGAAGTACACCAACGACGCCATCGAGGCGGCGGTGCAACTGTCGTCGCGCTACATCCACGACCGCAAGCTGCCGGACAAGGCGATCGACGTGATCGACGAGTCGGGCGCGGCGCAGATGTTGGTGTCGGAGAACAAGCGCAAGAAGACCATTGGCATCAAGGAAATCGAGACCACGATCGCCACGATGGCGCGGATTCCGCCCAAGAGCGTGTCGAAGGACGATGCCGAGGTGCTCAAGCATCTCGAGCAGACCCTGAAGCGCGTGGTGTTCGGTCAGGACAAGGCGATCGAAGCCCTATCGGCATCGATCAAGCTGGCGCGCGCGGGCTTGCGCGAACCGGAGAAGCCGATCGGCTCCTACCTGTTCTCGGGTCCCACCGGTGTCGGCAAGACCGAGGTGGCGAAGCAACTCGCGGCGTCGTTGGGCGTCGAACTGATCCGCTTCGACATGTCGGAATACATGGAGCGCCACACCGTGTCGCGGCTGATCGGCGCGCCTCCGGGCTATGTCGGTTTCGATCAGGGCGGCTTGCTCACCGATGGCGTCGATCAGCATCCGCATTGCGTGGTGTTGCTCGACGAAATCGAGAAGGCGCATCCCGATCTCTACAACGTGCTGTTGCAGATCATGGATCACGGCAAGCTGACCGACCATAACGGAAAGCAGGTCAACTTCCGCAATGTCATCCTGATCATGACGACGAATGCCGGCGCCGCCGATCTGGCGCGGCAGGCGTTTGGCTTCACCCGCAACAAGCGCGAGGGTGATGATCAGGAGGCGATCAACCGGCAGTTTGCGCCGGAGTTCCGCAACCGGCTCGATGCGGTCGTATCGTTCGCGCACCTCAATGCCGATGTGATCGGCATGGTGGTGGAGAAGTTCGTGCTGCAACTCGAGGCGCAGCTCGCAGACCGCGACGTTACCATTGAGCTGTCGGAGCCGGCCAAGGCCTGGCTGGTCGAGCACGGCTACGACGAGCAGATGGGTGCGCGCCCGATGGGGCGCATGATCCAGGAGCACATCAAGAAGCCGCTCGCCGATCAGGTGCTGTTCGGCGCGCTCAAGGGCGGCGGTCACGTTCGCGTCGTGCTCGAGAAGGACGAGACGGGCGCCGACAAGATCGGCTTCGAGTATCTCGACGGGCCGGTGACGCCGAAGCCGGAGAAGCTCCCCGGCGCGCGCAAGAAAGCACCGGTGCGCAAGCCGCGCCCCGGTGGTTCCGGCGGCGGTGGCTCCAAGGGCTCTCCCTCGAAGGGGCCATTGGTCAAGGTCTGAGCGGCGGATATGAAACAAACAAGGGCGACGGAATTTTCCGCCGCCCTTTTTCGTTTGGAGTCAGATTCTCCGTCATTGCGAGGAGTGTGAGCGACGAAGCAATCCAGTTCTTCCTCGTCGCTTCTGGATTGCTTCGCTTCGCTCGCAATGACGATTCAATCCAGTTCATCTCCCCAGCCATCATCGTCGGAATAAATCCGGCCATGACGAACCGATCTCACGCCGGCTTCTGCACCATCGAGTTGGCGCGTGTAAAAGCGAGCGCAATCACGACGCCGCTGAGTTCGGCGATGGCGCCGCCGAGAAACGCCCAATGCAACCCACTTAGCATGGCCTGCGTGCCGCCGGCCTGCGAATAGCCTGCGTAGATCGCGCCCAGCAATGCGATGCCCATGGTCGCGCCGGTCATCCGTGCGGTGTTGAGGAGGCCGGAGGCCGTGCCGGAGCGCGCCGCAGGCACCGCCGCGACGGCGACGGCATTGACCGGCCCAGTGTTGAGACCGAGGCCGACGCCGATGACGATCAGCGCAATCTGCACCAGCATCATGGGCGTGGTGGACGAGATCTGCGTTAGCGCCAACAGTCCAGCTCCCATGAAACCCATGCCGCCGACCAGCATCGCCCGCGCGCCGAAGCGATGCATCAATGCGCCGGACTTTTGCGACACCACCACGAAGGCAATGGAGATCGGCAGCAACTCCATCCCCGCGACGAATGCCGATGCGCCAGTGATCGACTGGAAATACAGCGGCATCAGGAACAGCATCGAATACATGCCGAAAGTCATCAGCCCGGCGATGGCGAGTGCGGCGTTGAACGGCGCGTTTCTGAAGATATCCAGCGGCACCATGGCGCCTGGGCGGCCGCGTTCGACGCGCACGAATGCGATGGCCGCGCCGACGGCGGCGAGGGCCATGCCGGCAATCAGCGGCGAGGTCCAGCCGCGATGCTGGCCCTCGATGGTAATGAACGACAGCGCGCCGAGCGCGATCACGGCGAGGAATTGTGCGACGGGATCGAGTTGCCGGCCTTGCGGATGCCGGCTCTCGCCGACGTAGAGATAACTCAGCAGCAGCGTTACAAGACCGATCGGCACCGACAGAATGAAGATGCTGCGCCAGCCGACGTGATCGACCAACAGGCCGCCGATGGTGGGGCCGATCGCCATGGCGATGCCGTTGCAGCTTGCCCACAAGCCCAGCGCGCGCCCGCGCGCCTTCGCATCGGGGAAGGTGATGCTGACGATGGCTAGCGAGGACGTTACCTCCAGCGCCGCGCCGAGCCCGGTGACGGCGCGCCCCGCGATCAGCGTGGTGCCGTCCTGCGCCAGCGCGCACACCAGCGAGCCCGCCACGATCAGAGCGATGCCGCAGGCGAACACCCGCAGCCGTCCGTAGAGATCGCCGAGCGCACCGCCGGTGAGAAGGAACGTGGCGTAGACCAGATTGTAGGAATCCAGCACCCACTGCATCTCGCTGATGCTGGCATTGAGGTCGCCGCCGATGTGCTTGAGACCAAGAAATACGACCGAGGAATCGAGTTGCGCGAGGAACACGCCGAAGCACATCGTCAGCAGCACCGCGTTGGCGCGGCGAGCGGCGCCGTCGGTGCACGACGGCGCTTCGTGATTGGTTGAAATCGTCATTCGAGAGGCTTTCGCTGATTTCGATTGCGGAATACGGAACCTGGAGCGCAGTCATGCCGGCCATATCCGCAGGCGATGAGTTAACGCCCGAACACAGGTCCGTTGCTTCGGGCGGGGCCGAAGCGTCAGCAATTGCGCGTGGCCGGTTTCGGCCTAAACTGCACCACATGACAGTCCCGCAAATGGCCGAGATCGCCGCGCTGGTGGGTGATCCGGCGCGAGCCACCATCCTCAGCACCCTGTTCGACGGCCGCGCGCTGACCGCGACCGAATTGAGCTTTGCCGCGAATGTAACGCCGCAGACCACGAGCGGCCATCTCGCCAAGATGACGCAAGCCGGTCTGCTCACGGTGCTCAAGCAGGGGCGGCATCGTTACTTCCGGCTGGCGACGCCGCTGGTGGCGCAGATGCTGGAAAGCATCATGGCGGTCGCGGCCAGCGCGCCGCCACGCTACCGGCCGCGCACCGCGCAGGAAGACAGGTTGCGTCTTGCGCGCACCTGCTACGATCATTTCGCCGGCATCCTCGGCGTCTCGATTGCCGATGCGCTGTGCGAGCGCAAGCATGTCATCCTCTCGGACGATGGCGGCGAGGTGACCGAATCCGGGCGGGCGTTCCTGAACGATTTCGGTGTGACGCTCGCGACCCAAACGCGCCGCCCGATTTGCCGTCATTGTCTCGACTGGACCGAGCGGCGCTTTCACCTGTCCGGCGTGGTCGGCGCTGCGATCACCACGCGTTGCTTCGACCTTGGCTGGGTGCGGCGCGAGCGCAACCCACGTGCCTTGCAGATCACCCCGAAGGGCCGCGAAGGCTTTCGCCGCAGCTTTGGGTTTTCGATTTAAGCCGTCCCGCTGCGCACGTTGCGCGCGGCGTCTTTCTGCGCGTCGAAGTCGCGGCGGCGGCGGGCCAGTTCTTCCGCACTCATGGTCTCGATGTTGTTGTAGTCGCGTTTCCACGACGGATCGTCGCGCCAGCGCAGCGGCGATTGCATCGTGGTCTGCGGACCGGCTGCCGATTCCAGCAGCCGCAGCGCCAACTCCAGCGTGCGCGCCTGCGAATCCTTGTCGTGCGGCTTGCCGGCGGAATTGCCGAGCGGAAAGTCGCTGAACAGGAAGCGCGGCACGGCGGCGAACTCGACGATGTCCTTGGCGCAGCCCATCACCACGGTGGAGATGCCGTTTGCCTCGAGATGCCGCGCCACCAGGCTGACGGTTTGATGACACACAGGACAGTTCGGCACCAGCACCGCGGCATCGACGCCATCGGCCTTGCAGCGCGCCAGAATATCCGGCGCGTCGGTTTCGATGGTGACGCGGTGGCTGCGATTGGTCGGTGCGCCGAAGAAACGCGGCGCGACTTCGCCGATGCGTCCGCCTGCCGATGCCTTGATCAGCTGCGACAGTGGAAACCATGTGCCGCTGTCCTCGGCGCTGGTGTGGATGCGATCATAAGCAATGTGCGAGATGCGAAGGTCGTGCTGTTGCGAGGTATCGCCGTCATAGACGGCGTAGAATTTCGCGCCGCCGTTATAGCTCGCACCGGGGCCCTGGTCGCCCTTCGCCGGATCATAGGGAGCCGCGGTCGTGATGATCGTCACGCGCGATTGCGCCAGCGGCTTGCGCAGCGGCTGGAACGGCGCGCTGGTGTAATGCGCCCAGCGATAGGGCGTGGTGTAGCCGATGGCCGCGTAATAGGCGCGAGTGCGCGCCATGTATTGGATCGGCTGGTCGTCATCCGGCGCGAAGGCGAGAGGGTCATGCTCAGGTCCGGTCATCCGCGTCTCCCACGCTCGCGCCGCATTTTTTGGCTACGGGCCTGTGACGATAGCTAGCGGCTGATGGGAAGCTGTCAAGCCGCGCCATCCAATCGGTGCCATGCAGGTGAGGGAAGGCTGCAATGCGGACGCGAGCGACCAGCATGATGCGGAGTCTGCTCGTCGTTGCGACGCTGGTGGTCTGTATGGCGACCGCCCACGCCGAGGATGCGGCGAGCAAACCGGCGGCGCAGACCGACACCCGCGAGGCGATCTGCCTGATGATCGAATCCGCCGCGAAAAATGCTGGCCTGCCGCTGGATTTTTTCTCGCGCGTGATCTGGCAGGAAAGCCGCTTCCAGCCGGATGCGATCGGGCCGGTGACGCGGAGCGGCGATCGCGCGCAGGGCATCGCGCAGTTCATGCCGGGCACGGCGAGCGAGCGGCGGCTGCTCGATCCGTTTGACCCGGTGCAGGCGTTGCCGAAGTCGGCGGAATTCTTGCGCGAGTTGCGCGATCAGTTCGGCAATCTCGGCCTCGCGGCGGCGGCCTACAACGCCGGGCCGCGCCGCGTGCGCGAATGGATCGAGGGCACCGGACCGATGCCCGCCGAGACGCGCAACTATGTTGTCGCGATTACCGGCGTCTCGGTTGACGATTGGAAGAATGCCAATGCAACGAAGCCGCCGCAGCCGCAACAGGCCTCGGTCACCAGCTGCCGCGATCTGATGGCGCTGCTGCAACGTGCGCCGAATCCGTTCGTCGAGGGCTTGACGCAGCGTGTGAAAGTCGGCGCCGATCAGCCGTGGGGTGTGCAGCTTGCCGCCGGCTTCTCGCGGGATCGCGCGCTGGCATCCTACGCGCGGGCGATGAAGCGGCTGACGTCTGCGATCGGCGAGCACGATCCGATGCTGTTGGGCTCGATCTGGCGCACGCGCGGCACGCGCACGTTCTATCAGGTGCGGATCGGTGCTGCGACGCGCAACGAGGCGAACGATCTGTGTCAGCGTATTCATCGCGCCGGGCAGGCCTGCCTCGTGCTGCGCAACAAGGGCGTCAAAGGGTAACCACGCGGGCCTTGACGGCGAGGCGTTTCGGCGGCCTATTCCACCGAATATATCGCTCACGAGGGACCGAGATATGGTGCGGGAAAGCGAAGTTCGCGCCGGCGAGGTGGTGGTTGAGGCGCCGCCGCCGAACGATGCCGGCTTGGTGTTCATCGGCCGCATCCATACGCCATGGACCTCGCGTTTGATGACGCCGCGTCAAGGCCGTGTCGACGGCCCGGTCTGTCGCATCGAGATATTCGAGCCGTGGGTGCCGGCGCTGCGCGGCATCGACCAGTACGAGCGCCTCGAGGTGCTCTACTGGTTGCATCTGTCGCGGCGCGATCTGGTGCTGCAAAGCCCGAAGAATGACGGCGCGGTGCGCGGCACTTTCTCGCTACGCACGCCGGTGCGGCCCAACCCGATCGGCACCTCGATGGTCAAGCTGGTCGGGGTCGAGGGCGCAAACGTATTGGTGCAGGGACTCGATTGCCTCGACGGCACGCCGCTGGTCGACTTGAAACCGGATCGGTGTCAGTTCACCCCGCTCGCGCCGCCGCAGCCCGGCGACTTCGAAGTGAAGGAATAGAACTCGACGAATTAAAGTTGAATCGTCATTGCGAGCGAAGCGAAGCAATCCAGAAGGCCAAGAAGCAAGGACTGGATTGCTTCGTCGCTAACGCTCGCAATGACGGGCGAGTAAGCCATCAAATCTGAGGCCATCGTACTTTCGATCATGCGCCTTTCAGCGCAGCGGCCAGCTTTGCGGCCTGCTCCGCGAGCGCCGTCATGTCGGCCTTCACCGTGGCCGGTGGCAACAGCGCGACGCCGTCGAAGCGCGGGATCACATGCATATGCAGGTGATAGACTTCCTGGCCGCTGGCCGGCTCGCTGAACTGCACGATCATCATGCCGTCGGCCTTGAAGACCGGCATCGCAGCGCGGCCGATCAGGCGTGTGGCGCGGGCGACATGGACGAAATCCTCTTCGGTGATGTCGAGCAGGTTGCGGGCCGGCGCCTTGGGGATCACGAGCGTGTGGCCCGGTGCGCGCGGCATGATGTCGAGAAACGCCAGCACATGGTCGTTCTCGTAAACCTTGAAGCAGGGAATCTCGCCGCGCAGGATCTTCGCGAAGATATTGTTGGTGTCGTAGGTGGCCATGGTCGCTCCCAAAATCGCGCGCCACTTTCCCCGCCTGGCGCGGCGTGGTCAAGATGTCTGATCGTCGGGTGAGCCCTTGCGGAACGGTCCGGCTTCGGTGAGCTGGCGTCCGGCTTCGGCGACATAGAGCCGCTCCCGTTGCAGATAATCGCGCACGGCGCGGCGCAGCGCCGGGTCGGCAATGTAGTGCGCGGAATAGGTGGTTTGCGGCAGATAGCCGCGCGCGATCTTGTGCTCGCCCTGCGCGCCGGCTTCGACCGTCGCAAGCCCGTGGCGGATGGCGTAGTCGATCGCCTGATAGTAGCACACCTCGAAATGCAGGAACGGGTGATGCTCGATCGCGCCCCAGTGTCGCCCGAACAGGGTGTCGCCGCCGATGAAGTTGATCGCACCGGCGATCCAGTGGCCATCGCGCTTTGCCATGATCAGCGCGATACGCTCTGGCATGGTTTCGCCGATCCGGGTGTAGAAGTCGCGGGTGAGGTAGGGCCGTCCCCATTTGCGTGAGCCGGTTTCCATGTAGAACGTGAAGAAGGCGTCCCACACCTCCTCGGTGAGATCGGGGCCGGTCAATGCGTGGATGGTGATGCCGTTCGCCAGTGCGTCTCGGCGTTCGCGGCGGATTGCCTTGCGGTGGCGTGATGACAGCGTGGCGAGAAAATCCTCGAATGTGGCGTAGCCCGCATTGTGCCAGTGGAATTGCTGGTCGGTGCGTTGCAGAAAGCCCTGCGCGGCGAGGAACGTCCACTCGTCCTCCGGCGCGAAGGTGACGTGGACCGACGACGTCTCGGTGGCGTTGCACAGCGCCTTCAGGCCACCGGCGAGCGCACTGCGAATATGCTCGGGATCGTCGAGGCCGGCGCGCACCAGCAGACGTGGCCCGGTCGCCGGCGTGAATGGTACGCTCGCTTGCAGCTTCGGATAGTACTGGCCGCCGGCGCGCTCATAGGCGTCGGCCCAGCCGCGATCGAACACGTATTCACCTTGGGAATGCGACTTCACATAGCACGGCACCAGGCCGACAATGTCTCCGTTGCACCGGGCCACCAGATGGCGCGGTCCCCAGCCGGTGCGCGCGCAAGCCGAGCCGGACTGTTCGACCGCGTCGAAGAACGCATATGACACAAACGGATTGTAAATCCTGCCGTCTAAGAGGGCCGATGTCGGATTGGCGCAGGCATCCCAAACCGTCGCGCCGATCTGGCGCGCGGTTGAGACGGCTTCCAAAGTGATGTCAGGTGAATCCATCAAATAAACCGGTCACGCAGAGGAGCCATTTGAGGCTTGGGTGACTAGCTTACAGATTGTACCTGCAAGCGCTCGCGTCAAGGCCGCGTGGACGTCAGGCCCGGAACCCTTCGAACACGATCTGGTCGGCGTAGCGCGCGGCGTGAGCACGTTGCTCGGCGGTGCGGATGGTCCAGGCCAGCAGCGGGCAGCCGAACACATTGCGCGCGATCCACGGCGCGGGGGCGGGGAGTTGTTGGCCCCAGAAATTGATGAAGTGCGGTTGCGTGCGGAAGCCATGGCGCAGATACAGCATGTCGTCGCGCTGCTGCGGCGTCAGCCATTTCCAGTAGTCGTCATCGTAGGTGCGCTGGGCGATGATGCCGCGCGGCCGCGCCGGGATTTTCTCCCGCAAGGCGAACACCTGATCCGGATCGAACGACATCACCGCCGCCGGGCCGCTGTAATTCGCGAGAATCTCGGCCATCCGCGCTACCAGCTTGCGGTCGCCGTCGAACTGGCTTTTCACCTCGATGAACAGCGGCGCGCGGCCGGCGACCATCGTCAGCACATCGCCGAGCGAAACCATCCGTTCGGCGGTGTCCTTGAATGTCACCTGCCGCAGTTGCGCGGCGGTCAGGTCGCGCACCGCGGCGTCACCTTCGGTGAGACGGCCGAGCCGGTCGTCGTGATGCACCATGGCTTCGCCGTCGGCGGTGAGTTGTAAGTCGAGTTCGATGCCGTAGTTGCCCTCGACCGCCGCGACGAACGCGGCCGGCATGTTCTCGACGATGCCGCGCGCGCGATCATGCAGGCCGCGATGGGCCACCGGACGTGCCGCAAGCCAGTCGGGTCCTCGCATCGGATCAACTCGTCAGGCGACTTCGAAGATGCCTTCGACTTCCACCGCGGCATCGCCGGGCAACGAGGCGACGCCGACGGTGGAGCGTGCGTGACGCCCCTTGTCGCCGAACGCCGCGACCATCAGGTCGGACGCGCCGTTGAGCACCTTCGGACCATCGGTGAAGTCCGGTGCCGAGTTGACGAAGCCGCCGAGGCGCACCACGCGCGTCACCTTGTCGAGATCGCCGAGCGCGGCCTTGACCTGCGCCAGCAGGTTGATGGCACAGCCGCGCGCCGCGGCATTGCCCTGTTCGATGGTGACGCCGGCGCCGAGCTTGCCTTTGGCGATCAGCTTGCCTTCGGGATTGACGCAGACCTGACCCGACACGATCAGCAGGTTTCCGGTGCGGACGAACCCGACGTAATTCGCGATCGGGCTCGCAGGCTCGTGCAACACGATGCCCTGCGCCGCAAGTTTTTGTTCGACTGTCCCTGCCATGATTGTCCCCAAATGATTGCTTTCGTGTCGAATGCGGATGATCGCGCTCACAATCGCCCGCGTCTATTTCACCTATCAGATCGCGACATGCAAGCGACCGCCGATGCAAATAATGCTTGCCAAAGTTGGATGTTGCCGATCAGGCGGCGTGGGTGCAGACGCCGTCCGGATGGACGCACTGATCGACTTCGACCGTGACATGGCTCAATTGCCTCAATTCGCGAAGGCTCGCCTTGTAGGACGCGGGTGGTTGAGGGTGATCGGTGACGATGGTGACAATCGCGGAGTAGTGACCGGGCCCGACCTGCCATAGATGCAGATCGGAGATGCGGTCGCCATCGATTTCGAGACGGCGGCGAATGCCGTCGGCGACGTTGGAATCCGGCACCACATCGATCAGCACCGCACCGGCGCTCTTGATCAGGCCATAAGCCCAGCTGGCAATGACGAGACTGCCGACAAGTCCGACCACCGGATCAATCCAGACCCAACCGAATGCGCGGGCGAGGATCAGCGCGGCGATCGCCATCACCGACGTCGCGGCATCGGCCAGCACGTGGACGTAGGCCGCGCGCAAATTGTTGTCGCGATGTTGGTGAGCATGTGCATGATCATGATCGTGGGAGGAGGGATCATGTGTGTGGCCGTGGTGATGACTGTGATCATGGCCGTGGTGGTGATCGTGATCTTCCCGCAGCAGCCACGCCGAGACCAGATTGACGACGAGGCCCAGCACTGCGATGGCGATGGCTTCGCCGTAAGCGATCGGCTTCGGATCGGCCATGCGCAGCACGCTCTCATAGGCGACCATCACAGCGACCATGCCCAGCACCACTGCGCTGGTGAATGCCGCCAACTCACCAAACTTCCCCGTGCCGAAGGCGAAGCGCGGATTGTCGGCATGGCGGCGCGCATAACGATAGGCGAGGGCCGCGATGCCGATGGCGACCGCGTGGGTCGACATGTGCCAGCCGTCGGCCAGAAGCGCCATCGAGCCGAACAGGCTGCCGCCGACGATCTCGGCGACCATCATGCCCAGCGTCAGCCAGACCACCAACCATGTCCGCTGCTCGTTGCGCGCGTGCTGCGCGCCGAGGAAGTTGTGGTCGTGGGTCCAGTTATCGAGCGAGTGCGAGTGCATCGGCAATCCTCTGTCAGACTGAAGATATAATCCCGCGATCGTGAAAAGACGATGTTATGTTGTTACCTCGGCGTGTCGTTTTCCCTTCGCGTGGCCCGCCATCGTCCTACACATTCCCGCGACCGCCTCAGTTGCGGCCTAATGGTGGGCCCAATATGGTACGGATTCGTTGACTTAAGGAGACGCCATGCGTCGTTTGTATCGATTCTTGCTGCCGCCGTCCGATATCGCGCGCGTGGCCGGCGGTGTGCTCGCGGGTGCGCTACTGCTGAGCGTGGCCTCCGCGCAGGCCGCGACCATTCCGTTCCTGCCGCATCAGGCGTCCTACGATCTCAGTCTGCTGAAATCGCGCAACGGTGCCGCCGCCGTGGACAGCGCACGCGGCCGCATCCTGTATAATTTCACCGGCAGCGCGTGCGAGGGCTATACCTCGGAATTCCGTCAAGTCTCGGAACTTAATGGCAGCGAGGGCAAGAGTACGCTGAGTGATCTGCGTTCGACGAGTTGGGAAGACGCCGACGGTAAAACCTATCGTTTCAAGATCGATACGCGGATGAACGAAGGTAACGCCAGCGATGTTGACGGTATCGCCGAGCGCACCGGCGATCATGTCACTGTCAAGCTGAAGCAGCCGGCGGCGAAGACCTTCACGCTGGACGGCAGCACGGTGTTTCCGACCCAGCAGGTCCGTCGCATCATCGCCGCCGCGCGTGAGGGCAAGTCGCTGCTCGAACTCACCGTGTATGATGGCTCTGACAACGGCGAGAAGGTCTACAACACGCTCACCGTCATCGGGAAGCCGATTCCGGGCGACAAGGTGACGACGCCGGATCCGTCGACCAGTAACGATGCGATGAAAACGCTGACGCGCTGGCCCGTCACCGTCAGTTATTACGATCGCGACGCCAAGTCGAATGCCGGCGAGCAGACGCCGACCTATGCGATGTCGTTCGAGCTATACGAGAACGGCGTCTCGCGGGCGCTGAAGCTCGACTACAACGATTTCGTCATTGGCGGCACGCTGGACAAGTTCGAGGTCAAGTCATCAAAGCCCTGCAAGACGGGCGAGAAGTAAAGCCACGTTTCCCCGTCATTGCGAGCGCAGCGAAGCAATCCAGAAAGCGGCGAAACAAGGACTGGATTGCTTCGTCGCTGTCGCTCCTCGCAATGACGATTTTGTTGGATCGAAGTTCATCCGCTATCGCGGCTTCTCCGGGCCGTCATAGGCGATGCCGCGAATGATCGCGGCGTTGCCGAACTTCTTGCGCAGGTCGTCCATGGCGCGTTCGGCGTGCGCGGAGCGGCGATCGAGCATGTCGGTGTCGCCGGCGGCGGAGCCAGCGCGCAGCGCGCTGACGCCGGCGCCCATCAGCCGAAACGCGGTGCCGTCGATTTCCTTCAGCAGCATTTCTCGAACAATGCTGAAGATCTTGTTCGCCAGTTGCGTTGGCTCGTGGATCGACTGCGAGCGGGTGCGCTGCCGGAAGTCGGCGGTCTTCAATTTCAACGTGATGGTCGAGCCGGCCAAACCGCTGTTCTTCAGCCGCGCCGAGACCTTCTCGCACAATCGCCACAGCGTTTTTTCCAGCGGCGCGAAGTCGCGGATGTCGGTCTCGAACGTGGTCTCGCTGGAAATGGTCTTGGCACCGCGATCGGCCACCACCTTCCGCTCGTCGAGGCCGCGCGCAAGCCGCCATAGCCTTCGCCCCTCCGAGGGAAACTGCCGCATCACTTCGATCTCATCTGCGCGCTGCAAGTCGCCGACGGTGCGGAAGCCGCGTTGGGCGAGCCGCTCCTGCGTTGCGGGGCCTACGCCGAAAATGAAGCCGACCGGCTTGTCAGTCAGCAGGTCGTAGCCGTCGTCCTGATCGAGAGGCGCAAAGCCGCGCGGCTTGTCGAGGTCGGAGGCGATCTTGGCGAGAAACTTGTTGCAGGATAGGCCGATGGACACGGTGATACCGATGTCGCGCTCGATTTCGGCGGCGAAGCGCGCCAGCACCTTCGCCGGGATCATGCCGTGCAGCCGTGTGGTGCCGCCGAGATCGAGGAACGCTTCGTCGATCGACAGCGGCTCCACCAGCGGTGTCAACGCCAGCATGGCTTGCCGCACCTCGCGCCCGACACGAACGTATTTCGCCATGTCGGGGCGGATCACGGTAGCGTGAGGGCACAGCGCCAGCGCCTTGAACATCGGCATCGCGGAGCGCACGCCATAGGTCCGCGCGATGTAGCAGGCGGCCGACACCACGCCGCGTTTGCCGCCGCCGATGATCACCGGCTTGTCGGCCAGGTCTGGATCGTCGCGCTTCTCGACGGTGGCGTAGAACGCGTCGCAGTCGATGTGGGCGATGGTGAGTTGCGCCAGCGCGCGGTGGCGGACCAAGCGTGGCGAGCCGCAAGCCTTGCAACGTTTCGCGGCGATATCGAGGTCATGCAGGCAGTCGCGGCAGAAGCAGCGTGGGGAGGCTCCTTCTGGCGCGGACGGGGTCACGGAATGTCGCGCTCCCATTGCGGGTCGCCAAGCACCTGGCGGGCGGCCGCGACGTTGGTGGGATCGAGTTCGACCGACTTGGCGAAAGCCTTCACCATGGCGTCGTCTCGCAGGACGAAATCCAGCACGGCGGCAAGAAATTGCGGGTCGGTAGCAGCAGACCGCAACGTATCCGGACCTAACCCACTCTCGGCCAGAAACAGCCCCAGCCGCTCGGGTTCGCCCGCGACGAAGGAAAGGGCCTGAATGGCCACGATTTCAGCGATTTGGCGTGGATTTTTGGCACGCTTTGTCATCGATCGTGTTTGCCTTTCCGTAACTTATGGGCTCTATTTTCGCCGATTATGCCAGACTCAAGGGTGGCCCGATTCACTAGCAAATTATGGGCTCCTGGTGGAGTTCTGGATGGGGCGGCGCTTCGTTGCGAGATGGGAGGGGCGGGATGGCAAAAACCGTCCTGATCGTTGAGGACAACGAGCTGAACATGAAGCTCTTTCGCGACCTGCTGGAAGCCCATGGGTATCAGACCTCGGGCACCAGCAACGGTTACGAGGCGATCGATCTCGTGCGCAAATCCCGACCGGATCTGATCCTGATGGATATCCAGTTGCCGCAGGTCTCCGGCCTCGAGGTCACGCGCTGGATCAAGGACGATCCCGAGTTGCGGGCGATTCCCGTTGTCGCCGTCACCGCCTTCGCGATGAAGGGCGACGAGGAACGTATCCGCGAGGGTGGGTGCGAAGCTTATTTGTCGAAACCGATTTCGGTTGGAAAGTTCATTGAAACAGTCCGCCGATTTATCGGTTAGGAGATTGCAATGTCCGCGCGTGTTCTGGTCGTCGATGACGTCCCCGCCAATGTGAAGCTTTTGGAAGCGCGGCTGTCGGCCGAATACTTTGACGTCATCACCGCCTGCAACGGCACGCAGGCGCTGGAAATTTGCTCGCGTGCCGAATGTGACATCATCCTGCTCGACGTGATGATGCCGGACATGGACGGCTTCGAGGTCTGCCGCCGGCTCAAGTCCAACCCGGCGACGCATTTCATTCCGGTGGTAATGGTGACGGCGCTGGACAGTCCGGCGGATCGCGTGCGCGGTCTTGAAGCCGGCGCTGACGATTTCCTCACCAAGCCGGTGTCGGATGTGGTGCTGATCGCACGCGTGCGTTCGTTGACGCGTCTCAAGATGATGACCGACGAACTGCGGATGCGGGCGCTCACCTCGATGGAGATCGGCGTGCAGGCGCCGGAGCGCTCCGCAGTGCTGGAGACCGGCACGGGGGGACGCATCCTGCTGGTGGATGATCGCCCGTCGTCCTATGAGCGGCTGGCGCCCGTGCTCGCCGCCGAACATTCCGTCGACGTCGAGCCCAATCCATCGGAAGCGCTGTTTCATGCGGCCGAAGGCAATTACGATCTGCTGATCGTGTCGCTCGGCCTGGAGAATTTCGATGGGCTGCGGCTGTGTAGTCAGGCGCGCTCATTGGAGCGCACGCGGCAGGTGCCGATCCTGGCCATCGCCGATGCCGACAACAACGCGCGGCTGTTGCGCGGCCTCGAGATCGGCGTGAACGATTATCTGCTGCGGCCGGTCGATAAGAACGAATTGCTGGCGCGGGCGCGCACCCAGATTCGCCGCCGCCGCTACACCGATCATCTGCGCGACAATGTGCAGAACTCTATCGAGATGGCGATCACCGACGGGCTGACCGGCCTGCACAATCGCCGCTACATGGAAACCCATCTCGAGACCCTGGCCGAACAGGCGTCACATCGCGGCAAGGCGCTGGCGCTGATGATGCTTGACATCGATTTCTTCAAGGCGGTCAACGACACCTACGGCCACGACGCCGGCGACGACGTGCTGCGCGAATTCGCGGTGCGGATTCGCAAGTCGATCCGTGGCATCGATCTGGCCTGCCGTTACGGCGGTGAGGAATTCGTCATCGTGATGCCGGAGACCGACATGCACGTCGCCGGCATGGTCGCCGAGCGATTGCGGCGGGCGGTGGCGGTAGAGCCGTTCGCCATCGACAAGGGCACTCGCCATATCGAGGTGACGATTTCGATCGGCCTCGCGGCGCTGGAGCGCAAGGGCGAGCCGATGGCCGATGTCCTCAAGCGCGCCGATCTCGCGCTCTATCGCGCCAAGCACGACGGCCGTAATCGCGTGGTCGCGGCGGCAGCGTAAAGGGCGCAGACGTTCCCAGGGTTACTTGAAGGATCGGAGTCACAGCCGGGACCAGCCGGGGGATGACCCGCGATTATGTCTCGCGGTATCTCGTGAAACGACAAACGGGGCCTCGAAGGCCCCGTTGAATTCCCATTCAAGTATCTGAAAAGATTACTTGATCTTGGCTTCCTTGAACTCGACGTGCTTGCGCGCGACCGGGTCGTACTTCTTCTTGACCATCTTGTCGGTCATTGTTCGCGAGTTCTTCTTCGCGACGTAATAGAAGCCGGTGTCGGCGGTGGAAACCAGCTTGACCTTGATGGTGACCGCTTTGGCCATGGGTAAACCTCGAAAATGTCAGGAATCGGCAGCCGACCGGCAACCGCCAATCCGCGTTTGGCCGGCAAACTAGCCGCGAATGGCCCAAAGTCAAGGTTTTCGCAGTCAAATAACCGCGGGAACCGGGGTTATTTCGGCTCGAAGAATCGGTTTTTCGGCCGCGGCAGCCCGAGATTTTCCCGCAGGGTGCGACCCTCGTACTCTTTGCGGAAAATGCCGCGTTTTTGCAGCTCCGGCACTACCCGGTCGACGAAATCGTCGAGGCCCTGCGGCAGGAATGGGAACATGATGTTGAAGCCGTCGCAGCCCTCGGTTTCCAGCCATTCCTGCATCTTGTCGGCGATGGTCTGCGGCGTGCCGACGAACGACAGGCCGCCATAGCCGCCGACCCGCTCGGCGAGTTGGCGCACTGTCAGCCTGTCGCGCGCAGCGACGTCAACGAGGCGCTGCTGGCCGCTCTTGCTGGCATTGGTTTCCGGGAGCGGCGGCAATTGCCCATCCGGATCGAAGCCCGAGGCATCGACGCCGAGGATCACCGACAGCGAAGCGATGGCGCTATCGTAATGCACCAGGCTGTCGAGTTGCGCACGCTTGGCGCGCGCCTCCTCGTCGGTGTCGCCGACCACCACGAAGGCGCCGGGCAGGATCTTGAGGTGATTGCGGTCGCGGCCGAGCTTGTCCATCCGGCTCTTGATATCGGCGTAGAGCTTTTGCCCGTCCGCGAGACTGCCGCCGGCGGTGAACACGGCTTCGGCGGTTTCCGCGGCCAGTTGCTTGCCGTCTTCCGATGCGCCGGCTTGCACGATCACCGGCCGGCCCTGCACGGGACGCGCGATGTTGAGCGGCCCGCGCACCGAGAGATATTTTCCCTTGTGGTCGAGCACGTGCATCTTCGCCGGATCGAAATACAAACCCTGTTCGACGTCGCGCACGAAGGCGTCGTCGGCGAACGAGTCCCACAAGCCGGTGACCACGTCGTAGAATTCCCGCGCGCGGCGATAGCGTTCGGCATGTGCCATGTGATCGTCGAGGCCGAAGTTGAGCGCAGCATCGGGATTCGATGTGGTGACGATATTCCAGCCGGCACGGCCGCCGCTGATGTGGTCGAGCGAGGCGAAGCGGCGGGCGACATGATAGGGCTCGTCAAAGGTCGTCGAGCCGGTGGCGATCAGGCCGATGCGCTCGGTGGTGGCGGCGAGCGCTGAGAGCAGCGTGAACGGTTCGAACGACGTCACCGTATGGCTGCGCTTGAGCGCAGCGATGGGCATGTTCAGCACAGCGAGATGATCGGCCATGAAGAAGGCGTCGAACTTGCCGTGCTCGAGCTTCTGAATGAGGCGCTTGAGATGCGCAAAGTTGAAGTTGGCGTCCGGCCACGCGCCGGGATAGCGCCATGCGCCGGTATGGATGCTCACCGGCCGCATGAACGCGCCGAGCTTCAATTGTCGTGTCGCCATCTTTGTCGTCCCGTCGAACCGATCGTTCAGCAGACATAGCGACGATCGGCGGCAAAACTATCCGGCGGCCCGGGAATGACGTTGTCTTTTCGCCGGGCAGGAGAGGCGTTTTTATGCGCGGCGTTCGCGGTGGCGTCAGCCCGGCAGCATATCCATCTGCATCTTGCCGCCGTAGAAATGGAAGAACGGCACCGGCGCGTCGTGGCGCAGGGGGCCGGTGGCAAGGCGCTTGTCCAGTTGCTGAAGCACGCGCGTGGTCATCGGATGAAGGTCGGCGAGCGAATCGGAGCCGATTTCCAGCCAGACGAGTTCGACCAGTTCAGCATCGGCATGAATGACGCCTTCGACGCGATGGGCGATGCTTGAGGCATCCGCGGTGAAGAAGCGGGTATCGAAACGGCGCACGCGGCCAGGTGGGGTGATGGCGCGGGCGATCAGGAACAGGCTTGAGGGGTCTGGCAACAAACCGGCATCGGCGAACGGTTGCCACACGCCGTCGAGCTTGCGCGTACCGCCGTTGTCGCACTTGCAGCCGAGGCACAGTCCGGTTTCCTCGCAAGCTTCGCGGATGGCGGCAATCGCCAGCGAGCGCGCCCGCGACGGCTCTGTCTTCGGGCTGCCTTTCATCAGATTGGCTTCGAGTTCGAGAGGAATCGGCGCTGCCACCGGCACGCGATTGTCAGTCTTGTCGACGCTGCCGCCCGGAAACACGAACTTGCCCGGCATGAACACCACGTTGGCGTGGCGCTTGCCCACCAGCACCCTGGGCTTGGCGTAGCTGCGATCGATCAGGATCAATGTCGCCGCGTCACGGGGCCGCCGATAGGGATGGTGGTCGGCTTCTTTTTCTTCTTTCACAGGCGTCGTGGTCGTCATGTCCGTCATCGGGCTTCCGGTGCGATAGTGCCGCCCGCTTTATCGCGGATCGGCGTGTCAGAGGAATCGGAGTCGTCGAAGCCGTGCATCCGCAAGGCCCATTGCAACCCGACCACCGCGCCCTTGACCGGCTGCAATAACAGCAGCGCCGAGAAAAGTGTGAGCGGCAGATAGATCGCCAGTTGCAGCGGGATCGGCGGCGCGAAATTGGTTTCGACGGAGAGCGCGACCGGCACAACGATATGGCCGACGATCACGATCACCAGGTAAGCGGGCAGATCGTCGGCACGATGATGGAACAGCGCTTCGCCGCAGGCGGGGCAAGTGTCGTTCACCTTGAGAAAGGCGCGGAACAATTTGCCTTCGCCGCAATGCGGACAACGGCAACGTAGGCCGCGCTTCATCGCGAGCCAGACGTCGCGTTCGGGCGGCGAGGCGGCTTTCTGCGTCCAGGTTGAAGCGGCGGGTGTTTTCACGATCTGCTCTTACGTTTTGCCCTTGTTCTTGCCTTTGCCGGATTTCGCCTTGTTCTTGGTAGACTTCCCCGGTCCTTTTGCAAATTGGCCTTTTGCAAGTTTGCGCAGTGGCTTTTTCGCCGCGCGTCCGGCCTTGACCTTGCCGCGTGCCCGGCGCACCTCGTGCGAGCGGTCGCTGTCACGCTGTCGTTGACGCGTGCGCGGAGCGGTATGACCCTCCGACAACAGTTCGAAACGCAGCGCACCGGCCACCGGAGCTGCTTCTACCAGACGAACCTCGACCACGTCACCCAGCCGATGCATGGCACCGCTGCGTGTGCCGACCAGCGCGTGGCGGGCTTCGTCATAGTTGAAATACTCGGTTCCAAGCGTGCGGATCGGGATCAGGCCGTCGGCGCCGGTATCGCTGAGTTTCACGAACAGGCCGGCGCGGGTGACGCCGGAAATGCGGCCCTGGAACACTGCGCCGATGCGGTCGGCGAGATGATGCGCGATCAGCCGGTCGACGGTTTCGCGTTCCGCCTTCATCGCACGGCGTTCGGTCGCGGAAATCTGCGCGGCGACTTCACTCAGCGTCTCGATGGTTTCGGTTTCGGGCAGGGCGCCGGCACCAAGCCCTAACGCACGGATGATGGCGCGATGCACGACCAAGTCAGCATAGCGGCGGATCGGCGAGGTGAAATGCGCGTAGCGGCGCAGGTTCAAGCCGAAGTGACCGTAATTCTCGGCCGCATATTCCGCCTGTGCCTGTGAGCGGAGCACCACTTCGTTGACCAGCGGCTCGGAGTCGTGGCCCTTGATCTTGGTCAGGACGCGATTGAATACCGAAGGCCGCAGCGCACCGCTCTTGGCGAAAGAGATGTCGAGCGTCTTCAGGAATTCCTGAAGGTTATGCACCTTCTCCACCGTTGGTTCGTCGTGGACGCGATAGATCAGCGGCAGGCCTTTTTTCTCCAGCGTCTCGGCGGCGGCGACGTTGGCGAGGATCATGAATTCTTCGATCAGCTTGTGCGCATCGAGCCGTTCCGGCGTCACCACGCGGTCCACAGTGCCGTCGGGTTTGAGGACAATCTTGCGTTCCGGCAAATCGAGTTCGAGCGGCTCGCGCTCGTCGCGCGCGCGCTTCACCAGCGCGTAAGCCGCGTAGAGCGGCTTGAGGATCGGCTCGAGCAGAGGCCCGGTGGCATCATCGGGATGGCCGTCGATGGCGGTCTGCACTTGCGCGTAACTGAGTTTCGCGGCCGAGCGCATCAGCACGCGATGGAATGTGTGCGAACGCTTGCGGCCATCCGGCGCGATCACCAGCCGCACGGCGAGCGCGCCACGCGCTTCGCCCGGCCGCAGCGAACACAGGTCGTTGGAGATGCGCTCCGGCAGCATCGGCACGACGCGATCCGGGAAGTACACCGAGTTGCCGCGCAGCAGCGCGTCGCGATCGAGCGCCGATCCCGGCCGCACGTAGAACGCAACGTCAGCGATGGCGACGTGAACGATATAGCCGCCCTTGTTAGCGGGATCGTCGTCCGGCGTCGCGTGCACGGCGTCGTCGTGATCTTTCGCATCCGGTGGATCGATGGTGACCAGCGGAATATCGCGCCAGTCCTCGCGGCCTTGCAGCGTCGCAGGCGCGGCCGCCTCGGCTTCCTTCAGGGCGGCGGGCGAAAACGACTGCGGAATATCGTGGGCGTGAATCGCGATCAGGCTGATGGCCTTCTCGGTGGCCAGCGAACCGAGCCGCTCCTTGACGCGACCCGATGCTAGGCCGAAGCCGCGCGAGCGGACCAGATCGACGCTGATGAGATCGCCATCTTCCGCACCACCGGTATCGGCCTTGGCGATGTTGAGTTCGCGCCCGGCCTGCTTCTTGTCGACCGGCACCAGCCGTCCGCCGCCGCCGGGAAGGGCGTGGAAGATGCCGAGCACGCGCGATTTGGCGTGGTCGATGATCTTGATCACGCGGCCAATGTAAGCGTGCGCTTCGTCGTTGCTGTCGGGCTCGATGCGCAGCAGCGCGCGATCACCGATGCCGGCGGCGGTGCCGGGCTTGGGATAGCGCGGCAAGCGTATGCGGATTTTCGGCGCGGTACCTTGCGTCTCGACGTCCCATTCCGCCGGCGCCGCCAGTAACTCGCCGTCGCTGTCGCGGCCGGTGACGTCGGCGAGCAGGGTAGGCGGCAGTGCGGCCGCTTCGTGCAGTTCGCGGCCGCGCTTGGCGAGCACGCCTTCGTCGGCGAGCGTGCGCAAGATCTGCTTCAGTTCAACGCGGTCGGCATTCTTCAAGCCGAACGCGCGCGCGATCTCGCGGGTGCCGACTTCGCTTTTCGACGCACGCACGAATGCGATGATCGCGTCGCGGTCAGGAAATCGGCTATCGCGTGGCTTGCTCAATGGGGCTCGCTGTTATCCGCCGGCCTTGCCGGCGCTCTTTTTCGCGGATGCTTTCGGCGCTTTAGCAGGGGAGGCTTTCGCTGCCGCCTTCACCGGCGCGCGCGCCTTGCTTGCGGCTTTCTTCGCGACCGGTTTTTTGGCAACAGCTTTCTTGGCGACCGCTTTCTTCACCGGAGCATTGGTGCCGTCGGCGGATTTGGCGGCAGGTTTTTTCGCCGCCTTCTTCGCCGCAGGCCGCTTCGCCTTGCCGCCGCCCTTGGCCGCGCGCTCGTCGATCAGCGCGATCGCTTCCGCGAGCGTGATCGAGTCCTGCGTCTTGTCGCTCGGAATGGTGGCGTTGACGCCGCCGGCGGTGACATAAGCACCGTAGCGGCCGCTCTTCACTGCGACCGCGCCGAGCGTCGGATGCTCACCGAGCGGCTTGCCCGGATCGGAGCCGAAGCGTCGTCGCCCCGGACCCTTGGCGATCTTCTCCGCGATCAAAGTCACCGCGCGATTGAGGCCGATGTTGAAGACGTCGTCGCCGGCCTCCAGGCTGGCGTAGGTCTTCAGGTGCTGCACGTAAGGCCCGAAGCGGCCGATGCCGGCCTTGATTGGCTTGCCGTCTTCCGGATGCAAGCCGACTTCGCGCGGCAGCGACAACAGCTTCACCGCGAGGTCGAATTCCATGTCGCCGGGCGAGGTGCCTTTCGGAATGCCGGCGCGCTTCGGCTTCTCGCCTTCTTCGTAGTCCTTGGCTTCACCCAACTGGATATACGGCCCGAAGCGGCCCGACTTCACCGCGACGTCGAGCCCGCTTTCCGGGTCCTTGCCGAGAATGCGGTCGCCTCCGGCATCGCCATCGGCGGCGAGCGGACGCGTGTAACGGCACTCCGGATAGTTGGTGCAGCCGACGAACGCTCCGAACTTGCCGGCCTTCAGATTCAGCCGTCCGGTGCCGCAGGTCGGGCACTGGCGCGGATCGCCGCCATCCTCGCGCGGCGGATAGATGTGCGGCCCCAGCATCTCGTCGAGTGCGTCGAGCACTTCCGCGACGCGCAGGTCCTTGATGTCGTCGACCGCGCCGGTGAAGCCGGCCCAGAACGCTTTGAGCACGTCCTGCCAAGACACTTCATTATTGGAGATGCGGTCGAGGTCTTCTTCCAGCTCGGCGGTGAAGTCGTATTCGACGTAGCGCGCGAAATACTTCTTCAGGAACGCGACCACCACGCGGCCCTTGTCCTCGCCATGCAGCCGCTTCTTGTCGAGCCGTACATAGCCGCGATCGCGCAGCACTTGCAGGATGGATGCGTAGGTCGAGGGTCGGCCGATGCCGAGTTCTTCCATGCGCTTCACGAGCGACGCTTCCGAGAAGCGCGGCGGCGGCTCGGTGAAATGCTGGGTGACGGCGAGCGCCTGACGCTTCAAGGCTTCGCCGTCGCTCATCGCGGGGAGGCGGTTGCTGTCTTCATCGTCCGGATCGTCGTCGCGGCCTTCCTGATAGAGTTTCAGGAAGCCGTCGAACTTGATCACCTGGCCGCTGGCGCGCAGGTCGAGCGTGCGCGTGCCTGCCTTGGCGACGATATCGACAGTGGTGCGCTCGAGTTCGGCCGATTCCATCTGGCTCGCCACGGTGCGGATCCAGATCAACTCGTAGAGCCGCGCCTGATCGTTATCGAGGCTGCGGCGCAGATCAGCCGGGCGGCGCGAGATGTCAGTGGGGCGAATGGCTTCGTGCGCTTCCTGCGCGTTCTTCGCCTTGGTCTGGTACTGGCGCGGTGCATCCGGTACGTAGTTCTTGCCGTAATCCTCGCCGATCACCTTGCGCGCCTGAGTGATCGCGGAGCCATCGATCTGCACGCCGTCGGTACGCATATAAGTAATGAGACCGGTGGTCTCGCCACCGATGTTGATGCCCTCATAAAGGCGCTGCGCGATGCGCATGGTGTGCGCCGGCGCGAAGCCGAGCTTGCGGCTGGCCTCCTGCTGCAAGGTCGAAGTGGTGAAGGGCGCGTAGGGATTGCGCCGCGCCGGCTTGGCCTCGACGCTGCCGACGGTAAAGTTCGCCGCCTCGATGGCACGCTTGAAGTCTTCGGCTTCCGCGCCGCTGCCGATGTCGAGCCGCGCCAGCTTCTTGCCGTCGGCGCCGACCAGGCGCGCCTCGAAGGCGTCGCCGCGCGGCGTCGTCAGCGTTGCCACCAGCGACCAGTATTCACGCGCGACGAAACTCTCGATTTCCTGCTCGCGGTCGCAGACCAGCCGTAGCGCGACGGACTGCACGCGTCCGGCGGAGCGCGCGCCCGGCAGCTTGCGCCAGAGAACCGGGGAGAGGGTGAAGCCGACCAGATAGTCCAGCGCGCGGCGCGCCATGTAGGCGTCGACCAGCGCGCCGTCGATCTGGCGCGGGTGCTTCATGGCGTCGGTGACGGCCTGCTTGGTGATAGCGTTGAAGACCACGCGCTCGATCGGCTGGTCCTTCAGCGCGCGCTTCTGTTTCAGAACCTCCAGGACGTGCCAGGAGATCGCCTCGCCCTCGCGATCAGGGTCGGTGGCGAGAATGAGCTTGTCCGCGCCCTTCACCGAGCGGGCGATGTCGTTCAGGCGGCTGGAGGCCTTGGGGTCGATCTCCCAGATCATCTTGAAGTTGGCGTCCGGATCCACCGACCCATTCTTGGCCGGGAGGTCGCGGATATGGCCGAACGAGGCGACCACTTCGTAGCCGCCGCCCAAATACTTATTGATCGTCTTGGCCTTCGCAGGCGACTCGACAATGACGATATTCATGTTTTTCCAGATACTTAGGGAAGAAAAGGTGCGGGCTTCGCGAGAGTCGCGGCGGTCTGCTTTGCCCGGAACATGGGTCCAGACCCCTCAACTGTCAAATCGCGACACTCATTTATGTGTCGGGCGCTCAACCATTCCGATTATATACATCTTTAAAATCTACCTGTAGTTGTATATATCGGTATGAGGAACGGACTTGATTCCCATTCTGGCGGAAAGCCGTGATCAATGGCGCGTGAGCGGCGGAGCATTCCCATCGAGGCGGACGAGCCGGCCGGCGACGGCGGGCCCGACGAGGCCGCCCGCTTCATCGCAAGCGCAGTCTCCGAACTGGCCCCGATGGCGCGGCGGCATCGGCTGGAGACATTGGCCCATCTCCTCGACATGGCGCAGATGGAGGCGGATGAACTGGTTCGCGCCAATATGCAGCGCAAGGGGCAATGACTCACACGAAAGTCGTCGTCCCCGCGCAGGCGGGGACCCATAACCCCTAACGGTTGTGGTGAGTGTGATAGTCCGTCAAAGATCATGAATGCTATCCACATCATAAACGACACGGCGTATGGGTCCCCGCCTGCGCGGGGACGACGCCGGGATTGTTGGGGCGCTTCGCGAGATCGGAAATCCTAACTCGCCGCCAGCGAGATCAGTCCGCCGCCATGGCGTTCGAGCCGTCCGGCCAGTTCGAGTTCGAGCAGGACGGTACGGACTGTGGCGGGTGAGGTGTCGGCCATGCGGATCAGGTCGTCGAGACCGATCGGGCTCGGACCGAGCAACTCCACGATCCGTGCGCGTTCGCTGGCCGCGGGTTCAAGGTCTATCGGCTGCGTGTCGTCGGATTCCGCGATGGGCAGTTCGACCGGCCGTCCCATGATCGGGCGCACCGCCGCGATAACATCCGCCGCTTCGGTGATCAGTGCCGCGCCTTGCTTGATCAGGTGATTGGTGCCGGCGGCGCGCGGATCGAGCGGCGAGCCGGGGACCGCGAACACCTCGCGGCCCTGTTCGGCCGCGACGCGCGCGGTGATCAGCGAGCCGGAGCGATGTGCGGCCTCGATCACCACGACGCCCAACGCAACGCCGGAGATCAGCCGGTTGCGCCGGGGAAAGTCCCGCGCGTGCGGCGCATGGCCGAGCGGCATTTCCGAAATCGCAGCGCCAGATGAAAGGATGTCTTCCAGCAAAGTCTCATGTTCCGGCGGATAGATGCGATCGTGGCCACCGGCCAGCACGGCGACGGTGCCGGTTGGCAGGCTGGCGCGATGCGCCGCCTGATCGATGCCCCGCGCCAGACCGGAGGCGACGATGAAGCTGGCATCGCCGAGATCGCGCGCCAGCATCTGCGCGAACTTGAGGCCGGCGCCGGATGCGTTGCGCGAGCCGACGATGGCGATCATGGGTTTGGCCAACGTAGCGAACTGACCACGGACGCCGAGCAGCGGCGGGGCATCGTCGATCGATGCCAGCCGTGGCGGATAACCGGCTTCGCCCGGTGTCACGATCGCGACGCCGAGGCTCTGTCCGCGCTTCAGTTCGCGCGCTGCATCTTCCACCGCGCAGATGCGACCTGGGCGGGCCGCGCCGCCACGACGGGCGAGGTCGGGCAGCCGCTCGAGCGCGGCTTCGGCGCTGCCGAAGTGATTGATCAGCGAGCGGAAGGTGCGGGGGCCGACATTGTCGCTGCGGATCAGCCGCAGCCATGCGATCCGTTGGCGCTCGCTCAGTCGCGTCCCGTCGATCGATGGTGAGGCCATGTCCATGCTGCCCACTCCCCAGCGACAGCATCGCGCAACTTGCAAGGTCTCACAACCATGAGATGTAGGCCTATGGCATTTTCGAGCGAAGTGGAGACCGGTTCGCGTGAAGAAAACGCACCACTCTAGGTCCTGGAGAGCGGCGGTCCGCCATTGTGGCCGGCCATCGCGCTATCACCGGCCTTTGCGCCAATCTTGCCTTCCGTGCCGGCGAGCAGCCGCTGGATGTTGCCGCGATGCATGATCCACAGCAGCACCGACAGGATCGCAAACAGCAGCGCCAACGCCGAATGCCCGTCGAGCCACAACGCCGGCGGCGTCAGCGCGCTGGCGACCAGCGCGGCGGCGGAGGAATAGCGCGTGAACCATGCGATCGCGAGCCAGGCGGCGCAAAATGCCAGCGCCGCCGGCCAGTACAGGCCGAGCAGCACGCCAATATAGGTTGCAACGCCCTTGCCACCCTTGAAGCCGAGCCACACCGGAAACAGGTGGCCGAGAAATGCGCCGAGCGCCGCCAGCATCGCGGCCTCCGGGCCGCCGAAACGGCCGGCAACGATCACGGCGACGGTGCCCTTCAGCATATCACCGAGCAGCGTGGCCGCGGCGAGCCCCTTGCGGCCAGTGCGCAGCACGTTGGTAGCGCCGATGTTGCCGGAGCCGATGGAGCGCAGATCCTGCGTGCCGGCGAGCCGCGTCAGGATCATCCCGAACGGGATCGAGCCGAACAGGTAGCCGACGATGAAGGCGAGGCAGGCCACGCCAAGGAAGGAAGTCAGCATGAGCGGTTCACCCGGCCCGGTAAGGATTGGTTAACCATACTTCATCACCATCGGATTCGACCAGAGGAGGGGCATCATGCACCTAATTCGCAACCGCCTGAAGGTCGTGTGCTTCGGCATCTATCTGACGGCGATCTTTGCCGGCACATCGATGGAAGCCGTGGCAAAACTGCTCGGGCATTGAGCTATCGGCGAGCTGTTTCCGGCTGGCGTGTCATGCCCGCCGGTAGACGCTTTTGCCACCGACGACGGTTTGCCGCACGCGCCCGGTGAAGCGCGCCTCGTCGAACGGCGTGTTCTTGCACTGCGATTTGAGGTCGGCCGGGTCCAGCACCCAGGGCTCATCGGGATCGATCACGATGACGTCGGCGGGGCTGCCCGCGCGCAACGTGCCGCCGGGCAGGCCGAGCAGTTGGGCAGGCCGCGTCGACATCGCCCGGATCAGTGCCGTGATATCCAGCTCGTCGTTGTGAACCAGCCGCAGGCCGGCTGACAGCATGGTCTCGAGACCTATGGCGCCGACGGCAGCTTCCGCGAACGGCAGCCGCTTGGTCTCGACGTCTTGCGGATTGTGATCCGACATTGCCACATCGACCAGCCCCGATGCGACCGCCGCGACCAGCGCGGTGCGATCGTCCTCGGTGCGTAGCGGCGGCGAGGTTTTCAGGAAGGTGCGATAGGGGCCGATATCGTTCTCGTTCAGCGCGAGATGATTGATCGAGGCCGATGCGCTCACGGCCAAGCCGGCGTCGCGCGCGCGCTTGAGAACCTCAAGCGATTCCCGGCAGGTCACCGACGCCGCGTGATAGCGTCCGCTGGTCAGTGCGACGAGGCGGATGTCGCGTTCCAGCATCATAGCCTCGGCGGCCGCGGGCACGCCGATCAGGCCGAGCCGGGTGGAGAATTCGCCTTCGTTCATCACGCCTTCACCGACGAGGTTGGGGTCCTCGGTGTGATGCACGATCAGCGCGTCGAAATCGCGCGCGTAGGTCAGCGCCCGGCGCATCACCTGCGCGTTGGTCACGCTGTGGGCGCCGTCGGTGAAGGCCACCGCGCCGGCGGCTTTCAGGAGGCCGAACTCGGTCATCACTTGACCGGCCATGCCCTTGGTCAGCGCCGCCATCGGATGGATGTTGACGATCGCGGTGTCGCGCGCACGGCGCAGCACGAAATCCACCGTCGCGGAATTGTCGATCACCGGCGAGGTATCGGGCTGGCAGATGATGGTGGTGATGCCACCGGCGGCGGCGGCTTCGCTCGCAGAGGCAAATGTCTCGCGATAACTGGCACCGGGCTCGCCGACGAAAGCGCGCATGTCGACGAGGCCCGGCGCGACGATGCACCCCGCGCAATCGACGATCTCCGCACCATCCGGCGCACTAGATGCGGCGATTCCTTGCTTCGCATCGCGGATCACGCCGTCCGAGATCAGCAGATCGCCGCGCGTGTCGAGATTGCGTGACGGGTCGATCAGACGGGCGTTGGTGAGCAGCAGCGGGCGGGAGGTGTTTTGAGTGTGGGGCATGGCGTCACGCATTCGGCAGGTTGCGCGCCAGCGCTTCGAGCACGGCCATGCGCACGGCGACGCCCATCTCGACCTGTTCGCGGATCAGCGATTGCGCGCCGTCGGCGACCAGCGAGTCGATCTCGACGCCGCGGTTCATCGGCCCCGGATGCATCACCAGCGCGTCAGGTTTTGCATAGGCCAGCTTCTTCTGGTCGAGACCGAAGAAGCGGAAGTATTCGCCGCTCGACGGTACGAACGAGCCGTTCATGCGCTCGCGTTGCAGCCGCAGCATCATCACGATGTCCGCGCCGTGCAGGCCTTCTTCCATATTGCGCGCAACCTCGACGCCCATTCGCTCGATGCCGACCGGCAGCAGTGTCGACGGCGCCACCACGCGCACCCGCGCGCCCATGGTGTTGAGCAGGATGATGTTGGAACGTGCGACGCGCGAATGCATCACGTCGCCACAGATCGCCACCAGCAACCCTTCGAGCCGCCCCTTGTTGCGACGAATGGTCAGCGCGTCGAGTAGCGCTTGCGTCGGATGCTCGTGAGTGCCGTCGCCGGCGTTCACCACCGAGCCGTCGACCTTGCGCGCCAGCAACTCCACTGCGCCGGACGCGTTGTGACGCACCACCAGAATATCCGGATGCATGGCGTTGAGCGTGACGGCGGTGTCCATCAGCGTCTCGCCCTTGCGCATCGACGACGAGGCCACCGACATGTTCATGACGTCGGCCCCTAACCGCTTGCCGGCAATCTCGAACGAGGATTGCGTTCGGGTCGAAGCCTCGAAGAACAGGTTGACCTGGGTGCGGCCGCGCAGGCTGGTGCGCTTCTTGTCGACCTGGCGATTGAGTTCGACATATTCCTCGGCAAGATCGAGCAGGCCGGTGATGTCGAATGCGGAAAGGCCCTCGATCCCCAGCAGGTGCCGGTGGTTGAGGACAAAACTGGATTTTGCGGCGGGGGTCATTAAAGCAAGAGCTATAGGCATTGCCGCATGGGGGGGCAAGGCCGTTTTCGCGTCCGGCGGGTTATCCCCCAGAACCGTGCGGGTCGGCGTTTTGCAATGTCCCGTGTCCGGTAGATTAGCCGGAACCGGTGATTGGACGAGAGATGTTCGGGATGACGTATCGGCTTGTACGGCGGCTGGTGGCTTTCGCGGTCGTGGGACTGGCCGGGTTTTCGGGGGCCGCCGCGCGCGACCTGCCGGGCGGCTTCGTCTATCTGCGCAATCTCGATCCGAGCATCATGCAGGACATGCGTTATGCCACGGCGAACAATTTCGTTGGCCGTGTGCTTGACGGCTACGAGGCGGGCGAGTGCATCGTCACCCGCAAGGTCGGTCTCGCGCTGAAGCAGGTGCAGCAGGACCTGAAGCTGCGCGGCCTGTCGCTGAAAGTCTACGATTGCTATCGGCCGCAGCGCGCGGTGGATGACATGTATGCCTGGGCGCAGGACGGCAAGGAGACCGCTGCGCAGCATCGCTACAATCCAAAGATGCGTAAGGCCGATCTGTTTCGATTGGGCTATATCGCGCGGCGCTCCGGCCACTCCACCGGCAAGGCGGTGGACCTGACGCTGGTGCAACTGCCGCTCAAGACGGTAGTGCCGTTCGATCCGCGCACCGATTATGGCGACTGCACGGCGGACGTCTCACGCCGCGTGCCGGACAACAGCGTTGACATGGGCACCGGTTACGATTGTTCGGACGAACGCGCCCACACCGCGTCGTCCGCGATCACGCCGCAGCAGCGGCGCTGGCGCGAGATACTGGTCGCTGCGATGGCGCGCCACGGCTTCATCAACTATCGGCTCGAATGGTGGCACTTCTCGTTGCCGGGAATAGGCCGCGAGGCTTACGATTTCCCGATCGCGCGGCGCTGACGGCTTTTTCGCGAGGGGGCCTCTCATCGCGACGTCATTGCCGGGCTTTGACCCGGCAATCCATCTTTTCAAAAGATGGATGCGCGGATCAAGTCCGCGCATGACGACTGGAGTTTTCTGTTAGGACGGTAGATCCCTTACTTCTTGTTCTTGTCGTGCGCGTCCTTGTAGCCGTCGCTGGCGGCGCCTTTGGTTTGTTTGGCGTTGGGGCCGGTTTCCGGCTGCCCGGATTGCGCGTCGTGCCCGGAGGCTTGTGGTGACTCCGCCGGCGCGGATTGTTTCGCGGCAGGCTGGTTGCCGGCGGCGGGTTGATTGCGATCCTGCTGCGCCAGATTCTGTTGCGCCGGATTCTGTTGAGCCATGGCTGTGCCGGCGCTCAGGATCAGCGCGGTCATTGCCGCCGTGATGATGGATTTTGCCTGCATCGGGTTCTCCAGTCGTGGATTGCTGATCGGAAAACACATCCATCCATGGCGGAGTTCCGCGAAAAGTTATGTTGCGGCGTTTTTCCGCACCTTGCGTCGTCGGCGAAATCGGCGGATGTCTAACTGTCAGCGATGCGCTTAAAATTCGAATCCGGGAGTTCGTCATGTCGTCCGCCGCCTCCGCCCGTACCGATGTCTTCAACCAGTCGCCGCCGTTCGAGGACGTCAATCTGTTCGCACAGGATCGCCCGCTGGTTGAGGCGGTGACGGCCAACGGTGGCGCCGACGCGGTGAGCGACCTGACCGAGTTCGGCAAGCACTGGGGCTCGGCGGCGATGATCGAGCGCGGCCGGCTCGCCAATGAGAACACGCCGAAGCTGAAGACGTTTGACGCGCGCGGCTTCCGTCGCGATCAGGTCGAATTTCATCCGGCCTATCACGAGTTGATGGCGCACAGCGCCCACGCCGGAATCCACAACTCGACGTGGACCGCGAAAGGCGAGGCGGCCGGTGGTGCCTCCGAAGTGGTGCGCGGCGCGCGGCTCTTTATCGTCGCGCAGGTGGAGTCGGGGCATCTGTGTCCGATCACCATGACGCGCGCGGCGGTCGGCGCGCTCGGCGTCGATCCCGCGCTCAAGGCTAAGGTGATGCCGGTGCTCGGCACCCGCAGTTACGATCCGACCTTCGCGCCGTGGTGGAGCAAGCGCGGCATGACCATGGGCATGGGCATGACCGAGCGGCAGGGCGGCACCGATGTGCGCGCCAACATCACCCGCGCGGTGCCGGACGGCGATGCCTATCGCGTCACCGGCCATAAGTGGTTCATGTCAGCGCCGATGTGCGACGCATTTTTGGTGTTGGCGCAGGCAGAAGGTGGGCTGACCTGTTTCTTCATGCCGCGCTTCGCGCCGGACGGCTCGATCAACGGCATCCGCTTCCAGCGCCTCAAGGACAAGCTCGGTAACCGCTCCAATGCGTCGTCGGAAGTCGAGTTCGATAACGCCTATGCATTGCGGCTCGGCGAGGAGGGGCGCGGTGTGCGCACCATCATCGAAATGGTGTCGCTGACGCGGCAGGACTGCGCGCTCTCGTCGGTCGGCCTGATGCGTTCGGGCCTGGCGCACGCCATCAACCATACCCGCCATCGCAGCGTGTTCCAGAAGCATCTTGCCGATCAGCCGTTGATGCAGAGCGTGCTCGCCGACATGGCGCTGCATATCGAAGCATCCACAGCACTGGTGATGCGGCTGTGCCGTGCCTTCGATCGCGCGCCGTTCGATTCCGTTGAGGCCGCCTACATGCGGCTGTTGACGCCCGTGGTGAAATACTGGACTTGCAAGAGCGCGCCCGGCTTCCTCTACGAGGCGATGGAGTGCCTCGGCGGCAATGGCTACATCGAGGAGGGCATTCTGGCGCGGCATTATCGCGAGTCACCGGTCAACGCGATCTGGGAAGGCTCCGGCAACGTCATGTGCCTCGATGTACTGCGCGCGTTGTCGCGCGAGGCCGAAGGCGCGGAAGTGGTGATGAAGCATCTCGCCGCGCAGGCCGGCGATCTGCCGGGTGCGAAGGAGACGCTGGGCTTTGTCGCCAAGGCGTTCCGCCGGCCGGATGCCGAGCGTCTGGCGCGGGTCGCGGTGGAGCGTTTGGCGTTGCTCGCGGCGGCGGCGGCATTGCAGGAGGTGTCACCGGCGAGCGCCGAACTGTTCGCCGCGACGCGTCTCGGCGCGGCGCACGGCAATCTCTACGGATCGGCTGATCTCAGCGCCGACGCCAGCCGTCGCCTGCTGGACCGCGCGTTGGCGTGAGGAGGTGCCTTCCGTCATTGCGAGCGAAGCGAAGCAATCCAGTAAGCCAGAAAACAAGGACTGGATTGCTTCGTCGCTGACGCTCCTCGCGATGACGGCCGATACGCTCATCCTCCACGTTCCGACCATGGTTTGGTAATCATTCCTCACCACATTGGCCCGATGAGCACGCTCGAGACAGACGCCTTGCCGCCGCCACCGCTCCCGCCCAAGCCGCCGCGCGGGGTGTGGAAATTCATCGGCACCAGCCTGTGGGGCCTGTTTATCTTTGCGGCGATGTTGGTCGGGCAGTTGGCGGTCGTCGGCTATCTGGTGTGGCGGCACGGCGGCGGTTTCGACATCGCACTGATCCGCGCGATGGCCGGCAACGGCATCACCCTGTCGTTGTCGGTGATCATGGGTCTGCCGGCGGTGGCGTTGGCGATCTGGATCGCGACGCGCCTTGCCGGTGCGCGGTTCGGTGACTATCTCGGATTGCGCCGGCCGACGTGGCGCAGCTTTTTTATCGGCCTCGCGGCCCTGATCGCGCTGGTCGGCGCATGGGACTTGTTGGCCAAAGCGATCGGGCGCGAGGTGACCGCGGGCTTCATGGTCGAGGTCCTGAAATCGGCCGAGGCCGACAATGCGCTGTGGCTGCTGCTGATCTCGTTCTGCGTCGCCGCGCCGTTGACAGAGGAATTTTTCGCGCGCGGATTCCTCTATCGCGGCTGGTCGGAGTCGTTCCTGCGGCCGTTCGGCGCGATCGTGCTGTCGTCGCTGGTGTGGACCGCGATGCACTTGCAATACGACTGGTTCTTCTTCGGCGAGATCATGACCATTGGTCTGCTGTTCGGCTATCTGCGTTATCGCACCGGCTCGACCTGGCTGACGATCATTCTGCACGGCCTCAACAATCTCGCCGCCACCATCCAGACGATGTGGCTGGCGTCGCATTCCTGATTCCGGAAATTATCCGGCGAGCGCAATGAATAGCGGCATGGTGAAGGCCGCGACCACCGTTTGCAGCACCAGGATCTGCGCCAGCAGCGGCGCGTCGCCGCCCATCTGCCGTGCCAATATATAGGCGTTGGATGCGCTCGGCACCGAGGCGCAGCAGGCCACGACTGTGAGGTTCGAGCCCGTCAGCCCGAAACTCCAGCCGAGCGTGATGGCGATGATCGGCATCCCGATCAGTTTCAATACGACGGTGAGCGTCGTCACCGCATTGGGGCGCTTCAGGCTGTCGAGTTGCAGGCCGGCGCCGACCACCAGCAGGCCGATCGCCAGCGACGAATGCCCGAGCGATCCGGCGAATTCGTAGAGCGGCTTGGGGATCGGGAATTTGGTGACATTGATGGCGATGCCGATCAGGCAGCCCCAGATGAACGGGTTCTTCGCGATCGCCAGCAGCGTCGCACGCCACGAGGTCTTTTGCGGCGAGGCGAAGTGCGCCAGCACCGATACGCTCATTACGTTGATGACCGGGATCATCGCCACCATCGCGACCGAGGCCACCGCGAGGCCGAGATCGCCCAGCATGTTGCCGACGACGGAGAGCGCCACGAAAGTCTGCCAGCGCACCGCGCCCTGAAACAGCGAGGTGAAGGACGGCCCGCTCAACGCCAGCGTGCGCGCCAGCAGCGGGCGCAGCGCGAGACATAGCGCCGCCATGGTCAGTACCGACAGCAGCATCGCGCCGCCGACGCCGGCGATCGGCACCGACGCAAGGTTGGCACGGCCCAGCGTCTCGATCAGCAGCGCCGGAAACAGCACGTAGTAGACCAGTTGCTCCAGCCCGACCCAGTGATCGTCCTTTTTCAACAAGGTTCGGCGCAGCGCATAGCCGAGCACGATCAGCAGGAACACCGGGATCAGCGAGGCGATCACCGTCAGCATCGGCGTGTGGTCCTCAGCGGTTCAGCGTGGTGAGGCGGTCGAGTGCGCCTTGCAGGATGAAGATCGCGGCGTGTTCGTCGATCACTTTGGCGCGCTTGGCGCGGCTGGTATCGAGCGCGATCAGTTCGCGCTCCACCGCGGTGGTGGACAGCCGCTCGTCCCACAACCCGATGGCCAGGTCGGTGAGGCGGGAGAAGTTGCGGGCGAAGGCGCGGGTCGATTGCGCGCGCGGGCCTTCGCTGCCGTCCATGTTGATCGGCAGGCCGAGGACGAAGCCGACGGCATTGCGCGCCTGCGCCAGCGCGATCAGGCGTGCTGCGTCGGCGGTGAAGGCGGTGCGCTTCACGGTCTCGACGCCGGTGGCGAGCTTGCGGTCGGCATCGGACACCGACACGCCGATGGTTTTGGTGCCGAGGTCGAGGCCGATCAGCGCACCGCGCGCGGGCCAATGGGTGGCGGCTTCGGTCAGGGGTAGGACAGGAGCGGTCATCGCTTCGCATACCACGGCGGTAGCGACGGCGTCATGGGCGAATGGGCGGAGCTTCCATCCAAGGTCGCATGGTCGGGGCCGTGACATTGCGGTCGCAAAGTGGAATACCAGCCGCATCAATTGAGGATATCGCCATGTGGCCCGACCGCCGACTGCTCGACCTTTTCAAGGTCGATCTCCCCATCATCCAGGCGCCGATGGCTGGTGCAATCGATACCGAACTGGCGATTGCAGCCGCCAAGGCCGGCGCGCTCGGCGCGCTGCCCTGCGCGATGCTGTCGCCGGACAAGGCGCGCGAACAGGTCAACATCTTCCGCCAGCAGGTCTCGGCGCCGGTGTCGATGAACTTCTTCGCCCACACGCCGACGGTGCCGGACGAGACCAAGGTGGCGGCATGGCGCGAGCGGCTGGCTCCTTATTATAAGGAGTTGCAACTCGACCCGGCGATGCCGTTGCCGTCCGCCGCGCGCGCGCCGTTCGATGCGGCGATGTGCGAGGTGGTCGAGGACGTGAAGCCGGAGGTGGTGAGCTTCCACTTCGGTCTGCCCGAAGTGAGCCTGCTTCGGCGTGTCAAGGATGCTGGCTGCGTCGTCATCGCGTCGGCCACCATCGTCAAGGAGGCGGTGTGGCTGGCGGAGCGCGGCGTCGATGCCGTCATCGCACAGGGCGCGGAGGCGGGCGGCCATCGCAGCATGTTCCTCACCGACGATATCGCCACGCAGCCAGGCACCTTCGCGCTAGTGCCGCAGATGGCGGACGCGGTGCGTGTGCCGGTGATCGCGGCCGGCGGCATCGCCGATGGGCGGGGCATCGCTGCGGCGTTCGCGCTCGGCGCGGCCGGCGTGCAGATCGGAACGGCGTTTTTGCGCACCCCGGAATCCAAGGTCAGCGCCATCATCCGCCAGAATCTCGCGAAGGGTGACGACGGCTCCACCGCCATTACGAACGTGATGACCGGGCGCGCTGCGCGCGGCATCGTCAATCGCGCGATGCGCGAGATTGGCCCGGTGACGGCGGAAGGTCCGGGTTTTCCCCACGCCTCGGCGGCGTTCGGTCCGCTCAAAGCGGCGGCGGAAAAGACCGGCAGTTCCGATTTCACCAACCTGTGGGCGGGGCAGGCGGTGGCGCTCGGTACCGAGCGGCCCGCCGAGGACTTGACTCGCGCCTTGGCGGAGGACGCCTTGCGGCGACTACAGGCGTTGTCCGCCTGATCGGGCGGGTAGCGCCGTGGTTGCGGCGCGAAAGGGCGGTCTGCTATAGGAACTTTCCTATACGCAACGCGACTGCGCGTGATGTTTCGCCACGTGTCAAAGGCCCTATATAATGTCCGTCGACGCCGCCACCGTTCGCCGCATCGCGCATCTCGCGCGGATCGCGGTCACCCATGCCGAGGTTCCGCACCTGCAAGGCGAGTTGAACGCGATCCTCGCTTTCGTGGAGCAACTGTCCGAAGTGAACGTCGACGGTGTCGAGCCGATGACCTCGGTGACGCCGATGGACATGAAGAAGCGCGCGGATGTCGTCAACGACGGCGAGATCGCCGACGCTGTGGTCGCCAACGCACCGGCGCGCGAGGATCATTTCTTCGTGGTGCCCAAGGTGGTCGAATAGGGCGGGAGACAAATCTGATGTGCCTGCTGTGCGACGACGAGAAAGCCTATCAGGCTTACATGACCTACCTCGACGCGATGCGGCGTCAGGGCGAGGAGGCCGATCCCGACAAGGCGATGGACGCGGTGCTCGATGCGATGGAGCAGTCCATGAAGCAACAGCCGCGTCGCGACGATCCCGCCAACGACAAGACGCTCTCTCCTTTCTTTTGCAGCCCGGTTGATAAATGACGGATCTGACTTCGCTGACGATGGCCGAGGCCCGCGACGGTCTCGCGCGCAAGACCTTTACCTCCGTCGAACTCACCGACGCGCATCTCGCGGCGATGGAGCGTGCCCGCGCGCTCAACGCCTATGTGCTGGAGACGCCGGAGCAGGCGCGTGCCATGGCGCGCGATGCCGACGCGAAGATCGGTAAGGGCGAGGGCGGGCCGCTCGCCGGCATTCCGCTCGGCATCAAGGATCTGTTTGCGACGCGCGACGTGCGCACCACCGCGTGCTCGAAAATTCTCGGCGACTTCAAGCCGCCCTATGAGTCCACCGTCACCACGCAGCTGTGGCGCGACGGCGCGGTGATGCTCGGCAAACTCAATAACGACGAATTCGCCATGGGCTCGTCGAACGAGACATCGTGCTTTGGCCCGGTGGTCAATCCGTGGCGGCGTGAAGGCTCCGATACGAAACTGGTGCCGGGTGGTTCGTCCGGCGGCTCTGCGTCGGCGGTGGCGGCGGGACTGTGCCTTGGCGCGACCGGCACCGACACCGGTGGTTCGATCCGCCAGCCGGCGGCGTTCACCGGGATCGTCGGTATCAAGCCGACCTATGGCCGCTGCTCGCGCTGGGGCATCGTCGCGTTTGCGTCCTCGCTCGATCAGGCCGGTCCGTTCGCGCGCACCGTGCGCGACACCGCGATCCTGCTGCGCTCGATGGCGGGCCACGATCCGAAGGACACCACGTCCGTCGATCGCGCCGTGCCGGATTACGAAGCGGCGATCGGCAAGTCGGTGAAGGGCCTACGCATCGGCATTCCGAAAGAATATCGCCTCGACGGCATGCCGTCCGAGATCGACCGGCTGTGGTCGCAGGGCGCGGAATGGCTGAAGGCGGCGGGCGCCGAACTGGTCGAGGTGTCGCTGCCGCACACCAAGTACGCGCTGCCGGCCTATTATATCGTCGCGCCGGCGGAAGCCTCGTCGAACCTCGCGCGCTACGACGGCGTGCGCTACGGCGCGCGCGTCGACGGCAACAACATCGTCGAAATGTACGAGAACACTCGCGCGAGCGGTTTTGGTGCCGAGGTGAAGCGCCGCGTCATGATCGGCACCTATGTGCTCTCGGCCGGCTACTACGACGCTTATTATCTGCGCGCGCAGAAAGTGCGGACGTTGATCAAGAAGGATTTCGAGGACTGCTTCGCGCAGGGCGTCCACGCTATCCTGACACCGGCGACGCCGTCGGCAGCGTTCGGCGTCGGTGAGAAGACTGGTGCCGATCCGATCGAGATGTACCTCAATGACATTTTCACCGTCACCGTGAACATGGCGGGGCTGCCGGGCATCGCGGTGCCCGCCGGCAAGGACGCGCAGGGCTTGCCGCTCGGTCTGCAACTGATCGGCCGTCCGTTCGACGAGGAGACGCTGTTCTCGCTCGGCGAGGTGATCGAGCAGGCGGCCGGGCATTTCACCCCGTCGCGGTGGTGGGAATAGGATTGTTTCATTGGGAGTGAAGCGAGGCAATCCAGTCTTTACTAAATCAGTCCTGGATCCGCTTCGTCGCTTACGCTCCTCGCAATGACAGGAACTGATTGTCCGGCCGAGTCGCCGACCGTCAGCGCAGGATTAACCATGATGGCCTTGCCGTTGCCACGATGCTGCCATCTTGTGCGCCGGTTAACCGCCTTCGGGCGATAACCGCCGCAATGGAGGGGCGGGCGATCATGCGGTGGTCGGGATATCTTGGCGCGATGGCGATGAGCTTGTGGCTGGGCGGCTGCGCCTCGGTCCACAACCTGCCGGTGAATGAGCCGGCCAACGGCAGCGTGGTCGATCAGCTCCATCTCAATTTCAAGGAAGAAGCCGCCGACAACGACGATCTGCTGATCGGTCTGGCGTTCTCCGGCGGTGGCACCCGCGCGGCGGCGTTTTCCTACGGCGTGCTCTCGGAGTTCGACCGGATCGGCGTTCCGCACGGCAACGACAAGCTGCTCGACCGGCTCGATTTCATTTCTGGCGTCTCCGGCGGCTCGGTCACGGCGGCTTATTACGGCCTGAAGAAGCGCGCCGCGCTGGCCGATTTTCGCGAGCGCTTCCTGTTGCAGAACGCGGAAGAGGGACTCAACACGACGCTGTCGCTCGCCACCATGGGCCGCGCGCTCGGCGGCGGTATCAACGACCAGCAGGGTTTTACCCAGTGGCTCGACCGCAACCTGTTTCACGGCGCGACTTACGGCCAGTTTCGCGAGGTCGGCGCGCCGCGTGTCTGGATCAACGCATCCGACATCTACAATCGCGTGCCGTTCGTATTCGGGGCGACCGCCTTCACCGCGATCTGTAGCGACCTGACCAAGTTTCCGCTCTCCAACGCGGTGGCGGCCTCTGCTGCCGTGCCGGTCGCCTTCGCGCCGATCGTGGTGAAGGCCTATCCGGGCACTTGCAGCGATCCGCTGCCGTCGTGGATCACGCGCTCCGCCGCCGATCGCCATGCTTCTCCGATGTTGCGTTCCTATGCGAGCGCGATCCTGCGCTATCGCGAAGGCAAAGTGCCGTTCATCAAGCTGCTCGATGGCGGCCTCGTCGATAACTACGGCCTGGCCGGATTCACCATCTCGCGTGAGTCCTCCACCACGGCTTATGGTCCGCTGACGCCCGAGCAGGCGGTCAAGCTGCGGCGCTCGATGTTCCTGGTGGTGGATGCCAAGGCCGGACTGTCGGGCGATTGGGTGAAGAGCGCCGACGGCCCCACCGGCGTCGATCTGGTCAAGGCGGCGATCGACACCACCATCGATGCCAGTGTCGGCGCGAGCTATACCGCCTTCGAGCGCACCATGAGCGATTGGCAGAATGCGCTGATCAAATGGCGTTGCGGCCTGTCGGCGGCGGATCGCAAACGCTACGGTGCGCCGGCCGGCTGGAATTGCCGCGATCTGAAATTCTTCGTGGGCCGGATCGGTTTCGATCAGCTCGATCCGGCGCGCGCTGCCGAACTCGGCAACGTGCCGACGCGGTTTCATCTGCCGCAGCAGCAGGTGGACGAGGTGATCGCGGCGGGCCGCGACGCACTCCACATCAATCCGACGCTGCGGGATTTTCTGAAGAGTATGTAAGGGCCGTCGTTGCGAGGATGACGGTTTTTGTGCGCGCGCCGTCACAACATTCTCGGCGTCGTCCCCGCGCAGGCGGAGACCCATACGCCGCAGCGGTTCGGCTCCATAACCAGGGCGAATGTCTTTCGACAACTTATGCCAGGGGTTATGGGTCCCCGCCTGCGCGGGGACGACGTATTCGTATCGCATATTTGGCTAGAAGCGAATTTGCGGTCGGACACTCAGGCCGTCGTCACTTCGCCGGGGTTTTCTCTCCCCGCTGTCCATTGTAGAACTCGCCCCATGAACGCACCTGTCAAATCCGCGAAGCTCATCAAAGGCGCCACCAGCGATTGGGAAATGGTGATCGGGCTCGAAGTCCATGCCCAGGTCACCTCCAATGCCAAACTGTTTTCCGGCGCCTCGACCCAGTTCGGCGGCGATCCGAACAGCCACGTCTCGCTGGTCGACGCCGCGATGCCCGGCATGTTGCCGGTGATCAACGAGGAGGCGGTGAAGCAGGCGGTGCGCACCGGTCTCGGCCTCAAGGCCAGGATCAACCTGCGTTCGGTGTTCGACCGGAAGAACTATTTCTATCCGGATCTGCCGCAGGGCTATCAAATCAGCCAGTACAAGTCGCCGGTGGTCGGCGAGGGCGAAGTGCAGGTCGATCTCGACGACGGCGACAGCGTCACCGTCGGCATCGAGCGGCTGCATCTGGAGCAGGACGCAGGCAAGTTGCTGCACGACCAGCATCCGACCATGACCTATGTCGATCTCAACCGTTCGGGTGTGGCGTTGATGGAGATCGTCTCCAAGCCGGACATCCGTTCGTCGGAGCAGGCCAAGGCGTATGTCAGCAAGCTGCGCACCATCCTGCGTTACCTCGGCACCTGCGACGGCGATATGGAGAAGGGCAGCCTGCGCGCCGACGTCAACGTTTCGGTGCGCAAGCCGGGCGAGCCGTTCGGTACTCGCTGCGAGATCAAGAACGTCAACTCGATCCGCTTCATCGGCCAGGCAATTGAGTACGAAGCGCGACGTCAGATCGGAATCCTTGAAGATGGCGGCAGCATCGATCAGGAAACCCGATTGTTCGACCCCGGTAAGGGCGAGACGCGTTCGATGCGCTCGAAGGAAGAGGCGCACGACTACCGCTACTTCCCCGATCCCGATCTGCTGCCGCTGGAGTTCTCGCAAGACTTCGTCGACGAACTCGCTGCCGCGTTGCCGGAATTGCCGGATCAGAAGAAGGCGCGCTTCATCGGCGACATCGGGTTGACGCCTTACGACGCCGCCGTGCTGGTCAGCGAGCGTGAGAGCGCCGACTTCTACGAAGCGGTGCTGGTGGCGCTTACCGACAAGGCGCGCGACGGCAAACTCGCCGCCAACTGGGTGATCAACGAACTGTTCGGCCGCCTCAACAAGGAGGCTAAGGACATCGCCGCGTCGCCGGTGTCGTCGGCACAGCTCGCCGCCATCGTCGATCTGATCGGCGAGGGCACCATCTCCGGCAAGATCGCCAAGGACTTGTTCGAGATCGTCTGGAACGAAGGTGGCGATCCGCGCGCGCTGGTGGAAGCGCGTGGCATGAGGCAGGTCACCGACACCGGCGCAATCGAGAAGATCGTCGACGAGATCGTCGCCGCCAATCCCGACAAGGTGGCACAGGCGCAAGCCAAGCCCGCGCTCGCCGGTTGGTTCGTCGGACAGGTGATGAAGGCGTCGGGTGGCAAGGCCAACCCGCAAGCCGTCAACGACCTCATCAAGACCAAGCTCGGTTTGTAGTACGCCGGCGTCGGTCGCCGCGCGCGGCGACCGTGCGTGCGCGTCGCCGTTCATCTTGCGTCGTCGGACGGACCGTTGCGCGGTGTCGGCGAGCTGTGGCGATGGCGTTCAAGGACGAAAATGTTCGTCGTCGTCGAGGTGCGAACGGGCGTCGTCGGCGGATGCGGCGACGGTGAATTGGAAAAATCGCGACCACGAATCAGCGCAGAGAGCTGGCAAAAAAATCGCGTTTGAGAAACCGCGAAGCGCCGGAACGTCCACACCACTGAAAATATTTTATTTGCCAAAAATCGCGACTCAGAGTCCGCGCGCAGCGTTTTGAGCAACCGCGATGAGTCGCTTCGAACGACATCGTGCGTGAAAAATTTTCAATGCGAATTGCGAATCCATCTGTAGTACAAGCGTTTCCTGCAACCTTGACATTCGTCGACGTAGATTTCGCAGGCACTACTTGCATCGTGCGCAACGTCGCCTTCGGAGTCGTTGGTCGCGACGCAGGCGTGGCGCTGCCACCGCTTCATCAACACTTCCTTAAGCAGGACGCTGTTTTTTCACATGTGTTGGTGTATGCGGGATGAAGTGCATTTCGATTCCCGGGTGCACGCAGCGATCAAGCCATCTCACTAATCAGGAGGGCAACATGGCTAAGAAGGCGAAGAAGGCGAAAGCCAAGAAGACTGTGAAGAAGGTCAAGAAGGCGACGAAGACCGCGGCGAAGAAGACCGCGAAGAAGACCCGCAAGGTCGCCAAGAAGAAGACCGCCAAGAAGAAGTAAGTTTGCTTCTGGAAGAATTGCCGGCGAACTTTGCCGGCGACGTCACACGAGCCGCCAGTTTGCCCTCCGCTGTAAAGCGGATCCGGTTGGAAGCTCTGGTCGACGAAAGAGGGTGTCGGCGAGACATCAGGTCAGTCGGTCGGATCGTTGGACGGGTCGCTCATGCGCCCGGCAGGTGATCCGGCAGAAGAGTGGTTCGGCAACGAGACATTCTTCTTACGGCGTGGAGATCGCGTCTCCACAGTCACAAGCGGCTTCGCCGCGGTGAACTTCGACCCTGACGTGTTCGCCGACGCCCTCGTTTTTTTGCCGGTGCCCCTGCTTGACGTGCCGCGTCCGGCTCTCCCCCATAGCTTCATTCGCAATGATTGTCGTCCTGCCGCATCGTGTCGCGATGCCGGTTCCTTTCATCGCGCCTTGCGACGATGGTTATCGCTTTGCCAAGCGACAGCGTAAATCCGCGATTCATGAATCGGGGAAGTCCGTGAATGACGGGCCTTTCCGCGATTCGCCCGCAATGGCCGCGCCGCGGCGTTCAGATTCCGTTCATCGCGATACTTAAACTGCCCTTCAAATTTGACCGGTCATAGTCACCCCAACACGCCGAACAATGGCGGTTGGGAAGATTGTCGAACGACACGATTGGACAGGAGGCCGCGCTCGGAGCAGGGCGGCTACCAACAAAAAGGTCAAAGGTCATGTTTCACGGAACGATCGATCTGGACGCGGCAAAGCCGGTGAACGACACCGCGATCCCGGATGCGCTGTTTGAACGCGGACTATATTGGGCGAGCGGGCGGGGCGGCCTGGTCGATCTCGTCGCCGCGCACAAGTGGTTCAATCTCGCCGCGCTCAAGGGCCGCGTCGATGCGGTGCAGTTGCGGCGCGAGGTGGCGGAGATGATGTCCGACGTCGAGATCGCCGCCGCGCAGCGTGATGCCCGCGCCTGGGTCGCGATGCATTGAGAGGGCGGGTCGGTTCGGAAATGGTAGCCGCCGGGGTGTGCGGGCTACGCGCAATCCACGCTATGGCGCTCTCAAGCTATCGGACAGGCGAGTTTCTCCGGATGAGACGCTTGAGAGCAACGGCTTTTCCGGAACCGGATTTGAAATAGGTTTCAAGCTCTCTCGCGTGGTCTTCCGTCTCCACGGCGACATAGGACTTCAGGATCGCCGCTAGATTTGCCCTGGTCGAGAGAACGTGCCCGGCTTGATGCGAGGCGAAACGTCGCCGCAGGTCGTTCGTCGAGCCGACGTAGATGTCGCGATTGCTCAACTCAAGAAAATAGACGTACCACATGGAGCGTTACCGGTCTCCCTGCGCGGCTTTGCCGCTTCGGGAGATCACCCTGTGCCTTCGGCTTCAGGTGGCCTGCCACCCGAAGCCGAAGGCGCAGGGTGGCGGAGACAGAGGGATTCGAACCCTCGATAGGGCTTTACAACCCTATAACGGTTTAGCAAACCGCCGCCTTCAGCCACTC
>JAFKKM010000045.1 GCA_017305555.1 Hyphomicrobiales bacterium | reverse complement strand
CCATGACGAAATGAAGGGGCTTTACCGTCCAATATCTCGGCAAGCGTCTTCGTAATTACTTCGCCAATTCCTTCGAACGCTTCGTCGCCGCAGCCACCGCGCGCTCCAGCAGCGGCTTGAAGCCATCGTCGCCCATCAGTACGCCAAGCGCGGCGGCGGTGGTGCCGCCGGGCGAGGTGACGTTCTGGCGCAACGTCGCGGCATCGAGATCGGAGCGGTAGAGCAACTCACCGGAACCGGCGACGGTTTCGCGCGCGAGCTTTGCCGCCAGCTCCGCCGGCAACCCCGCTGCGATGCCGGCGCGGGCCAATTCTTCCGCCAGTAGAAATACGTAGGCCGGGCCCGAGCCGGACACCGCCGTTACCGCGTCCATCAGCGTTTCGTCGTCGAGCCACTCGATCTTGCCGGTGGCGGCGAGCAGTGCATCGGCGATGGTGCGCTGGCCGGCGCCGACCGATTTGTCCGGCACCGCGACGGTGATGCCGCGGCCAATTGCGGCCGGGGTGTTCGGCATCGCGCGCACCACGTTGCCGCCGCACGCGCCGCTGATGGCTTTGATGGTGGTGCCGGCCATGATCGACACCACCAGTGTCGAAGGCCACACGAACGACTTCAGCGTTGCGGCGGCCTCGTGAAACATCTGCGGCTTGACCGCGAGCACCAGCGCATCGGCTGCTTCGATGTCCGACGGCGCGGGATTGAGGCGGACGCCCTTCGCAGCCAACGCGCGGATATCGTCCGACACATGCGGATCGATGATCACGACGCGGGCGGGATCGAGCCCTTGCGCGAGCCAGCCGGTGAGCAGCGCACCGCCCATCTTGCCGGCGCCGGCGAGGACGACGGTGCCGTGAATTCGCGCCAGCGGATTTGATGCGTCTGATGAAGCCATGGGACAATTACCTGCGTCGTCCCTGCGAAGGCAGGGACCCATCACGGCTGGCTTTGTATGTCATGCGGATGTCGGCAACAAGCGCTGCGGAATGCGTTCGCAATAGCGCGAGAACTTACGCTTCGCCCTCGGTATCGAACATCGCCGCGCTCATGGCTTCGGCGGCGGACTTGCCGGCCCACACGACGAATTGCAGCGCCGGATAGTAGCGCTCGCACCCGCCGATAGCGCCGGACAGCATCGCCTCGCATTGCGCGCTCGATGCCGTCAGCCCATCGGGCAGCAGCAGCGCCTGACGATACATGATGGTGCCGGTCTGCACCCAGATATCGAAATGCCCGACCCAGAGCTGTTCGTTGATCGCGGCGACAAGCTTCTGCACTTCGCCGCGCCGTGCGACAGGAATCTTCATGTCGAAGGCGCAAGCCAGATGCAGCGCCTCGATCTCGTTCATCCAGGTGAAGGAGAGTTGGTAGTCCGTCCATGCCCCCTGCGTGACGATGGTGATCTCGTCTTCGCCCGAACGCTCGAACGACCAGTCGTGGGTGGCGGCGATCTCCTCGATCACTTCCAGCGGACTGTTTCGGGACTCGAACGTGCCTTCGAGGAGGGACATGCCGTCTCGACCTTGCTGTTGTTTGTTGTGATACGCACGCGGCAGGACAATAGGCACTGAGCCTGACGCATCGCTGCATGTCGCGCGCCGTGAAGGAATGAAATGACTTCGCTCAGGTGCGCGAGGATCAAGTGATGTGATTTGCCGAATCCGCGCAACGGCACGCGGACTCCATCCACAGGCAAAGGGTGGCTCGTCCACAGATCATCGCGAGCGACGGTTCGGTGTTGAGAACAAAACGGAATCGGATTCGCGGCGTGCGAGTCTGCGAGGTGGATTCTCGCGATGCGAGTCCTGCCGCGGGCGGTATCGGATTCGGATCGGGCTCCGGCAAGGCCATGACGCCCGGCGTGGGAGCCATGCAGCCCACCCATGGCGGATGGCTTGCAGCGGCGGGATGCGTCCGGCATATTTGCGGTGCCGCTCCAATCGGGGCGGTAGTTCTCAGGGCGGGGTGAAAGTCCCCACCGGCGGTAAGAGGTCTACGTTCCTTAAAAGGTATACGTACCTTAAGCCCGCGAGCGCCTTCTTCGCCTCGGTGAGGGAGGGTCAGCAGATTCGGTGCGATTCCGAAGCCGACGGTCATAGTCCGGATGAAAGAGAGCGGGTTCCCGAAGGCCGCGTTTGCGCGCGGCCGGCGGTCCGTATGCCCTGATTCTGGTCCTTAAACTGAGGAAAGCCATGAATCAGATGTTGTCAGACTCCACTTCCACAATCTCCGAAACCACCGATGCGGCCGTGAATGCCGCTTCTTCTCGCGTGCCGCCTGGCGTCACCGTCGAACCGATCCGTTTCACCAAGCCGCAGCGCATCGCCTTCGTGCAATCGTGCTGGCATCGCGAGATCGTCGCCGAGTGTCGCGTCGCGTTTCTTCAGGAGATCGAGGTGCGCGGCATTGCGCCGTCGCAGGTCGATCTGTTCGAGGTGCCCGGCGCGTTCGAGATTCCGCTGCACGCGCAACTGCTGGCGAAGACCCGCCGTTACACCGGCATCGTCGCCGCCGGGCTGGTGGTCGACGGCGGCATCTATCGCCACGACTTCGTCGCCGGCACCGTCATCAATGCATTGATGGACGTGCAGTTGCGCACCGAGGTGCCGGTGTTTTCGGCGGTACTGACGCCGCAGCAATTCCACGAGCACGCGACGCACTTCGAATTCTTCCGCAAGCACTTCGCGATCAAGGGGATCGAGGTCGCGGAAGCCTGCGCCAACACGCTTCATGCGCTCGAGCGATTGGGCGGGCAGGTCGCGGCGGGGATGCCATAAGTTCGCCGCAAGAATCCCGCGGCGCATTGACGATGCGCTTGCGGGGTTCGGGCGGGATCAGTCGAACAGGCTGGAGACGGATTCTTCCGCGGCGGTGCGGCTGATCGCTTCGGCGATCAGCGGCGCGATCGGCACCACGCGGATGTTCTTCACCGCCAGCACCGCATCGGTCGGCTGGATCGAGTCGGTGATCACCATCTCCTTGAGCCGGGAGTTGGCGACACGCGCGGTAGCGCCGCCCGAGAGCACGCCGTGAGTGAGATAGGCGTAGACTTCCTTGGCGCCGTTGGCGAGCAGCGCGTCGGCAGCGTTCACCAGAGTGCCGCCGGAATCGACGATGTCGTCGATCAGGATGCAGGTGAAGCCGGCGACGTCGCCGATCACGTTCATCACTTCGGATTCGCCGGCGCGCTCGCGGCGCTTGTCGATGATGGCCAGCGGCGCGTTGATGCGCTTGGCGAGACCGCGTGCGCGCACCACGCCGCCGACGTCGGGCGACACCACCATTACGTTGGCGAGGTCGAACTTCTCGCGGATGTCACGCACCATCACCGGCGAGGCATAAAGGTTATCGGTCGGGATATCGAAGAAGCCCTGAATCTGCCCGGCGTGCAGGTCGAGTGTCATCACGCGGTCAGCTCCGGCGTGGGTGATCAGGTTGGCGACCAGCTTGGCGGAAATCGGCGCGCGCGAGCCGACCTTGCGGTCCTGCCGAGCATAACCGAAATACGGAACCACCGCAGTGATGCGGCGCGCCGAGGCACGGCGCAGCGCATCGATGATGATCAGGAGCTCCATCAGGTGGTCGTTGGCCGGATAGGAGGTCGACTGGATCACGAAGACGTCGGAGCCGCGCACGTTCTCAAGGATCTCGACGAAGATCTCCATATCGGCGAAGCGCCGGACGCTGGCCTTGGTCAGCGGGATGTCGAGAGCGGCAGAAACCTGCTGCGCCAGCGCCGGATTGGAGTTGCCGGCGACCAACTTGATCGCCCCGTTCTTGGCCGACATCGTCGCTTTTCCCCCGGTCTTGGTGGACACAACGTTCAGCATATCGGCTACCTATCGAACTGACGCCCTGGACATGTGGCGCACGGGTGACGGGCGTGGTGATATCAAGGCGAGCCCGGCGATGGCAACCCATCGTGAACGCTTTTTCGGGGGTTAAATCAGCGTTGGGGCACCGATGCACCGTCGTCCATGCTGGCGAAGCTGAGCGCGCTGCTGGCGGGAGCATCGTTCGTCGCGATGGCCGGGCCGTTCGACTGCTGCGGTGGCGGGGCGGCGGGTGACGTCTCGACAGGCACGGCGCTGCCGCCGGTCACGGCGCTGAGGCCGCTCAAGCCGGCCTGCGCGATCCGCCGCAAGGTCAGGTCGTCGGCGGCTGCCCAGGCGTCGCCGCCAGCCTTGGCTACCGGCTCGGTCCCGGCGAGGCGCAGGGCGCGCCGCTGGTCGCGGTCGTAGACGTCCCAGACCCAGTCGATCGAGGTTTGCCCGCGAATGGTCTGCGCGGCCAGGTAGCTGCGCACGCGGTAGGCGGCCGAGGTCTTGCGGGAGACGACGGCGACATTGCGCAGTTGCGCTTCGCTGTCGAGGATATTGACCATGCGGTCGAACACCTGCGGCGGCGGGCCGTCGATGGATTCGAACGCCACCGTCGCGCCGCTCGGTGTGGATTGCGACGCCACCGGCCCCTGACCGTCGCTGACGCAACCGGCCAAAGCGCTTCCCAGCGCCAGAACCAGCGCGGTGCGCCACAGGGTGCGGACGGATGGGCTGCGGGTAAGGGGCATCGGGATCGGTACCGGTATCCTGGCTCGCGACGTCGCCCGCCGCATCCGCGTCGGACCCCGCACCGATATCGTTAAAATCCGTTAAGGTCTAGGGCAGAGGCCATCAAAGGCCGCGAAGGGTGAGCGAACTCACCCCGCGTATGGCACGATTTGCGTCAAATTGAGCGCGCGACCATTTTGGCTTGGCGCGTTTTCTTCACACGAACGGGTGTCCACTTCGCTTGAAAACGCTTTCAGTCGTTGGATAAAGCGATGGCGTGGATGTGCCGGCCGTAGTCCGGTTCCTTGCGATGTACCGAGCGCCGGTAGCTGAAGAAGCGGTCGTCGGTATAGGTGTCGTTGCCGAGATCGTCGATCATCAGCACGCCGGCCTGTTCCAGCCGGGCGCGGATGAAGCCCGCGAGATCGAACATCGCATGGCCGTCGCGCTCGGAAGCGATGAAGAACGCCGCATGGCCGGGATCGGCGGCGGTGAAGCGCTCGACGAACTCCGCGCCGACTTCGTAGCTACGCTGGCGGATCAGCGGGCCGATGGCGGCGATGACGCCGTTGCGGTCGGCGCCGAGCTTCTCCATCGCACTGATGGTCGATTCCAGCACGCCGGTCAGCGCGCCTTTCCAGCCGGCGTGTGCTGCGCCGATTACACCCGCTTTCGGATCGGCGAACAGCACCGGTCCGCAATCGGCCGTGGTGATGCCGATGGCGAGATCAGGGATGCGGGTGACGATAGCATCGGCGTGGGGGCGGGTGGCCGAATCCCACGCCGCCTCCGCAACGGCGACGTCCGGCGAATGCACCTGATAGGCGGTGAGGAAATTGTCGGGGGCGACATTCATGACCGCCGCCATGCGCGCACGGTTTTCGCGGACATGATCTGCGTTGTCGCGCGAGCCAAGCCCGCCGTTGAGGCTGGCATAGATGCCGTCCGAGACGCCGCCCTCGCGGGTGAAGAAGGCGTGGCGCAGGTTCGGGACGGCAGCGAGCAGAGATGAGGCGAGCATCATGGCGCGGCTCCGGCAGCAGGGTCTTCGTCGGCGAATCCGACCAGCATGGGCAACGACGGATCGGAGATCGCCAGCACCTTGAACATCGCACCCATGCCGCCGCGCCCGCCGCCGATCAGGCGGGCTTTCGCGGTCTCGATGCCTTCGGCCACGTCTTCGCTTGCCTTGGCCTTCAACGAGTTGGCACGCGCCTCGATCCCGAGCCGTTGCAGGAATTCGCCCTGCGTCACCGGGCCGTGGACACAAGCGCCGACATCTTCAGCCGCGCGAGCCAGGGCCTGGAAATCGACATGGGCGGTCACGTCGGCTTCGCCTGCATTCTGTAACGGATCGGCGAAGGAATGCCGCGCGATGGCTTGCAAGGTGTCGCCGGCATCGCTGCGGACATGGCCGTAGTCGACGATCAGCGCCGCGCCGCCGGTTTCGCGCAGCCGTGTCGCCAGCGCCATGATCTCGCTGTCGGGCCGCCATTCGAAGATGGCGCCGACCGGCGCGGCGCGCACCAGCGGCGGCAGCAGCACCTCGAAGCGCGGGGTCGGCTCCGGTGCGACGCCGAAGACCAGCTTGCCGGCGGCGTCGAGTTCGACGGTGCGCTCGTGCCAGCCGTCGTCGCGCTTCACCATCTGATGGATCGGCAGCGCGTCGATATATTCGTTGGCGAGAATGATCGAGGGCCCGCGCGGCACGTCATCGAGCGAATTGTGCCAGTGCGCGTTGTGGACGCCGGCGAGGGTGGCGCGTTGCTGGTCGCGCAGCACCGGATTGATCTCGACCATATGAATGCTGAGAGCGTCATGCAGCGGCGGCAGCACGTGCAGCGCGCGCAACGCGTCCGCCATCATGGTGCCGCGTCCGGGGCCGAGTTCGATCAGGTGCAACGTCGCCGGCGATCCCATCTCGCGCCACACCGAGGCGGCCCACAGCCCGAGCAACTCGCCGAACATCTGGCTGACTTCCGGCGCGGTGATGAAATCGCCCTCGCGGCCGAGCGGGTCATGCGCGATGTAGTAGCCGTAGCGCGGATGCGTCAGGCACAACTGCATGTAGCGCCACACCGGCATTGGCCCGGCGGTGGCGATCAGCTTGGCGATCTCGTGGTGAAGCGGAGACCCGTCGATCACGGCGCACCTCGCGCGGTGGTTTGCGACTGCGGCTTGCGCCGCAGGGCGGTGACGATGATGGCGATGCCGGCCAGCACCATTGGCACCGACAGCAACATGCCCATGGTCAATCCGCCCCACAGGAAGCCGAGTTGCGGATCGGGTTCGCGGAAGAATTCGCCAGTGATGCGCGCGAGGCCATAGAGCGTGATGAAGCTGCCGAGGATCAATCCGGGCCGTTTCAACGCGCCGGCGCGGATCATCAGCGCGAGAATGATGAATAGCGCGAGGCCTTCAAGGCCGGCCTCATAGAGTTGGCTGGGATGGCGCGGCAGCGGTCCGCCGTTGGGAAACACCATCGCCCACGGCAGGCTGGGGTCGGCAGGGCGGCCCCACAACTCGCTGTTGATGAAGTTGGCGATGCGCCCGAGGAACAGTCCGATCGGTCCGACCGCGCAGGTGATGTCGCCGAGCGAGAGGATCGAGACATTACGCTTCCAGCCGAACGCCATCACCGCGACGACGCAGCCGAGGAAGCCGCCGTGGAACGACATGCCGCCTTCCCACAATTCGAAGATCTTCACCGGATGCTGCATGAAGAAATCGAGATTGTAGAACAGTACGTAGCCGGTGCGACCGCCGAGAATGATGCCGAGCGTCACCCATAGAATGAAGTCGTCCAACTGGATCAGCGTGATCGGCGATTGTCCGCCCCACAGTTGCGGACGGCGGATGACCGCGCGCGCATAGATCCAGCCGATCACGATGCCGCCGATATAGGCCAATGCATACCAGCGGATGGCGAACGGCCCGATCGAGATCGCGATCGGATTGAAAACAGGAAAGGCGATGGTCAGTGGAGGCATCGACGCGTCGGTCAGGATTGCAGATGGCGGCGGAACAGCGCGTGCAGCCGTTCCCAATGTCGTTCGGCGGCGGCCTTGTGATAGTCCGGCCGCGCCGGAAAAGCGAAGCCGTGATGGGTGCCGGGATAGAGTTCGACCTCGGCGTTGACGCCGTCCGCAGCCAGCGCCTCGCGCAACGGCGCGATCATTTCCATCGGTGCCCAGCGGTCGACTTCGGCGCAGGCGAAGTACAGTTCGGCCTTGGCCTTTTTGGCGACCACATGCGGACTGTCGGGCTGGTTGGTCATCAGGTGCGTGCCGTAAAGCGACGCGGCGGCAGCGATACGATCGGGGAAATTGGCGGCGGCATTGATCGCGTAGCATCCGCTCATGCAATAGCCCATGACGCCGGCCCGGCCCTTGCCGGCCGCGGGCTGGGTGGCGGCGAAATCGAGCAATGCGCGGGCATCCTGCATGACCCGCGGAATGTCGATCGAATACATCAGGTCGAACATTTTCTTGCGGAGCGGCGCATCCTCCTCGCGGGGAATCGGGCCAAGCTCCATCTCGCCCGAGCGGTAGTAAAGATTCGGCAGCATCACGTAGTAGCCGGCGGTGGCGAGCCGGCGCGCCATGTCGCGCAACTCCTCGCGAATGCCCGGCGCATCCATGAAGAACAGCACCACCGGATGCGGACCGTCACGTTCGGGATGGGTGATGAATGTCGTCATCCGGCCATCCTTGGTCGCGATGTCGATCTGCTGGTCGATCATGACGGATTCTTTTCTCGGGAGAAGTGTGGTTGCGGCAAGATCGCAAGGAAAGCCGACCGTGGCAAGGCGCGGGCGACTGCCATCTGCGGTCGTGAGGCTTGAAGTGAACGCGCGTGATCGCCATTGTGAATGGCACAATGTCCCTTGGCGGATCGCGGGAGAATTTTGAGATGACCCAGACCAGCAATCGTTTCTTCGACGAGATCGGCCGGCTGATGAACGATGCCGCCGGTGCCGCACAGGGCGTCAAGCGCGAGGTCGATGCCGTCGTCCGCAACCAGGCCGAGCGGATTCTGCGCGACCTCGACATCGTCAAGCGCGAGGACTTCGAGGCGGTGAAGGAAATGGCGCGGCTGGCGCGCGAGGAGAACGAAGCGCTGAAAGCGCGGATCACGGCGCTGGAAGCCAAAATCGAGTCCGGCTCGAATTAGAGCCGCCTCACAGGTCTGTCTCCGATGGCCGGGCGAGAAAAGTCCGGCCATTTCCTTGTCTTTTCGGGGCTTTGGCGCTAAAAGCCCGGGCATGTCTGCGGCCCCTGCACCCCTGGAGGCTTGCCGCGACAGCAAAACAGGCCGCTTAGCGGCCTTTAACTTTTAGAAAACAAGGATTTACACAATGGCGACCGTCAAGGAATTGAAGGCGACCGCTCGTCCGAAGGCCGGCAAGGGGGCCGCTCGGGCAGAACGTCGCGCAGGCCGGGTTCCGGCCGTGATCTACGGCAATAACGAGCCCCCGCTGACCGTTTCGCTGGATGACAAGGAACTGCGTCTGCGCTTGCAGGCCGGCCGCTTCCTGACCACGATTCACGACATCGTGCTGGACGGCAAGAAGCATCGCGTGATTCCGCGCGACTTCAGCCTCGATCCGGTGCGCGACTTCCCGCTGCATGTGGACTTCCTGCGGCTGGGCCAAGGCTCGAAGATCCGCGTCAGCGTTCCGCTGCATGTGCTGAACGCCGAAACCGCGCCGGGCGTGAAGCGCGGTGGCACCGTCAACATCGTGACGCACACCGTCGATCTCGAGGTGCCGGCCGACAATATTCCGCAGTATCTCGAAGCGGACGTCGGCGCGCTCGACATCAACGGTTCGTTGCACCTCACCACTATCAAGCTGCCGGCCAACGTGCGGCTGATCACGCGTGAAGATGCCACGCTCGTCACCATCGTGCCGCCGTCGGGCTACAACGAAGAGCAGAAGGCCGCTGCCGCTGGTGCTGCGCCCGCCGCTGGTGCGGCTGCCGCTCCGGCCGCCGGCGCCGCCGCTCCGGCCGCTGCGAAGGCTCCGGCCGCCGCGAAGGCCCCGGCCGGCGACAAGAAGAAGTAACGGTCAGGCGCGGGATACCGCGTCATGCGGCTGTTTGTTGGACTCGGCAATCCTGGCACGAAGTATCAGGGCAACCGGCACAACATTGGCTTCATCGCACTGGATGTGATGGCGCGGCGTCACGGTTTTGCACCGTGGCGCCGTCGCTTTCAGGGCGAGACCTCGGAAGGCACGCTCGACGGCGAGCGCGTCGTGCTGCTCAAGCCCACGACCTACATGAACGAGTCCGGTCGCGCGGTCGGCGAGGCCATGCACTTCTTCAAGCTGGCGCTGGGCGATATCAGCGTGTTTCACGACGAACTCGAACTGCCGCCCGGCAAGATACGCGTCAAAGTCGGCGGCGGCATCGCGGGACACAACGGTCTGCGCTCGATCTCCGCACATGCGGGCAACGATTATCGTCGGGTGCGGATGGGTATCGGGCACCCCGGCGTGAAGGATCTGGTTCACGCCTACGTGCTGAACGATTTCGCCAAGGCGGAACGGCCGCGTTTCGAGGCGTTGTGCGACATCGTCGCCGACAACGCAGCGTTATTGGCGTCAGGCAAGGATGCGACGTTCCAGAACAAGGTGCATCTGGCGATGCAGGCCAAAGGGTTTGGCGCGGAGAAGGCTGAGGGCGATGGCAACGGCGCCAAATAATCACCGGCGTCATCGCCGGACTTGATCCGGCGATCCATTCTTTCTCGGAAGATGGATGCGCGGGTTGGGCCCGTGCATGACGCAGTCAGCGATTGAGGATACCATGGGTTTCAAATGCGGCATCGTCGGGCTGCCGAACGTCGGCAAGTCCACCCTGTTCAACGCGCTGACGGAAACGGCGGCGGCGCAGGCGGCGAACTATCCGTTCTGCACCATTGAGCCCAATGTCGGCGCGGTGGCAGTGCCGGATTCGCGGCTCGACAAGCTGTCGGCGATTGCCAAATCGCAGCAGATCATTCCGACGCAACTGACCTTCGTGGATATCGCCGGACTGGTGAAGGGCGCGTCGAAAGGCGAGGGGCTCGGCAACCAGTTTCTCGCCAACATCCGCGAAGTGGACGCGGTGGCGCATGTTGTGCGTTGCTTTGAAGATTCCGACATCACTCACGTCGAAGGCAAGATCGCGCCCTTAGCGGATATCGAGACCATCGAAACCGAGTTGATGCTGGCCGATCTCGAAAGCCTCGAGAAGCGCGTCGATAATCTGTCGAAGAAGGCCAAGGGCGGCGACAAGGATTCGAAGGAGCAACTCGATCTGGTCGAGCGCGCGCTGAAATTGTTGCGTGACGGCAAGCCGGCGCGTTTCCTCGAGCGCAAGCCGGAGGAAGAACGCGCTTTCCGGATGCTCGGCCTGTTGAGTTCGAAGCCGGTGCTTTACGTCTGCAACGTCGAGGAGAGCGCGGCCGCCAACGGCAACGGCTTCTCGCAGGCTGTATTCGATCATGCGAAGAAGGAAGGGGCGGTCGCCGTCGTCATTTCGGCGAAGATCGAGTCCGAGATCGCGACGCTGTCACGTGCCGAGCGCGTCGATTTTCTCGAAACGCTGGAGCTTGAGGAAGCCGGCCTCGACCGGCTGATCCGCGCCGGCTACGAGCTGTTGCACCTCATCACCTACTTCACGGTGGGGCCGAAGGAAGCGCGCGCCTGGACCATCACCAAGGGCACCAAGGCGCCAGCGGCGGCGGGCGTTATTCACACCGATTTCGAGAAGGGTTTCATCCGTGCCGAAACCATCGCCTTCGACGATTATGTGACGCTGAACGGTGAAGCCGGCGCGCGTGATGCCGGCAAGTTGCGGTTAGAGGGCAAGGAATACGTGGTCGCGGATGGCGACGTGATGCACTTCCGATTCAACAACTAAGTATCGGAAGCGCTGATTCGCTCGCAATGACGACTAAAGCTGGCGATGACCTCTGAAACCGCTAGCGCTGCTGGCCCTGATCGCGGATGGCGCCGAGGTGCTCGTTGATGCGGAAGATGATCAACACGAATTCCGCTGCGATGCGCGAGAAGATGATCCCGACGACGATGCCGGCGAGGCTGTAGAGCACGACGATGACGCCGGCGAACGGGCTGACCGCCATCGCCGCGAGGCCGGAGAAGACGCCGGAAATTCCGAACAGGATGACGAGACCGATCACCAGCCAGTAGAATGTCTTGATGATGCCGGGCGTGATGAAGCGGTCCCATTGGAACAGATCCCGGAATTCGAACATCGTCGTTCTCCTGTTGCGTCACGCGCGGCCAATGGCCGTCGCAGCTTTGTCGAATTTCGTCCGTGCCGAAATTCCGGTCGCGGGCAATGGCCCTTTTTGATTCTGAAGGAAACCAGCCGCGCTGAACGCGATAGCCAGCCGTCCGGGGCATGTCGGCAAAATTCGGTCCGCGGCAGGCTCCGACGTCGGACGTAACATGCGGCAGGATTGAGGCTCGCACCGCAGGCAGACTTGTGATTGCTGCAAATAGCGGCCACAATCGGGCATCCCACCAGCGATCAACAATATGACCCTGACATTCGAAGACTTCCCGCCCGGTCACTTCGGGACATTTGGCCCGCGTCACGTGACGCGGGAAGAAATTCTTGCCTTTGCCGCCGAATTCGATCCGCAGCCGATGCATCTCGATGAGGAGGCTGCCAGCAAGTCGATGTTGCGCGGGCTTTCGGGTTCGGGTTGGCATCTCGGGTCGTTGATGATGCGAATGCTGTTCGATGGGTTCATTGGGCGCACGGCCTCGCTCGGCTCTCCCGGCGTCGACGAGTTGCGCTGGTTGTCACCGCTGCGACCGGGCGACGATCTCACGCTCGACGTCGAGGTCAAGGACGCGCGGGTGTCGCGCAGCCGGCCCGATCTCGGCATCGTCACCTTCAGGATGCAGGTGCGCAACGCGGCCGGTCAGGTGCTGTTGGAGGCGACATCGCCGATCATGGTGAAACGTCGCAACGTCGCGGCGGCGGCAGGTTGAGGACTGCGCATGGAATTTTTTGAGGACATCGCCGTCGGCCAGCGCCGCGAGTTGGGCTCGTTCACGTTCACGCCCGACAACATCAAGGCGTTCGCGCGTCAGTTCGATCCGCAGCCATTCCATCTCGACGAGGAAGCCGGCCGCAACTCGCTGTTCGGCGGCTTGGCCGCGTCCGGCTGGCACGTCGGTTCGGTGTGTATGAAACTGCTGGTGGCCAAGGGCAAGGAAGAAGCAGCGGCGATGCGCGCGGCCGGAGAGACGCCTGCGGTGTGGGGACCGTCGCCCGGTTTTCGCGAATTGAAGTGGCTCAAGCCGGTGCTCGCCGGCGACACCATCACTTTTGGCAGCGTGGTGGAGTCGCTGCGGATATCGGAAAAGCGCCCGGAGTGGGGAATCGTCCAGGCGCGCAATCTCGGCGTCAATCAACGCGGCGAGGCGGTCTATTCGTTTCTCGCCACGGCCTTCGTGCCGCGGCGCTCGGTCGGCGCCTAAGCGCCGCCCGAGCCGATCTGAGCCTTACTCGTGCCGCAGATTCTCGGCGGCCTTTTTCCACTGGGCGACGTTCTCGGAAATGATCCGCGTCGACTTCATGGCGGCTTGGCTGAGCTGGGCATAGCCGGAGATTTCACGCTGGACGCGCTGGCCCTCGGAGTGCAGCAGATCGCGCAAGCCTTCCAGCTCGGTGATCAGACGCTCGATCTCGGCCAACGAGGTGCCGGCGACGCGTTGGATCAGCGAGTTGACGCTGCTGACGGTAGCCTCTGCGTTGGTATCGAGCGCTGGCTCGCTGCTGGCCATGCCGGCGCCGGGACGGCGCAGATAGGCGACGTCGTTGCGGACGAAATCACGGATGCCGGCTTCGACATCGGAGACTGCCGCGAGGTTCTCGTCGGTTTCGGTGGATTCGGTTTTCTCGGGCGAAGTTGCGTTCATCTGCCGTTCCCTTTCGCGTGACGCGAGCGCGGATGTCCCCCGCACGATGACTGGCCATCAATACAGCCGATCTTGTCGGGATCGGGGCCGATCTAGGGCATGAATCGCCTATTTGCCGTTAAAACCGGGTTAAATCACGCAAACGCCCCCGTGCTGGTGGCCGTCTTGCGACCCCGGCACAGGTCGTTTGCGAAGGGAGGATGGCTGGCTTTTTGTTGCCTGCCGCCGGTCAGGCGATCTTCGGCAGATGGATTGGAGCACCCAGCGCCTGTTCGATCAGGTCGAAGGTGTCGATCAGTACCCGCATGTTGAGCAGGCGACCGGCCTTGAACTGGGCGAAGTTGGCGATCCGCAAGCTGATCGGCCGATTGGAGTCGAGGGCGGTGAGGGAGTAGCGCATCATCGATGCCGCCGAATCCTCGCTCAACATGATGGATTCGCGGTCAAAGCGGTGAATCCGGACATTGTCGGCGATTTGCCGGCAGACGTCGAGAACGGCGGCCTTGCCCCGGCGGGCGCCGAGGAATGTAAACATGTCGACGGGACCGTAAACGGTCCACTCGACGTCGTCATCGATTAAGGCTTCAAGTTCAGCGGGTTGGCGTTCGTTAATGGCGCGAAGCATCGCGCGCGAGAAACGCCAGAGACTGTGTTCGGTCATGGCGGTTGATCCAAAAATTTAAGCTGCAATAGGAAAGCCAGCCGACGACCGCGCGTTGTTACGGGCGGCCGACAGGCTGGCTCCTTCATTTGCACGCGCAAATATCCCGAATGGCGGCAAATGCAATGCCCGTTTTTGCAGCGCACAATTGCAAGATTGCGTGCACTCAGGCGTGGATACAATCAGGTGGGTATGCGGTTGTCGGCGGATGCCGCCTTAACGCTCCATGGCACCGCGTACGCTGGTGGCGAACTCATCGGCCAGGTCGTGCCCCAGAACCTGCTGCACCAGATCGAACGAATCGAAAAAGGCACGATGCTGAGCGATGCGCCCGTCGTGCAGCGTGAAGAACGCCGCTTCCGTGAATTGCACGACGCGTCCGTCGTTCCGCTTGGTCAGCGCACAGTGCGTCATGACGGCGACTTTGCTGTCCTCCGCCGCGATGAAGATCACGTCGTGCTTTCGGAGCGCGTAGCGCTGCTGCTGGATCGCGATGGCTTCCGCGACCCAGGCTCTACCGTGCTTGTGGCCGAGATGCGGGAATAGATCGACCGGCGCATAGGTGATGGTGTCGATTTCGTCGTCGCAACAGGCCATCGCCGCTGCGGCATCGCCGGCATAGAACGCCTGTAGGAAATCAAGGATGCATTGCTTGTTGCTGTCGCTCCCCATGCAAGCCTCCTTCGTCGCTCGATCAATGACATTGTCAACGAAAACGACGGCGGTGCAAGCAGAGATCACGCGCAGGGTTGGCGTTGCGCCGACAACCCGGTTTCACGATGCGCACCGATAGCGCGGCGCGTAACGCGCGCGTGAGTGCTTGCGGTGCAGTGTGAGGTCAGGCCTTTGTCTTACCCGACTTTGCTTTGCCGGACTGCGCCTTACCCGACCTGACTTTGCCCGCCGTGTCTTTCCCCTCGGCTTTTGCTTTCGGTTTGACTGCGGGCTTGGCTGGCGCGGCTTTCGGCGTCATCGCTGCTTCGGTGGCTTTCCGCATGGCGCGTGCGTAACTGTCGGCGGCGTTGTCGGCCGACATCTGCAAGCGCCGCGCCGCCGCCGTTCCTTCCTCCATGGCGTGTTTGGCCATCTGGCGGTAGCGCTGCTTTGCGGCGGCATCCTTCGCCTTTCCGGCGAGTGCGAGGTAGCGATCGCGCCCGGCCTTCACGGCGGCCGTCAGGCTCTTGTGCTGCTGCTTCGCCAGCTTGCGGATGATGCCATCCAGATCGGTGCCCGCCATGGGTAATGTCCTCGCCTGCGCCTCGGATCGATAATGCGATCACGTAGCAGGCATGACGGGGGAGTGGCAATCGCGAGAATTCGCCCGCGATGCTGTTCATGGAGCAAAGCGCAGCCTTAGTGACCACTCATGACAAGCGTTTTGACAGGGAGCACCAGCGCCTGGATGCGCAGCAGCATCGCGTGAACCAGCCCTACGGCATCGACGGCGTGAAGGGCGAAGCGCTTGAAGGCGCCGGTATCCTTCGACTCGATCAGGTCGTGATTGCTGGTGTAGGCGTTGACGACGCAACTGCTCCCGGGTGTAACGCCCTGAAGACCGCCTTTATAAAGCGGCTCGAGCAGCACGAGGATGGAGCCCGGGCGCAGCACCTGCTGGGCTTCGACAAGTTGCTCGCCGCCGCGGAACTGACCCGCCGCGATATAGTTCTGCACGCTGACGACAACCATCGGAATGATCGTCCACGGCTTCGAAATGCACGTCGCCTCGGCGATCATCCCGACCTTCATGACCTGCGCTTCGATCTGGCCGAATCCGGCTGAAAGGACGCGTTGACCGGCGCCTTCCGGGATCAGGATTCCGGCCGGCCGCATGATCGGACTGACGATGTCGCCCGGCCGCAGCGAGAATTGCTCGACGCGCCCGTCGACGCCGGCGCGAACATAAGTTTTGTCGAGTTCAACCTGTGCCTGTGCGAGCGCCGCTTCGGCACTGGCCTTCTCGGCGGGCAGAAGCGACGTTACGCGCGCCACGGCGGATTGTTTTGCCGCTGTCGCCGCATTGACCGCGCCCTGCCGCCCGGTCGCCAGCACCTCCAGCTTTTCGATGTCACGTTGCGGGACAATGCCGGGATTTCGTTTCTGCAACTCGCGCTTGACGTCAAGATCGTCGGTCGCCTGCTGATAAGCACTTTTGGCTTCCTGAATCTGGCCGTCGGCTTTGACGACGTCCGCCTGTGCTGCCACCAGCGCGGCGTCGACCTCGGCGATCTTGCGGCGGGCGGTTTCCAGCGCGGCTTCCTGCTTCGTGCTGTCGAGCTTGAAGATGACATCGCCCTTCTTCACCGGCGCGCTGAAATCGACATGAACCTCAGACACGCGACCAGTTGCTTCCGGAATGATCGGGACGGTCCTGTAGAACAGCGTCGCGGTGGTGGTGGAGGGATGGAAATAGAAGATCAGCGTGATCAGGGAGACCGTCAGCATCAGGCAGGTGATGATGCCCCATCTCAATTCGAACCATACTGAGAACAAGGTGATTTCGCGGCCAAGCCGTTTGCCCTGCGCGTAGCGCCGATAAAGGTAGTCGGGAAGTATCGTCAGCAGCGAGCACAGCAGCACTTCAAGCATGGCTCTGCTCCTCGCTTGCGTCATCCTTGCCGGAATCTTGAGGTTTGTCCGTATCGGCCGAGAATTTCTGTGCTGGTTCGGACGTCTGTGTCTCCTGGTCGATATTCGCCGGCACGCCGGCGATCTTCGCCACCGAACCTGCGATGCTGCGTAGCGGCGTGCCGAAATCCGGTAGATCGATCATCGCCAGCAGTAGCCCCGCCACCCAGAACAGATGGATGTGCGTGAATAGCGCCAGCAGGCCGAGCACCGCGACGATCTCGAATTGCAGCTTCTGCGATCTGTGAGCCATCCGCTCGGGCAGCGTATGGAGTCGCAGGTAAATGTTGCCGACGGCAAGAACGGCGGCGATCAAAATGATGCCGACCACAATCATCAAAATGTCTGTATCGCCTGGAGCCGTGATGAAGGAGGGCAGGTGATGAGGCGCGGCTGGATGAACCAATTCGCTCAAGCGGCCCTCCATTCAAAGCAAATGGTGCGCGCGGCAAATATCTCAGTACAGCAACCAACAAGGTCATCCCAACCTTCGTCGAGACGGTTGCATCATTGCATAGGGCGAGGAATTGGCAAGTTCAATCCGCGGTCGCGTTCGTCTTGCGACGTTGTGCTTCTCCGAAAATGGATTACGCCTATTGGATGTTTGCGGACAGAGGCGTGAGTTATCGCCGCTTCCATCCGCCGCGCTTGCCGGGCGCGCCGGCGGATGAGCGTGGCGACGGGCTGTCCTTGATCACGCCGCCGAATTCCTGGCCGCCTTCGCGCATCGATTTCGGCTTGTAGATACGGCTTTCGGTGCCGGGACCCATTTCATCCAGCGTCGGTTTGCGTGGGCGGGCAACGTCCTTTCGATCCGGCTTCACCTCGTGCCAGGTGGCGATACCCATTTCGTCGAGCGAAGGTTTGTGAATCTTAGATCCGGTCGCTCCCGCTGACGAGGATTTCCGGCCGAACTTGCCGGATGGCTTGCCCTGCGCCGCCTTGTCGAGGCGCGCCGGCAGGTTGGCCGCGTCGCCGTATTTCTTCGCGCCAGCGTAGCTGCCAGCCTTCGCTGCGACGCCGCGCTGTTTGATGGTGGGATCGTCCACCACCGCAAGCTCCGTCGCGCGCAGCCGCTTCACCTCGTCGCGCAGCCGCGCGGCTTCCTCGAAGTTCAGATCGGCGGCAGCCTCGCGCATCCGCGTTTCGAGGTCGGCCAGCACCGCCTCGAAGTTGTGACCGATGGCGATGGCGTCGTTGGTGAAGCCGGTGCCGCCGCCGTCGCCGATCTCCACCAGCACATGGTCGCGCTCGTAGACGCTGTTGAGAATGTCGCCGATCGATTTCTTGACGCTGGCCGGCGTGATGCCGTGCTCGGTGTTGTAAGCGACCTGTTTCTCGCGGCGGCGGTCGGTCTCGGCGATGGCGCGCTCCATCGAACCGGTCATCTGATCGGCGTAGAGGATCACCTTGCCGTCGACGTTGCGCGCGGCGCGGCCGATGGTCTGGATCAGCGACGTCTCGCTGCGCAAAAAGCCTTCCTTGTCGGCATCGAGAATGGCGACCAGCGCGCACTCCGGAATGTCGAGGCCTTCGCGCAGCAGGTTGATGCCGACCAGCGCATCGAAGGCGCCGAGCCGTAGGTCGCGGATGATCTCGATGCGCTCGATGGTGTCGATGTCCGAGTGCATGTAACGCACGCGGATGCCTTGCTCGTGCAGATATTCGGTGAGGTCTTCGGCCATCCGCTTGGTCAGCACCGTGATCAGCGAGCGATAGCCGTTGCGCGCGGTCTCGCGCACCTCGCCGACAAGATCGTCGACCTGCGTGCGCGCCGGACGGATATGCACCGGCGGATCGATCAGTCCGGTGGGGCGGATCACCTGCTCGACGAACACGCCGCCGGCCTCGTTCATTTCCCAGCCGCCCGGCGTCGCCGACACCGCGACCGACTGCGGACGCATCATGTCCCATTCCTCAAAGCGCAGCGGCCGGTTGTCCATGCAGGAGGGCAGGCGGAAACCGTATTCGGCCAGCGTCGCCTTGCGGCGGAAGTCGCCACGGAACATGCCGCCGATCTGCGGCACGGTGACGTGGCTCTCGTCGGCGAATACCAGTGCGTTGTCGGGCACGTATTCGAACAGTGTCGGCGGCGGTTCGCCGGGGCGGCGGCCGGTGAGATAACGCGAATAGTTCTCGATGCCGGCGCAGCTTCCGGTCGCTTCCATCATTTCGATGTCGAAGGTGGTACGCTGTTCGAGGCGTTGCGCCTCCAGCAGGCGGCCCTGCGCATGCAACTGCTCAAGCCGCTGCTTCAATTCGAGCTTGATCGACTTGATGGCCTGGATCAGCGTCGGGCGCGGCGTCACGTAGTGCGAGTTGGCGTAGATCTTGATGAATTCGAGTTCGTCGCTCTTGTGGCCGGTGAGCGGATCGAACTCCTCGATCGCCTCGACCTCATCGCCGAACATCTTCACGCGCCAGGCGCGATCCTCGTAGTGCGCCGGGAAGATGTCGATGGTGTCGCCGCGCACCCGGAAGGTGCCGCGGGTGAAATCGGCCTGCGTGCGCTTGTATTGCAGGGCGACGAGATCGGCGATCAGCTGCCGTTGGTCGATGCGTTCGCCTTTCTTCAGCGCGAAGGTCATCGCGGTATAGGTCTCGACCGAGCCGATACCGTAGATGCACGACACCGACGCCACGATGATGACGTCGTCGCGCTCCAGCAGCGCGCGCGTTGCCGAGTGGCGCATCCGGTCGATCTGTTCGTTGATCGAGGAATCTTTCTCGATGTAGGTATCGGTGCGCGGCACGTAGGCTTCGGGCTGGTAATAGTCGTAATACGAGACGAAGTATTCCACCGCGTTGTCGGGGAAGAAGTTCTTGAACTCGCCGTAAAGCTGCGCCGCCAAGGTCTTGTTCGGCGCGAGGATCAGCGCCGGGCGCTGCGTCGCTTCGATCACCTTGGCCATGGTGTAGGTCTTGCCGGAGCCGGTGACGCCGAGCAGCACCTGGGTGCGGTCGTTGCGCTGAATGCCTTCGACCAGTTCCTTGATCGCGGTCGGCTGGTCGCCCTTCGGCTCGTATTCGGATTTGATCTCAAGCCGCACGCCGCCTTCGGATTTCTCCGGGCGCGGTGGGCGATGCGGCGTCCAGACTTTCAGCGAGCCGTCGTCCTTGCGGAATTCCGGGCGGCCGTCGCGGATCAGGTTCTCCAGCGCCTCGGCGGTCGCCTGCACGCCGAGCGCTTCCATCTTGTTGCGCGGCGGGCGGGCGAGGTCCGCCTCGTCATCCTCCGCGGTCGGCAGGCCGAGTTGCCGCGCCAGTTCCGGATCGAGCGTCGGAATGGTGGCGCTGGTGCCGTAGTTGGCCTGCGGTGCTTCCTCGAAGCCGTTTGCGCCTCCGGCGGAGGAAGGGGGGATCGCATCAGGCTGCTGCGCACCCGTATCCCGTTCCGCCATCGTGTCGCGCTTGCCGCGCGTGGAGGCGCGGGCGCGATGCGCGGCGGCCTCGCCGCCGGTGCGGCGATCCCAGGAATTGTCCGGCGGCGGCTGCAATCCGGTGCCCGAGCCCATCCCCGCATCGCCGCGATTGATCGCGGGATTCAAAAGCTCCGCCAGCGCCGGGCCGATCGGTTTCACATCGGGGCGGTGGGCCTTCGATTTGGGGGATTTGCCGGGCTTTTTCGGATTGTCTGGATTCTTCGCCATCGTCGGAATATGGGATGAGTCCGGCGGCGATAAAAGGGTAAAATCCTCAAGGAAACCGTGAAGGAAACCCGCGATGACCGCTCGTCACGAGAACGATGCGGAGGACGACGCCTCGCGCAGCTACTGCGTGTTCGAACGCGACCGCGCGCTGCCGCGCCCGACGCCGTGGCGGCCATTGATGACCGACACGCCGGTGCGGAAAAAGACGTCCGTAAAAACTTGGTGGTCCGGCTGCGTGGCGACGATCGCCGGTCTGGTGCAATCGCGCCGTAGACCAAAACTTTAAGGGGCATGTTGCCAGAGGCGTGCGTCACGCTTTTGTCGTGTTAGCCGGTCGCAAGCGTTGCAGCGGCTCCGGCAGGATGCCGTCGAACCAAGTGCTGATCACCGCCTGCCGCCGGTAATACCAGAGACCGGCGACAATAACGCCGATGCCGATCAGCGACAGCACGAACGGAAACAGCAGCGAGTTCTTGAACAGCTTGTCGGCGAGATCGCCGAGATAGATCGCAATGCCGATGGTCCCGAATACCGCGAACACGCGCCGCCCGAGATAGACCGCAAGGAACAGGAAACCGATGTTCATCGCGCAGTAGAGCGCTTTCTGCACGGTCGTGCCGTCGGATGCCGCGGTGATGCCGCCCCAGAACGTCAGTACGCCGAACAGATAGAGCCAGAAGGCGAAATCGCCCGCGCGCTGCCGGATGTTGACGACGAAGGCGACGATGAGCATGGCCAGCCCGAACACGATGGAAACCTGCCGCGCCGTTTCCCAGTTGCCGTAGCGGGAGCCGGTGATCCACGGGACCACATCCATCGATAGAAACCACAATGCGATGCCGACAATCAGCACGATGAACGGAAAGCGGTAGAACCACAGCGCGACGATCGAGGCCGCGATCGCCGCAAGCTCCATGAACACCCAGCTTCCTTTGATCCAGACATAGAAGTCGTGGGTGGTGCCGGGCTTGCCGAACGTCCCCCACAGATTGAGAGCGTCCTGAATGCCGTAGGCGGCGAGTGGCGCCATCACGACGGCGACCGCGATCAACAAGCCACCGGGCGTGCGCAGGTTGCCGGCATTCCAGAGATAATGGCCGGACAGCAGAAACAGCACGGCATAAACGGCGGCGGTGATGGCGAGCGCCCAGCCGCCCATTTGCGAGAACGCCAGCGTCGAGAACAAGCCCATCGCAGACATCACGATCAATGCGCCCGCGTACCAGAGCAGATGCGCAACGTCGAAGGCTTTGGCGGGTGGGCTCGCCGGTGCGCGGCTTGCGAGGAATGCCGTGAGACGGCCGAGGTCGCCGTCGGAGAGAATGCCGGCGGCGGCAGCCGCCTTCAGGTCGTCAATGGAAAAGGCCATGCATCGTCTCCGGCATCCGCGACAGTGGCGCGGTGGTTGTGTCGTCGTGCCCGATGTGAAGGTTCAGCAAGGAGATATTGGGGCGCGATATCCTTTATCCGCAGTCGGCCGTTGACTTCGGCGCGGCGATGGTCCCATATTCATGCAAATGCATGAATATGGCGGCGCGCCGTCGCGCGTCGCGAATGAGGGACGCAATATGATCGATCTGCATTATTGGACCACGCCGAACGGACACAAGATCACGATGTTTCTCGAGGAGGCCGGCCTCGCCTACACGATTATCCCGGTCAATATCGGCAAGGGCGACCAGTTCAAGCCGGACTTCCTCACGATCGCGCCGAACAATCGGATGCCGGCCATCGTCGATCATGCGCCGAAGGATGGCGGCAAGCCGATCTCGATTTTCGAATCCGGCGCGATCCTGCTGTATCTCGCCGAGAAGACCGGCCAGTTCCTGCCTGCGGATGTGCGTGGCCGCTTCGATGCGCTGCAATGGCTGTTCTGGCAGATGGGCGGGCTCGGCCCGATGGCCGGGCAGAACCATCACTTCCGCAACTATGCACCGGAAAAGATTCCCTACGCGATCGACCGCTACGTCAACGAGACCAACCGGCTCTATGGCGTGCTGAACAAGCGCCTCGCGGACCGCACCTTTATCGCCGGCGACTATTCCGTCGCCGACATGGCCAGCTATCCGTGGGTGGTGCCCTACGCCAACCAGGGCCAGAACATCGACGACTTCCCGCATCTCAAGCGATGGCTGGAAACGATTGCCGCGCGCCCGGCGACGCAGCGCGCATATGCCAAGGCGAAGGAGATCAATCCGAACTTCGGCCAGCCGGCGATCCGCACCGAGGAGGAGCGCAAGCTGCTGTTCGGCCAGACCGCCAGTGTGGTGAAGGGTTGAAACGCAAGTGTTGGATCGGTCCATGTCTTTCAAACTCTATGAACTCGTCGGCACCGATGCGACACGGCCGTTTAGTCCATTCTGCTGGCGGACGCGGATGGCGCTGGCGCACAAGGGGCTAAGCTCTGAAACCATCCCTTGGCGCTTCACCGAGAAGTCGGCCATCGCCCCGCATGGCTCGGAGAAGGTGCCGGTGCTGCTCGACGGCCAAACAGCAGTGGCTGATTCCTGGACCATCGCCAATTATCTGGAAGATACTTATCCGGATCGCCCGTCGCTGTTCGGCGGCGAGGGCGGTCGCGCCATGGCGCGGATGCTCAACTGGTGGGGTGACGTCGTCGTGGTCGGCGGCATGTTTCCGCTGATCGCGGCTGATATCGTCACGCGGCTCGCGCCGGACGATGCGGCCTATTTCCGCAAGACGCGTGAGGCGCGGCTCGGCGGCAAGCGGCTGGAAGATGCGGCCGCCAATCGCGACAAGGACGTGCTGGCATTCCGCAAGAGCCTCGATCCGATGCGCCTGACGTTGAAGACGCAAGCCTATCTCGGCGGCGCCGCGCCGAACTATGCCGACTACATCGTGTTCGGTTGTTTCCAGTGGGCGCGCGTCGTGAGCGAGTTCAAGTTGCTCAAGGACGATGATCTGGTGTTTGCGTGGCGCGAGCGTCTGCTCGATGCGTTCGACGGGCTGGCGCGCAAGTCGCCGGGATTTGCGGTTTAAGAAAATAACTCAGGCGCGTGTGAACACGTGCTTGTCATGCAGCATCGTCAGCACGGCGTGCAGGTCCGGCAGCACGGCCGCACACTTGGCGCGGGTGTCGTCGCTGGGCGGCACGATGTCGGGCACCATGATCGGAATCGTACCGGCGTTGTGCGCCGCCTCGATGCCGGGACGTGAATCCTCGACCGCGACGCAGACCCTTGGCGCGAAACCAAGACGCTCCGCCGCCAGCAGATACAGGTCCGGGCTGGGCTTGCCGCGCGCGACGTCGTCGCGGGTGAGCACCGTGTCGAAGCGGTCGCGAATGCCGGCGAGCGCGAGATGATGCTCGGCGTTGTGCCGCGTCGACGAGGTGACGATGGCCGCCGGGCAATCGAATTCGCGCAGCGCCGCGACCAGTTCCAGCGTGCCGGGCTTCAGCGGCAGTCCGTCGCGCAACATGCCGTCGCGATGGATTTCGTAAGCCGCGCGCACGTCGTCGATGCGGAAGCCTGAGCCATAGTGGTTGCGCAGCATGATTTCGCATTCCGCCGCCGGAATGCCGATCATGGCGTGGGCGATCGCGGTGCCGTCGCCATAGCCGAGGTCGGCCAGCGCGTTGCACAGGCTGGTGCGATAGACGCGCTCGGTGTCGAGCAGGGTGCCGTCCATGTCCAGCAGCACGGCGTTGATGGTGTGGTCTTCCAACGATGCAAGCACCGCCACCGCGCGCAAGCAGTCTCGACAGAGGCAATCCGCGAAGCCAGTGCCGGATGTCGGCAGCGGCAGCCGTGCGGCTTCCTCGCCGCACCAGCAGTCGGTCGACAGCGTGCAGCCGAACGCAGCACCGCAGCGCGCGCAGGTGAGCTGCCTCGGCGATGGAACTGGTTGACCTAACGGATTTGTCATCGCACGGCCCGGCGCATTTTTGATATTTTCATCGCCTGTTCATCTCGGCGAACCGACATTGGGCGCGTCAGTGCCTCATGGAATATCAGAGTTAGTCCGATGGCTCGCGATCCGCAAGCAGCCCTTGTCGCTCTCAATCGGTTTGGTTTCGGGGCACGGGGCGGCGCATCCGGCGATTTCACCAATGCGGCGTCCGATCCGCGCGGTTTCGTCGCGGCGGAACTGCAACGCCCGGCGGCGGCGCTGATCGAATCGCCGGCGTTGCAACCAATCTCCGTACTGGCGTCGGAGTTGTTCGCGTTCCAGGCTGAACAGAAAGCGAAGCGCGAAGCGGATGCCAAGGTCGCGGCGGCGAAGACGGCAATGGCGTCGCAAGAGCCCGCCGCGATGATGGGCAAGGCCGCGCCATCGGCAACCACGCCGCGTCCGCCAAAGCCGGCGCCCAATGTTATCGAACGAACGTTTCGCGCCGAAGCGCTGGCGCGCATCCAGCGCGCGAGCATCGCTGAGTGCGGCTTCCTCGAACGGCTGGTGACGTTCTGGTCAAACCATTTCTGTATTTCGGTCAGCAAGGGCCAGCCGGCGCGCATCTGGGCGGGGGCGTTCGAGCGCGAGGCGATCCGCCCGCATGTGCTCGGACATTTTGCGGATATGTTGAAGGCGGTGGAGCAGCACCCGGCGATGCTGTTCTTTCTCGACAACCAGCAGTCGATCGGTCCCAATTCGCGCGTGGGTCAGCGCGGCAAGCGTGGGCTGAACGAGAACCTCGCGCGTGAGATCATGGAACTGCATACGCTCGGCGTCGGCGGTGGCTATACGCAGGCCGACGTTGTCGCGCTGGCGAAGATTCTCACAGGATGGACTTATGCCGGACGGCAGGCGCGGTTAGGCGCGCCCGGTAGTTTCATTTTCAACGTCAACGCGCACGAGCCGGGCGCGATCGTTCTGCTCGGCAAGAGCTATGCCGACAACAACGCGGCGCAGGGCGAGGTCGCGCTCGCCGACATCGCGCGCCGGCCGGCGACCGCGACATTCATCGCGACGAAATTGGTTCGGCATTTCGTCGCCGATGATCCGCCGCCGGCACTGGTTACGCACCTCGCCGATGTTTTCAGGAAGACCGACGGCGATCTTCGCGCGGTGTCCCATGCGCTGGTCGAGGCGGATGACGCGTGGCGCGCGCCGATGACCAAGATGCGCTCACCCTATGAATTCCTGATCGCAACCGGCCGCTTGATGGCGCAAATCCCGGAAGATCCCGGCCGCTATCTGTACGGGCTCAACGTGCTCGGTCAGCCGTTGTGGGCGCCGGCTGGGCCGAACGGTTTTGCCGACACCAACGCTGCATGGGCGGCGCCGGAGGGCATGAAATTGCGCCTCGATATCGCCGCGCAGGTGGCATCGCGTATCGGCGATAACCGCGATCCGCGCGAGATGCTCGAATTGATTGCCGCAGATGCGGCATCCGCGGACACGCGGCAGACCATCGCGCGCGCCGAGTCGCGCCAACAGGCCTTCGCGCTACTGCTGATGTCGCCGGAATTCCAGAGGAGATGACGATGGAGTGCTGCGAAAGCCGAACGTCGTTTGCGGTCACGCGTCGCGGGTTGTTGCTCGGCGGCGCGTCGTTTGCCGCCTGGGCCTATCTGCCGAAGTTCGCCCGCGCCGCGGACGGACGCGATCCGCGCCTGATTGTGGTGATCCTGCGCGGTGCTCTGGATGGCCTCGCCACCGTTGCGCCGGCGGGCGATCCCGACTATGCCGATCTCCACGGCACGATTGCGTTGACGCGGGACGGACCGCACGCCGCGACCGAACTGGATTCGTTCTTCGTGCTGCATCCGTCGATGCCCCACTTCGCGCGGATGTATCGCGAGAAGCAGGCCGCCGTCGTTCACGCGGTCGCGACGCCGTATCGCGAGCGTTCGCATTTCGACGGGCAGGACGTGCTGGAAAGCGGCTTTGCCGGGCCCGGCCGCGTGCAGTCCGGCTGGCTCAACCGCGCACTGGCCGCATTGCCGCGTGGCGAACGTGTCACTGGCGCGCTCGCGGTCGGAGCGACCGCGCCGCTGGTGTTGCGCGGCGCGGCGCCGACGGTCGGCTGGGCGCCGGTGAACTTGCCGCAGGCCGCCGACGATACCGCGATGCGGCTGTTCGATCTCTACAAGCATCGCGATCCGGCATTGGCGCAAGCGTTGTCGCAAGGCTTGCAACTCGACAAGATCGCGGCGCGTGGCGAGGATGTGCGAACAAAGCCGCGCAACGGCATCGGCGCGATGCAGATCACCGCGCGCGGCGTCGCCAAACTGATGGCGGAAGACGATGGCCCGCGCATTGCCGCGCTGGCCTTCGACGGCTGGGATACCCATGCCAACGAGGGCGGGCCGGTCGGCCGCTTGGCGCAATTGCTGTCCGGGCTCGACGGTGCGTTCGCGGAGTTCGAATCCGGCCTTGGTGCGCACTGGCGCGACACCGCCATCGTGGTTGCAACGGAGTTCGGCCGCACCGCGCGCATCAACGGCACGCAGGGCACCGATCACGGCACCGGCACGGTGGCGCTCTTGGCCGGCGGCGCCATTAAAGGCGGGCGCGTGATTGCCGACTGGCCGGGCCTCAAGACCGCGAACCTCTATCAGAATCGCGACCTCGCGCCGACCACCGATCTCCGCGCGATCCTCAAGGGGATGCTGCGCGACCATCTCGGCATCAGCGAACGCGTCCTAGCGGGGAGTGTGTTTCCCGACAGCGCGGCGGTGAAGCCGATGCAGGGACTGCTGGCGTAATCCAAGCAGGTTACGATGCCAGCGTGATCCTATCGATCTCCGCCATCTCATCCGGGGTGAGCGTCCAGTCGATTGCCTTGACGTTGGCCTCGATCTGCTCGACGCGGGTGGCGCCGGCGATGACGCTGGAGACTTGCGGCCGCGCCGCCAGCCACGAGAATGCCAGTTTGAGCATCGAATGGCCGCGCGCCTTGGCGAAGGCCTCGAGCTTCTCGACGATGTCCTCGTTGCGCTGTGTGACGTAACGGTCGCGCAGCGCCGGCATTTTCGCAAAGCGCGTATCCGCGGGAGCGGTCGCGCCGCGCTGGTACTTGCCGGTCAATAGTCCGCTCGCCAGCGGGAAGAACGGCAGCAGGCCGAGATTGTAGTGCTGCGCGGCGGGCAGCAGGTCCTTCTCGATGCCGCGCACCAGCAGGCTGTATTCGTCCTGACACGACACGAAGCGCACGGTGTTGGCGGCGCGTCCGACAAGTTCGGCCTCGGCGATGCGCCATGCCGGAAAATTGGAATTACCGACGTAGCGGACCTTGCCTTGCCGGACCAAATCGTCGAGTGCGCGAAGCGTTTCCTCGATCGGCGTCAGCGGATCGCAGTCGTGCTGCTGATAAAGATCGATGTAATCGGTCTTCAACCGCCGCAGGCTGTCTTCCACCGCCGCCATGATGTAGTGCCGCGATGCGCCTTGCTTGCTGCCATCGTCGCTCATCGGCTTGGCATATTTGGTCGCGAGCACGATGTCCTTGCGGCGCGGGCCGAGCACTTCGCCGAGTACGGTTTCAGAGCCGCCGCGTCCGGCATAGATGTCTGCGGTGTCGAACAGCGTCACGCCGAGATCGATCGCCTTGTGGATCACCTTGCGCGAAGTTTCCAAATCGGTGCGCTGGCCGAAGTTGTTGCAGCCGAGTCCGACCGCGGAGACGCGCAGGCCGGAGCCGCCGAGATTGCGAATTTGCATGGAGATGCGATCCTGTTGGCGAGAAATGTCGAATTGAACCGGATTGTGCCGCTGTTGCCGTGAGGCAGCAAGATGCCCATCGGCATGGTTGCCCGGCGCAATCAGACCGCTTTCGGCGCAAACTCACCTTGAGGGCGATGTTCGGCGGCAGTTGTCGGCGCGCGCAGCGCGGCGGCGGTCATGCGGCGCACCGCAGCTTCCGCGTTGCGCGTCACCTGTTTGCGATCGGTCTCGGCGTTAAGCGCAATGGTGTCGCCCCAGCTCAACGTGACATCGGTGGCGCCGGAGGCCAGTACGCGGATGAAGTGCGGAATGAGATCGGCGTCGCCGTACCACGCCACGCGTTCGCGTAACGCGCGCCCGACCGGCAGGCCGTCGAACCGGGTATAGGCCAGCGACAACGGCTGCACCGCGATCGAGTCATGTCCGTCCGAGGTGCCGAGCGCCTGATGCACCGATCCGACCAGCGCCGATTTGAACGGCAGGATGCGGATGCCGTCGCTCGAGGTGCCCTCGGCGAACAGCACCACGGCTTCGCCGCCGAGCAGCCGGCCGGCGATCTGCGCGGTGGCTTCTCCGGTTTGTTGCCGCCGGTCGCGGTCGACGAAGACGGTGCGTTGCAGTTTCGCCAGCGTCCCGAACAGCGGCCAGCGCGCCACCTCGCTCTTGGCGACGAAGACAACCGGCGTCGTCGCGGTAATGATGCAGATATCGAGCCATGAGGCATGGTTGGCGAGGATCAGGACCGGCCGTGCCGAGGTCCGCTGTCCGACCTGCCGGATGCGGACGCCTGCCAGCGCGCAAAGGATGCGGTGATAGAGGCGGGGAATCCTTCGCTGCCAATCGAGGTCGAAGGCGATCGCGATCAACTGAAACGGCAGCAGAACCAGCGTCAGGATCGCAAGCGTCAGAATGACCAGGATGAAGCGGATCATGGACGGTCGTTAGCCCGCTTTCGCAAGCCGGGCAATGGACCAGTGATTGCGGCGGACGGTATGCCTCGTCATGTCGCCTCGCAAAAAAGCGGCCCCGCTCAGGTGGATCACTGACGGGACCGCGGGAGCATTGATCCGTATCGGGGGGCTCCGGATCAAGCGCGGCCGGAGCCTATCCGGGGATTGTTGCGGGCGGATGACAGAGGCGGGGGGACGTCTACTCGGCGGCGTGCAGATGGGCCGGCGCGAACACATCGCCGCCGCCGGCGCGCAGCGACCGATAATACTCGGCCAGAGCGGGGTCGTCGTTGCGGCGGATCAGATCGGTGATCGGCGTATAGCTGAGCATCCGGCCGCCATCCGGTAGCGCCGTGCATTGGAAGCGCATCACCTGGCCATCGGCCAGCTTGATGTTGATAGGCGTCGAATCCCCCGTGCGCATTTTCTCTATGCGCTCCGAGATGAAGTGGCTGAGTTCGTCCTTGGGCAGTTCGTAGCAGCCGGCGTCGCGGCCGTGATACATCAGCGCGATGAACGGCGGCTTGCTGTCGGCCTTGGCGTCGGGCAGCGCGAAGTATTTGCGGAAGGCGCGGTTGATGAACTCGGCACGGGTGTCGGCATCCAGCAGCACCACGCCGATGTCGATCTGGTCGAGCGCAGCCGCAAGCCGCGTCGTGGTGGCGTGGCGGTCGCGCTCCCAGGCCATGGCGTCGCGCATTTTTTGACGAAGCAGGCTGGTGACCCCGGCCGTTGCGGCGGTGGTGACCGCGAGCAGGCCCAGGCGCAGCAATTCCGGCGCATTGAATTCCGCGGCGGAGCCGTGATGCCGTATGAACACCGCATTGGTGGCGACCGCGATCACTGCACTGACCAGGCCGGAGCCGATACCGGCGAGCGCGGCGGCGACCGCCACGATGCAGACTTGCAGCGGCGCGGGATTGGGAACACCGGAATAGGCTTGGTCAGCGGCGAGCGCGGCGAGCGAAACCGCCGTTATCAGGACAGGGCCGGAGATCGCGCGCCATTCAGTTCGCATGGACGGAACCCTTGTATCCCCTCAATGTAAGCGTAACTCCGTGTCAGTTGTTCACAGGGCCGTGGTCGCTTCTCACGATACGATCAACGTTCGGTAAAGGTCACCGGCCGACGTTTGCGCAAATTCGATTTGAATGCAGTGAGAGCCGCTGCCGCGCGGCTATTCAGTCCGCCATCCGGCAAGTCGGCGCGCACCGCGCCGGATTGCAATCCGCGGGTCGGCAATCCGACGGGATTTGAGCCGGCGCGTTGATGGCGGCGGGATGCTGAAATTCGGGACGGCCGTTGCCGCGTGTCGCGGTGACGATCAGCAACGTGGCCGCCAGCGCGGTCGCGGCCGTTAGCGAGCCGGTCACCCAGAGGACAGGTCTTTTCATGGATGGCGGCCTTTTGCGGCGGGCACAATGAAAACGAGGTCTTGGAAAACGAAATCTTGGAAAACGGGGTCTTGGAAGATGACCGACATCCTGGCGGCAACGCCGCCGTCACGCTCAGGCCGGCAGCGGCAGGTGCGTGTTGATGGTCAGCAGGGTGAAGGTCATCATCAGGCAGACCGAGAGCGCGATCGCCAGCGACGCGGCAACCGCATGAGTTAATCCTGAAGACGCAACCGGAGTGGGTTTCTCGGCGAAACCCGGCCCGGGACCGCGCGACCGCGACATGGTCGTGTTCCTTCACCTGACGGGCGAATCACCCGCAAAACGCAATCTGCCGACGCGGAACGGCAAGATTTTGGCGGCGAAAGCCCCGAAGGTGGCTAAAACGTGGCGAGGAATCAGCACTCCGTGATCGATTACTTCCGATCTCCGGAGCTTCTCAGTTCGAGGCGAAGGCGTCGTTCTGCTCGCATAGTGCGGCGATGACTTCGTCGACCGGGTCGGCATCGCCGGCGGCACGCGCGATCACCCGGCGACCCGATTGAAAGCCGGTCAGGCTCGCGATCATCAGCACGGCGCGCACCTTGCTGGCAGGCTCCGACAGCCGGCCTGAGCCGGGCAGCCAAAGCTCTGTATAAAGGATCTCGAAGGCGGGGCCGAGGCTGGCGATTGCGCGATCTTGCAGATCGCAGGCTGATCGCGAAGATCGAGAAACAGCTTGCGAGCTATGGCCACGCTCATTTCACCACCGATGCCGCCAACTATCGCGCGGCGCCGGCAGGCGCCGCTTCGGCATCGCGGCCGTCAGCGTCGTGATCGAAGGCGGACTCTGCCTGACGAGATGAAAATCTCAGGCGCTGGCGGTGGTGTCCGCCGGCCGCCAGTCCATCGAAACGAAACCTGGACTGTCTTCGACGCGCGCAAGCCAGTCGCGAATGGCCGGGAAGGTTGCGAGGTCGAAATCGCAACGGTCGGCGACGTGGGTGTAGCCATAGAGCGCGATGTCGGCGACGGTGAATTGCCCGGCGGCGAAGTAATCATGCGCCTTGAGGTGATTTTCCATCACCCGCAGCGCGGCATAACCCCGCTCCATCCAGTCGTCGAGCGCATGGGTCTGGAGGTCTCGGCCGCCGCGCACCAGCGCCAGCCAGAAATAGGCGGCGCCGATATTGGGCTCCAGCGCGTGCTGCTCAAAGAACATCCATTGTAACGCTTCGGCGCGGCCGATGCGGGTTTCCGGCCGGATCGGCGTATCGTTGGCCAGATACCAGAGGATGGCGTTGGATTCGGCGATGTAGCGGCCGTCTTCCACTTCAAGCAGCGGCACCTGGCCGCTCGGATTCTTGGCGAGGAAGTCCGGCGTGCGGCTTTCGCCCCTCAGAATGTCGATCTCGACGGCGCGATAGGGAATGTTGAGCACCGCCAGCGCCAGCCGAACCTTGTAGCTGTTGCCGGAGCGCTGCATCGAATAGAGCTTGTACATCCGTCGTTTGTCTCATTGGCGGCGGACGGCCGCAGGGGCTTGAGGGATTCCTGAAGGATTTCTGGCCCATACAATGAGGTGCGGGCACGGTGCCTGCAAGGTCGCCAACGTGGAATAGTTGAAGGCTTTCTTTCCGGCTGTTCTCACAGCAGGATTTTGCCGCACTGCACCACCGTCGTGGTCGGATGTTCGCTCATCACACTCAGATCACGTCTGCGCGAAGTCGGTCGCTTCGTTGTGCTGTTGCTTGGTCCCGGACGTGCATGAGGACCGTCATGTAGAAGGCGGCAATGACAAGGAAGCCCACCGGCAAGGCAATAAAGCCTGCTGCTTGGCGCGCCACAGACGGTACGACCCAGAGCGCACCGAGCAACGATATCTCGAATGGACGGAAGCCGAAACGAAGCCCGTGCGTCGCGAGGAACGCCATCGCAATTGCGAGGACGACGAGGTCGTAATCGAGGATATGCGGCGAGGCGAGCAGAGTGCCGGCCACCAGCAGGACGGCCTTGTGGGCCTCGTCGCAGGTGGAGCGCCAGCACCAGACGATGCTGGCGACGACCGCGCAGGAGACGAGCGCTTGTACCACATAGGCGAGCGTCACGCCTCCGCCCCACAAACGCACGACGGCAAATGCGCTTTGCAATTTCTCGAATCCAACCGCGCCGCTCTCCAGCAGGATTTTGCGAGAGACGCTGGTGGAGGCGAGGAATGCACTCCATGCCTCGATGCCGAACAGGAACGCAGTGACGGCAATGAGCAGCGCAAGCGTGAGACATGCCGCGGCGATGGTCCGCCACCGGCCGGCCGCGAGAAGTGCGAATGGAATTGCGATGCCGAATTGCGGTTTGTAGGCGAGCACCGCGAACAGGACGCCTGCCAGCACGGGCCGCCTTGGCAACGTGATCAGCGCGGCCCCGAAAAGGGCGGCGCTGAGAAGTCCGTTCTGACCGTGGCCGATGTTGAGAAGCACCGCCGGAAACGCGATTGCGACGAGAAGCCAGTTTCGCCGCACAGCGTTGTCGGCGCGGACGCCACGCAAAATGGTGCCGATCACGATGAGGTAGAGCGCGAGCGAGCCGAACTGCCAGACCGCGAATGCGGCTGGATATGGCAGCCACGCCAATGGCGCCGCGACCAGGAAGAAGATCGGCGGATAGAGCCACGCGTAATAGGGCGTGGCTGCGCCAAATATCTGCTGCTCCCGGGCGTGATGGAGCCCGAAGTCATAGGCGGCTGCCGCATCCCCCTCCAGCGCCATCGATCCGGCAGCGTAGAAGCTGGAGAAGTCCGTCCCGAGCGGCTTGCCGTAACGGTCGACACCGTCCTTTGACAGGCCGATCCAGACCGCGCCGACGGCAAGGCCGATCACCAGCACCATGAGGCTGTAAGCGCGGATGCGCTCCAGCGTCAGCCAGTCTCCTGATTTCAATTGCTGCCAGAGAGGGCGCATTCGGGGCAAATCTCGTTCATCGAAGGGCCCCATGGTTGTAGGCGGCGCTATTTAATCTTTCGTGAGGTGTGATGTCCTTTTGCGAGGGAGGCGTGCGCGGTATCGCCTTGCACGCTGGCTTGTGCAGCCTTAGTGTGCAGCGCACTTTCCGTCAAAATCCGCGAATCCCGGCGCGTGAGCCGGCCTTCGCTTGCCCAAATGGAGACAATGATGTCGTTTCTGTCCGCCGCGCTCGACCGTGTGAAGCCGTCCGCGACCATCGCGGTGACGGATAAAGCACGGCAGCTCAAAGCCGCGGGCCGTAACGTTATCGGCCTGGGGGCCGGCGAGCCGGATTTCGATACCCCGGCCAACATCAAGCTGGCGGCGGTCCACGCCATCGAGGCTGGCAAGACCAAGTACACCGCAGTGGACGGCATTCCCGAGCTGAAGGAGGCGATCATCGCCAAGTTCCAGCGCGAGAACGGCCTGACCTATACGCCGAACCAGATCACGGTCGGCACCGGCGGCAAGCAGGTGCTCTACAACGCGCTGATGGCCACCATCAATCCAGGCGATGAGGTGATCATTCCCGCGCCGTATTGGGTCAGTTACCCGGAAATGGTGGCGCTTGCGGGCGGCGAGTCGGTCCCGGTGGTCTGCACGGCGGAGTTCGGCTTCAAGCTGCAACCCGACGCGCTGGAACGCGCCATCACGCCGAAGACCAAGTGGATCATTCTGAACTCGCCGTCGAACCCGACCGGCTCGGCCTATACCCGTACCGAACTCAAGGCGCTGACTGATGTGCTGCTGAAGCATCCCCAGGTCTGGGTGATGACCGACGACATGTACGAGCACCTGGTCTACGACGACTTCGAATTCACCACCCCGGCGCAGGTCGAGCCCAAACTGTTCGACCGTACCCTGACAGTGAACGGCGTTTCGAAAGCCTATTGCATGACCGGCTGGCGCATCGGCTACGCCGGCGGTCCGGCGCAACTGATCAAGGCGATGGCGACCATCCAGTCGCAGTCGACCTCGAACCCGTCGTCGGTGTCGCAGTGGGCGGCGGTGGAAGCCTTGAACGGCCCGCAGGAATTCATCGCGGCGAACAACAAGGTGTTCAAGGAACGGCGCGACCTGGTGGTGGCGATGCTCAACCAGGCGACGGGTATCGACTGCCCGCGTCCGGAAGGCGCCTTCTACGTCTATCCGTCCTGCGCTGGAACCATTGGAAAAACCACGCCGTCGGGCAAGATAATCGAGAACGACCAGGACTTCGTCACCGAGCTGCTGGAAGCCGAGGGCGTCGCCGTGGTGCAGGGCTCGGCCTTCGGTCTTGGTCCGGCGTTCCGGATTTCCTACGCCACCAAGACCTCGGATCTCGAGGATGCCTGCAAGCGTATTCAGCGCTTCTGCGGGAATTTGCGCTAACGGCAATTACCGGTAGAGTCAGCAAAAAGAATATCGGGCGATCATATCGTCGTGATCGCCCGGTTTGCCGCAATTTTTTCCGGTTTTCACATGGAACTGCCATGTTTTGGACACGGCTGGACCTTCCTGTGCGCCGGCAATCAAAGCGTGGCCGTTAAAGACCACACAATCGGAGACTAAACTCAGATGCGTATGATGAAGATGTTGGGTATCGGCGCCGCGGCGCTGGTTGCCTCGATCGCCACCGCAAATGCCCAGCAGGGCCAGCTTCAGGTCGGCGTGCTTTCTTGCGAAGGCGGCCAGAATGTCGGCTACGTGGTCGGCTCGACCACTGATCTGACCTGTACGTTCGAGAGCACCGGCCGTCGTCCGGAACCCTATATCGCCACGATCAAGCGCTTTGGCGTCGATCTCGGCTTCACCCAGCAGACCGGTCTCGCCTGGGCGGTCTATGCGCCGACCAACCGGATCGGTCGCGGTGACCTCGCCGGTCACTTTGGCGGCGTCGGCGCCAATGCGTCGGTCGGCGTCGGCCTCGGCGGTAACCTGCTCGTCGGCGGTTCGAACAACGCGTTCTCGTTGCAGCCGCTCAGCCTGCAAGGCCAGACCGGCCTGAACGCCACCGCTGGCGTCATCGACGTTGAGCTGCGTCCGGCCGCCGCGCCGCACCGCAAGGCGCGCAAGCATCGCAAGCACCATCACCATCATCGTCACCACCGCTAAGCGCGGCGTGACGTGACATTGAAGGCCCGCGCAAGCGGGCCTTTTTTGTTGGCTTTTGCAACGCCAATAATGAGGCTGGACCAGCTCGCGTGCTCTAGCCGCAGCAGGTGCCGGATTGCATCGGCGGGCAGGGTGCGGAGCCATAAGAGCAGAACACGCAGCAATCGCCAGCCTTTGGTTTCAGACGTTGTCCGCATCCCTTGCAGTCGTAGAAGAAGACGCAAGCGTCGGCCGGCATGATCTCGACCGACTCATGACCGCAAGACGGACAGCGTATGATCGATTGATGCTGCATTCTTCTTCGCCATGGAAACGTCAGGCTGCCTGCTCACGCGCCGGCTGACGTTGACGGGGATAGTGCCGCCCGCGGCCTCTCGCCAGTCACATCTGCGATATCAAATTGTTGCCGTCGCGTGTAACATCATGCGGACCCGCCGTTTGCTTTTCCCTCCCGCCGGAGAAGATATGTCATGCGCCGTCGTTCGATCCTTCTGGGCGTGGCCGCCGCCGCGCTGATCTCTGGTGCGGCTCAAGCCCAGCAATCGCAGCGCGTTCAGATCGGCGTGCTGGAATGCCGTGGCGGCGCCAGCGTCGGCTTCATCGTCGGCTCGGTCACAAATCTGGGTTGCCTCTTGCACGCGGAGGGCAAGCCCGATCAACCCTATGTGGCGACCATCCGCAAGGTCGGCATCGACCTCGGCATCACCGAGCAATCGACGCTGACATGGGCGGTGTTTGCGCCGGTGGAACGCGCCGGCATCGGCGATCTGTCGGGCAATTATGCCGGCGCGCAGGGCAGTGCCAACATCGGCATCGGACTTGGTGCCAATGTGCTGATTGGCGGCTCGGCCAATTCTATCGCCCTGCAACCGCTTAGTGTGCAGGGGTCGACCGGTATCAGCGTGGCGGTGGGATTGGCCGGTCTCGAGTTGCGGCCGGGGCGCTGATACACCCCGACCAAGTTCCCGCTTGCCAATCGGCAGCGCCCTTGAGACCATTCCCGCTGCCGACCCAATCACGGGCCGAGCTCCAGATCAGGAGGCGGCAATGGGACATGACGTCAGAAGTCCCCGCGGCTCACGATGCATCGCGCTCGTGGGCCCCTTTCAAAGCGGAAAAACCACTCTTCTCGAAGCCATCCTCGCCCGCACCGGCGCGATCCCGCGTGCCGGCAGCGTTGAAGGAGGCACTTCAGTTGGCGATGCCGGCGCGGAAGCGCGTCTGCACAAGATGGGCGTCGGTCTCAACGCCGCGACCGTCACCTTCATGGGCGACACCTATACGTTTCTCGACTGTCCGGGCTCGATCGAGTTCGCGCACGATATGCGCGCGGTGCTGCCGATCGTCGATGCGGCGGTGGTGGTGTGCGAAGCCGACGAGCGCAAGCTGCCGCAGTTGCAGGTGATCCTGCGCGAGCTTGAAGATGCGCGGATTCCCCGCTTCCTGTTTCTCAACAAGATCGACAAGGCGACCAAGCGCATCCGCGAAGCGCTCGCGGCGTTGCAGCCGGCCTCGCGCGTGCCGCTGGTGCTGCGGCAAATTCCGATCTGGAACGGCGACCTCATCGCCGGCTTCGTCGATCTCGCGCTGGAACGTGCGTTTGTCTATCGCGAGCACACCGCCTCCGAGGTCGTTACGCTCGACGGCGGCAATCTCGACCGCGAGAAAGAAGCGCGGTTCACCATGCTCGAATATCTCGCCGATCACGACAACGCGCTGATGGAGCAATTGCTCGACGACATTCCGCCGCCGCGTGATGCGATCTTCGACGACCTCGCCCGCGAATTGCGCGAAGGACAGATTTGCCCGGTGCTGCTCGGCTCCGCCGCGCGACAGAATGGCGTCGGTCGTCTGCTCAAGGCGCTACGTCACGAAGCGCCTTGCATCAGCGATACAGCGGTGCGGCTCGCGGCGGCGGGGGAGGGCGCAGCGCTCGCATACGTCGTCAAGACCACGCATTTGCAGCACGGCGGCAAGCTGTCGTTGGCACGGGTGCTGCGCGGTCATCTCGACGACGGTGCGACGGTGCAATCCTCGAGCGGCGGCGCGGGACGCGTCTCGGGAATCCTCGCGGCGAACGGCGCGGGCGATAGCAAGCGTGCGTCCGCCGAGGCGGGCGACGTGGTCGCACTCGGCAAGCTCGATGCGATGAAGACCGGCGACACGCTGACGACGGCGAAGACCGCGCCGACGCCGCTGGCGCAGATGGGTGCGGCGCCGCCGGTGTTGGCGATAGCGCTGGCGGCGAACGACCGAAAGGACGACGTGAAGCTCGGCCAGGCGTTGCAGCGCCTCACCGAGGAAGATCCCTCGCTCACGGTGCAGCACAACCCCGCCAACCACGAGATGGTGCTGTGGGGGCAGGGCGAGATGCATCTGCGCGTCGCGATGGAGCGCTTGCAGGAGCGTTACGGCGTCAATGCCAAGTCGCATCCGCCCGGCGTCGGCTATCAGGAGACGATCCGGAAATCCGCCACCCAGCGCGGCCGCCACAAGAAGCAGTCCGGCGGACACGGTCAGTACGGCGATGTCGTGCTCGACATCAAGCCGCTGCCGCGCGGCGACGGTTTCCGTTTCGAGGAAACGGTGGTCGGCGGCGCGGTGCCGAAGAACTACATCGGCGCAGTGGAGGAAGGCGCGAAGGATGCGCTCGCGCGCGGTCCTCTCGGCTTTCCGGTGATCGATCTGCAAGTGACGTTGACCGACGGTTCCTATCACAGCGTCGATTCATCTGATCAGGCATTCCGCACCGCTGCGCGGATGGGCGTTGCCGAAGCATTAGCGCAATGCGCGCCGGTGCTGTTGGAGCCGATCCATCTGGTCGAAATCGTCTGCCCTAGCGAGGCGACGGCGAAGGTCAACGCCATTCTGTCGGGCCGGCGCGGCCAGATTCTCGGCTTCGATACCCGTGAGGGCTGGGACGGCTGGGACTGTGTGCGCGCGTCGATGCCGGAAGCCGAGATCGGCGATCTTATCGTCGAGTTACGCTCAGCCACGGCCGGCGCGGGCGGTTTCACCCGCACCTTCGATCACATGGCCGAAGTCACCGGCCGCGCGGCGGACCAGATCGTCGCGGCGCACCGCGCGGCGGCGTAGGTTTTCAGCAGCGACGGCCGAAGCAAATTCGGCCGTCGCTGCTAATGCTTGGGCACGCCGGCGACGGCGAGGCCATCGCATAGCCGCTCCATGAAGGAAGCCCGGAACGGCCACGCTTCGCGTGCGACTGCCACCGTCAGGTCACCATCCTTGCGCAATAAGCGTCGTGCATGGCGACGTGCTTCATCGCGTGCGCCGGTGTGCGCGGCCGCCGCGACCAGCACCCGCTCGGCCCAGAACGATTCCGGTACCGCTTCCGTGCCGTCCCTGATCCAATGCACCGCGCGCTCGTAACGACCGGCGTTGAAGTGCGCGCAACCGATGCCAATGAAGATGAGGTGGCGCAGTGGTTCGAATGGCATCAGCCGCAAGGTGATCTGCAACTCTCGCAACGCGCCGTCGTCATCGCCGGCATAGGCCGACAGCCAGCCGCGTCGTACCCATGCCCATGGCGACCATGGATCGAGCGCCAGCGCGCTCTCGATCAGCCGGTCGGCTTCGGGCAGGCGACGCGCGAGCGTTTGCGCGCCGCTGCACAGGCTGAGGGCAATGGCGTCGTGAGACGCGAGCCGTGCCGCTTCGTCCGCCAGCGTCAGCGCGCGGATACGGTCGCTGCTGGATGCACCGTTGAAATTGTGGGCTGCGCGCTGACTCCAGCACCACGCTGCGATTGCTTTCGGCAGCACGTAGTCCGGCGCGCGTTCGAGCGCCTGCTCGGCATCGGCCAGCGCCGCGCCGCATGATCGCGGACCGACCGCGAAAGCCGACGCGACCGCGCGCCAGGTCAGGCGTAGGGCCTCGTCGTCGATCTCCGGCATGTCGCGGTGCGTTCGCGCCCCGCGCAGCGTCTGTGAGGGAAGTTCGCCGAACTGGTTGCGATAGCGCGCCGCGAAGCGGCCGAACTGATTGAAGCCGTTGGCGAGCGCAACGTCGGTGATGTTCGTTGCATCGTCTCCGGCGGCCGCAAGCTGCTCGCGGGCGCGCGCGAGCCGCGTCCGCCGCACCCAGCCCAGCGGCGTGGTGCCGAGATGCTCCCTGAAATGAAGTTGCAGGGTGCGCGGCCGCACGCCCGCTACGGCAGCTAGCGTTTCGAGCTGGACCGGTTCGTCGAGCCGCGTGCTCAGCCAGTCGAGCGCCTGCACGATACTGGCGGGCAACGGCTGACGACGACCTGACGCATTATCGCTCTCGGTCATAGGGATCACTCCCGTATCAGCCTCTCGAGGCAGATCAGCGGGCGCGCGCTAATCCGCACCGCGCCGGATTTCGCTGCGCATTCTGCATCAACTTGCGCAAGCTGCATAGCGAAGGCGGACGCGGCAGACCCAGAATCCGGCCGAGCGCGAATAACTCGATCTTTCACAATCCAGCGAGGAGATGCGTCATGTCCGTTCTTGAAACGATTACTCCGACCAGGCCGGATCTCGCCGCGATCAAGATGCGCCAGCACGATGCCTGGGCGTCCGGCGACTATGCGATCATCGGTGCGACCCTTCAAATCGTCGGCGAGAATCTGTGTGAGGCGCTGGACCTGCGCGCCGGGCAGCGCGTGCTGGATGTCGCCGCCGGCAACGGCAACGTTACGTTGGCGGCGGCGCGGCGCTGGTGCGAGGTCACCTCGACCGATTACGTGCCGGTCTGGCTGGAGCGCGGCCGGGTGCGCGCCGCAGCCGAGGGCTGGACCATCGATTTTCGCGAAGCCGACGCCGAGGCGTTGCCGTTCGCGGACGCGAGTTTCGATGTGGTGACGTCAAGCTTCGGCGTGATGTTCACGCCGGATCAGGAACGCGCGGCGGCGGAAATGTTGCGGGTGTGCAAGTCCGGCGGCAAGATCGGCCTCGCTAACTGGACGCCGGACGGCTTCATCGGCCAGGTCTTCAAGGCGCTCGGCAAATACCTGCCGCCGCCGGCGGGTACGAAATCTCCCGCACGGTGGGGGACTCGGGAGGGGCTGTCCGATCTGTTCGGCGCCGGTGCGGCTTCGATCAACGCCGAGAGCAAGGACTTCATCTTCCGGTATCGATCGGCAGCGCACTTCGTCGATGTGTTCAAGGATTACTACGGGCCGGTCCACAAGGCGGTCGCGGCGCTCGGCGATAACAAGGGGCGGTTGTTCCTGGCGGACCTCGTGGCCTTGATTGAGCGTCACAATACCGCCCGCGACGGCACCGTGGTGCTGCCGGGAGAATATTTCGAGGTCGTTATCGTGAAATCGTAACGTCGTGCATTACCCACGGCGGCGCAACCTGCGTCGCGTTTGACGAATCCAAAGAGGCCCGGTCCCGGATCGGGCCTCTTCATTTCGGGCTGTTCGCTATGTTGGGAATGCCGTAGATCATCAGGTGCGGATCGTTTCGAACATCTGATGTGATGTATTTTATATCATTGTCATTGTATGATACATCAATTATAACTTTCCAGCATGGAATTCTGGCATTGATCACCTCATTCCAGATGCGAGCAGCGCGGGCGCTGCTCGGCATAGATCAGAAGACGCTGGCGGAACTCGCAGGGGTTTCGTTGCCGACGATTCAGCGCATGGAAGCCAGCGAAGGCAATGTGCGCGGCGTCGTCGAGTCCCTGACCAAGGTGGTCGATGCGTTGAATCGCGCGGGCGTGGACCTCATCGGTGAACATGTGCGGAGCGATGACGGCGGGCGCGGGGTGCGCCTGAAGCAACCCGGACCGCCGCCGCGCGTCTGACCATCGACCGGCCGACTGCTTGCAGCGCTTTGCGTGAGGCGAGGTCGGGAGCATCGGATGGCCAGGACGGGTAACGGGGCGTCGCCGCGCGGCGCCAGCTTTGCGGAATTGTTCACGCCAAAACTAATCACGGTGCTGCGCGAAGGCTACGGCCTGAAAGATTTGCGCGCCGACATTGTCGCCGGTCTCACAGTCGCTATCGTTGCGTTGCCGTTGTCGATGGCGATCGCCATCGCCTCCGGCGTGACGCCGGATCGCGGGCTCTACACCGCCATTATCGGTGGCCTCTTCGTCTCGCTGCTCGGCGGCAGCCGCTTTCAGGTCGGTGGACCCGCGGGTGCTTTCATCGTTCTGGTGGCGCTGACGGTGGAGCGCCACGGCGTCGACGGCGTCATCCTTGCCACCATGATGGCGGGCGTCTTTCTCGTTGCCGCCGGCCTTCTGCGCATCGGCACGTACGTCAAGTTCATTCCCTATCCGGTGACGGTCGGATTCACCGCCGGCATCGCCGTCATCATCTTCGCCAGTCAGTTGCACGATCTGTTCGGCCTCAAGCTGTCCGGTCATGAGCCGGGCGAACTGCTGCCCAAGCTCGTCGTGCTGTGGCACGCCGCCGGCACCGTCAACGTCTGGGCCATCGCGCTGGCGGTGCTTGCCATCGCGGTGATGGTCGGCGTGCGCAAGCTGCGGCCGACCTGGCCGAGCATTCTGATCGGCGTCGTGGTGGCGACGCTGGTGGCATGGGCGTTGTCGCTGCCGGTGGAAACCATCGGCTCGCGTTTCGGCGGTATTCCCGAGACGCTGCCGGCACCAACACTGCCGGCGTTCTCCGTCGCGAAGATGCAGGCGGTGCTGCCGGACGCGATCGCGTTCGCGCTGCTGGCGGCGATTGAATCGCTGTTGTCGGCGGTGGTTGCCGACGGCATGACCGGGCGCCGTCACCGCTCCAATTGCGAGTTGGTGGCGCAGGGCGTTGCCAATATTGCCTCGCCTCTGTTCGGCGGCATCTGCGTCACCGGCCTGATCGCGCGCACCGCGACCAACGTGCGCGCCGGCGCGCGCGGGCCGATCGCCGGCATGATGCATTCGGCGTTCCTGCTGTTGTTCATGCTGATCGCCGCGCCGTTGGCGAGCTACATCCCGCTGTCGGCGCTGGCGGCGGTGCTAGTGATCGTGGCGTGGGGCATGGCGGAGAAGCAGGAATTCTGGACCCTGCTGCGCTCGTCATGGGGTGACGCCACGGTGTTGATGGCGACCTTTCTGCTCACCGTCTTCCGCGATCTCACCGAGGGCATCCTGGTCGGCTTCGCGCTCGGTGCGGTGCTGTTCATCAACCGCATGGCGGAAGCCACCGGCGTTGAGGCAGGTGCGCCGCTTGCAACCGACGACAAGGCGGATGACACCAACGGCGCACGGGTGCCTTACGATCCCTCGCTGGCAACCGATCCCGACGTGGTGGTGTATCGCATCACCGGTGCATTCTTCTTCGGCGCCGCCTCGACGGTGGGCGCAGTGCTCGACAACATCGCCGGCCGCCACAAGGCGTTTGTAATCGACGTCAGTGCCGTGCCGCTGATGGATTCGACCGCCGCCAATGCCATCCATCGGCTTGCCGTGAAAGCGCAGCGGCAGGGGATGCGGCTTTACATCACCGGCGGGTCACGCGGCGTGCGTCGTATGTTGCTGACCCACGGTGTGCGGCCGCCGCTGGCGAAGTACCGCGAGACGATCGAGCGGGCGTTAGAGGATATCCGGCAACTCCGCGAGCAGTCCGTCGTTATACCGATGAAGCGGCTCGTAACCTGAGGCGGCGGATCGCGCATTGACAAGCGCATCGTGCCGCGTGAAGGGAACGGCGACATTGCCGTGACGGAGAAAAGCGATGCCCGCGTCCGAGAAAGCTCCCGCCGCCTGCCTGATCGGCTGGCCGGCCGCGCATTCGCGCTCGCCGATCATCCATCATCATTGGCTGCATCGATTCGGCATCGCGGGCGGTTACAACATCGAGGCAGTGCCGCCGGAGGGTTTCGCCGAATTCGTGCAGAACCTGTCGCACCACGGTTTCGTCGGGGCGAACGTCACCATCCCGCACAAGGAGCGGGCGCTGTTGTTGACCGAGCCGGACGAGCGTGCGCGGTCGGTCGGTGCCGCCAATACGTTGTGGTATGAAGGCGAAACGCTCCGCTCAACCAACACTGACATCGAGGGCTTCATCAACAATCTCGACGCCAGCGCGCCGGGCTGGGATGTCGCTGACGAAGCCGTGGTGCTCGGTGCGGGCGGCTCATCGCGCGCGGTGGTGTTCGGTTTGCTGGAACGTGGTCTCAAGCGCGTGCATCTCGTCAATCGTACGGCGGGGCGAGCGCAAGCACTGGCCGATCAGTTCGGCGCGCGGGTTTCGCCGCGTGGCTGGGAGGCGCTCGGCGAACTGCTGCCGCGCGCGCAATTGCTGGTCAACACCACCTCGCTCGGTATGAAGGGCCAGCCCGCGCTGGAGATCGACCTGGGATTGTTGCCGGCGCAGGCGACTGTCGCCGACCTGGTCTATGTGCCGCTAGATACGCCGCTGCTGACGGCAGCGCGGGGACGGGGCCTGCGCACCGCCGATGGACTCGGCATGTTGCTGCATCAGGCCGTGCGTGGGTTCGAACTGTGGTTCGGACGCAAGCCGGAGGTCACGCCCGAACTGCGCCAACTGGTCGAGGTCGATCTGGCGGCCTCGCGGTAGAACGCGCTCCCGAAAAGCGGGTGCCGTCAGTCGCAGACTTCCACGCGGCGGATGCGCCAGCCGTAGGGCGTCCAGACTCGCTGCCGGGTCAGGTAGCAGCCACCGTCGCCATAGCCGCCGTAGGGATAGGCCGCGTAGCCGTAACCGCCGTAGGGATAGCCGTAGCCATAGCCGTACGGGTAAGCGTAGGCGCCAGCGAGGCCGAGGCCCAGTCCGACGCCGAGCGCGCCTGCGCCCCATCCCCAGCCGCCGCCGCGGTGATGCCATCCACCGCCGTGGAAGCCTCCACCATGAAAGCCTCCGCCATGGAAACCGCCACCATGGAACCCGCCGCCGTGAAAGCCGCCGCCGCCATGACCACCGAAGCCGCCACGGGCGGAAGCCGCAGTCGGCGCGGCGATCGCCAGCGCTACGGCCGCGCACAGCGCAACAACCGAATAACGTCGCATCGTCGTCTCCTGTTCTGATTGCCGATCAGAAGACGCGCAGTGTGACATTTTGTTTCGCCTTGCGCCGCACACAAGTGCGTGCGCCGCTGTGCTGTCAGCGGATGGCTGCTTAGCCCGCCAGGATATGTTCGTCGATCTCGGCGATGGTGTTGACGCCGCACAGGCCCATGGTTACCAGCATTTCGTTGCGGATGATGTCGATGGCCTTGGCGACGCCGGCTTCGCCATAGGCGCCGAGTCCGTAGGCATAAGCACGGCCGATCATGCAGGACTTGGCGCCGAGCGCCAGCGCGCGCACCACGTCCTGCCCCGAACGGATGCCGCCGTCGAACATGATCTCGATCTGGTCGCCGACTGCTGCGACAATCTCAGGCAACACCTCGATGGAGGATTGCGCACCGTCGAGCTGGCGGCCGCCGTGGTTCGAGACGACCAATGCCTGCGCGCCGGTCTTCACCGCCTCGCGGGCGTCCTCGATGTCGAGGATGCCCTTGATAATCAGCTTGCCGGGCCAGATCGAGCGGATCCAGTCGAGGTCTTTCCAGTTCAGTGTGGTGTCGAACTGCGAGTTGGTCCACTGCCCGAGCTGGGTGACGTTCTCCATGCCCTTGATGTGGCCGGCGAGGTTGCCAAAGGTGCGGCGCTTGCCGCGCAAGACGCCCGCAACCCATTGCGGCTTGGTAGCGAAGTCGAACAGCTTCGACAGGCTCCATTCCGGCGGCACCGTCATGCCGTTCTTGATGTCCTGATGGCGCTGGCCGATCACTTGCAGATCGACGGTGAGCACCAGCGCGCTGCACTTCGCCGCGATGGCGCGTTCGATTAGCGCCTTGATGAAGCCGCGGTCCTTCATGACGTAAAGCTGGAACCAGAACGGCTTGTCGACGTTGGCGGCAACGTCCTCGATCGAGCAGATCGACATCGTGGACAGGGTGTAGGGAATGCCGGCGGCCTGTGCTGCGCGGCAGGCGTGGATTTCGCCGTCGCCATGCTGCATCCCTGTCAGACCCACGGGCGCGAGGATCAGCGGCAACGCTGCCGGTTCGCCGAGAATGGTGGTCGAGGTGTCGCGCTTGGAAACGTCGCGCAGGATGCGCTGGCGGAATTTGATTGCTTCGAGATCGGCGCGATTGGCGCGCAGCGTATCCTCGGTATAGGACCCGCGGTCGCAATAGTCGAAGAAGGCCTTCGGCACCCGACGTTTATGGATTTCGCGGAGATCTTCAATGCAGGTGACGTGCTTGATGGACATTCTCGGCCCCTTGCTTTCTTCAGCCTTCAGGTTGCTCTAGCATGTCCCCGCGCCAGACAAAATTATCTTTGCGTCAGCGAATGAACTGAGCGGAGCAATCAAATCATGAGTGCCGCCAAATCTGCGAAGGGTTCTTCCAAGACCGCAGGCCGCAAGTCCACGGAAACGGAGAAGCAGCGTCTCGACGATGCGCTGGAGGAAGGACTTGAGGAAACCTTTCCGGGATCCGACCCGGTCAGTATCACGCAGCCGCCGCCGTCGAAACCGGTTCACCGCGCCAAGCGCAAGACATGAGGCCGGCCGCTTGGCGGGAACGATGACTCCACGGTGGCGTTGATTCCGGCACCGATGGAGACCGACATGGCAGATCCGCAGGCGCGTGAGCGCTCCGATGCCCGAAACGATCCCAAGAGTGATCCCCAAAAGGATCACAAGGACGCCGCCCGGAAAGAGAAGCTGGACGATGCGCTGAACGAGGGTCTGGAGGAATCATTCCCCGGCTCCGATCCCGTCAGCGTGACCCAGCCGGCGCCGTCCAAGCCCGACAAGCACATCAAGCGAAAGGGGTAGCTCTCGGTAGGTATTTGAAATATATATGTATATCAGATAGTTATGTGCGAAGTACGGATTCTGCGCACGGTAATGATTCATCATATTTCTTGAAGTCGCCGGCGCGGTAAACGCATTATAAACCGGCCCAGTTATGCTCGCGGACCTCGCGTGGCGACCGAACGCTAGAGCATGGCCGGTGCGGTAAACCGCTGCTGGCGCCAGATGATTTCGCTGGGGGATACTTTTATGAGCCGGAAATATTTTGGGACCGATGGCATCCGCGGTCGCGCCAACGGGGTGATTACGCCCGAACTGGCGATGAAGGTGGGCCAGGCGGCGGGTCTCGCCTTTCAACGCGGCGACTATCGCCATCGCGTGGTGATCGGCAAGGATACCCGGCTCTCCGGCTACATGATCGAGAACGCGATGGTCGCGGGATTCACCTCGGTCGGCATGGACGTGCTGCTGGTCGGCCCGTTGCCGACGCCGGCGGTCGCAATGCTGACCAAGTCGATGCGCGCCGACCTCGGCGTGATGATTTCCGCCTCGCACAATCTTTACGAGGATAACGGCATCAAGCTGTTCGGCCCCGCCGGCTTCAAGTTGTCGGATGAGGTCGAAAGGCAGATCGAGGAATTGCTCGACGAGAATCTCGACAAGCGGTTGGCGGCGAGCCGCAGCCTTGGGCGTGCCAAGCGCATCGATGGCGTGCATGACCGCTACATCGAATTCGCCAAGCGCACGCTGCCGCGCGACATCAGTCTCGACGGCCTGCGCGTCGTGGTCGATTGCGCCAACGGCGCAGCCTATGGCGTGGTGCCGAAGGCGTTGTGGGAGCTTGGCGCCGACGTGATTTCGATCGGCGTTGAGCCGGATGGCTTCAACATTAACAAGGAATGCGGTTCGACCGAACCGGAAGCGCTGAGCCGCAAGGTGCGCGAGATGCGGGCCGATATCGGCATTGCGCTCGATGGTGACGCCGACCGCGTCATCGTGGTCGATGAGCGCGGCCACGTCGTCGACGGCGATCAATTGCTGGCGGTGATCGCCGAAAGCTGGAAAGAGGACGGCCGGCTGGCGCAGCCGGGTCTCGTTTCTACCGTGATGTCCAATCTCGGTCTTGAGCGTTTCCTCAAGGGCATCGGCCTCGATCTGGTCCGCACCGCGGTCGGCGACCGCTACGTGCTCGAACAGATGCTGGCGGGTGGCTACAATCTCGGCGGCGAACCTTCCGGCCACATCATCCTGTCGGACTACGCCACCACCGGCGACGGCTTCGTCGCGGCGCTCCAAGTGCTCGCGGTGATCCAGAAGCATCAGCGTCCGGTGTCGGAAGTCTGTCATCGGTTCGATCCGCTGCCGCAGATCCTGAAGAACGTTCGGTATCGTGCCGGCAAGCCGCTGGAGGCTGTTGGCGTCAAGACGGCGATCTCGTCGGCCGAAAAGCGCCTCAACGGCCACGGTCGGCTGCTGGTGCGCTCGTCGGGCACCGAACCGGTGATCCGCGTGATGGGCGAGGGCGACGATCGCATCCTGGTCGAGGAAGTGGTGGACGACATCGTCACCGCGCTGGGGGCGGCGGCCGCCGCCGCTTAACGGCGCTCCGCATCGCAGCCATCGCGGATTGGCGGTGGTCCGGCAGTGGCGCTTGCCCTAAATTCAATGCCTGTTTGAATCGGGCTCGCATTCCTGGGGATATCGCACCTCGCCCCGCTTGCGGGGCGATATCATGAGAGCGGTCTGTCATTCGTTGAGGCGCTATTGCGGGCGAAGCGAAGCAATCCAGTTCTTAAGTGATAACTTCTGGATTGCTTCGCTTCGCCCGCTATGCGGTGTATGGATCGATCGGAAGTTGCTGTGAACAAGCCTGTTATCGTCACGGAAGAAACGCTCGCCGCGCCGGTGCTCGAAACGATCTTCGAATGCCCCGTCTCGGTCACAAAGCACCCGCTGCGCGACTGCCCGCTGATCCTCCCGATGCCGGTATGAACAGCCGCGTCGCAACTTTGCGCGCCTCGTTTTTCCCGTCATCCTGACGAAGGAAGGACCTC
>JAFKKM010000173.1 GCA_017305555.1 Hyphomicrobiales bacterium | reverse complement strand
AATCGCGGCTATAACCCTTCGGCGAAGATCAACGGAAAGCGCTTTGGCCATGCATGCTGACCTCCTCCACCAGCATGCATCTTGATGAATCTGACTCGCAACGCCTTGGGAATCCCAAACGATTCATTCCGGTCGGAAAATGCTCTAGACTTAAGGTCACACGCTTCGCGAATTACAACCCATCACGCAAGACGGCCTACGTCGGACGCGTACTACGGAGGAGCCATTATGAAGCAATACGTCGGGCTGGACGTCTCGCAAAGAGAAACCGCAGTGTGCGTGGTGTCCAACGCCATACCGACCGAGCCCACCGCATCCGCGATGGTCGACAACGCGATCGGTACGCCTTCCAGAGCATAACGCTCGGCCTGGCGGTTTAACGGCTGATGCTGACCAAACTTCTCGAACATGATCATGGCCAGCAAGCTCGGATCCGCCCATCCCCGGGGAATGGCATGGAACGGCGCCGGTGCCTGGCTGATCTTCTCACAGTCACGGCAGGAGAACTTTTCCCGCACCGTCTCGATCACCTTCCACTGTCGGGGGATCACTTCCAGCGTCTGGGTCACATCCTCGCCGAGCTTGCGCAGACGATTGCCGCGGCAGCAGGCGCACACTGCCGGCGGTTCGATCACCACCCGCTCGCGCGGCAGATGCGCGGGGAAGGTTTGACGTTCGGTGGGGCGTTTGCGAACAAATCCGTGCACCGTGGTCGTCTTCGCCACGGCCCGTTCCGCCGCAAGCTCGTCCTCGGTCGCGTCGGCTTCGAGTTCTTCGAACGTCAGCGCCAGTTGGTCGATCAGACGTGACGAGCGCTCCGATCGTTGGCCGTAAATCTGGCGCTCAAGCTTGGCAATCCGAAGCCTCTGCTGCGCGATCAGCGCGCCGTCCTCCGATGCTTTCGCATGGGCAACCGCGAGTTCCGCGGCGATCTCCAGGCTCCTCGCACGCTCGGTCGCCAGCGCCGCCTTCAAGGCGGCGACGTCATCCGGAAGCGCGTCGCGATCAGCATCCATGCGGTCCAGTGAATCACAGATCGTCCGCGTTGTGACTCCCCAAAATGATCCGCAATCGTAAAATTCCCGGCTCAGCCCGCGCTCCGCGGCCGCCACGTCAGTTGCGGATTTCGCCAGTCAATGCCCTCAAGCGAGGGGATTGAAGAATGTCCCCAATAGTGAGTCTGACGAATCATTTCCGGAGGTGGTCGAAGTTCGGGACCCCCACCATCCTTTGTACGGCCGCTCATTTCGAGTGATCAGGAAGATCGGCCAGCGAGGCCGAGGCATTCCCGCTTCGTATGAAGTCGAGTTTCGCACGGGAAGCAGTCTCCTGATTCAAGCAACCGCAATCGAATATTATGGACAAGGAGCAAATCAGATTAAGCTGAGTATGGAGGCTCTACTCGAGCTTCTATCGACAGCGGATTGTCCCGACGCACATGAGCATGGATCCAGCCGATCTTTGGTCGACGCTGACGCCCGCGCTCCGACGCCGGATCGTCGAAGACGTCGCCGCGATTTTGGCGGAGATCTCTCATGAAGTCCGAGTTGATTACACCAAGCCACTTGGCGCGCAAAGCCGTAGTCTACATCCGGCAGTCGACGCCTCACCAGGTCGTAAGCGATCAGGAGAGCCTGCGCCTTCAATACGCGCTTCGCCAGCGCGCCCGCGAACTAGGATGGCGTGAGGCGGCCATCGACGTGATTGACGCCGATCTCGGGTTGAGCGGCGCGTCCACAACGCATCGTAACGGCTTCAAGGAATTCGTTGTGTCAATCGGCCCTTTAATTGCGGGTTGTTGTCAACTCTCTTTTTGGAGCCATTCGGCAAAGTGGTAGCGCTCGGCCCGACGGAGCAGGTCGGGGTTGCGCAGACGGGGCGAGCGCGGCTGGTGGATGGATAGCCAGCTCGTAGTAGTGGGCCGATTAGCTGTCCCCTTGGTTTCAATGCGATCAGTTGCCCGTCGCTGGGGTCATGGTCCTTTCCGAGGTCGCAAGCGCCTCATGATGATGTCCGGATCGGGTGCCTCATCGTTTGCAACGGGGTGCGGACGAGCCGCCACCAGCCGATTGACCGAGGTCACCACGACCACCGTCCCAGCGGGACATCGCCAGCCCGGCGGACCGGGCCAGGAACTTGCAAAATAAGGTCAGGCCGGCGCGTGGCCCCAGTCGAATGATGTGCCATCGACCCAGATGCAGTGAAGGATGACAGCGATCTTGCGGGCGGTAGCGACCTTTGCCTTTTTCATGCCGATCCGCTTCGCCAGTTTCATTCCCCAGGCTTTGAGGGAGGACCATTTCTTTGTTCGATAAAGCAGAACGGTCGCTGCCTCGTAAAGGTACGTTCGGAGGAGCCTGTCGCCCCATCGGGATATCTTGCCACTAGTGTCAGTTTCACCACATTGGTTGCGCCGAGGTGTGAGACCGAGATAGGCGCCGACTGTCGAGGCCGATCGGAAGCGAGACGGGTCGTCGATCGTATGGCGGAACGTCAAGGCGGTAACCACGCCGACACCAGGAACTGTCATCAAGCGACGCGTCGTCTCGTCCGACTTCGCCAATCGGCGAACCTCGTCGTCAAATCTGCCTTGCTGCTGGCAGATGTGCTCATGAATCGACAGGAGCGGCGCGATCACGCTGTGGAGTCGATGATCTTCGCCCAATAGCTCGCCGACCTGAATACGGAACTGTTGGCCAATGGCGCGAGGGAATATCAACCCACATTCCTTGATAAGGCTCCGGATCTGGTTCTCGATATCCCGGCGTATGGACACAAGGCGGAATCGCGCGACGAGGATAGCTCGAACCTTCTGGCTCTCCTCACTCTTGATTTTGACTTCTCGATACCAACCAACCCGCACCAGTTCGGCAAGGCCCCGAGCATCGTTCTGATCGCTTTTGTTCATGCGGACCGACAGTGCTGCGTGTGCATGCCGAGCGTCGATGCAAACCACCGGAAGCTCAATCCCGCGGAGTTCATGCCATAGCCAACTCGCCATCGCGCCGGTCTCGAAGCCGATACGCTCGGCGTGAGGCGCATGTTTGCTAAGCAGGTCAGTCAAGGCTCTAGGATTAGATTTGGCTTTCCCTTCGAAGATTACTTGACCAGTCTCGTTGACAACGCACACAACAGTTTCTCTCTGTGAGACGTCCAGCCCTACGTACTGCTTCATGGGAGCTCCTTCGAATCATTTGATTGCGAGGGCTCGACGATAACGGAGCTTGTCTGCCACGAGCGCCGACCGCAATTACGTCATCGTTTACAAATTTGGCTCTGACGCCGCTTTGGTGCAGCTCGGATTACTCTGCGCCGATTAGTCTAGCCTGAAGCAGATCGATGTTTCCGCGGCCATACATCTGACGTCTGACGAGCTTGAGGCGCGTGATTTGGCCTTCAGTCTGTCCGTTGGATCAAGGCGAAGTAATTGCCGCCCGAGCCTCGGAAGCCTCGCACTTTCAAACGGCGCCAAAGTTCAGCTCCATTTCGACAGCCGGACGTCCACTGATCGTCGAGCCATGCCAAATGCAGATCCACCGAACTTTGTCGGGTCTGGAAGACATCATGGCGCTCGCCGCGGATCACCTGCCGTACCAGCTTCCTGCTATGGCCAGTAAGCCGCACGATCTGCTTGATCGGTTTACCGTTCTTCGACAGAGCCAGGATGGCCGCACTGGTCTCCTCACGGCGCAGATAGCCCTCATACTGCAGGCGCTCGGCGGCTGTGAGCAGTTTTGGATCGATCGTGGTTGCACCAATGACGATGCGTATCTGTCGCATCGATTTGCGGATGGCATCAAGAAATGCTCGGCTGGCGTTCTCCATCAGATGCCAACGATCAGCGATTTGTACCGCATGCGGCAAAGCCTTTGCCGCAGCTTCGCCATATCCTCCGCCACGGTCACGAGCAACGATCGCGATCATGGGATGACCAGCGAGCCAGGCTTGGGCAGTCGCAGGCTCGCGATCCGGCAGCAGGGTGACGATCCGGCGGCGCTCTAGAGCATTTTCCGACCGGAATGAATCGTTTGGGATTCCCAAGGCGTTGCGAGTCAGATTCATCAAGATGCATGCTGGTGGAGGAGGTCAGCATGCATGGCCAAAGCGCTTTCCGTTGATCTTCGCCGAAGGGTTATAGCCGCGATT
>JAFKKM010000172.1 GCA_017305555.1 Hyphomicrobiales bacterium | reverse complement strand
CTGCAGCAGGTTGGCCGGTCCCGAGGCGTCGGTCTCCGCGTACAGGTTCTCGCCCATGCTCTGCAGGCCCGAGGGCAGCTGGTTGGCCGCGCCGACGCTGGCGCCGGGCTGGCGCAGAGTCTGGTACATCAGGTCCTCGAACACGGCGCGGCTGCGCTTGAAGCCCGTGGTGTTGACGTTGGCCAGGTTGTTGGAAATCACGTCCATGCTGGTCTGCTGGGTTTCCAGACCGGTCTTGGCGATCCACAGGGAACGTATCATGTCAGTCGTGCCTGTTCAAAGGGGCGCCGGGCTCAGCCCGCCGCCGAAAGAATCGAATTGCCGCGCTCTTCGTTGGTGCTGGCGTTCTTGATGACCTGCATCTGCAGTTCGAACTGGCGGGCGTTGGAAATCATGGACACCATCATGGCGGCCGGGTTGACGTTGCTTTTCTCGACGAAGCCCGGCGCGATCTTGACGGTCTCATCGGGCTGCGCGGGCTGGCCGCCCGCCAGGCGGAACAGGCCGTCGTCGCCGCGCACCAGTTGGTCCTTGGGCGGATTGACCAGTTTCAACTGCGCCAGCAACTGGATGTCGCGCGGGTTGTCGCCCGCGCCCAGGGCGCTGATCTGGCCGTCCGTGGCGAAGGTCACGCTGCCGCGTTCGGGGATCTCGATGGGGCCGCCGTCGGCCGACAGCACCGGCAGGCCGGTGTGCGTGACCAGTTGGTTCTGCTCGTTGACGGCGAATTCGCCCGCGCGGGTATAGGCTTCGCCCTGCGGGGTCCGCACGGCGAACCAGCCGTCGCCGGCGATGGCCGCGTCCAGGGCGTGGCCAGTCTCGGCCATGATGCCCTGGCGGAAGTGGCTGCCCGGGGTGGACGCCACGGTGCTGACCCGGGTGGGCAGCTCGCCCGCCTGGGGCACCACCGGCACGGACCGGTAGATCGCCATCTGCTCGCGGAACCCGGTCGTGGAGACGTTGGCCATGTTGTTGGCGATGACCGTCTGCTGCTCCAGGATGCGGGCCGCGCCGTTGGAGGCGGTGTAGAGGATGCGATCCATGCCGGGCTGTCCGCTTAGCGCATGGTGATCAGGGTCTGCAGGATCTGGTCCTGCGTCTTGATCGTCTGGGCGTTGGCCTGGTAGGTGCGCTGGGCGATGATCATGTTGACCAGTTCCTGGGACATGTCCACGTTGGACTCTTCCACCGCCTGGCCCTTGAGGGTGGCCAGGCCGTTGCTGCCCGGCGTGCCCACGATGGGCTGGCCGGAATTGGCGGTTTCCGCCCAGGCGTTGCCGCCCACGGGCTGCAGGCCCTGCAGGTTGGCGAAGTCGGCCAGGGCGATCGTGCCCATGGTCTGCTTGGCACCGTTGGTGTAGTTGGCGATCAGCGAACCGTCGGAACCGATGGACATGCTGGCATATTCGCCGGTGGCGTAGCCGTTCTGGACGAAGTCCTGGGAATAGCTGCCGCCGAACTGGGTGGAATTGGCATAACTGACGTCAATGGCCAGATCCGCAGCAGCAGCCCCCCCCGAGGCCGGGACTTGAAAATTCAAGGTATAGCTGGCCGTTGCAGGATCCAAACGGCCAGCCGTATCAAACTCCAGACTATGCAAGGGGGTATAAGGAGCCGTTGCGGGAGCCCCGGCGCCATCCACCACGACTCCGTCGACCAGCACGTAAACGTCCCAGTTATTGACATCCGGAGGACCAACGGTCACATCCCGCTTGGCATAGTACTGTTGAACTTCATGTGAGTTCCCCAATGAGTCATACACCGTCAAAGGGACCATCTTGGAAAAGCTACTATCTTGCGTCGGATCGAACGGGTTGGCCGTACCATCGATCACATCCGCATCGGCATCCAGATTGACCTTGTTGGTGATCGTGCTGGTCGCCTGCGGCGCGATGTTGCCGATCGGGACGGTCATGCCGATCAGGTTGGTCCCGCCCGGGGCGTAGCCCATGAGCTGCTGGCCCTGGGCGTTGACGATCTTGTGGTCCTTGTCGGCCAGGAACTGGCCGTTGCGGGTGTAGAGCGTGGCGCCGTTGGGCTGGGTCACCACGAACAGGCCCTTGGCCCCGTCGATGGCCATGTCGAACTGGTTGCCCGAGGTGGACACGATCCCGGTGGTGAAGCGCTGGTTGATCGAAGCGACCTGCACGCCCAGGCCCACGCGCGAGCTGGCGTAGACGTCGGCGAAGGTGGCCGTGCCCGACTTGAACCCCACGGTGCCGGAGTTGGCGATGTTGTTGCCGATGACGTCCAGGTTTTGCGAGGCGGCGTTCAATCCGCTGAGACCTTGTCCGAAACCCATGGTTGACCTCTTTCAGTGCGTGGTGCGTTGATTCGTGGAAACGGCGGCGCGATCGGCGCCCGCCGCGCAATTACATGACCTGCCGGATATCCAGCAGGGAAATCTTCTGCCCCAGGGCCAGGTTCAGCTTCAGGCCTTCCGAGGTGTAGGCGATGCTGTTGATGTGGCCCGAGGTGAGCGCCTCGGCGGAGACCGGCTGGCCGTCGGCGTCGGAAGCCGCCACCTGGACGGTGTAGGCGCCGTCCGGCACGGGCGCGCCGGCGGAGTCCAGGCCGTCCCACGTCATCGGATAGATGCCGGCGTCCTTGGCGTCGAGCTCGATGTCTCGCACGACCTTGCCGGAGGAATCCAGGATCGAGACCTTGGTCTTGGCCGCGCCGGACATCAGGTCGATGCCGAAGGGCGTGGCGGCCTTGGCGCCCGTGTCGGGATCGGTGCCCAGGGAGATCTTTTCGCCCGGGTACAGGATGTCCTTGCCGATCAGGCCGGCGGCCTGCAGGGACTGGGACATGTCCATCTGGCCCGACAGGGCCAGCAGGGTGTTGTTCAGTCCCTGGATGCCGTTGACCATGGACAGCTGCGCGATCTGCGAGGTGACCTCGGCGTTGTCCATGGGGTTCAGGGGATCCTGGTTCTGCAGTTGCGTGACCAGCAGGGTCAGGAAGCGGTCCTGGGTGTCGCCCATCAGGTTGCTGGTCTGGGCATTGGCCAGCGCGGAGGCGGCGTTCGAGCCGTAGACGTCGTTGACGGTGGTCATGGCGGGACTCCTTATTGACCCAGTGTGAGGGTCTTGGCCATCAGCGACTTGGCCGTGTTGATCACTTCCACGTTGGCCTGGTAGGACCGCGAGGCGGAAATCATGTTGACGGTCTCGGCGACGACGTCGACATTGGGCAGGGTGACGTAGCCCTTGGCGTCCGCCAGGGGGTTGCCGGGATCGTACTGGATGCGCGGGGGCGCGTTGCTTTCGAGGACCGAGGCGACCCGCACGCCGCCGACTGGACCGTCACCCAGGCGCAGATCGGGCTGGACGGCGTCGGGTCGTCGTTCGTCCTGCGCGGCCCGGACGGCACCGCGCACGCGGCGACCAGCCCGCTGCCCGGCCTGGTCAACGTCTCGAACGCGGCCCTGGCGATCGTCGTGGCGCACGCGGCCGGGGTCGGTCTCGACGTCGCGATCGACGCCGTGGCGCACGCGCACGAGATCCCCGGCCGGATGGAGCGCGTCGTCGAGCGGGGGGACGGTCTCCCGCTCTGCCTCGTCGACTACGCCCACACCCCCGACGCGCTGGTGCTGGCGCTCGAGGCCGTGCGGCCGATCACGCCGGGGCGGCTGATCATCGTCTTCGGCTCCGACGGCGACCGGGACCGCGGCAAGCGGCCGATCATGGGGCAGATCGCGGCGCGGCTGGCCGACGTGCTCGTGGTCACCGACGAGAACCCCCGGTCGGAGGATCCCGCGAGCATCCGCCGGGCGATCCTCGACGGCGTGCTGGGCGAGCGCCCCGACGGTCGCGACGTGCACGAGGTCGAGCCGCGCTCCGCCGCGATCCGGCGCGCGCTGGCGCTGGCGGGCGACGCCGACACGGTCATCGTGACGGGCAAGGGGCACGAGCCGACGCAGGAGATCGCCGGGGTGTTCCACCGCTACAACGACCGCGACGTGTTCCTGGCGGCGCGCGACGAGCGGGCCGGGGCCGCCCGGTGATCGCGCTCACGGCAGCCGAGGTCGCGCTCGTCACCGGCGGCGCGCTCCACGCGATCGACCCGTCGACGGTCGTCGCCGGGCCGGTCGTCACCGACTCGCGCGAGGTCATCCCGGGTGCTCTGTTCGTGGCCATCGCCGGGGAGCACAGCGAC
>JAFKKM010000044.1 GCA_017305555.1 Hyphomicrobiales bacterium | reverse complement strand
AACGCGTCTTCATCTATCGCGATGCCGACATGTGCAACGGCCTCTATAACCGCACCGGCGCGATGCCGCAGATCATGCATCAATTCTCGACCAAGAATCTGGCCAAGGCTGAATTCATGATGGCGGTGACGTTCGCGATGGCGCGCTCCACCAAGGTCGATGCGCATCTGCATGTCCAGGGTATGCTCGCGGAGATGATCCAATATACCGAGTTCGTCCGCGCCTGCCTGCGCGCCAGCGAGGTCGATGCCGCGCCGAACGCGCAAGGCTTCATGACGCCGGCGGCAATGCCGCTGTGGACCATCCGCATGATGTTCCCGAAGATGTTCATCCGCATGTGCGAGATCGTGCAGATTCTCGGCGCCGGCGGACTGGTTGCCGTGCCGTCCTTTGCCGAACTCTCGGGACCGATGAGCAAGGATGTTGAGACCTATTTTCAGGCAGCGAATGCCGACTCGCGCCATCGCATCAAGTTGTTCCGTCTTGCTTTCGATGCAGCGGTATCGTCGTTCTCCGGCCGGCAGCAGCTTTACGAGCGCTATTATTCAGGCGATCCGGTTCGGCTTTCCAGCACGCTCTACGAAATCTACGACAAGGATCCGCATGTCGACCGGATTGCGCAACTGCTGGACGATCTCGAAACGCGGCAAACCGGCGATGGCGCACTCGGCTTCCGCCCGGTTCTCTCCGCAGCCGAATAATTCAACGCGCGGCAAGTGGCGGCGATGATGGTTCAGGATACCAGCGTCACCATTGGCGCGATCGAATTGAAGTCGCCGCTGGTCTGCGGGGCAGGTGAGCACCTGATGTATGCCGAAGGCGTACGTTTGGCGCTCGCCGCCGGCGCCGCGGTTGTCATTCCCAAATCCGCCAATGAGAGTGAGGCCGCGAAGCGGCAGATCGACGGCACCGACTACGCGCTGCTGGATAGCAATTGGCAGTGGCTGCCGTGGGATTATGCGCCGCCGCCCGATGCCAGCCTGTTGTGCCGCTCGGGGTTGGCGCAGCAATCGTTTGATGAATGGATCGAGATGTTGCGCGGGCTCGATCGCGAGGCGGCGCAACGCGACGCTTATGTGGCGGCGAGCCTCATTCTTGCCGATCTCGATCGTTGCGTCGAGATGGCACGTACAGTCGAGCAGGCTGGCTTGCGCATTCTCGAACTGAACATCGGTGCGCCGCATGGCGGCGAAGCTACGCGCGGTGCCATCGTGCTGGAGCGCGACAGCACACGCGTTCGCGATATCGTGGCCCGCGTGCGCGCCGCGGTGCGGATTCCGATCTGGGTCAAGCTCACTGGCCAGAGCGAGGATGTCGCGGGATTGGCGCTGGCTGCGAAGGAGGCCGGTGCCGATGCCGTCACGATCATGGGCCGCTTCATGGCTTTCGTCCCCGATGTCGAAACGCTGGCGCCGATGCTTGGCACCAATGCAGGCTTTGGTGGAGCGTGGGCATTACCGTTGACGTGTCGCTGGCTGGTGCAATGCCGTCGCCGGCTCGGACCGGCGTTCCCGTTGATTGGCACCAACGGCGCGCGTTCAGGTTTGGACATCGCGCGGTTTTTGCTATCCGGCGCCACCGCGGTTCAGGTAAGCTCGGCGGTGTTCACCGGCGGTTCTGCTGTGGTGTCGCGCATGATCGAAGAATTCAGCGGCTATCTCGATCGCAAGGGCGTAACTGCAAGCGTTCTCATCGGGCAGGCCGCCGATCGGTTGCAAACCTATCAGGATCAACCAAGCCGTCCCGGTTACTGGACGGAGTTCGTTCCGAAGGAGGCGTTGCCGCCGTTATGACCAGCCAACCCTCGCTCGATGAGAATGTCGCGACGTTTGATCGGCGGGGGTTTCGCAATGCGCTGGCGAGTTTCCCCACCGGCGTTACGGTGATCTCGACGCGGGGCGAGCAGGGCGGGCTGGTCGGCCTGACCGCGAATTCTTTTACATCGGTGTCGTTAGAGCCGCCGCTGGTGCAGTTCAGCCTCGTGCGGCGCTCGCCCAGCCTGTCGGCGTTTGAACGGTCTGGCGTGTTTGCCGTGAGTGTCCTGACGATCGATCAGGCAGCTTTGTCCAATAAGTTTGCGACACCGGCCGAAGACAAGTGGCGCGGCGTTGATTACGTCATCGGCGAAGCGTCAGGTTGTCCTGTGATTACCGGAGCGCTCGCGGCCTTCGAATGCAAGACCCACGCATTCCACGACGGGGGCGACCACGTCATCATTGTCGGTTACGTGTTGCGGTTCGAGAGGCTGATGGTGGGCGAGCCGTTGTTGTTCTATCGAGGGTCCTACCGCGCCATGACATCCGACAATGAATTTCCCGATTATGCCACGCGGAATGGGCCGCGAATTGTGCCGCCGCTGAATGGATTCGATCCGTGGACGGCCGGCTGACAGGGCATCCATGGACAAAATCAAATCGACAACGTTGGAAGTGCCGGGCAATGCGATGGAAGATGACGAGAATGCCGAGAAGGGCGGGCCACTGATCCAGTCGGTCGCCGCCGCTACCGAAATTCTCGAAGCGCTTGCCGCAGCCGGACAGCCGGTGCGGTTGACCGCGCTGGCCAATCAACTCGGCGAAACCAAGGCTAAGATTCACCGCCATCTGTCGACCCTGAAGGCGCTTGGTTTCGTCGATCAGGATAGCCAGACCGAGTGTTATCGGCTGGGTCCGAAGCTGGTCCATCTCGGACAAGCGGCGACCGATCAATTCGATCTGCGGCGGCTGGCCGAGCCTTACATGGTGCGGTTGCGCGACCTGACGCACCAGACGGTCGTGCTCTCCATGCCCGCGAATGGGGACGCCATCGTCAACGCCGTGGTTGAAAGCCCGAACATGGTGACGATCTCGGTGCGGCTGGGTTATCGGCTGCCGGCGCACACCTCGGCGCAAGGGCGGGTAACCCTGGCATTTTCTCCGGCGGCCGTGCAGCAGCGTGTGCTGGCGCGCAAGCTCAGTGCACTCACGCCGCGCACGATCATCGATCCGCTGGCGTTACGGAGCCGTTTGGAAAAGATCGGGCAGCAGTTTTACGAAGCCGCGATGGATGAGACACTGCTGGGCATTTCAGCGGTGGCGGCCCCGGTGATGAATTTCGATCACGAACTGGTTGGCGCCATCGCTATCGTCGGCACCACGCAATATGTCCACGATCCGGTTGAGCCGGAGCAGTTGAAGCTGTTGCTTGCCTGCGCCAAGGCGATGTCGCTGAAATTGAATTCGAGCGCGTTCGAAGGGCTCGGCGTGCCGACGCTCAAGGAATTCATTTTCGATTGAAGGGGACGGCAGCGCCGCGAGGTGTTGCCGCCGGGAGTTGAGAGGATCATCGCATGGACCTGCACAAGATCGATTGGGAAGCCCTACCGTGGACGCCGGTGCGCGAGGGGGTCGATCGCAAGGCGTTTTCGGGCAGCGCCGCGACGCTCGCCTTACATCGATTGATGCCTGGACACGAGCCGAAGCCGCACAGCCATACGTATGAGCAGATCGTCTACATTCTCGCCGGCCGCATCCGCTTTCACGTCGGTGATGACGTGCAGGAGCTTGGGCCCGGTGGCCTGCTGGTGATCCCTTCGAATGTCGAGCATTGGGGCGAGGTGATCGGCGACGAGCCGGTGTTGAACCTCGATGTGTTCACGCCGAAGCGGCCGGAGTACGCGGCTTAAGGGGCGGCCTCGTTACGTCGTGAGCTTGCGGGCGTCGATGGTGCGAAAGCCGGCCTGTACCGTGATCTCGTAGTGATCGGTTTGCAGGATGTCGATGATGTTGCGCGGCCGGTGCGCGACGACGTTTGTGCCATTGACAAGGCGCACGCTGTCATAGATCACCCCCGCGCCACCACTGGCCCGGATCTGCTCGCCGAACGGCTGCGATGCCGCGTAGCTTCCGCTGGCGTAAATCTCGGGACGTGATGCCTGCTGTCCCCGGATGTCGAGGTAGTCGCCCAGCAAGGTGGCGACGTAGGCGCGATAGCGCCGGCTCATGCTGGCGACGCCGCGTGCGATGGCTTCACGCCGCAGATGATGACCGACTTCCGCCGCCGCCGTGCGGATATCGCCGGCGGCATACCATGCGCCGAGATCAGGGCCGTTGAACCGCATACCGCCCGGTGCGACATGCAGGAATGCGGCCATGACGATGCTGGAATTAGGTGAGCCGTAAACCCATTCGTTCGGGGGCAGTCGATTGATGCGCTCCGCCACCAGCCTGTCGTTGGTCCAGCCGACCAACTCCATCACCGCGGTTAGATCGGCCGTGGTCGCAACCGTGTCGAATAGCCCGATCGGCGGAAACTGCGACGGGATCAAACGATGGGTCGGTCGCGGCGCGGTGGCGAACGTATCGGTCACCGGAAGATGATTTCCGATTCGTTGTAGGGCGTGAACGCTTCGTCGATTGCATTCGGCTGCATATAGAGGCCGCCGCGCGCGCCATCGAGGAAACGACGCACAGTGAGCAGGCCGTCTTGCGTGCCGGAGGTCGCGAGAGACAGCGGAGACTGTCCGCCGAAGACGGTGGCACGGTGCGGCGTTCGCAGCCAGTCAACCCCGAGGCGCTCCTCCGCGAAAAGAATGCCGAGCGCCTGATGGATGCCCAGCATCGCCGAGATGCGCATCAATACGTCGACGTCGAGCGTGAACGCGCCATGCTCCCGCGCCTGTTTGCACCAGTTATGATAGGTCGACCGCGACGGATAGCCGAGCACCAGGCGGCGCTGTTCTTCCGTCAGGCCCCAAAGATCGGCGATGGCCAGGAACGTCCGCAGGGCAGGTGCACTGAGGCGCCGTCGATTGGCCGCCGCAAATCGGGAAACATCGATCTGGCGGGACCCTCCGGCTGGCACATTTGCTTCTGGCATCTGGTCCGGCAACATGGCTGCATCCTTTCAGATTTGGATATAGTCCATATTTGGACAACTTGCAATCAGCCGATCAAGGATGAGTTTCCACTGAGACATCGCACGGAATGCGGGCCGGCCCTCACGGCTTGCAGGCTGACTGGTGGAGGACGCCTGTTCCGGAGGGCACGTCATGGTCAGATGGAGATGGCTGGCAACAGTGCTACGACGTGCTTCCGCACCCCCACCGTTGCATCGGATGCGTCGCATGACGCACAGGAAGACATAGCGAGCCATCAAGCTGAGCGACCGCCAGATCGAAGTGAGCCGCATCACCGCGCTTCGATCACGAATCGTTAGTTGCCGGAACGCTCAGAAAAGTAAGCCGATTGTTATCAGCGACCGAAGTGTCTCGAGGATATTCGCGCGGCTTATGCCGTGCTTTCTGTTTGTTGGTAGTGTCGCGCGGCGGTCGCTTCGAACGTTTGCGCGGCGGGCTGTTAGATCTTTCCCAATAGCAGCAAGATCAGCAGGATGACGATGATCAGGCCGAGGCCGCCGCCGCCATAATAGCCGGTGCCGTAAAACGGGCCGCCGCCAATGCCGCTGAAGCCGCCCAACAGCGCGATGATCAGAATAATCAGGATAATGGTGCCAATGGACATAGAAGATCCTCCTCAGCCCGACGAGCCAGAATGCAGATGTCAGGGAGGAAACGATTTCGCGACAGTACGGTTCCTGTCCACGGATGCAGCTTTCAACTGGCGAGAGTTATTACTATAGATTCGAGATATCTCACGATCTCGTAGAGGAGGCATCATGTCCGCACCGTTGATCGTTTCGATTCCGCATCGGTTGGGCCGTGAGGAAGCGCGTCGGAGGTTGCAATCCGGTTTGACGCGCGCGGCCTCGCGCGTCCCGGCCCTGAACGTCGACGAAGAACGTTGGGATGGTGATCGCATGATCTTTCGCGTCCGCGCATTGGGACAGGCAGCATCCGGGCTTGTCGATGTCGCGGACGATCATGTTCGGCTCGAGGTGACGCTGCCGTGGCTGTTGCAGCGCTTCGCCGATGTCGCGCAGAAGGCGATCCAGCAGAGCGGCCGGCTGCTGCTGGAGAAGCGTTCGTAGGCCGGCGAAGCCGCGTACCTGTGAAGAGCCTCGGATCATAGCTTGTCAGAAAGGAATCTCAGGCAATATGGTTCGCTCGCGGGGGAGGGAACCGAACTTTTGAGTCGGCACGACATCCGCGGGGCCGTCCGGCCCGCGTCGATCCCGGACGGCCTTTTTCATGCGTGGAGCATAACGTGGGTGCTCGCTATTCCAGGCCTGCGAAAGCCAGCACTGAGCGCGCCGCCGCGGTTGTCTCGCTGCCGGAAGCGAATTCAGCCGACGGTTGGGTATTATCGGCCGTGTTCAGCAGTTGTCGCCATGTCTTGTACTCGGGCAATTTTGGCAGGTGGAACGCGATGTCTTCCGGCGCGGCGTTGAGCACGATGAAGATCGGCGCGGAGCCCTGTTCGACAGGCCCCAGCATATAGGCCAGAAACCGGCTCTCGGGGAAATTCCAATCCTCCGGTGTCATTTCATTGGCCTGCGGCGTCAGCCATAGTGCGCCATAGCTGCCGTCGGCGCGGCGGCCATCGACCCAGTCTTGCGACCGCAGTTGTGCGAAGTCGCGGCGGATTGCGGCGAGCTCGCCGATGAATCGCGTCAGGTCATCACCGTCGCGGCCGAGACCATCCCAATTGGTCCACCCGATTTCGTTGTCCTGACAATAAGCGTTGTTGTTTCCATTCTGCGAGTTGGCGACCTCGTCGCCAGCCAGGATCAACGGCACGCCCTGCGCCAACAGCAGACAGGCGAACTGATTTCTGCGCAACCTGCGGCGCACCGCCACGATTGCCGCGTCATCGGTTGGGCCTTCGTGGCCGCAATTGGTGCTGTGATTGTCGCCGGAGCCGTCGCGATTGTCCTCGCCGTTCGCTTCGTTGTGCTTCTCGTTGTAGCTGAACAAGTCTTGCAGCGTGAAACCGTCGTGGACGGTGACGTGGTTGACGCCGGCGCGCGTCTTGCGGCCGTCGTGGTTGAAGACATCCGACGAGCCGGTCATGCGTTTGCTGACGTCTCCGATCAGGCCTGCCTCGCCAGACCAGAAACGCCGCAACGTGCTGCGATACTTGTCGTTCCATTCCGACCATTGCGAGGGAAACGCACCGACCTGATAGCCGCCAAGGCCAACGTCCCACGGTTCGGCAACGAGCTTGACCGAGGCGAGGACGGGATCCTGTCGTATGGCGGTGAAGAAGCCGCTGCTACGATCGAAACCGTTGACGCCACGCGCCAACGTGGTGGCGAGATCGAAGCGGAATCCATCGATGTAGCAGACCTCGACCCAGTAGCGCAGCGAATCCATCACCATCTGCAAGACGCGCGGATGCGTCAGGTTGAGGGAATTTCCGGTTCCGGTGAAGTCGTTGTAGAAGCGTGGGCTGTCCGGTGTGAGCCAATAATAGGACGTGTTGTCGATGCCGCGAAACGACAGCGTCGGGCCGAGATGGTTGCCTTCGGCGGTGTGATTGTAGACCACATCGAGCAGCACTTCGATCCCGGCGTCGTGCAGCCGCGCGACTGTGGTGCGGAAGGCGTCGAGCGGATTGTCCTGGCCGTAGCGTGAATCCGGCGCGAAGAACGACAGCGAATTATAGCCCCAATAATTGCTCAGCTTCATCTCGACCAATCGCCGGTCGTCGACGAAGCCGTGGATCGGCAACAGTTCTACGGCGGTGACGCCCATCTGCTTGAGATGATGGATCATGCTCGGTGCGGCCAAGCCGCGATATGTGCCGCGCAGGCCCGGGGCGACGTCTTCGCGGGTTTGCGTCAGCCCTTTGACGTGCGCTTCGTAGACAATAGTGTCTTGCCAGGGGATATGGGGACGCACTTCCTTGCGCCTCCAGTTGAACATTTCGTCGACCACGACGGCTTTGGGGACGCCGCGCGCATTGTCGCGACGATCGAACGAAAGGTCCTCGCGCGCGCTGCCGGTGCGATAGGCGAAATGGGCATCGCTCCATACCAGCCGGCCGGCAAGGCGTCGCGCATAAGGATCACGCAGCAATTTGTGCGGATTGAATCGGAATCCGTGCTCCGGGTCATAGCGTCCGTGGACACGGTAGCCGTAAAGCTGCCCTGGCGAAACGTCGTTAAGATAGCCGTGCCAGACATCCTCGGTGCGCTCCGGTAGCACGATGCGCTCCAGTTCGCGGCGGCCCTGATTGTCGAACAGGCACAATTCCACTTTCTCCGCATTGGCGGAGAACAATGCGAAATTGGTGCCGCGCCCGTCCCAGGTCGCGCCAAGTGGGTGCGGCGTACCGGCGCTCAGTCGCATGTTCGCGCTTCGGGCGTGAGATAGATGGCGGCGAGCGGCGGGATCGACAGCGTCAATTCCGGCACCAGTGCATCGGAGGTGGAGACTGAGCCTGTGTTGCCGACATTGCTACCGCCATAGAACGCCGAGTCGGAGTTGAAGGTTTCACGCCATTTGCCGGGGAACGGCACCCGGATGCGATAATCGCGATAGACATTCGGTGAGAAGTTGACCACGACAAGACATTGTTGGCGTGCATCGTTGGCTTTGCGCAGCCAAGCGAAGATGTTGCGCCCGGCGTCGTCCGTCACCAGCCATTCGAACCCGCCGGCCTCGCAGTCGCGTTCATGCAGCGCCGGCGTTTCTCGGTAAATCCGATTGAGATCGCGTATCAGTGCCTGAACTCCAGCGTGCGCGGGCCGTTCGAGCAGGTGCCAATCCAGAGAGCGATCATGGTTCCACTCGCGTTCCTGACCGAACTCGCCGCCCATGAACAGGAGCTTCTTGCCGGGATGGGCGAACATGAAGGTGTAGTAGGCACGCAGGTTGGCGAAGCGCTGCCAGTCGTCGCCCGGCATCCGTCCAAGCAGAGAGCGTTTGCCGTGAACAACTTCATCGTGCGACAGCGGCAGGATGAAATTTTCCGAGAAGGCGTATTGCAGGCCGAACAGAATATCGCCGTGATGATGTCGGCGGTGGATAGGATCCCTGCTGATATAATTCAGCGTGTCGTGCATCCATCCCATATTCCATTTGTAGCCGAAGCCGAGGCCGCCGAATTCGACCGGCCGCGACACCTGCGGCCAAGCCGTGGATTCCTCGGCCGCCGTGGTCGCCTCGGGAAAGCGCGCGAACACCTCGGTATTGAAACGGCGCAGGAATTCGATGGCTTCGAGATTCTCGCGGCCGCCGTATTTGTTGGGAATCCAGCCGCCGGCCGGGCGGCTGTAATCGAGATAAAGCATCGAGGCTACGGCATCGACGCGCAGGCCGTCGATGCCGTAGCGATCCAGCCAGAATCGCGCATTCGAGACCAGAAGGTTGACCACTTCGGTGCGGCCGTAATTGTAGATCAGCGTCCCCCAATCCAGATGACGCCCTTGCAGGGGATTCGCGTGCTCGTACAAGGCTGTGCCGTCGAACTGGCCGAGCCCGTGCGGATCGTCGGGGAAATGCCCCGGCACCCAATCGAGCCACACGCCAAGCCCCTCGCGGTGGCAGGCATCGATCAGAGCCGAAAAATCTTCCGGCGTGCCGAAGCGGCTGGTCGGCGCGAACAGGCCGGTCGGCTGATAGCCCCATGAGCCGTCGAATGGATGCTCGTTGATCGGCAGGAATTCAACGTGTGTGAAGTTCATCTCGCGCGCGTAGCGTGGCAACGTCTCCGCCAACTCGCGATAGGAAAGCCATTTATTGCTTCCGGTCCGCCGCCATGAACCGAGATGCACTTCATAAATAGAGACTGGCGCGCCGAGAGCGTTGACGTGCTCTGGGGGCGGGGCGGGGTGCGGCAAGCGAGTGATGTCGATAATGATGGATGCCGTGTTCGGCCGCATCTCGGCGGCGAACGCCACTGGATCGGATTTCAACGGCAACTGCTGGCCTTGCGGTCCGATGATATCAAACTTGTAGCGGTCTCCGGGAATAGCGCCGGGAATGAAAATCTCCCAATAGCCGCTCCCACGCACCCGCATCGGATGACGACGTGGCTCCCAGAAATTGAAATCGCCGACGATGCTGACGCGTTTTGCATTCGGCGCCAGCACCACGAACGCCACGCCTTCGACGCCATCCAGCGTCATCGGGTGAGCGCCAAGCTTGTCGTACAGATGCTGATGCGTGCCTTCGCCCAGCAAATACAGATCGAAGTCGGACAGGATCGGCGGGAAACGGTAAGGATCCTGCAACTCCACCACGGTATCGCCGAAGCGGGCGCGCAATTGATAGCGCGTGACGTCGCGCGGTAACGTGCCGGCGAAAAGGCCCGCCTCATGCAACCTCGCCAGCGACGCTGCGTGGCCGCGCTCGTCGATGGCCTCGACGTCGGAGGCCTCCGGCAGGAAGGCTCGCACCACCGCATGGTCGTTCTCGACATGCGGGCCGAGATAGCGGAATGGATCGGAGTGGCGCCCCTCAATAATGGCAAAAGCGTCGGCAGGGAGCTTGCTCATGCCGTCACCTCGCTGGTTTGCGACAGGATGCGCATTGCGCCGGCCAATGGCACACGCATCCAATCCGGCCGATACGCGATCTCGTATTCGATTTCGTAGAACGCCTTTTCCAGCAGAAAGACATCGAGCAGTCGGTCCGCCGCTCCCTCGTCCGCCGGCCACAGGCGCGGGTCGCTCATGTGTTCGCGATAGGCCGCAAGAAATGTCGCGACTGCCTGCTCGCGCCATAATTGAAGCGCTGCGGCGATCTTGCCGCGTTCGTCGGGCGCGATCCGAAGCGCTCGCTCCAGGGCGGCCGTCGTCGAATAGTCGATGGAGCGTACAACGCCTGCGATATCGCGCGCGGCGGGCGCCTTGCGGCGGCGCTCGGACAGGGGGCGGCGCGGCTCTCCCTCGAAATCGATGATGAAGATATCATCCTTGACGATCAGCATTTGCCCGAGATGAAGATCACCATGATGGCGGATTTTCAGAACGTCCGTCGCGCTATGGGCCAGTTGCGTCAGTCGCGGACGAAGGCTCTCGCGCCTCGCCAGAAGGCCGTCGATGAGGGTCCGATCCGGCACCTCGCTCGTTGTGCGAATGCGCTGCAGGTGACTGGTGACATTATCAGCGCGTGTGGCAATTTCGTCGATCCATGTGGAAACATCGTTCACCGTCACAGGTTCGGGACGGAATCCCAAGATATCGTCTCGGCTTGCCAGCGCCACATGCATTTCAGCGATCCGGCGCCCCATCTGCGCGATATAGCGCAGATACGATGTCTGATCCTCGCTTTCCGATGTAGCCCCGGCGTCTGTCAGGAGGCGTGCCTGTTCGACGAAGCGATCGAGATAGGCGGATGTTACGGTCCATGCGTCGCCCTGATTTTGCAGGTAGGAGTGAACGATGCCGACCGCGCTGCGACGTTCGCCTTCGATCAATTCGATGCTGCCAAGCAGCTCCGGTGAATTGGCGAACCGTGCAACCTCAGTCAGAAAGCGTCCGACCTCGATCTCCGGATTGATGCCGGGTTCGAGTTTCCGATAGATCTTGATGACGTATTGCCGATCGACCAGTGTGGTACTGTTGGATTGTTCGGTCTCGACCGGCTGAACATGTTCGATGGCGCGCGCGGGTTGCTGCAACAACGCATCAGTGCCGCGGAATTCCAATCGTGCATCGCCTTCGATGACCGTCTCCCCGCGACGCAGGTTGTCGATCAGGATTTCGATGAACTCGTGCTCGTTGGCGACGTCCAGCAACGTACCTTCGCGAGCGCCCTGACGCACGGCGGCGAGCGCGCGCGGATTGTGGTATTCGCGCTCGAAGCGATGCCAGCGGATACGCAATGGAATGGTGTAACGGATCGCGGTTCCGGTTTGCGTCCACTCGAAGAATGCCAGCCAGGGGCGGTTATCGCCGAGATTGGCAAATGGAATCGCCGATGTCATCTTGGCGTTGATGGCAGATGGCGAACGCTCGGGAAACCAGCGCGTGCGTGACAGATAGGGCGGCAACACGTCGCGTTCGAAAACACCGCGCGTTCGTTCCAGCGTCACCCATGTCGCGCCGAGCGGCACCACGAGGGTTTCGAACTCCGGCATCCGGGTCGGCTCGACATGGATCGAAACCTCTTTTTCCCGCAAATGGAACCAGTAGAAGCCATAGGGGGCCAGCGTGATCAGGTAGGTCAATTCGCCGATAGCCGGGAAGTGCGAGCGGCCCAGCATTTCCAGCGGGATCCGATCTTTCCAGGACGACAGGTCGATCTCGGTTGCCTGCGCCGAACGCGACAGGTTGGCGACGCAAAGAATCGCCTCATCGCCGTACTGCCGAACATAGGTCAGCACCGAACGGTTGCTCGAGCGCACAAAAGTCATGCTGCCGCGGCCGAATGCGAGTGTCGATTTGCGAACTGCGATCAGCCGCTTGGTGGCGTTGAGCAGGGATGACAGGCTGCGCGACTGCGCTTCGACATTGACTGCCTCGTAGCCATAGACCGGGTCCATGATCGGCGGAGCATAAAGTCGTGCCGGGTCGGCGCGGGAGAAGCCGCCATTTCGATCCGGCGTCCACTGCATCGGTGTTCGCACACCGTTGCGGTCGCCGAGATAGATATTGTCGCCCATGCCGATCTCGTCGCCGTAATAGATGATCGGCGTGCCGGGAAACGACAGCAGCAGCGAGTTCATCAGTTCGATCTTGCGCCGGTCGTTATCCATCAGCGGGGCCAGCCGGCGACGGATTCCGACATTGATGCGCGCGCGCGGATCGTTGGCGTAGGTCGACCACAAGTAGTCGCGCTCGACGTCGGTGACCATTTCCAGTGTTAGTTCGTCATGGTTGCGCAGGAACATAGCCCATTGGCAATTGTCGGGTATGTCCGGCGTTTGGCGCAGAATATCGGTGATCGGAAAGCGGTCTTCCTGCGCGATTGCCATATAGATGCGCGGCATCAGGGGAAAATGATAGGCCATGTGGCATTCGTCGCCCGTGCCGAAATATTCCTGCACGTCCTCCGGCCACTGGTTCGCCTCCGCCAACAGCACTTTGCCCGGCGCGTAGGCATCGAGCGCGGCGCGGAGCCGCTTGATCACCGCGTGCGTTTCGGGAAGGTTCTCGTTGTTGGTCCCATCGCGCTCGCACAGGTAAGGAATGGCATCGAGACGGAAGCCGTCGACACCGGCATCAAGCCAGCGCTTCATCACGCGGATGACGGCATCGACCACGCGCGGATTGTCGAAGTTGAGATCGGGCTGATGCGAAAAGAAGCGATGCCAGTAATAGGCGTTGGCTTCGGGATCCCAGGTCCAGTTCGATTTTTCGGTGTCCGTGAATATGATCCGGGTGCCGTCATATTTCTGGTCGGTATCGCTCCAGACATACCAGTTGCGCGCGCTGGAGCCGGCGGGGCTGCGCCGCGCGCGCTTGAACCAATTGTGCTGATCGGATGTGTGGTTGATGACAAGCTCGGTGATCACCCGCAGGCCGCGCCGCTTTGCCTCCGCGATGAAGCGGCGAAATTCCTTCATCGTGCCGTAGGAGGGGCTGATGGCGCCGTAGTCGGCAATGTCGTAGCCATCGTCGCGGCCCGGCGACGGATAGAACGGCATCAACCACAGCGTGTTGACACCGAGATCCTGTAAATAACTGAGCTTGTCGGTCAAACCGACGAGGTCGCCGATTCCGTCATTGTTGCTGTCTGCGAAGGCGCGGACGTGCAACTGATAGATGATGGCATCCTTGTACCATAATGGATCGGTCGGATGGGACGTCGAGGTTTTGTCAGGCGCGACTGTCTGGATCACGTTCACGACTTGCTCCTTCAAGCCATGCAGCGAAACAGCATTGCGGGATCGTGCGACGGATCGATACGCAAGCGCAGACCGCCCCATTCCACGGGATGCCGTTCGCCGGTGAGCAAATTCTCCACCGCCGTCACCGGTCGCGGAGCGCCATCGACGGTCACCTGGACGTCGCCCAGCGGCAACCAAACCTCATGCGGGTCGCGGGTCAGTGCGATGGCGGCGGTCACGACGTTGGTGCCGTTCGCGGAAGCTTTGACGAAGGCCGTGACATTGGGATCATCGATTGCAACGAAACGGAGATCGCTGGTCTGTTGTAGCGCCGGGTTGGCGCGCCGCGCGAAGTTGAGCGCGCGGATATAGGACTTGAGATTGCCGGATTGATTCCAGTCGCGCACCTTGATCTCGTATTTCTCGGAGTTGAGATATTCCTCCTTGCCGGGGATAGCCTCGTGCTCAAGCAACTCGAAGCCGTTATAGATGCCGTAGGTCGCCGACAGCGTCGCAGCCAGCGCGAGGCGCGACTTGAACATCCACGGCTCACCGCTTTGCAGGTGATAGGGCAGGATGTCCGGCGTCGAGACGAAGAAATTCGGACGATAGAAGTCGCGTTCGGGGTAACCGGTCAGTTCGCGCAGGTATTCTTCCATTTCCCACTTTTGTGTGCGCCATGTGAAGTAGGTATACGACTGGGTGAAGCCACGTTTTGCGAGGGCCTTCATCAGCTTCGGCCGAGTAAACGCCTCGGCAAGGAAAATCACGCCGGGATCGCGGTTTTGCACTTCCTGGATCAACCATTCCCAGAACGGCAACGGCTTGGTGTGCGGATTATCGATGCGGAAGATGCGTACGCCATGACCGAGCCAGAACAACACCACGTCGCGCAGCGCATTCCATAGCGAACCGGCATCGTCGCAAGTGAAGTCCGGGTTGACGATATCTTCGTATTTCTTCGGCGGGTTTTCCGCGTAACGCATCGAACCATCCGGCCGCCGCTTGAACCATTGCGGATGTTCACGAAGCCAGGGATGGTCGGGCGAGCATTGCACGGCGATGTCGAGGGCGACCTCGATGTTCAACCGTCTGGCGGTAGCGACGAAGGCGTGGAAATCGTCGAGCGTGCCAAGTTCGGGATGGATGGCATCGTGGCCACCATGTTCGGAGCCGATGGCGTAGGGGCTGCCGGGATCGCCGGGGGCCGGGGTCAATGTATTGTTGCGGCCTTTGCGATGGGTGCGCCCGATGGGATGGATCGGGGTGAAATACACGACGTCGAAGCCCATCGCCGCGACGTCAGGCAGGCGCTCGATACAGTCGCGAAAGGTGCCGTGCCGATCCGGCTCGTGTCCCTGGCTGCGCGGCACCATTTCATACCACGCACCACAGCGTGCCAATGGACGGTCCACCGTCAGGGGAAGCGTGTGTGAACGTGTCGTGTCGATGCGATCCTGGCTCTCGGCCATCGCATCTCGCAGTTCGGGCGCGAGCAAGGAAGCAGGATCGCCGGTTTGCAGGAATTGCTCGCAATATCGCAGAATCACGGCAGCGGCTTCCGCGCTGCCGGATTGCGCCTTCGTAAGAAGGGCAGCGCCTTCCAGCGCATCGAGCGAAACATCCTGGCCTGCCGCCTGCTTCAATTCGAAACCGTGACGCCAGGTGGCGAATTCGTCGGTCCATGCCTCGATGGCATAAACGTGGCGGCCAATGTGTTGCGGTGTGAATGACGCGGTCCAACGGTCGTTGTTGTGGAATCGCATCGGAATGCGATTCCATTCCGTGTCCTGCTCGCGCCGCCAGATCAGGGCGCCGGCGACAACATCGTGACCGTCGCGGAAAATATCGGCCCATACGTCAACAGGTTCACCGACCACACGCTTCACGGCAAAGCGCCCATTGTCAATGCTGGGATAAATATCCTCGATGTGGAAAGCGTCGCTGGCGATGCTTCCGACCACTCGGTTTGGTTTGTTCACGATATCGACGCTCTAGTTTCAATCAGGACCCCGAACACTCGCGACGCATCCTCTCAGGAACAAGTGCGAGCCATCTATCAAGCCCGCGAGGGGGCTTTGGTTCCATTGGAACCGGATCGATGTCAGTCCGTTAACTCCAAGCTATCCTGCTAGGACATCACGGAAATTCGCAGCGAGGCTATGTCGCGCTGCGCGGACAGGACATGGACGTTTTCGCGAAAGCCCGGGAACTCGGCATCGATACCGATTTTGTCGACGGGCAAGGCCAAGGTCACCGGATCGCGCGTGAGGCGCTGGATCTGCTCGTGTCGGCCATGCCAGTTCCGCAAACCGGTCGGCTGCTAACCGGGCCAGTGGTGATGCGCGTCGATCAAATGGCGCCGATCGAATTGGCATCGGTCGCGATGTTGCCGGTGCGGTGGCAAGTCCTCGCAGGCGAGGATGTCATAACCGAAGGTATCGAGCGGGGCGGTGCCGGTTTGCTCCTCGGAAAGATATCGATCGGGAATTATCGTCTTCGGCTGTGCGATGCCGATGCCGTCCGCGAGGAATGGCCGCTGATCGTCGCGCCGGTGACGGCATTTCAAGGACAATTTGAACGATCGTGGCTGTTGGCCGCGCAGCTTTATGGATTGCGCTCCCCGCGCAACTGGGGCATCGGCGATTTTACCGATCTCATGTGGCTGATTGAACTGGCGGCGAACTGGGGCGCGGATGGTGTCGGTCTCAATCCGTTGCACGCCTTGTTTGCTGAGCGGCCGAACGATTGCAGCCCGTATGCGCCGAACACGCGATTGTTTCTTAATGCGCTGTATATCGATGTCGAGGCTGTGCCCGAATTGCCGCCGTCCTTTACGGCCGAACATTATGAAGCGTTGCAGCGCCTGCGGCAGAACGCCTTAGTCGATTACGCCGCGATCGCGGACTTGAAATGGCAGGCGCTACGCGCCGCGTTTGACCGGTTTAACGTCGTGGCAGATTCAGCGCGCGTGGCTGCATTTGAAGCCTTCCGCGAAGCGGGCGGTGCGACGTTGTGGCGCTTCGGCTGTTTCGAAGTGCTGCGTTGCCGTTTCCATCGGCCGTGGTGGGAGTGGCCCGAGCCATGGCGAAGTGCTGACGGCGAAGCGTGCGAAAGCCTGCGGGGGACGGAGGATAACTCCGAAATAGCCTTCGTAGCTTTTGTTCAATGGATCGCCGATCAGCAGTTGCGCGCGTGTGGCGATCGTGCGGCGCAGCTCGGCATGGGTGTTGGGCTTTATCTCGATGTTGCGGTCGGCGTGCAGCCGGACGGCTTCGATGCCTGGAACGAGCAGACGGCGATTTCCCGGCATCTGGCGGTCGGCGCGCCGCCGGATGCATTGAATACCGCGGGCCAGAACTGGGGGCTTGCCGGCTTCAATGCCGCTGGCCTTCAAGCGAGCGACTTTGCTCCGTTTCGCGCGATGTTGCGCGCCGCGATGCGCTATGCCGGCGCGATCCGGCTGGATCACATCCTCGGCCTCAAGCGGTTGTATCTGGTGCCGCACGGTTTCGGCCCGCGGGATGGCGCTTATGTGCGGATGCCGTTTCAAGCCCTGTTGGCAGTTATCGCGCAGGAGAGCGTGGCGGCGCGCTGCGTGGTGATCGGCGAAGATCTCGGCACGGTGCCGGTCGGTTTTCGCGATGAGATCGCGGCGTGGGGGATCTGGTCGTATCGGGTGATGATGTTTGAGCGCGACGGCAGCGGCGGCTTTCTGGGCATCGATCATTACGGCGACAAGGCGCTGGTGACGTTCAACACGCATGATCTCGCGAGTTTTGCAGGATGGCGCGACGCAAGCGATCTGGCGCTGAAACTGTCCCTCGGCATCGATCCGGGGGAAAGCATCGAAGCGCGGCACCACGCGCGGCAGATGCTGTCTGATGTCCTGCGTGGGGAAACCATCGAGCAAGATGATTATCTCGGCGTGTTGCGGTTTCTCGCCCAGACCAGGTCGCGATTGCTCGCCGTGGCGCTCGACGATCTGCTCGCGGTAAGTGAGCAGATCAACGTGCCGGGCACCATCGATCAGCATCCGAACTGGCGGCGGCGTTTGCCGCTGACACTGGAGGAGATCGCTGCAACGATCGACGGGAACGTTTTAAATAATGCGCTCGCTCCGCGCCGCACCGCTCAGGCGGGTTCGCAGAATGAGCGGACGCCACAATGAAACTAACCGCAAAGGACAAAGCAGGTGCCCGGCAAGATTGAGGACTATGCGCTGATCGGCGATTGTGAGACCGCCGCGCTGGTGTGCAACGACGGCTCGATTGATTGGCTGTGCTGGCCCGCATTCGATTCCGAGGCCTGCTTTGCGGCGCTGTTGGGCGACAAGAGCCATGGCCGCTGGCGGATCGCGCCGAACGGCGATTCCCGGATGTCTCGCCGTTATCGCGGCGAGACGCTGATTCTGGAAACCCGGTTCGAGACGGTGGATGGCGCAGTCACTCTGATCGACTTCATGCCGCCGCGCGGCTCGGCTTCCGACGTGGTGCGGTTGGTACGCGGCGAGCGCGGCCGTGTGGCCATGCACATGGAATTGATCATCCGTTTCGGATTCGGCGCCAGCGTTCCGTGGGTCAGGCGCACGGGAGATGGAGAACTGCTGGCGATCAGCGGGCCGGATATGACGGTGCTACGCACGCCGATCCAGACCCACGGTGAGAACATGACGACCGTGGCGGATTTCATCGTGGATGCCGGAGAGACAGTTCCATTTGTCTTGACCTACGGTGCCTCGCATCGCGAATTGCCGGCAGCCATTGATGTCGATCAAGCCCTTCGCGATACGGAATCGTTTTGGAGCGATTGGGCCGATCGCTGCACTTATCGCGGGCGGCAGCGCGACATGGTGGTCCGTTCTCTGGTGACGCTGAAGGCACTGACCTACGCGCCGACCGGCGGCATCGTCGCCGCGCCTACCACGTCTCTGCCGGAAAAACTCGGCGGGGCGCGCAACTGGGACTATCGCTTCTGCTGGCTGCGCGACGCCACTTTCACGCTGCTGGCGCTGATGGATAGCGGCTACTTCGACGAAGCGTTGTCATGGCACAACTGGCTGTTGCGCGCGGTGGCCGGCTCGCCGGCCGACATGCAGATCATGTACGGCATCATGGGGCAGCGCCGCCTGCTCGAATGGGAAGCAAGCTGGCTTCCCGGCTATGAAGGCGCGCAACCGGTGCGAGTCGGCAATGCCGCGCACGTTCAGTTGCAACTCGACGTGTTCGGCGAACTGCTCGACGTATTTCATCAGGCGAGGCTCGCCAAGCTCAAGTTCGATGATGGCAGTTGGGCCATGGAATGTGAATTCCTCAAGCATCTCGCCAAGATATGGAATCAGCCGGACAGCGGCATCTGGGAGGTGCGCGGGCTCGGCAAGCACTACGTGTCCTCCAAGGTGATGACCTGGGTGGCGTTCGATCGCGGAATCAAGAGCGCGGAAAAATTCGGTTTCAAGGCGCCATTGGCGGAATGGCGCAGCCTGCGGGAGACGATTCATCGTGATGTTTGCGAGAAGGGGTTCGATGTAGGTCAGAACAGTTTCGTCGAAGCCTATGGAGCGAATGTGCTGGATGCCAGCATCCTGCTGTTGCCCTCCGTCGGCTTCCTGCCGCCGTCCGACCCGCGAGTCGTCGGGACGCTGGACGCCGTGGAGAAATACCTGATGCGTGACGGGTTCGTGTTACGGCACGATCCGCGCCGTGTCACCGACGAGAAGGAGCCGATCGAAGGCGCCTTCCTCGCCTGCACGCTATGGCTGGCCGATGCACACGTGCTGGCGGGACATCTCGACAAGGCTGAAACCTTGTTGGAGCGTGTATTTGGTGTTGCCAACGATCTCGGCTTGTTGGCCGAGGAATACGATTCGATCGCTGGGCGGCAAACGGGAAATTTCCCGCAAGCACTGACCCATATCGCGCTGATCAACACCGCGCATAATATCAGCGCCGCCAAAGCGGCTTCGAGCAAGCCCGCCGTACAGCGCGCGCAAGCCTAGCAAATGCATTAAATTGGAACGCGCAGCTTCTGAATGATATCACCGACGATGGTTTCGACGTCGGCGTCGATCGACACGCTGACGACATGCTCGTCGGCGGCGGGCATTTCGAGCGCTTCGAACTGGCTGGCGAGCAATCCGGGGGGCATGAAGTGGCCCTTACGCTTCTGTAATCGTCCCGCGATCAGCTCCTCGCTGCCGTCCAGAAATACGATACGGGTGTCGCGGCGGCCGTGGATGAGAATGTCGCGATAAGCGCGCTTCAAGGCCGAGCAGGCGATGATGACATGGCCCTGCGCAACGGCGACGCGTGAGATTTCCGCTGCGATCGCTTCCAGCCATGGCTTGCGGTCGTCATCGTTGAGCGGATGCCCGGCTTTCATCTTGGCGACGTTGCTTGGCGGATGGAAGCTGTCGCCATCCTCGAAGCGCCAGCCGATCCGCTTGGCCAACGCTTCGCCGATGGTGCTCTTGCCGGAGCCGGACACGCCCATGACGATAAGAGCGTGGAGCGTAGGGTCGATGGCGTTATGTGTCATGGGATGTCTCGGGCAGGGCAGCGGTATCGACCAGCCAGACGGTGTCGCCAAGCGAGCGTACGCGGCTGGCGGGCAGATCTTCACCCTCGAGAACTCGCGCCAGAATGGCGCGTTTGTCTGCACCGCTGACCTCGAATAGCATTTCGCGACACGAAGCCAGCGTCGGCAATGTCAACGTCACACGCGGCACCAGCGGTTCGACGTTCGCGTGCGCAACGCCGACAACCCATCGCGCGCGCTCATCTAGCGCTGCATCACCCGGAAACAACGATGCAGTGTGGCCGTCCGGGCCGAGGCCCATCAAGACCAGATCGAACAGCGGCCGCGCCGGATCGAGGCGGCCGCTGCCATAGAATGTCTGGAGGGCGATTTCATAACGGCGGGCTGCGTCGCGCGTGGTCCCCGCTTGCACGGGAATGGGATGGATGTTTTCCGGCGGCGCGCAGACATCGAGAAAGAGCCGCCGCGCCATCGCCATGTTGTTGCGCGAATCCTCCGGTGGCACGAAACGTTCGTCGCCGATGAACCAGTGAACCCGTCGCCATGGGATGCGGTTCCGATAGGGCTCGGTCGCCAACAATCGATAGAGGCGCTCGGGGCTGGAGCCGCCGGTGAGGCACACTGCGGCACGTCCGCCATTTGCTTCAATGCGTGCGATCAAGCGCTCGGCCGCTGCTTGCGCCAGTGCGGCGGCATCGGGCAGTCGGATGATCTTGCGTTCGTTGCTCATCGTTCAGCAGGGTTTGCGCCAGTTGCGGCCGTCGCGAGCCAGAAGCGCTTCGCTGGCGTCGGGTCCATCGCTGCCAGCCTTGTAGAATGCCAAACCCTTGTCTCCTGCTTTCTTCCACGCATCGAGGAACGGCTGCACGGCTTGCCAGCCGGCCTCGACGCTGTCGGCGCGCTGAAACAGGATATTGTCGCCGATCATGCAGTCGTAAATCAGCGTCTCGTAGCCGGTGCTCGGCGCGGCGTGAAAGTAGTCTTTGTAGCGAAATTTCATCTCGACGCCATCAATGGCGATGGAGGGGCCGGGCACCTTGGTATTGAATTGCAGGGTGATGCCCTCGACCGGTTCGATGCCGATCACCAGATAATTCTGCGACAGGCGATCCACCGGCGTATCGCGAAACATCGCGAACGGGGCTTCCTTGAACTTGATCGCGACCTCGGTTCGCTTGGCGCCGAGCGCCTTGCCCGTCCGCAGATAGAACGGCACATCCGCCCAGCGCCAGTTGTCGATGGTCAGCTTCAGCGCGGCGTAGGTTTCCGTAGTGCTGTCCGGCGCAACTTTCTCCGTCTTGCGGTAATCTGCGATGGTTTGATCGCCCGCGTGGCCGGCACGGTATTGTCCCCGCACGGAATTCTCCAACGCTTCAACCTCGCTTTGAGTCTGGATCGCGGCCAGCACTTCCGCCTTGCAGGTGCGCACGGTGTGGGCATCGAAGCGCGCCGGCGGCTCCATCGCCACCAGCGACAAGAGCTGGAACAGGTGGTTCGGAATCATGTCGCGCAGCGCGCCGGTCGCGTCGTAGAAGCTGCCGCGATGACCGACCGCGAGCTTTTCGTCCACGGTAATCTGAATATGGTCGATGTGATTGCGATTCCAGATCGGCTCGAACATGCCGTTGGCAAAACGCAATACCAGGATGTTTTGTACCGTCTCCTTGCCGAGATAATGATCGATCCGATAGAGCTGGTGCTCATCGGCGACTTTCAGCAATTCATCGTTCAGGGCTTTGGCCGAGGCGAGATCGGTGCCGAACGGCTTTTCGATCACCAGCCGCCGCCAGTAGCCGTTGTCCTCGCGCAGCAGACCTGCGCGCCCGAGTTGGCGGGCGATCGGCGCGAAGGCGTTGGGGGGTGTTGCCAGATAGAACAGCCGATTTCCAGCAGTCGCGCGATTTTCCTCCGCGTGTTCGAGCTGTTGGCGCATACGGTCGAACGAGGCGGGGTCGGACGGATCGGCTTCGATGCAGGTGAGACACCCGAGGAGTTGTTGCGCGACATCGTCGCGGACCGGGCGGGTGGCAAACTTCCGCAAACCTTGCATCAGGCTGTGGCGTAACGCATCGGGACTCATTTGTTTCCGCACCACACCTGCAATGCAAAAGTGCTCCGGAAGCAAATTGGCTTCCGCGAGATTGTAAAGCGCCGGAATCACCAGCCGATGGGTCAGGTCGCCGGTGACGCCGAAGATGACGAAGCTGCTCGGATCTGGGCGGGCCTGCTTGGCGATGCCGTTCGAACTCATGGCTTCGGGGGCTCCTTGTGGCCGCCGAATCCCGCGCGCATCGCGGAGAGAATTTTCTCCGCGAAGGTGTGGTCACGTCGCGAGCGGAAGCGGGTATAGAGCGCGGCCGTAAGAACTTCGGCAGGCACCGCTTCGTCGATGGCGGCGTTCACGGTCCAGCGTCCTTCGCCGGAATCCTCGACGAAGCCGGAATATTTGTCCAGTGCGGGCTGCTTTGCCAGCGCCGATGCAGTGAGGTCGAGCAGCCACGACGGGATGACGCTGCCGCGTCGCCACACCTCGGCGATGTCGGCGATGTCGAGATCGAAGCGGTGATCCGCCGGCAATGCGTCGCTGTTGGCGTTCTTGAGGATGTCGAAGCCTTCGGCGTAGGCCTGCATCAGACCGTATTCGATGCCGTTGTGGATCATCTTGACGAAATGGCCGGAGCCGATCGGACCGGCGTGGAGATAGCCTTGCTCGACGCGCGGATCTCGCCCCTCGCGTCCCGGTGTTTGCGGAATATCGCCGCGTCCCGGCGCCAAAGCCTTGAAGATCGGATCGAGTCGCGTCACCACCTGCTTGTCGCCGCCGATCATCATGCAGTAGCCGCGCTCCAGGCCCCACACACCGCCGCTGGTGCCGACGTCGAGGTAATGAATGCCGCGCGCGGCGAGTGCCTTGCCGCGGCGGATATCGTCCTGCCAGAAGGTATTGCCGCCATCGATGATGACATCGTCCTTCGACAGCAGCTCGCCGAGCGTATCGATGGCGGATTCGGTGATCGGTCCCGACGGCAGCATCACCCACACCGTGCGCGGCGCGGCGAGTTTGGCGACGAGGTCTTCAAGCGAAGCCGTGCCGGTTGCGCCGTCACCGGCAAGCGCGGCGATGGCGTCCGCGCTCTTGTCGTAAACCACCATTTGATGGCCGCCGTGCTTCATTACGCGGCGGGCGATATTGGCGCCCATCCGCCCCAGGCCGACGACGGCAAGCTGCATGGTTTTCGTCCTTTAGTTCAGTGCGGTGGTGATGGCGGCTTTCAGTTTTGCGAGGCCGGTCTTGAGGTCGCCCTTGAGATGAATCCGCAGCGCACGACGGCCGCGTTCGGTCAGCACGTCGAAGTCGCCGCGTGCCTGCGCCGCCTTGATCACGCCGAAGCTCGCGGCCTGCTGCGGGATCGGCAGATCCTTGGCGTCGTCGGCGGTGATCTGCACGAACACGCCGCTGTCCGGCCCGCCCTTGTAGGCTTGTCCGGTGGAGTGCAGGAAGCGTGGGCCGAATTCGGCGCAGGTCGCGACGTGGCGGCGATCGCGGATCGCCATTCGCATCGCTTGCAATGTGTCGATATGCGCCGGATCGTGATCGATATAAGCGAGCAGCGCGACGTAGTCGCTCGGCTTACTGCGGGCGAGATGCGCCTTCAGCCAGGAGCCGAGATTGCCGTCGGCGCCGGCCTTGCGCAGGGCCGCGTCGTTGGCGTTGTCAGTATAGATGGCAACGCCATCAATGGCAGCCACCGGCTTTTCGTCCGGTAATTTTCCGGTCTTCTCGAACGCCGCCGTGAGTTCGCGAGTCTTGATCTTGGCCGCCTCGACGTCGGGCTGATCGAAGGGATTGATGCCGAGCACCGCGCCGGCTACCGCGGTTGCGATTTCGAAGCGGAAGAATTCCTGCCCGATATGCTCGATCGACGAGAGCACGATGCGGACCACCGGATGGCCGGCTTTCTCCAGCGCAGCGAGTTTCGTCTCATGCGCGGAGACGCTTTCGCTTTCCGTGCGCATGTCGATGAAGATGCGATCGTGGCCGTAGACCGCTGGATCGCCGAGCGTTTCGCCGTCGATCGGAATCAGACCCTTGCCGTTCTTGCCGGTGGATTCGGCGATGAGCTGTTCCGCCCACGCGCCGAAGTCGGCAATTTTGGGAGACGCCAGAATCGTCACCTTGTCGCGGCCCTCAAGGCCGGCGCAACCGAGCGCAAGACCAAGCTGCACGCCGGGATTTTCCTGCGGCGGCACGTCGGGCCCACAGGAGCGGACCATCGCCTGCGCGCGATCGAGCAGGCGTGCGAGGTCGATGCCGGCCGCCGCCGCCGGCACGAGGCCGAACGGCGACAGCACTGAATAGCGGCCGCCGATGGCGGGATCGCCGAAGAAGGTGCGGGCGAAGCCTTGTTGTTTTGCGACCTTCTCCAGTGACGAGCCGGGATCGGTGACGGCGACGAAATGATTGCCGGCCTTGCCCTTGCCGACAGTCGCCTCGACGCGGCCGTAGAAGTAATCCTTCAACGCGTTCGGCTCAGTGGTGCCGCCGGATTTGCTGGAGACGACGAACAGCGTCTTGGCGAGATCGACGGTGGCTTCCACCCGCGCCACCTGCGCCGGATCGGTGGAATCCAGCACATGCAGTTTCGGAAAGCCCTTCGCCTGCGGATAGGTTTTCGCCAGCACTTCCGGCCCAAGGCTTGAGCCGCCCATGCCGAGCACCACTGCGTGCGTGAACCCCTGCTGCTTCACCCAGCCTGCGAATGCATGGTATTCGGTCAGCTCTTTCTGCTCCGTGCCGACGCTATGGAGCCACCCCAGCCACTTGCCTTCGTCGCTGCCGGTCCAGACCGACGCGTCGCGTTGCCACAATCGGCGAATGGTGCCGGCCGCGCGCCAGTCTTCCGTGCCCGTGCTGACCGCTTTCGCCAGCTTGTCGCCGAGCGACAGCGCTTGCGGATCGATCGCATGGCCAAGCAGCGTCGCGCGCTTGTGCGCCACGGCGCCCAAGAGCTTGTCGAAGGCGTCCGCGAACAGTTGAACACCTTCTTCCACCAGCTTCGTGGTCACGGCATCAAGCGGGATGCCGGTTTTGGCGAGGTCGGCCAGCACGCGCTCGGCGCTGGGGATATCCTCCTCGAGGCTGTCGCGCAGCTTGCCGTGATCGCGGAAGGCATCGAGGGTCGCCGGCGGCACTGTGTTGACGGTGTCGGGCCCGATCAACTCCTCGACATAAAGCACGTCGCTATAGGCCTTGTTCTTGGTGCCGGTGGAAGCCCACAGCAGCCGCTGTGGTTTGGCACCTTTCGCCGCGAGCTTCTGCCAGCGGGCGTCGGCGAAGGCCTTCTTGTAGTGCTGATAGGCCATCTTGGCGTTGGCGATGGCGACCTTGCCTTGCAACTCCTTCAGCCGGGCTTTCTCCGCCGGATCGTTGGCCTTGGCGATGGCGTCGTCGAGTTGCTTGTCGATGGCGCTGTCGATACGGCTGACGAAGAAGCTGGCGACGCTGGCGACATGGGAGGGATCTTCGCCCTTGCCGATGTATTCTTCAAGCCCGGAGAGATAGGCTTCCGCCACCTCCTGATAGACCTTCTGCGAGAACAGCAGGGTGATGTTAACGCTGATGCCCTGCGCGGTCAGGTGCCGAATGGCGGGAAGGCCCTCCGGCGTCGCCGGCACCTTGATCATCAGATTGGGGCGGTTGACCTCGCGCCACAGCCGCTCGGCTTCCGCGATGGTGCCTGCGGTGTCGTTGGCGAGATAGGGCGAGACTTCGAGGCTGACATAGCCGTCCGCGCCCTTGAGGCTGTCATAGACCGGCCGAAGCACGTCGGCGGCATTCTGGATATCCTCAATGGCCACGGCCTCGAACAGGGCTGTGACCGGGCGGTCGCCCTGTTTCAGCGCCTTGGCGATAGCGCCGTCGTATTCGTCGGAAGAGCCGATCGCCTTCTCGAAGATCGCCGGATTGGAGGTGACGCCGCGAACACCATCGTCGTCGATCAGCTTCTTGAGGTCGCCTTTGGCGATGAATCCGCGGGCGAGGAAGTCGAGCCATACGGCCTGGCCGTGCTTTTGCAAAGATCTGACGGGATTCATGATGCCTTGTTCGCTGTGAGGAGGAGAGCAGGTTCCATCATGTGTTCTGCCCTGCGGCCGAATTTTGTCAACCGATCCGGAGACGGCGCGGTCCGCCGGGGGCATTTGGGGGATACCGGCGGGGTCCGGTTGCGGTGCGGATGGCATGGGTTGACGCGTGGCGCGGCAAAGGGTTCCCCGGCCATGCCGGGAACGCCGTCGCAATTTCGTGAAGCGGGGGAGGCTGGGTTAGCGCAGCCCGGCGTTGATCTTATCCAGCGCCTTGGAGCCCGGGCACAGCTCGGGTTCGTTGAGCTGGTTCAGCGGCATCGCCACGGTGTTGAAGTGACCGTGCAGATCGTCGGCCTCGCCGTCGACATAGAGCAACCCGGTGACGATCCGGCCCTTGGCGGTTTCCTGCTGCAGGAAATTCATCGCCGCCAACCGATCCGAGGGATCATAGTCGTCATTGAGCTTGCGCAGCGTCAGCACCGAGCCGTCGTGCTGGGTGACCTCGACCACTTTACCGGGCTCGTAATCCACCGTGATGGCATCGCGGCCGATCATGATGTCGAGCGCATTCACCGCTTCGTTATGGGCACGGACGTAATCGAGGCTCTTGGTCGAACCGGGATGATTGTTGAAGGCGATGCACGGCGAGATGACATCGATGAACGCGGCGCCGCGGTGTGCGATGGCCGCCTTGATGATCGGTACGAGTTGAGTCTTGTCGCCGGAGAACGAGCGCGCCACGAAGGTCGCGCCGAGTTGCAGCGCCATCGCCGCCAGATCGATGGCGTTGTCGGTATTCACCGCACCCTTCTTCGATTTGGAACCGCGATCGGCGGTGGCGGAAAACTGCCCCTTGGTCAGGCCATACACGCCGTTGTTTTCGACGATATAGGTCATGTTGACGCCGCGCCGCAGCGCGTGAGCGAACTGGCCGAAACCGATCGAGGCGGAATCGCCGTCGCCGGAAATACCGAGATAGATCAATTCGCGGTTGGCGAGATTGGCGCCGGTGAGCACCGACGGCATCCGGCCATGCACCGAGTTGAAGCCGTGCGATGCACCGAGGAAGTAGGTCGGCGTTTTTGAGGAGCAGCCGATGCCGGATATCTTGGCCACGCGATGCGGCTCGATCGCCAGTTCGAACGAGGCTTCGATGATCGCTGCCGAGATCGAGTCGTGACCGCAGCCGGCGCACAGCGTCGACGTCGCCGCCTCATAGTCGCGCCGCGTGTAGCCGAGCGTATTCTTCGGCAGCGAGGGGTGATGGAATTTCGGCTTGGTCAGATAGGTCATGACATCGCCTTTCGCAGCGGCGTAACTTTCAAGGCGTCGAGCCGGTCACCGATCACGCTGGAAATGAAGCGCGCGGTGATCGATGTGCCGTCGTAATGCAGGATCGGCACCAGCCGCACCGGATCGATATCGAGTTCGTTGACGATTAGCGAGCGCAGTTGCGCGTCGCGGTTCTGCTCGACGACGAAGACGAAGTCGTGATCCGCGATGAAGCTGGCGACGTCCTGATGGAAAGGAAAGGCACGTACCCGCATCAGATCCAGCGTGTGGCCGCGCGCGGTGAGTATCTCGGCGGCCTCATGCATCGCCGGCGCGGTCGAGCCGTAATAGATCACGCCGAAGCGCGTCGGCTTGCCGGCATCGTGCCGAACTGGGCGCGGCAGAATGCCCTTGGCGGTTTCGTGCTTGCGCAGTAGCCGCTGCATCCCCTCGACGTAATCCGCGCCTTCCTCTGAATACTTGGCGCGGGCGTCGTGCGAGGTGCCGCGCGTGAAATAACCGCCCTTGGTCGGATGCGTGCCGGGATAGGTGCGGAACGGAATGGCGTCGCCGTCGACGTCGGTGTAGCGGCCGAAATCCTTGCCGGCTTCGAGATCGGCGGCGGTCATCACCTTACCGCGATCGTAGAAGCGAGTGTCGTCCCATTGCAGCGGCCGGCATAGTCGGTGATTCATCCCGATATCGAGATCGAGCAGCACGAACACCGGCGTTTGTAGCCGGTCGGCATAGTCGAACGCACCGGCGGTGAATTCGAACGCCTCGGCGGCGTCTTCCGGCAGCAGCAGGACGTGCTTGGTGTCGCCGTGCGAGGCGTAGGCGCAGTTGATCAGATCGCACTGCTGCGTGCGGGTCGGCATTCCGGTCGAAGGGCCAGCGCGCTGCACGTCGATGATGACGGAGGGAATTTCCGCGAAGTAAGCGAAGCCGAACAGTTCCTGCATCAGCGAGATGCCGGGACCGGAGGTGGCGGTGAAGGCGCGCGCGCCGTTCCACGCCGCACCCACCACCATGCCGATCGAGGCGATCTCGTCCTCGGCCTGCACGATGGCGTAGCGCGCCTCGCCGGTCGCCGGATCGTGGCGATACTTGCCGCAGAATTTGGTGAAATTCTCCGCCACTGACGATGACGGTGTGATCGGATACCAGGCGCACACGGTTGCGCCGCCATAGACCGCGCCGAGCGCGGCGGCGGCGTTGCCCTCGATCAGGATGCGGTCGCCGACCTTGTCGCTGCGTTGCAGTCGAAGCCCGATCGGGCACTTGAAGTTGGCTTCGGCATAAGCGCGGCCGAGATGCAGCGCATGGATATTGGGCTGGATCAGTTTTTCCTTGCTGCGATACTGCTCGCCGACCAGCTTCTCCAATTCAGTGATGTCCATGTCGAGCAGCGCCGATAGCGCGCCGATGCAGATGATGTTCTTGAATAGCTGACGTTGGCGCGGATCTGAGTATTCCTTGTTACAGATCGCGGTCAGCGGAATGCCGATCAGGTTGATGTCGGTGCGCGGCTTGCCCGGCGGCATCGCGCGCGTCGAATCGTAGATCAGGTAGCCGTCCGGCTCGACCGAGGCGACGTCCGCATTATAGGTCTGCGGGTTCATCGCCACCATGATGTCGGTGCCGCCGCGCGCGCCGAGATGGCCCGCTTCGGTGACGCGAACTTCGTACCAGGTCGGCAAGCCCTGAATGTTGGAGGGAAAGACGTTGCGGGGCGACATCGGAATGCCCATCCGCATGATGGCGCGGGCGAACATCTCGTTGGCGCTGGCCGAGCCTGAGCCGTTGACGTTGGCGAAACGGATGACGAAATCGTTGACGGCGGTTAGCGACATGCCGGGCCTGCGTGGGTCATTTCGATGAAATACTTGTTCATGTCCCATGCGCCGGTGGGGCAGCGTTCGGCGCACAACCCGCAATGCAGGCAGACATCTTCGTCTTTGGCCATGATGCGGCCGGTCTTCAGCCCGTCGGCGACATAGATATCCTGGCTCAGGTTGAGCGCGGGAGCGTGCAGCCGCTGGCGCAGATCGTCTTCCTCACCGTTCTCGGTGAAGGTGATGCAGTCCATCGGACAGATGTCGACGCAAGCGTCGCATTCGATGCACAGCGGTGCCGAAAACACCGTTTCGACGTCGCAGTTCAGGCAGCGTCCGGCTTCCGAGAGCGCCAGCTTGGCGTCAAAGCCGAGTTCGACCTCGGCCTTGATACTGCTGAGCGCGGTGGCGTTGTCGCGATGCGGCACCGCGTAACGCTGATCCGGCATGATCTCGCTTTTGTAGCTCCACTCATGGATGCCCATCTTCTGGTTCACCACAGTGGCGGCAGGGAGCGGTCGCTCGGTGATGTTCTCGCCGTGCAGCATCTTGTCGATGGACACAGCCACTTCGTGGCCGTGCGCCACTGCCCAGATAATGTTCTTGGGGCCGAACGCGGCGTCGCCGCCGAAGAATACCTTGGGATTGGTGGACTGGAAGGTGACCTTATCAACTGTCGGCATTCCCCATTCGTCGAAGGCGATGCCGGCATCGCGTTCGATCCACGGGAAGGCATTCTCCTGTCCAACCGCGACCAGCACGTCGTCGCATTCGAACGTCACGTCCGGTTCGCCGGCCGGGATCAGCTTCCGCCGGCCCTTGGCGTCGTACTCGGCCTTGACCTTTTCGAACACCACGCCGGTCAGCTTGCCGCTCTTGTGCAGGAATTCCTTCGGCACAAGGAAATTGTGGATCGGAATGCCCTCGCGCGCGGCGTCTTCCTTTTCCCACGGCGAGGCCTTCATCTCATCGAAACCGGAGCGCACCACCACCTTGACGTCTTCGCCACCGAGGCGGCGCGCCGAGCGGCAGCAGTCCATCGCGGTGTTGCCGCCGCCGAGCACAATGACGCGCTTGCCGATGGAATGGATGTGGTCGAACGACACGCTGGAGAGCCAGTCGATGCCGATATGGATGTTGGTGGCGGCTTCCTTGCGGCCCGGTATGTCGAGGTCGCGGCCGCGCGGCGCGCCGGAGCCGACCACGACGGCGTCGTAGCCATCGGCGAGCAGCGCCTTCATGCTATCGATGCGGGTGCCGCCGCGAAAATCGACGCCGAGGTCGAGAATGTAATTCGTCTCCTCGTCGATCACGCTATCGGGCAGGCGGAATTTCGGAATTTGCGTGCGCATCATGCCGCCGGCGCGTGTATCGCCGTCAAATACCACGCAATCGTAGCCGAGCGGTGCGAGATCACGGGCCACGGTGAGCGAGGCGGGGCCGGCGCCGACCAGGGCGATGCGCTTGCCGTTCTTGGCCGCTGCCTTCTTCGGCAGACGATCCTTGATGTCGTCTTTGTAGTCAGCGGCGACGCGCTTCAGCCGGCAGATCGCCACCGGTTCGTCCTCGACACGGACGCGGCGGCAGGCCGGCTCGCAAGGCCGGTCGCAGGTGCGCCCGAGAATTCCCGGAAACACGTTCGACTTCCAGTTGATCATGTAGGCGTCGCTGTAGCGGCCCGCGGCGATCAATCGGATATATTCAGGAACCGGCGTGTGTGCCGGACAAGCCCATTGGCAATCGACCACTTTGTGAAAATAGTCAGGCGCCGAGATATCGGTCGGTTTCATTCCCATCCCAAATCCGCGCTTCGGAAGGTGGGCTCAGTCGCGCGGTCTTTCGCAGTTTTCGAGCGTTCGTTGTCCCGCTCTTGTTACTTCTCGTTGGATCATGGTCTTAGAAGTATAATAATTCAATATGATCCGCTGTGGAGTGCAAATGCATTTTTAAGTGATCGGAAAGCATGACGACGTCTTGTCGCAGCCGGATCGTGTCGCGCTGCAACATAGCCATTCGAGACACGCGGGGCCGATACGCGTCAGGCGCAGGCGGCCTCACGATGAGCGCGGTGTTCTAGAGATCGCTCTTCGCCAGATCCCACATCAGGCGATAGATGCCGGACGAAACGATCTGACCGGCGCCGGTAAGGTCCAGCGGATCGAAGCGTAGCGCCATGGCTCTTGAGACAGGCTTCACATCCGTTCCGTCGATCAGCACGAACCAATCTGCAGCACCCGGATTTGGGCCGTCGTCGGTGAGCGACTTCGAGAGCCCAGGGTCGCTTTCCAGAAGATGCATCGAGATGCCGCCTTCCAGCATATCGGGATCAAGCCGGAGTTCAAGAAAAGCGCGGAGTTTACCGGCATCGACGGGACGCAGCCGGATGATGCCGAGCACGGCGCCGCGTCCTTGTCCTTTGCTCATGGTGATGCGCGCCACCGCGCGGATCATGTTGCGGAAGCGAGCGATGTTCTGCTTCGACCAAGCGGTCTGGTTGGCGAGGGCGGTGCGATAGGCCGGGCTGTCCAGCGCTTCGAATGTCGCGGTGGAATAAAGGCTGAGATATTTCGGGCTGCCGGCATGGGCGATGTAGCGCCGCGCTTCGACGAAGCCGTCGATTCCGACGCGCTCGGCGATGTGCTCGCGATCGTACCAGCGGTTGAAGTCCGCCTCGTCGGCAGGGTCGACATCCATCGAGGTGAGCAGCATTCCCTTGGCGGCGATCGGCATTGGCAAGCGTCCTTGTATCAAGCGGTCTCAAAGCGAATGGTTGGCCACGAGGTCTGCGGTGGCCTTGATGACGGCATCGCGGATGCCGGGATCGTACAGCGAATGCCCGGCGCTTTCGATCACACGCACCTCCGCCGCCGGCCATGCCGCCGCGAGCGCGTGCGACGTCGATGGCGGGCACAACAGGTCGTAGCGGCCCTGCACGATGATGCCGGGAATGCCACGCAGGCGGGATGCGTTCGCGAGTAAGTGCCCCGGCGTCATGAAGCAGTCGTTGCGGAAGTAGTGGGCTTCCATGAACGGCGTCGACGGCAGCGGGCGCGACAATGTCAGCGATGCGAGATCGAGCCGCGTCTGCTTCGGCGCATGTTCGGAGAGGATGCGCTCGGTGTCGTGCCAGGCTCGTGCTGCGGGGCCATGGATCGCCGGATCGGAATCGAGGATGCGCCGCCAATAGGCATCGAGCGGCTGCGTGCGTTCCTGCGGCGTTAACAGGCTGAGGAAATCGTCGTTGAGGCCGGGGTAGAGACGCGGCAGCACATCGCAAAAGGCCGCGCCGACCTCCGCCCGGGTGCCGAGAAAGGTTGCGCGCAACACGATGCCGCTGACGCGCTCGGGGTGAGCTTCCGCATAGGCCAGCGCCAGCGTCGCCCCCCACGAACCGCCACTGACCAGCCAGCGTTTGATGCCGAGGGCTTCGCGGATCGCTTCCATGTCGGCGATCAGATGCGGCAGCGTATTGTTGTCGCGGCTACCTTTCGGCCGGCTGCGTCCGCTGCCGCGCTGATCGAACAGCACCGTACGGCAACGCTTGGGGTCGAATAATTTGCGATGATCGGGCTGGCAACCGCTGCCGGGGCCGCCATGCAGATACACCGCAGGTATGCCGTCGGGATTGCCGACGGTCTCGACGTAAAGTTCATGGCCATCGCCGACCGGCAGCATTTGCGTGGTCTGGGGCGTGTAGGGGTCGCTGCGTTCGCTGGTTTGCGTTCCGGCCGCGTCAGGCATCGTCGTTCGCATTCGCTTGCTGTTGTGGGCCGGCCTATTCGGTGGACAGCCCGATTGTTGACGACAACTTACGGGGTTTCGGATCGGGGGCCATTGTAAATTCGCAAGGGACGATGACGCTGCACGGGGTTCGTGGAAAACTATCGCAATGCAGCATTTTTTGCTCTTCGACCTCTAAGCCGGGTGGAAAACACGGTCGCATCGCGCGGGTGGCAATCCACGCGAAAACGCCGTAACCCTCGGAGAGCGGCGATTGACAAGACCGCGATCAAGGATGGAGCGAGTTGATGGATAACCTTTGGCGTCTCCCGGCAACTGAACTGGCCGCGCTGGTTCGTTCGCGAAAAGTGTCAGCCGTGGAGGCGGCGAAGGCGGCGTTGGCGCGGCTCGAAGCAGTCAATCCGAAGATCAATGCGGTGGTGGACTATCGGCCGGACGATACGCTGGCGCAGGCGGCGGCCGTGGACAAGAGCATTGCCGAGGGCAAGGACCCCGGCGTGCTGGCAGGCGTACCGATCACCATCAAAGTGAATGTCGATCAGGCCGGCTTCGCTACCACCAACGGAATCAAGGCGCAGCGCGATCACATCGCAAAGGAAGACAATCCGGTGGTTGCGAACATGCGCCGCGCCGGCGCGGTGATCGTCGGCCGCACCAATACGCCGGCGTTCTCCTATCGCTGGTTCGCCAACAATCAGTTGCATGGCCACACCAAAAACCCGCGCGATCCGGGACGTACGCCTGGTGGTTCGTCGGGCGGCGCGGGATCGGCCACCGCCGCCGGCATCGGTCATATCGGTCATGGCACCGACATCGCCGGATCGGTGCGCTATCCGGCTTACGCCTGCGGCATTCACGGTCTGCGGCCGACGCTCGGGCGCATCGCGGCTCACAACCTGTCGCTGCCGGAGCGGCAGTTATGTCCGCAGATTTCCGCCGTGTCCGGTCCGCTGGCGCGAACCATCGGCGACTTGCGCATTGCGCTCGCCGCGATGGCGCAACAGGACGTGCGCGATCCGTGGTGGGTGCCGGCACCGCTCGAAGGGCCGCCGATGCCGCGTCGGGCTGCGCTGTGCTTGCGGCCCGATGGGCTTGAGACGGTGCCCGAAGTCGTCGATGCGTTGAAAGATGCCGCGCGTCGTCTGCAAAGCGCGGGCTGGACGGTGGAGGAGGTCGCGAACACGCCGCCGCTCAACGAAGCCGCCGAGCTGCAACGCAAATTCTGGCTCGGTGACGGTTTCGAGGGCATGTTGGCGGCAGCCGAGAAAGAAGGCGACCCTGGTGCGCTGGCGTGTTTGCGCGGCAGTCGCGACAAGGTGTATCCGCTCGACGCGGCCGGGCTCTCGGCGATCGTGCAACGTCGCGCCGCGCTGACGCGGGCGTGGCAACTCTTCCTACAAGATTATCCGGTGCTGGTGATGCCGGTGTCCGGTGAACTGCCGTTCGAGGATCAACTCGATCTCAAGGACGATGCATCGTTCGCGCGGGTGTGGCGGGCGCAGATGCCGCAAGTGGGACTTCCGTTCATGGGATTGCCGGGCCTGACGGTGACGACCGGACTGGTCGGACGCGTGCCGGTCGGCGTGCAGGTGGTCGCGGGGCGCTATCGCGAAGACCTGTGCCTGCTCGCCGGCGAAGCGATCGAGGCAGGCGGCATGCCAGCGTCGCCGGTCGATCCGGCTGGCTGAGGAGCAGCGAGCGAGCCATGACAAGCATCTTCGATTTCTCGGCTCGTGCGTTGGATGGCCATGAGGTGGCACTGAAGGAGTTCGAAGGCAAGGCGCTGCTGATTGTCAACACCGCCAGCGCTTGCGGGTTCACGCCGCAATATAAGGGCCTTGAAGACCTCTATCGTCAGTATGCGCCGCGCGGCTTTGCTGTCCTCGGCTTTCCCTGCAACCAGTTCGGGCAGCAGGAGCGGGGCAACTCGGCAGAGATCGCCGCGTTCTGCGACAGCAAATACGCGGTGACGTTTCCGATGTTCGAGAAGATCGATGTCAACGGCGATGCCGCGCACCCGTTGTACAAATTTCTGAAACGTGAGAAAGCGGGCCTGCTCGGTGCGTCGATCAAATGGAATTTCACCAAGTTCCTGATCGATAAGGCGGGCAGGGTGGTCGCGCGGCATCCGCCGACCACACGACCCGAAAGTCTGACCAGGGAAATCGAGGCGCTGCTTTGAACGAGAACACCAACCCAACGCCGGCTCAACTGCCGGACCGGCTGTCGACCGATTCGCGCAGCCCGTACTACAACGCCGATCTGCTCGCCTACGATATCGGCGTGCGCTTCAAGGGCGTCGAGAAGAATAACGTCGAGGAATACTGCGTCAGCGAGGGCTGGATTCGCGTGCCAGCCGGCGTCGCCAAGGATCGTCATGGCAATCCGCTGACCATCAAGCTGAGCGGCACGGTCGAGCCGTATTTCCGCGACAGCGCAAGCTGATCGACGCAAGAGGATTCACGATGTCCGTTCGCATTGTCGACGTGCGCGAGGTGACCAAGCCGATCGCCTCCGCGATCCGCAACGCCTATATCGATTTCTCCAAGATGACGACGAGCCTTGTTGCCGTCGTCACCAATGTCGAGCGCAACGGCAAGCCGGTGGTCGGCTACGGCTTCAACTCCAACGGCCGTTACGGACAGGGCGGGTTGATCCGCGAGCGTTTTGCGAAGCGGATCACCGAAGCCGATCCGAAGACGTTGCTTGACGACAGCGGCGACAATCTCGATCCGGATAAAGTCTGGTCGACGTTGATGACCAACGAAAAGCCGGGCGGGCATGGCGAGCGTTCGGTCGCGGTCGGCACCATCGACATGGCGGTATGGGATGCGGTGGCGAAGATCGCGGACAAGCCACTGTTTCGTCTGCTTGCGGAACGCCACGGCCGCAGCGCCGATCCGCGCGTGTTCGTCTATGCGGCTGGCGGCTATTACTATCCCGGCAAGGGTCTCGATAAACTGCGGCAGGAGATGCGCGGTTATCTCGATCGCGGCTATAGCGTCGTCAAGATGAAGATCGGCGGCGCGTCGCTCGAGGAAGATCGCGAACGCATCGAAGCGGTGTTGAAGGAAATCGGATCGCAGGCGCAACTGGCGGTGGATGCCAACGGCCGTTTCGATCTCGAAACCGCGATCGCCTACGCCAAGATGCTGCGCGATTATCCGCTGTTCTGGTACGAGGAGGCGGGCGATCCGCTCGATTATCAGTTGCAGGCGGCGCTCGCGGAATTCTATCCGGGGCCGATGGCGACCGGCGAAAATCTGTTCAGCCATCAGGACGCGCGCAACCTCATTCGTTACGGCGGGATGCGACCGGATCGCGACTTCCTGCAGTTCGATTGCGCGTTGTCGTATGGGCTTTGCGAGTATCAGCGCACGCTGGAGGTGTTGAAGACGCACGGCTGGTCGCCGTCGCGCTGCATTCCGCACGGCGGTCATCAGATGTCGCTGAACATCGCGGCAGGGCTCGGGCTTGGCGGCAACGAAAGCTACCCCGATCTGTTCCAGCCCTACGGCGGATTCCCCGATGGGGTGAAGGTCGAGAACGGTTACATCACCATGCCGGAATTGCCGGGCATCGGCTTCGAGGGCAAGGCCGATCTCGCCGCCGAAATGCGGGCGCTTTCAGCCTAGGATTTGCGGCGGGATTCTTGCGGCGATACCGAGGCGCGATTGTGGCACCGATTTAGGTGCTGAACCGTGCTTTCCGATACGTTTCAATCTTAAAATAATTCGCCGAACGGCGGGTGAGAGGATTGCAATGCGGGGCAAAGTCCGCAAACTGTCCCCGCCGTCAGAACGACAAGCAACAGGGGGACGGATGCAGGTGCCGTTGCGGCCGGAGATCGACACCGGAACCGGAGCCACGTCCGGCGAACGCGCGCGTGCGATGATCGAGATCGCCTCCGTCTCGAAACGATTCGAAACCTCGGGCCGCAAAAGTCACCTCGCGCTTTCCGATATCAACCTCACCGTTAATGACGGCGCGTTCGTCTCGATCCTCGGGCCATCGGGTTGTGGCAAGTCCACGCTGCTTTACATCGTCGGCGGATTCGTTGCGCCGAGCGAAGGGGTTGCGCGGATGAAGGGCGCGGCGATCACGGGGCCGGGGCCGGATCGCGGGCCGGTGTTTCAGGAGTTCGCGCTGTTTCCGTGGAAGACCGTGCTTGGCAATGTGATGTACGGCCTGCGGCAGCAGGGCGTGAAGCGAACCGAGGCGGAAGCGCAGAGCTTGCGCCTGATCGAGATGGTCGGGCTCAAGGGTTTTGAGCATTTCTATCCGAAGGAATTGTCCGGCGGCATGAAGCAGCGCGTCGCAATCGCGCGCACGCTGGCCTACCGGCCGTCGGTGCTGCTGATGGACGAGCCGTTCGGCGCGCTCGATGCGCATACGCGGACGCGATTGCAGAACGATCTGCTCAACATCTGGGAGCGCGATCGCAAGACGGTGCTGTTCGTCACGCACTCGGTGGAGGAGGCGGTGTTCCTCTCCGACAAGGTGGTGGTGATGACGCGCGCGCCCGGGCGCATCAAGCAGATTGTCGATATCGATCTGCCGCGTCCGCGCATTCGCGCCGAACTGCTGCTGGATTCGCACTACCAGAAATACGTCGTTGATATCGAGCGCATGATCGACGACGGCCGCGATGACGCGGAGCATTCGTGACGTCCGCGCGTAACATCGTTTCGAAGCTGTCGCCGCTCTTGGCCTGTCTCGGCCTGCTCGCGCTGTGGCAGGTCGCGGCGTTGTGGCTCGACACCGAAAGTTTCCCCACCGCGTGGCACGCCTTGCAGACCGTGCCACAGGTGCTGGGTGATCCGGAACAGCTTCTCAATATTCTCGACTCGATCCGGCGCATGGTGATCGGCTTTTCGCTGGCGGTCCTGATCGCGATTCCGCTCGGCCTTGCGATGGGACGCAGCGCGCGCGTCTCCGCGTTCTTCAATCCGTTATTGATGATGATCTATCCGGTGCCGAAGGCGGCGTTGATGCCGGTCATCATGCTGTGGCTCGGCGTCGGCGATGCGTCGAAGACGCTAGTGATCTTTCTCGGCGTCAGCCTGCCGGTGATCTATCACTCTTTTCAGGGCGCCAAGGCGGTCGAGGAGAAGATGCTGTGGTCGGGGGCTGCGATGGGGCTGAGCGGCCTGCAACGCATGATCCGCATCGTCTTGCCGGCGGCGCTGCCGGAAATCCTCACCGGTTGCCGCACCGGGCTGGTGCTGGCGCTGATCACGATGGTGACCAGCGAGATGATCGCGCGGCAGTCGGGTGCCGGCAACATCCTGTTCAACGCGATGGATATGGCGCAATACGACACCGTGTTCGCGATGATCATCATCATCGGCGCGCTCGGCATCGTGCTGGACGCGGCGTTCGATAAATTGCGCTGGCGGCTGGTGAAGTGGGCCGAGCCGCATCAGGAAATTTTGCTGGGGGCGTCATGAGCACGCGACGCCTCACCACGGTTCTGATGGGTGCGCTGCCGATCCTGTTCGTGCTGGCGATCTGGCAAGCGCTGTGCAGTTTCGGTTATGCGCCGCCGTCGTTGCTGCCGCCGCCGGGCAAAGTGTTCCTGCGGCTGGCACAGCAACTCGGCAATGTCGGTTTCCTCGACGATATCCTGGCGACATTGATCCGGCTGTTCGCGGGCTTCCTGATCGCGGTGGTGCTTGGCGTCGGCATCGGGCTCGCGGCGGCGGTGGTGCCGGCGATCAACGCCGTGGTGCGACCCCTGGTGCAGGTGCTGGCGCCGTTGCCGAAGGTCGCGCTGTATCCGGCGCTGATCATCCTGTTCGGCTTCGATCACGCCTCGAAGATCACGCTGGTGACGCTGGATGCGTTGTTTCCGATTCTGCTGTCGACCTATTACGGCGCGTCGATGGTAGAACAGAAACTGGTGTGGTCGGCGCTTGCCGCCGGCACGCCGCGCTGGCAGATCCTGTTCAAGGTGATCGCGCCTGCCGCGCTACCCTCGATCCTCACCGGCTGCCGCATCGGGCTGGTCATCTCGTGCATCGTGGTGTTTTTGGCGGAGATGATCTCGTCCACCGATGGCCTCGGCCACCTGCTGGTCGGCGCCGCGCGCACGTTCCAGACGGTGGACATGTTCGTGCCGCTGATCACGATCTCACTGCTCGGGTTGATGCTCAACGGGTTGCTCTACGGCCTGCGCAAGTATTTATTACGCGGGTTTCCGGAGGTGTGAACTCCGACCCAACTGCACCGTTCGCGTCCCATATAGATCGTTGCTTCCCAACCCGCGTTATCAAGACGTGGATGGCCGGGACGAGCCCGGCCATGACGCCGGAGAGGCAATTCTGGGCCGAGAATCGACAGGTTATTGAATCGTTGTCGGTCTCTCGGCAGAAAGCTTTCGGTTAGCTTCGTCCTCTCCACGTCATGGCCGGGCTTGTCCCGGCCATCCACGTCCTTCAGACTATTTCGATGAGGCAGGGCTACGTCTATTTTCTGACGAACCGACCTAACGGCATCCTCTATGTCGGTGTCACGAGCGATCTAGCCAAGCGCATATATGAGCATCGCACTGAAGCTGTCGACGGTTTCACGAAGCAACACGGGCTGAAACGTCTCGTTTATTTTGAAGTCTTTGATGATATCCGGACTGCCATTCAACGCGAGCACAACATCAAGCATTGGAGCCGGACGTGGAAGGTGCGGCTGATTCTAACCAATAATCCCGGTTGGGAAGATTTATACGATCGTATTTTGCCCTGAGTTCGTGGATGGCCGGGACAAGCCCGGCCATGACGCCGGAGGGGTCATCTTTAGCTGAGGTTCGGCGAATTGTTGAGCCGTTGGTGCTTACGCGCCTCACCGCGGGCCTCTCGATTGCGTGCGCCCTCTCGTCTCGTCATGGCCGGGCTTGTCCCGGCCATCCACGATCTTATTCATTTGAAGCGAGAGATGAAGCCTCATCTTACTCTACGACAACCGTAAATCCAACAGCCGTCGTCCTTCGCCCTTGAGCAGTTTCTTCACTGCATTCGACGCCACCACCTCGTCGTCGTTGGCGTAGGCTTCGTGGTTCTTTTCGATGTCGTCGAGGCGGTAGAGGTAGTTGACCATTACGCCGGCCGATTCACGCAGGCCCTTTGAGGAGACGTCGCCGAGCCAGTTGATCTGCTCCAGCCGTGCGCCGTTGCCGAGGTGGAAGCGCGCCACCGGGTCCACCGGCTTGCCGCGCGGATTTTTCGCTTTCAGGAAGTAATGCGCCGCCAGCGGCTCGATCACTGCGCGCAGTTTTTCGACCAGGTCGGGATCGTTGATCCAGTTGTCGTCGTCGAGATGCGTGAGCAGCGCGCGTTCGTCGTCGCTGAGCGGCAATTCCGGCTCGCGCTTTATCCAGCGCATGAAGCCCGGCACCGGCGAAAGCGTGACGAAGGTGTCGAGCTTCGGCAGTTCGCGGCGCAATTCCTCCACCACCTGCTTGATCAGGAAGTTGCCGAAGGAAATGCCGGCAAGGCCGCGCTGGGTGTTGGAGATCGAATAGAACACGGCGGTGCGCGCGCGCTCGGTCGGCACCGACTGACGCTCGGTTGCCAGGAGTGGCGCGATGGCGCCGGGAATGGCTTCCGTCAACGCCACCTCGACGAAGATCAGCGGCTCGTCCGGCAGCGCCGGATGGAAGAAGGCGTAGCAGCGCCGGTCTGCCGGATCGATGCGGCGGCGCAGATCGTCCCAATCGTGAATCTCGTGGACTGCCTCGTAGCGGATGACCTTTTCGAGAATGTTGGCGGGGCTCGACCAGTCGATACGGCGCAGCACGAGAAACCCCCGATTGAACCACGACATGAACAGGTGCTCGAGATCGCGATTGACCGTATCGAGATCTTTCCGATCCTTGCTCAGGTTCAGCAGGTCGGCGCGCAGCCCGACCAGTTCGCTGGTGCCGCCGGGTGCGCGGTTGAGACGGCGGAATAATTCCTGGCGTCGCGGTTCGGAGGCGAAATGCAGGCTGCCACCCGCACCGCCGACGCCGCTGCGCCACAACTCAATGGCCCGCTCCACCTTGTCGTGATCGGGGCCGAAGGCGCTGGCCAGCGCCTCGAAGAACGCGGTGCGGTCGGCATCGTCGAGCGCGCGGTAGGCGTCGAGCACGTCGCGGGCGAGCACGGTGCCGGAGGCTTCGCCGCGCCCCGAAAGCAATCCTTCGCACAGCGCCACCATGCCGCCGGCGTTCACCGGTGCGGCGTTGCTCCAGCCGCCGCGCCGCAACAGGTTGCGGCCGCGCTCGGAGATCGACGCCAGCAGGTCGGAAAGGAAGTCATTGCTCATGGGTACGGCACTCTCGCAGCGCATTGTGATCCGATTGCGACACGCGGCATTCTATGCGGCATTCGCCATCGCCACAAAGCATATTGCCTGATCATTTGAGGCATGAAAGGATTGCTTCAAGAACAGGTGAACAAGCAAAAGCCGAGGGAGAGGGCGATGCGGGGACGCACGATCAGCGATCTGGTGATGGGCGGCGCGATGGTGGCGGGGCTGGCCGTTGGCGGCTTGAGCGTCGGCGCGCTGGCGGGTCTGGCGACGCCCGCACAAGCGCAGCAGACCATTCGCGTCGGCTGGACCATTCCGGCCGAGGAAGCGAAATACTGGATGATGCGGCGGCCGGCCGAATTCCCCGACATCGGCAAAAAATACAAGATCGAGTGGGTGCAGTTTCAGGGCACCGCGCCGATGACGCAGGCACTCGCCGCCGGCGCGCTGGATTGCGCCACGCAAGGCGTGCTGTCGCTGGCGCAGGGTGCGGCTTCGGGCAACCTGAAAGCCTACATCGTCGCGCAGCATGTGTTCGAGAAGCCGGGCGGATTTTCAGTGTATTGGGCGGTGAAGGACGACTCCCCAATCAAGACCATCGCCGACCTCAAGGGCAAGACCATGGCGATCAACGTGCTCGGCTCCGGCATTTACGGGCCGATGGCGTTGCTTCTCAAGCAGCATGGCGTCGATCCGGAGAAGGACATCAAGCTGGTCGAACTCGGCTTCTCGCTGTCGGAAGACGCGGTGCGCTCGGGGCGCGTCGATGCCGCGCCGATGAACCAGCCGTTCGCCGCGCGCTCCGAGGCCAAGGGCGGGATGCGCAAGCTGTTCTCGCTGTCGGAGCAGCAGAAGAACATCGTCCATATTCTCGATGCCTGCCGTGCCGATTTCGTCGACAAGAATCCGGAGTTGGCGAAGGCCTATGTCCGCGACCTCACGCTCGGCATGAAGAAGGCGCTGGCCAATCGCCCCGAGACGCTGAAGGTGGTCAACGAGATCATGAAGGCGCCGATCCCGGTGCTCGACACCTATCTGTTGAAGGACAACGATTTCGGCCGCGACCCCGGCGCCGCGCCGAACTTCCCGGCGATCCAGCAGATGCTCGACACCTACGCCGCGACGGGGATGATCCCGAAGAAGCTGGATGTGAACCAGTTCAAGAAGGAAGGCATCGTCGCGCCGTTGCAATAGGGCTTGACGTGGTCGTCCCCGCGCAGGCGGGGACCCAGACGCCGCAGCGTGTGTTGGTGGGCGCGACCGTCGTTATCGGAATGAAGTAGAGCCGTGCGAACGGTTTCATGCCTCTGGTAAAAGCCGACGCAGCGAGTCTGGGTCCCCGCCTGCGCGGGGACCACAAGGTTGGGCACGTCGTCATTGCGAGGAGCGATACTTTCGTCATGCCCGGGCTTGTCCCGGGCATCCACGTCTTTCTTCCTCTCAACGTCTTTGAATTAGGAGCAAGACGTGGATGGCCGGAATAAATCCGGCCATGACGGCTGATATTCGGTGACCGACTCGATCCGGCCATGACGACGGAGGGGTTTCGCGTCACCTCGTCCGCGTGCGGTCGATCAGCAGATCCAGCGCGTGCTTGATGGTGGCGCGCTCGGCGTCGGTGAACTGCTTCAGCAACTCCGCCTCATGCGCCTTGGCGGCGGCGAGCACCGGCGCGGCGCGGGCGCGGCCCTCGGCGGTGAGGTGCAGCGTGACGCGGCGGCGGTCGCCGGCGGTGGCGCGGCGTTGCAGCAGGCCGTCGCGCTCCATGCGGTCGAGCACCTTGGTGAGGCGCGGCTGTTTCATCAGCGCCATCGCCGCGAGTTCGCCGACCGACAATCCCTCGACGTCCATCAGGCAGGCCAAGACGCGCCATTCCGGCACCGACAGTTTCCATTCGCCGAGGCGGGCGTGGAATTCGTTGGAAACGTTGAAGCTGGCGCGCGCCAAGAGATAAGCGAGGTAGTTGCGGGCAAAGCTGTCGCTCGACAGCGGCGGCGCGCGGCGCAGCGCATCGATGCGGCGCAATTGCCCGGAGTGAAACAATAGCGGCTCGTGATTGCGCTCCACCATGCGCACCACTTCGCCGACGAGAATGGTGTGATCGCCGCCGGGATAGCGCGCCCAGGCGCGGCATTCGAAGATCGGCGCCAGTCCTTCGATCAGCGGCGCGCCGGTGTCGCCCGGGGCGTGCGCGAGGCCCGCGAACTTGTCGGCGCCGCGGCTGCCGAAGCGCAGCGCCAGATCGCGATGATCGGCACCGAGGAAATGCACGGCAAAGGCTTCCGTTGCGACAAACGGATCGTGATTGGGCGACGATTTCGCCACGCTCCACGACACCAGCGGCGGCGCTAGCGACACCGACGAGAACGAGTTCGCCGTCATGCCGATGGGGTAGCCGTCGTGGGTGGCGGTGACCACCGCCACGCCGGTCGGAAACTGGCCGAGGGCGTTGCGGAAGGCGGCGGGGTCGAGCGCGGCGGCATTGCCGCCGGCCGGGATGGATTCGCTTCCGGATGTCTTGCCGGTTTTCTCGCCGGATTTTTTGGGTGCTTCCGCCATGATCGGTGCTCCCGTCACTGTCCCGGACGACGGACCGGAGCGCGGCGCGTGGCGCCGCCACTCCTTTAACTCTAAAAATATTCCTTTTCATGTAACACGCCGCCGCCTATCATCCAACGACAATCGCGCGGGTAGAGTTTTTGTCTGGACGCGTTTTCTTCACGCGAACCGGGTAACCACTTCGTTCGAAAACGCTATGAGGAGAGCGACATGCAGGCGGATCGCATCGAAGCGAAATGGATCGACGCGTTCTGCGAGGTGTTCGAACGTTGCGCGGTGAAGCCCGGCGACACCGCCGCCATTCTGTCGGAAACCCAATCGCGCGCACTCAACGTTCACATCGCGGAACTGGCGCTGCTGCGCATGGGCGCGCGGCCGTTCCACGTCGTGCTGCCGACGCCGCGCAACAGGCAGGTGGTGCCGATCCGCTCCACCGGCGCGAGCGAAGCGATCCAGAAACTTGGGCCGGTGGTCACCGCGTTGCAACAGGCGGGCTTCGTGGTCGATTGCACCATCGAGGGTCTGATGCACGCGCCGGAGACGCCGGATATCCTGAAAGCCGGCGCGCGCATTCTGGTGATTTCCAACGAGCACCCGGAAGCGCTGGAGCGCATGGTGCCGGACAGCGCCTTGGAAAAGCGCGTGCGCGCCGCCGCCAAGATGCTGCGCGGCACGAAACGCATGACGGTGACCTCGAAGGCCGGTACCGATCTTGACGTCAACATGGAAGGCGCGCCGACCGTCGGCGTTTGGGGCTGGACCGACAAGCCCGGCACGTTGGCGCATTGGCCCGGCGGCATCGTGGTTTCGTTTCCGAAGAGCGGTGGCGTCAACGGACGGCTGGTGATGGCGGCGGGCGACATCAACCTGACCTTCAAGCGCTATCTCACCTCGGCGGTGAACATGGTCATCAAGGACGACTATGTGATTGAACTGACCGGCGAGGGCGCCGACGCCGAGATGATGAAGCGCTATCTCGCCGCGTGGGGCGACCGCGAGGCTTACGCGGTGTCGCATGTCGGCTGGGGCATGAACCCCAACGCGCGCTACGAGGCCTTAGCGATGTACGATCTCAACGACACCAACGGCACCGAAATCCGCGCAGTGTCGGGCAATTTCCTGTTCTCCACCGGCGCGAATGAGTTCGCGGGCCGCTACACCGCCGGCCACTTCGACCTGCCGATGTTCGGCACCACGATTACGCTGGATGGCACCGTCGTGATCCGCGACGGCGAAGTGCTGGATGTGTTCGGGTAACCTCCGTCATTGCGAGGAGCGACAGCGACGAAGCAATCCAGTCTTTGCTTTCTGGCTTTCTGGATTGCTTCGCTTCGCTCGCAATGACGGTAAACTAATCGCTGTCGACCACCGGCTTCCGCGCCAGTTCGAAATGCTTCAGCAATTCGACGAACGCCTTCAGCCGCGCCTCGCGATAGGCGTCGACGTCCATGCCGTCGTAATCGAGAAAGCCCTGCCGTGTACTCAGCCCGATGCGGCCTTGCTCCATGTTACGGCCGATGATCTCCGGCGCGGCGTAGCGCTCGCTGTCGAGCGCTTTGGTGAGATAGCGGCTGGCATAGTGCAGAATATCGCCGCCGCCCCAGTCGATGAATTCCAGCATCCCGAGCACGGCGAAGCGGAAACCGAAGCCGTATTTGATCGCCTTATCGATCTCGTCGGCCGAGGCGACGCCTTCCTCAACCATGCGCGCGGCCTCGTTCATCGCGAGCGCCTGAATGCGTGGCACGATGTAGCCCGGCGAGGCGGCGCAGACCACGGGCACCTTGCCGATGGATTCCAGAACGGTCTTCAGCCGCGCGGTGATCGCGGGATCGGTTTGCTTGCCGGGCGAGACTTCGACCAGCGGCACCAGATAAGCAGGGTTGAGCCAGTGCGCGTTGAGGAAGCGCTCCGGTTGCGCGACGGCGCTTGAGAGATCGTCAACGAGAATCGTCGAGGTGGTCGAGGCAATGATGGCCTCGGGGCCGGCAAGGTCGGAGGCGCGCGCGAGGGCTTCGCGCTTCAGATCGACAACCTCCGGTACACCCTCGAAGATGATCGCCGCATTGCGTAGCGCCGGCGCGGCATCGGCTTCCGCGACCACTCGGATGCGGGAGAAGATCGATGCGATACTATCGGCAGACAGCATTCCGACGCGCGCGAGCATGTCCAGCGTGGTGCGGATATCGGCCGATGCATCCGTTGCGAGCTTGTCGAAGCTGGCTTTGTCGCGCGGCTTGAAATCCACCAGCGCGACCGAGTGGCCGGCGAACGCAAAGGCGATCGCAATGCCGCGCCCCATGCGGCCGGCACCGAGCGCGGCGATGGGTTCGCGCGCGGTCATTGAAAACCGTCCCTCAGCAATTTCTGCAACGCCCCTTTATCGAACCCGCCGAGGTCGAGGCTTTGCAATGTGCGGCCGCCTTGCGAAAAGTCCTCGCCGCAGATCGCGCCGCCGATGGCGAGGAAAGCTTTCGCCAGCGGCGTTGCGACGCCGGCGAGTTGTGCAACGGACACCAGGAACGACAGTCCGACGCGCAGATCCTCGCGCATGTAGCGGTGCTCGGTCAGCACCAGCCGCTCGCGCCAGTCGCCGCTATCGGTGAGGCGATCGTGCGAGCCGCGGCCGTACATCCATTGCTCGCCTTCCCTGGCGTAGTGATGCGCCAGCGGAAAATGCGGCCCGCCGTAACCCAGCGCCTCGCGCACGGCGATGCGCTCGGCGTCGAGCGCGTCGGTGACGCGGCGAATCGCGGCTTGCGTGCCTTCCTTGTGGATGTCCCAGCGCTCGAAATGTTCGATGGGGCCAGCGTTCATCACGATCAGCGGTGGATGGATGATCGCTCCCGCATTCATCAGCGCGCCGGACAGCGCGTCGCCGCACGGCTCGATCACGTCCGGGAACGCCTTGCCGATCACGGTGATGGCATGGAACGCGTTCTTCAGCGGAAATACGCCGGTCGGCAGTCGTTTGGCGCGGATGGTGATCGCGACTTCGAACGGGCCGTGCTTGCGCGTCAGCCACGGCAGGGTGCCGGTTTCGGCGAATGAGACGTCGGCGCGATTGCCGGCGTCGTGCATGGCTTTCGCGAAGATGAAGGAGCCGAAGGTGGCGGGCGGGAGGTACACCACCTGCCCATCAGTGAGATGCGGTGCGAGCGCCCGAGCGATGTCGGCTTGCGCGAATGCGGGAGCGGGGCAGAGGATCAATTCCGCACCGCGCACGGCTTCGGCGATGTCGGTGGTGACAAGCGCCAGTTTGGCGTCGTGGCGGCCACGCGAGTCTTTCACAACGATGCGCGAGCCTTCCGCGCGCTGCTGCGCGACGGCGTCCGCGTCGCGCCGCCACAGCCGCACCTCGTGGCCCTGTAGCGCAAAATCGCCCGCCGCCGCGAAGGAGCCGTTGCCGCCGCCGAGTACGGTGATGATCATGATGTCAGCCATGTCCGGGTGTTGAGTTGGAAGGAGCCGTCACCCTGAGGTGTCATTGCGTAGCAATGGCCTCGAAGGGCGATGGCTATCATCCTTCGAGGCTCGCTTCGTTCGCACCTCAGGATGACGGCTTCTCGTGTGCTCACGTCCCATTCTCCGCCATCTGCTTCAGCCGGAAATGCTGCACCTTGCCAAGCGCGGTGCGCGGCAGCTCCGTGACGAAGATGAAATCGCGCGGCACCTTGAAGCGGGCGAGTTGCGCCTGCACATGCGCGGTGAGCACATCGGCGCGCGGCGCGGCGCCCTCGCGACAGATGACGTAGGCCACCGGCACCTCGTCCCATTTCGGATCGGGGCGGCCGACCACGCCGCAATCGGCGACGTCGGGATGCTCCAGCAGCACCCGCTCGATCTCGGCGGCGTAGATGTTCTCGCCGCCGGAGATGATCATGTTCTTCTTGCGATCCTGCACGAAGAAGTAGCCGTCCGCGTCGCGCGTGGCGATGTCGCCGGTGCGGAACCAGCCGTCGTGCAGCGCCTCGCGGGTGGCCTCCGCGTTGCCCCAGTATTCGAAGAACACATTGGGTCCGCGTACGACGATTTCTCCCGCCGTGCCGGTCGCGACCTCATTACCGTCATCGTCGATCACCTTGGCTTCGCACCACAGGCCGGGCAGGCCGGTGGAGCCATCGCGCGCGAGGTCGCCGTTGAGGCGTGTGTAAATCGCGATGGGACAGGTCTCGGTGGAGCCGTAGACTTGCAGCACCGGCACGCGGCGCGCGGTGATGCGGTCGATCAGGTCCTGCGGCACGATCTGCGAGCCGGTGGAAATGGCTTTCAGCGATGACAGATCGGTGGTTGTCCATGCCGGATGCGAGGTCACCGCGAGAATGGTGGCGGGCACCAGCACGGTCAATGTCGGTCGATCTTCCGCAAATGCCTGGAGCGTGGTGTCCGGCGCGAAGCGGGCGTGGATCGTCACCGTCGCACCGTGATGCAGGGCCGGCGTGGTCTGGATGTTGAGCCCGCCGACGTGGAAGAACGGCAGCACGGTGAGGATGTGATCGTCGGAGGTGAGGCCGTGCATGTGCTGGCTCATCACCCCGTTCCACAACAGTGCCTCCTGCCGCAGCACCGCGCCCTTGGGGCGGCCGGTGGTGCCGGAGGTGTAGACGATCAAGAGTGGTGCCTGGAGATCGACATGCGGATTGCTACCATCGCCGTTTGCGCGTTTGAGCAGCGCGTTGAAGCCGAGGCCATTTTCGGGCACGAAGTCGAGGCCGACGATCTTCGCTTCGGGCAACTGTTCGCGCAGCGGCGCGATGACGTCGGCGAAAGCCTGCTCGACAAACAGCGCCTTCACGGCGGCGTCCGACAGGATGAACATCTGCTCGGCCACCGCGAGACGGAAATTCATCGGCACCAGCATCGCCCCCAGCCGCGCGCAGGCATAGAGCAGCACCAGGTAATCGGGGCGGTTGAGGCTGAGGATGGCGACGCGGTCGCCGCGCGCGATGCCGTATTCCGATTTCAGCGCGCGGGCGGTTTGCGCGATACGTGCGTCGAACTGCGCATAGCTGAGCGTGCCGCTCTCGAAGCGCAATGCCGCCTTGTCCGGCGTGAAAGCGGCGTTGCGCGCGATGAGATCGGAGAGGTCCATCTTCTCAAGCCTGCGAGGTGTGGGCCGGGACAGCAGAAAGGATCAGCGTCATGGCCGGACTTGATCCGGCCATCCATCTCTCTTCGAATTGATGGATGCGCGGGTCAAGCCCGCGCATGACGCTGTCTCTCACACGCCGGCTTCCATCGTGTCTCGCCGCCGCCCTTCGAGGCCGCCGCTGCGCGACGGCACCTCAGGGTGAC
>JAFKKM010000043.1 GCA_017305555.1 Hyphomicrobiales bacterium | reverse complement strand
TCATGGTGGCGACATCGGACGCGCGGGTCAGCAGCACGTTGAGCTTGAGCAGGTGGCGCGTGGTGGCGCCGGCCTCGCTCAGGACGCGGGTGAAGTTGGTCACGACGTTGGCGAATTGCGCCTCGAAATTCTCCGGCAGTGCGCCATTGGCATCGAAGCCGGGAATGCCGGAGACGAACAGCATATCGCCGACGCGGGTGGCGAACGACAGCGGCGGGGCCTTGATGCCGGGCGGGGAAGCAAAGTGCGTGATGGGCATGAAAAATCCTCGTGCGTGGATGCGTTGCACCTTATCGCGTATCCGCACGGCGCGCACGTTGTGGTGTTTGCTTCGCCGGTCAATTTATGTCCGGTGTTTGGAATCTTTTCGCTTTTGACACAATCGTCCGTCGTCATGCCCGGCTTTATGCCGGGCATCCACGTCCTTAAAACATTGCAGGTTCAAAGACGTGAATGGCCGGGACAAGCCCGGCCATGACGGCGATATTGGATCCGACCTCAATTCATTCTGCTCTAGATCTTGACGCCACGATTGTAGGCGTCGATGAGCTGATTGTAGTCGCGCATCAGCCGCGGCGGCGAGCCTTCCACCATCCAGCCACCGCCGCCACCCATCATCATCTTGTCGCCTGAACTATAGGGCGTCTTGTCGCGGATGCGGCGCATCAGTTGCTTGGCGGTGGTCAGATACGATTTGGCGTTGCCGGTGAAGAATGAGCCGAGCTTGACGTCGCCGTCCTTGCCGGACGCTTCCTCGATCGCCTTGACGGACGCTTCATAGTCGTTCAGCGCCTGGGTGATCGTGGCGATATCGGGCTTGTCGGCGGTCTCGGCGCGCAGCACGCGCTTGGCGTGGATCATCAAGGCCGCGACGTGATAATTCACCTTGCGGCCTTCCTTGCTCTCGATCTCGGCGAGGCGTTCCTGCGCGCGCTTGTCGTTGATCGTCTCGATGCCGGTGCGCAGCTTCTTGTCAGCGGCGCCGAACGCATCCCACGCTGCGACCAGCTTCGGGTGCATGGCCTTGCCCTTGGCCATCTTGTCGTCCTTGTAGTTCTCCTGCGAATAATAATCGTCCGCCTCTTTCAACAGCGGTTCGAGCTTCGAGACCGCATCGGCATAGGCGGAAGCAGCGGCCTCGAGGTCGGCGTCGCGTGGCTCCAGCGTGTTCGCGGCCTCGACTTTCTTGCGGCAATCGGAGGTATCGTAAATGGTGTAGGTGCCGTAAATGATACGCTCCTTGCCGGTCGGCCCGCTGGGCTTCGCCCAGCTGAAATAGCGCCGGCGGGAATCGTAGGAACGCTCCGACAGTCGGTTGATGCAGCCGACATAGGCGTTGATCTTCTCGACGGCGGGGGAGGTTTCCGCTGCGGCGGGTGCGGAAAGCGCGGGAATGCCGAGCGCGGCCGTGGCGGCAGCAAAAATGAATGTTCGGATCTGTCTCACGAGAGTCTCCCAGCTTGGCCCGTCATAAGTCGCGCCATTGGAGAGAAAGGTTCACGCCGGCGCAAGTCGCAGCGCTGATCGGAACTGAGGTTTGTGACAGCGTGATTGCAGTTCGTTGGCGGGGCTTTCTCTGCGCTCTCAGTTCCAGCGCGGCTGGGTGAGGATCAACACCAGAAAGAACAGCGCGGCAAGAAGCGCGGGTACGGCGACGATCGCTAGCACAGCGATGGCGGCCGCCCGCTTGCCGGACCGATCAAGGCCGAACCCGCCGATCAGGATCGCGCCGAGCCCGCTCAACAATGCCAGCCACATCACCATGTTGAACGACGACACCGAGCCATCGGCAAGGCCGATACCGAAGAAATACAGCGCGACGGCAAGCGCCGCTGCGGTGGCGATGAGAAACAGGCGATAGATCCACATTGGCGAGGGGCTTTGTTATCGGAATAAGGCGGCGGCCAATCGAGCGGACAGGATCGAGCGATGGGGTGATCGATCAGCCGCCCGTTGGTCACGCGACGCGTGCGAAAAGTTCGGGGGCAATGACTAGACCGCAGCCAGAATGACGTGGGCCGAAATCTTGGCGGCAACTTCGCCGCTGCCGTGCCGCGCGGCGATGACGGAGGTGGCCTCGTCGGTGGCGGCTTCCAGCGTTCCCGGTGCGCGCGCCTCGATTTCGTTGCGAAGCAGCGTTCCCTGACAATAGGCAACGGCCGGAATGCGCGCCGAGGTGGCGCGGCTGACCTCAGCGCGCGTTTCGATTGTTACACTGGAATAGCCGGCGTCCTCCACGTCGCGACGGATCAGGTTAGTGTCATGATAACCATGCGGCGTGCGCGCGAGGAAGCGCGGCGGATCGTCGGGAAACATCCGTGCGAGCATATTGGTGACATCATCCGCGAAAATGTTCTCCTCGATGCGATCCCAGACGCTAAACAGGAAATGTCCGCCGGGCCTCAAGACCCGCCTGGCTTCGCGATAAGCCGCCGGGCGATCGGGAAAGAACATCGAACCGAACTGACAGCACACCAGATCGAAACTCGCGTCCGCGAACGGCAAGGCCATGGCATCGGCCTGACGCCATGTCATGCGGCTGTCGGGAGGTTGTCGCGACGCCGCGTAGTCGAGCATCGGCTGGTTGAGATCAGTGACGGTATAGTGTGCCGTGGGAGCAAGCTTCGGCGCCAGCGCGCGAGTGACAACGCCGGTGCCGGCGGCGATTTCCAGCACGGCGCTCGGCGACAACGCGGCCGCCCGTTGCGCCATGTCGGTGGCGTATGGCTCGAAGATCAGCGGCACCATGTAGCGGTCGTAGTTTTCCGGGACAGAACCAGCGAAAACCTTGTCCGCGTCCAACATGGGAGACCTCGCCCACCGCTTGATGGCGGGGGAGACTAGCATGGTGTTGTTTGCCCTGCGATGTTTTTCAGCTGGGGAGTCCCCGGATGGTGCAATCAGCACCATACTCGGGTCGAAAGTGGCGGGTGATTTTTCGCGATAGAGGTTCTGACCATGGCGAGCGTGATGACGCGTATTCTCAAATTGCAGAAGGATGGCGCGGTGCTTGACGTGGCGGTCCGCATCTTCTGGCCGGTTGCAGATGATGCCGCCTGGGATTGTCGATGGGAGATCGATTGGCCTGACCAACCGCGCTCAAATTCGGGTCGGGGAGCCGACGCCGTGCAGGCGTTGTTCAACGCGCTGACGATGGTTGGTGCGGAGCTTTATTGTAGCGATGCACACAAGGCGGGGCAGTTGATGTGGGATCAGGAATGGCTCGGCTACGGCTTTCCTGTTTCGCCAAATCTGCGTGACATGCTGGTCGGTGAAGATAAGCGCTTCTTGTAGCCTTCAAAATAAATGCCCGGGGAAAGCCCCGGGCATCATGTTGGTGTAAGTAAGCGTCGAAGTGCCTACAACGCCTTGTTGCTGTCCTTCACGGCGTTCGCTTCCACATAGACATCGCCGCCCATGTCGAGAAACTTCTTCGACATTTGTGCCATTCCGTCCTCGACAACGCCCTTCATCGACATGCCGACGCTCGCCGGGCCGCCGAGGTTGAGCGCCGCCTTCTCGTTGTCGCCGAGTGACGCCGCGTATTCCCGCACATCGGCAGTGATCTTCATCGAGCAGAATTTCGGGCCGCACATCGAGCAGAAATGCGCCACCTTGTGCGCGTCCTTCGGCAGCGTTTCGTCGTGGAACGCCATCGCGGTGTCGGGATCGAGGCCGAGGTTGAACTGATCCTGCCAGCGGAAGTCGAAGCGCGCGCGTGACAGCGCGTCGTCGCGCAGTTGCGCGGCGGGATGGCCCTTGCCGAGATCGGCGGCGTGGGCCGCGATCTTGTAGGTGATAACGCCGACCTTGACGTCGTCGCGGTTCGGCAGGCCGAGATGCTCCTTCGGTGTCACGTAGCATAGCATCGCGCAGCCGAACCAGCCGATCATCGCAGCGCCGATGCCGCTGGTGATGTGATCGTAACCCGGTGCGATATCGGTGGTTAGCGGCCCGAGCGTATAGAACGGCGCTTCGCCGCACTCCTTGAGCTGCTTGTCCATGTTGATTTTGATCTTGTGCATCGGCACGTGGCCGGGGCCTTCGATCATCACCTGACAGCCCTTCTTCCAGGCGATCTGCGTCAGTTCGCCGAGCGTCTCAAGCTCCGCGAATTGCGCGCGGTCGTTGGCGTCGGCGATCGAGCCGGGGCGCAGGCCGTCGCCCAGCGAGAACGACACGTCGTACTTGCGCATCAGGTCGCAGATTTCCTCGAAGTGCGTGTAGAGGAAGCTCTCCTTGTGGTGCGCGAGGCACCACTTCGCCATGATCGAGCCGCCACGCGAAACGATGCCGGTGACGCGGTCGGCGGTGAGGTGGATGTAGGGCAGGCGCACGCCGGCGTGGATGGTGAAATAATCGACGCCCTGTTCGCACTGTTCGACCAGTGTGTCGCGATACAATTCCCAGGTCAGCTTGACCGGGTCGCCGTCGCACTTCTCCAGCGCCTGATAGATCGGCACGGTGCCGATCGGAATCGGCGCGTTGCGCAAAATCCATTCGCGCGTGGTGTGGATGTTGCGGCCGGTAGAGAGGTCCATCACGGTGTCAGCGCCCCAGCGGATCGCCCACACCATCTTGTCGACTTCCTCCTCGACCGACGACGTCACCGCTGAGTTGCCGATGTTGGCGTTGATCTTGGTCAAGAAGTTGCGGCCGATGATCATCGGCTCGAGTTCGGCGTGGTTGATGTTGGAGGGAATGATGGCGCGGCCGCGCGCAATCTCGCTGCGGACGAATTCCGGCGTGATGAACGCGGGCACCGACGCGCCGAACGGTTCACCGTCGGCCAGCGCCGCTTCGGCGCGATCGAGTTGTTTTTTGCGGCCGAGATTTTCGCGCTCGGCGACGTAAATCATCTCCTTGGTGATGATGCCGGCACGGGCAAACTCAAGTTGCGTGATCGGCGCATCGCCGACGCCGCGCAACGGCCTGTGATGCGCCTTGAAAGCGGCGGCCGCATGGGCGGCACCGACATTGCCGTTGTCTTCCGGCTTGATGTCGCGGCCGTCATATTCCTCGACGCCGCCGCGCTCCTTCACCCAGGCGAGGCGCGCGCGCGGCAGGCCGGCGTTGACGTCGATGATGACGTTCGGATCGGTGTAGGGGCCGGAGGTGTCGTAGACCGGCAGGTTCGGTTCGCCCGCGCCTTCGGAGAGGATGATCTCGCGCAACGGCACGCGCAGGTCAGGCGCCGCGTCGGGTGTTGCGAAAATCTTGCGCGAGGAGGGCAGGCTGCCGGTGGTGACGGCGGGCTTGATGTCGGTGGTCGCGATGGGCTTGTTCATGGTGCGTCTCCCATTCGAGTGAACTAGCGATATCCGTAAAGGCAGAAGAGAAGTCCGGCGACGGTCCAGATGCAGCCGGTGATCAGCGGCATCTTCGGGCGTTGCAGCATGGCGCTGCCGCGCGTCATGACGAATTGCGGCGCGATCACGCGCACCGCACTGGTGATAGCAGTGACCCAGCCGAACAGCGTGATCATCAGGCTGCCGCTGACCGTCCAGACGTTGTGGACGAGAATGATGGCGATGCCGGCGGGCAGGATGACGAGCCCGCTGAGGAAGATCAGCGCGCGGCTTTGCACGAACTCCCGCGCCAGATCGCGGAAGCCGTTCTGGTTGAATAATACGGCAAGACCGACGATGACCATCACAGGTCCGATCAGCCGTGCCAGGAAAATCGAGGTGTGCATGATCGCGCCCTCACGCGGCCTCGGTGGCTTGCTCGAGCCAGGCACGCACCCGCGCATCCGGATCGGCGTTTTGCGTCACGTCGCTGACGACGGCGATGGAGTCCGCGCCGGCGGCGAAAACCTCCGCGGCGTGCTCCAGCTTGATGCCGCCGATGGCGACCAGCGGAATGCTGCCGATGCGCTTCTTCCATTCGGTGATTTTCGGAATGCCTTGTGGAGCGAAGCGCATCGATTTCAGCGTGGTGAAGAAGATCGGCCCCAGCGCGACATAGTCGGGATTGGCTTTGAGCGCGGTGTCCAGTTCGGCATCGTCATGGGTGGAGACGCCGAGCGTGAGTTTCGCTTTGCGGATTTCGCCAAGGTCGGCGTCGGCCAAGTCTTCCTGGCCGAGATGCAGATGCTCGGCGCCGGCGACGATGGCCGCGCGCCAGTAGTCGTTGACGACGAGCTTGGTCGGCGTCCCCTTGGTGATCTCCAGCGCGTCGCTGACGATCTGCAACGCTTCCGCGTCGTTGAGGTCTTTCGCGCGCAACTGAATGGTGCCGACGCCGAGCGCGGTGAGGCGCTTCACCCAGTCGAGCGAATCCACCACGGGATAGAAGCGATCAGGATACGGCATGCCAGAACGGTGTCCCTACGACTGGAGTTGAGGGGGAGGCGAAATCGCGGGCTTCCATCAGGCCCGCTTGATAGGCAGTGCGTCCGGCCTCGACGCCGAGGCGGAAGGCGTTGGCCATCGCCACCGGATCGTCGGCTTTGGCGATGGCGGTGTTGAGCAGCACGGCGTCGTAGCCGAGTTCGAGCGCTTGCGCGGCATGGCTCGGCGCGCCGAGTCCGGCGTCGACCACCAGCGTGATGTCTGGCAGACGATCGCGTAGCAGCCGCAAGCCGTCGCGGTTGACGATGCCTTTGGCCGAGCCGATGGGCGCGGCCCACGGCATCACCACCTTGCAGCCGGCATCGACCAGCCGCAGCGCGACGCCGAGGTCGTCGGTGCAATAGGGGAACACCTCGAAGCCGTCCTTGATCAGGATCGTCGCGGCTTCGACCAGACCGACGACATCGGGCTGAAGCGTGTCGTTATCGGCGATGACTTCGAGCTTTACCCATGGGGTACCGAACAGTTCGCGCGCGAGCTTTGCGGTGGTCACCGCTTCGCGCACGGTCTTGCAGCCGGCGGTGTTGGGCAGCACCGTGACATCGAGTTCGCGGATCAGCGACCAGAACGCATCGCCGGTCTTGCCGCCGGCGGATTCACGCCGCAGCGACACGGTGACGATCTGGCTGCCGGAAGCACGGATCGCGTCCTGCATGATTTTTGGTGACGGGTAGAGCGCCGTGCCGATCAGCAGCCGCGATGAAAACTCGCGATCGTAGAATTTGACCATAATGTCTCCTCACCCTCCCTGCCGCGGCGTGATGATTTCGATTTCGTCGCCGGCCTTGAGGTGCGTTTCCGCCCAGCGGCTTTTCGGCAGCACGTCGAAATTCAGCGCGATGGCGAAATGCGAGCCTTCGTACTCCAGTTCGTTGAGCAGCGCGTCGATGCGTGTAGCAACGATCTCGCGTGCTTCGCCGTTGATGGTCACGCGCATTGCATCACCTCGTTGTCGATGGTGCCGGACGTAATGAAATTCAGCGTCAGTTCCGCCAGCGCGGGCGCCAGCAGGAAGCCGTGACGGTAAAGCCCGTTGACCGCGATGCGGCGGCCGTCGATCACGATGCGCGGCAGGTTGTCAGGCAGCGCCGGCCGCAAGCCGGAGCCGATTTCGAGAATGCGCGCCTCGCCGAATGCCGGATGCACGGTGTAGGCGGCGCTGAGCAGCTCCAGCGCCGAGCGCACGGTGACGCCATAATCCTCACGCTCGATCGAAGTCGCGCCGATCATGAAGCGGTGATTGTCGCGCGGGATGACGTAGAGCGGCCAGCGCGGATGCAACAGCCGCACCGGGCGCGCCAGTTCGATCTCGTCGGTCTCGACGATGATCTCCTCGCCCTTGACGCCGCGCAGGTCGGGAAAGGCGTCGCGCGCGGCGATGCCACGGCAATCGATCACGGTGCCGTCGAAATCGCTGGCGCGAACCTCGGAGCGATAGACGATCTCGCCGCCGGCGGTGCGGATGTCGCTGTGCAATTGCGGCACGACATGGCGCGGCTCGACGTGACCTTCTTCGGGAAAGAACAGCGCTTCGTGAAAACGCCCGTCGAGCGACGGTTCGATTTCCGTCAACGCCTCGCCGCTGACCCGCTGATAATTGGACGTGACGCGGGCGAAGCGCGCGAAGTCGGAGCGGTCGCGCGCGTGTGCCACCACCAGCGAGCCGTGGAACGGCGTATCGGGAACCTCGCGCCGCCACAGCGCCAGCGAGCGGAGGCCGAGGCGGGTAATCACCGGTTCGGAGCCGTCCTGTTCGCAGTAGGGCGCCAGCATTCCGCCGGCCCAGTGGCTAGTGCCGTCGGCCATTGCGGCGTCGCCGCGTTCGTGCAGCGTGACGCGATAGCCGGCCTTGGCCAGCAGTAACGCGTGCCACGAGCCAGCAACGCCTGCGCCGATCACGTGAATCGGGGCGTCATGAATAGGAGATTTGTCGTGCTGAATCTGTGAGGTCTGAACCATCCCTGTCCCTTCGCCGGCATGACCCGGATCAGGTTCAAAGGGTCACCGCGCGCTCGCTTTCGCGATATGGCGGTATCTCAGCTCCCTGTCGGAGCACCCCTCGGAACAGTTCTAATTTAAGCCGCTGGCAGCGGGTGTCAACGCGGCATCTAGCCTTCATGGCGGTTATGTCCGATGCACAGCACACAAGAACGCGAGGGGGATGGATCTGACAATCTCAGCGTCGTCCCCGCGCAGGCGGGGACCCATAACCCCTGGCATTGGTTGTTATGAAATAATCTCGCCATCGGCTGATGGAGCCGAACTGCTGCGGCGTATGGGTCCCCGCCTGCGCGAGGACGACGCTGCTCATGATGAGGAGGCGATCCCGTCAGTAATGCGGCGGAGGTTCGTTGGCGGGGACGCCGCGGCTGTTGCTTTCGGCGTCGCGCAGGCGGTCGCCAAGTTCGGCCATCAGCCGCCGCAGGGCGTCGATCTGCTGCCACTGTGCGGTCACAGTCTGGTTCAGGGTCTCGATGGTGTCGTCCTGATAAGCGATGCGGGCTTCCAGCGCGTCGATGCGCTCGCTCAGCCGGGTATCATCGGTCATGACCGAGGTTCCTTCGCGCGTTCTGTGAGTCCATGACCGAGCGCCTCGCGCTCGTCGAACACGAAACACTCGCCACGCCAGCGGCTGTCCGCTTGCGGCGTCGTTTCCAGATATTTCAGGATGCCGCCCTTGAGGTGATAGACCTCGGTGAAGCCGCGCGCGAGCAGATAGGAACTCGCCTTTTCGCAGCGGATGCCGCCGGTGCAGAACATCGCGATCTTCCTGTCGCGGGTGGGATCGAGATTCTGTGATACAAAATCCTTGAACTGGCCGAAGCTGTCGATTTCGGGATCGACGGCGCCGGTGAAGGTGCCCATCGCCACTTCGAAGCGGTTGCGGGTGTCGAGCAGCACCACGTCAGGAGCCGCGATCAGTTCGTTCCACGCGGCCGGATCGACATATGTGCCGACCTGCCGGGTCGGATCGGTCGCCGGATCGCCCAGAGTGACGATCTCCTTCTTGAGACGGATCTTCAGCCGCTGGAACGGCATCGCGTGCGCGGTGGAGAATTTCAGTTCGAGATTGTCGAGCCGCCCGCCGAACAGCGGACCGTGCTGCAACTGATCGATGAGATCGTGCAGCGGCGTCGCCTCGCCGGCGATGGTGCCGTTGATGCCCTCGGCGGCCAGCAGGATCGTGCCCTTGAGGCCGCGCGCCGCGCACAGCTCACGCAGCGGCTCCCGCAGGTCGCGGAAGTCCGGCAAGGCGACGAATTGATACAATGCTGCGACTGCGTAGTTCATGGGCTTTGACTATCAGGTGCGTGCGCCGAGGAAAACCCATGCGGCCCGCTCGCCCCAGCATGGCGGCTCAAGCATTGCCGCCGGCCGGGCGGATGTGCCAAGGAAGCAATGGCCCTTGAGCCCATAATAATAAAACGGGAAGACACGCGCGATGAGGAATTTTCAGTTTGCCGGTCGCTCGACCGTCCATGCCCTGAACGGAATGGTGGCGACCTCGCATCCGCAGGCGACACTGGCGGCCATCGAGGTTCTGCGGGCAGGCGGGACGGCCGCCGACGCGGCGGTGGCGGCGTGCGCGCTGCTCGGCGTGATCGAGCCGCAATCGACCGGCATCGGCGGCGATTGCTTCGCGCTCTATATGCCGAAAGGCGAGGGCGATGTTGTCTCCTATAACGGCTCCGGCCGCGCCCCGCGCGCCGCCGAGGCATCGTGGTATCTCGAACGCGGCATCACCGCGATTCCGACGACCAGCGTACACGCGGTCACCGTACCGGGCTCGATCGATGCCTGGGCCACCATCCTGCGCGATCACGGCAGATTCGGGCTGGACCGGCTGTTGCAGCCTGCCATTGAGGCGGCGGAAAACGGCTATGCCGTCGCGCCGCGTATCGCCTTCGACTGGCGCAACAATGTCGAGAAGCTGCGCAAGGGCACCAACGCGCCGCGCTATCTGCTGCGCAACAACGAGCCGCCGGTTGCCGGCGACGTGGTGCGCCAGCCGGAACTGGCGCAGACGCTGCGCATCATCGCCAAAGAGGGGCCGGACGGCTTCTACAAAGGTGCGGTGGCCGAGGACATCGTGGAGACGCTGCGCGGCATCGGCGGCCTGCATACGCTGGAGGATTTCGCCGCGCATTCGACCGAGACGACGGTGCCGATCGGCACCACGTACAAGGGCTACGACGTCTGGCAGTGCCCGCCCAACGGGCCGGGCCTCACCATGCTGGTGATACTCAACGTCCTGTCCCATTTCGATCTGACGAAGTATGTGCCGCTCAGCGTCGAGCGGCTGCATCTGGAAGCGGAAGCCGGGCGCGTCGGCTACATGATGCGCGAGATGCACATCGCCGATCCGCAGCATGTCGATGTCGATGTAGCGCGGGTTCTCGCGAAGGAATTCGCCGCCGAGTTCGCCGCGAAGATCAAGATGGATCGGATGCTCGATCTGCCGAACGTGTGGCCGCGGCCGAATCCGTCGACGATCTATTGCACCGTGGTCGATAAAGATCGCAACGCCTGCTCGTTCATCAACTCCATCGCGCATCCGTTCGGTTCGGGAATCATGTCGAACAAGACCGGCGTACTGATGCAGAATCGCGGCGTCGGCTTCCGGGTGCAGCCCGATCATCCGAACTGCATCGCACCTGGCAAGCGGCCGCTGCACACCATCATCCCGTGTATGGTGACGAAGGATCGGCGCGCGGCGATGTCGTTCGGCGTGATGGGCGGACAGTATCAGCCGGTCGGGCAGAGCCATGTGCTGAGCAACATGCTGGATTTCGGCATGGACGTGCAGGAAGCGATCGACCTGCCGCGCGCGCTGCACTACGACGGCATCTATCAGTTGGAGGAAGGCATTCCCGAAAGCGCCGCCGAAGGCCTGCGCAAGATCGGCCATCAGGTGACGCGCGTGAAAGTGCCGTGGGGCGGCGGACAGGCGATCTGGATCGACTGGGAGCGCGGCGCGCTGATCGGCGGCTCCGATCCACGCAAGGACGGTTGCGCGCTGGGATATTGAGAGCGGGAGCGGCAGTTCGCTTTATGGTCAGGCTTTCACCACGAAGATCGTCGTCCCCGCGCAGGCGGGGACCCATACGCCGTGTCGCTGATGATGCGAACAGCGCTGATCGTTTTAAGGGATAGTCGCGTGAATAACCGCAATCGCTAGGGATTCTGGGTCCCCGCCTGCGCGGGAACGACGGTGAGTTGGTTTGTTTGTTGCTGGCAAAAAGAAGGCCGGCCCCGGGGGCCGGCCAACTGCTTCCACCATGCTTCTTCCGTTCTTAACGACGAACCGCCTGCCTACAGCTTTCTGTGGGCGTAGTTCGCCGCCTTGTCGACGGCCTCCTTCGCCGCCGCCTTGGCGTCGCCCAAGGCCTGCTGGCCGTGGCCCTTGGCTTCCTGAATGAGGCCTTCGCCTTTCAGCTTGTCCGAGCCGACAGCCTCGCCGACGCTTTGCTTGGCCTTGCCGATGGCCTCGTTGGCGACGCCTTTGACCTTGTCCGTCGTGCTTCCCATTCGTTCGTCTCTCCTTGATGCTTGCAGGGACAATGACCGGCGGGCGCGAACGTTCCGCCGATACATTTTCGTGACCAGGGTTTCGTGACCAAAGCCGCTGCGACATTCGGGCGATGCAAAAACGGGCATTGTCCGGTGGAACCGTTTGGAGGGATGAATATCGCGCGGGCGATAACGCCGACGACATCAGGGAGGATTCGATGAGCCAGACCGATCGCGGCAGCGCTGCAAGCGTCACAAGGTCCGACCTCGAGCGCAGCACCATTCGCGCGATCTCATGGCGCATCATTCCGTTCCTGATCGTTGCTTACTTCTTTTCCTACCTCGATCGCGTCAATCTCGGTTTCGCGGCGCTGACGATGAACGCGGAACTCAAATTCTCACCGCTGATCTTCAGTTGGGGCGCCGGCATCTTCTTCATCGGCTATTTCCTGTTCGAGGTGCCGAGCAATCTCGCGCTTGAGAAATTCGGCGCCAGCCGCTGGATCGCCCGCATCATGGTGACGTGGGGCATCATCTCGGCGGCGATGGCGTGGGTGAGCGGGCCGTGGAGTTTCTATATCCTGCGTTTTCTGCTCGGCGTCGCGGAAGCCGGCTTCTTTCCCGGCATCATCCTGTATCTGACCTATTGGTATCCGGCGGAATATCGCGCGCGTTTCCTCGCTGCCTTCGCTATTGCGGTGCCGGTCTCGACCGTGATAGGCGCGCCGATTTCCGGGCTGCTGCTCGGGCTCGACGGCGTGATGGGCTTCAAGGGCTGGCAATGGCTGTTTCTCATCGAGGGCATTCCCTCGATCCTGCTCGGCGTGGTGAGCTGGTTCTATCTCACCGACAAACCGGCCAAGGCGACGTGGCTAACCGCTGAGCAGAAAACATGGTTGGCGTCGCGGCTCGACGTTGAGGCGGCTGCCAAGCAGGCGGCGCAGCATATGTCGCTGGGGCAGGCGTTGTCGTCGCCGCGGGTGCTGATCCTGAGCCTGGTCTATTTCGGCTTCGTCGGCGCGCTGTATGGCATGCAGTTCTGGTTGCCGCAGATCGTCAAGGCGTTCGGCTTCAGCAACGCGCAGACCGGTTTCGTCACCGCCGTGCCGTATCTGTTCGGCTCCATCGCGATGATCCTGTGGGCGCGGCATTCCGATCATACCCGCGAACGCGTCTGGCACGTCGCGCTGGCGTTGCTGCTGACGGCGGTGGCGCTCGGCGCGTCGAGCTTCACCAGCGATCCGACGCTGACGCTGGTGGCGCTGACCTTCGCGGCCATCGGCACCTTCTGCACCTTCGGCGTGTTCTGGACCCTGCCGACCGCGTGGCTCACCGGCACGGCGGCGGCCGGCGGCATCGCGCTGATCAATTCGATCGGTAATCTCGCCGGCTTCGGCGGGCCGTATCTGATCGGCTGGGTCAAAGAGACCACCGGCAGCACCGAGACCGGGCTTCTGGTACTGGCGATCATGCCGCTGGTCGCCGCGCTTCTGGTGCTGATCGGCAAGCACGAGACCCGCACCGAGTTCGTTGATGAGACGGCGGGCGCAAAGTAGGGCCAGCGTTTTTTTCCGCATAACGCATTCAACTTGACCCGTCATGCCCGGCCTTGTGCCGGGCATCCACGTCTTGAAGGCCACTCAGCCAGAAATCGTGGATGGCCGGGGCATAGGCGAGCGAAGCGACGCCGTTCTTTGAACGGCTATGCCCGGCCATGACGAGCAAAATCGAAGCATCCTTACTCCGGACACCCGCGCAACCCATGGGCACGCCTCCGCGACCCGTCGCGCATAACGAGTGTTGATTGATAAATACTCACTGATGAATATTGACAATCGTCAGCAGTGAGAGCATCTTCCGCGGCTCATGCATATCGCAAGGGTGCTCCCGATGTCGGCATTTGCAGGTTTTCGCAGTCAAATCAAAGCGCTATCGGCCCTCGGTGTTATTCTTCCGGCGCTTGCACTGGGCGGATGCGATCAATCCACCGCCGAAAAATCCGAACCGCTGCGGCCGGTCCTGGTCGCGCAGGTGCATTACCAACCGGAAACGCCGGAGCGCAGCTTCGTCGGGACCATCCGGCCCCGGATCGAGACCGATATGGGCTTCCGGGTCGCCGGCAAGGTCGAAAAGCGCCTTGTCGAAGTCGGGCAGGTGGTCGAGCCGGGGCAGGCGCTGGCGACCCTCGATCAGGTCGATCTGAAATTGCAGGCTGAGCAGGCGCAGGCTGAAAAAAGCGCCGCGACCGGCACGCTGGCGCAGGCGGCTGCTGCCCAGACCCGCGCCAAGGAATTGAAGGCCAAGGGCTGGGCCACCGACGCGCAGCTCGATCAGGCCAACGCGGCCGCCGCCGAAGCCCGCGCCCGGCTCAACCGCGCCGAACGCTCGGTCGAACTCACCGACAATAGCTTGTCCTACGCGACGCTGACGGCCGATGCGCGCGGCGTCGTTACCGCCACCATGATCAACCCCGGACAGGTGGTCGCCGCCGGGCAGGCCGCGATCCGCGTCGCGCGCATGGGCGAGAAAGAGGCGGTGGTTGCAATTCCCGAAACGTTGATCGGCCGTGCCAAGGATGGTGTGGCCCGTGTGTCGCTGTGGTCGGAGCCCGGCAAAACCTATGCGGCGAAGCTGCGCGAGATCGCGCCGCAGGCCGATCCCGCCACGCGTACGTATCTCGCGAAATTCTCGCTGCCCGACGCCGACGATCGCGTCGCGCTCGGCATGACGGCGACGCTCACCATCACCGATCGCGACACCGAACGCGTGGCGAAGTTGCCGCTGTCGGCATTGTTCAGCCAGGGCACGTCGCCGTCGCTCTATGTCGTCGACGACGCTGGCAAGGTGACGCTGAAGCCGGTCACCGTGAAATCCTACGGCTCCGAGAACGTGATCGTCGCCGGCGGGGTCGAGGAAGGCGCCAAGGTGGTCACGCTCGGCGTCCAGAAACTCGACCCGGCCGAGAAGGTCCGCGTTGTGTCGTCGTTATCGTTTTGAACCCAGTCGCATTGATTTGACGAAGCGAGGCTTGCCATGAAGCGCTTCAATCTGTCCGCCTGGGCCGTGGCCCATCCCGCGCTGGTGCTGTTCCTGATCGTCGCGATCGGGTGTGCCGGGTTCTTCTCCTATCTGCGGCTCGGCCGCGCCGAGGATCCCTCCTTCACCATCAAGGTGGTGGTGGTGTCGGCGATCTGGCCGGGCGCGACCGCCAAGGAGATGCAGGAGCAGGTCGCCGATCCGATCGAGAAAAAACTGCAAGAGCTGCCGTACTTCGACAAGGTGCAGACCTACTCGAAGCCGTCGTTCACGGCGATGCAGGTGTTCTTCAAGGACAATACGCCGCCGAAGGACGTGCCGGAACTGTTCTATCAGCTCCGCAAGAAGCTCTCCGACATTCGCGCCAATCTGCCGTCGAATTTGATCGGTCCGAATTTCAACGACGAATATGGCGACGTCGACTCGGTCCTCTACATGATGACCGGCGAGGGCGCCGATTACGCGCAGATGAAGAAGGTGGCCGAAGGGTTGCGCCAACGTCTGCTGAAAGTGCCCGGCGTCACCAAGGTCAATCTCTACGGCACGCAGGACGAGAAGATTTTCGTCGAGTTCTCGCACGCCAAGCTGGCGACGCTCGGCATCACGCCGCAGGCGATCTTCGATTCGCTGGCGAAGCAGAACGCGGTGGTGCCCGCCGGTACGGTTGAGACCTCGTCGCAGCGCGTGCCGCTGCGCGTCACCGGCGCGCTCGACGGCGCCAAAGCGGTGGCGGAAACGCCGGTCGAGAGCAATGGACAGGTGTTCAGGCTCGGCGATATCGCCACGGTGAGGCACGGCTTCGTCGATCCCACCAGCTACGAAATCCGCCAGAAGGGCAAGCCCGCGCTCGGTATCGGCGTCGTCACTGCGAAGGGCGCCAACATTCTTGAACTCGGCGAGGATGTGAAAAAAGCCAGCGCCGACTTCATGAATAGTGTGCCGAAGGGCATCGAACTCGAGCAGATCGCGGATCAGCCGCTGGTGGTGAAGCACGCGGTCGGCGAATTCGTGCACTCGTTCATCGAGGCGTTGGCGATCGTGCTGTTCGTCTCGTTCCTCGCGCTCGGCCTGCGCACCGGCATCGTCGTCGCGCTCTCCGTGCCTCTGGTGCTGGCGATTGTGTTCGTGGTGATGAATGCGATGTCGCTCGACCTGCATCGTATCACGCTCGGCGCCTTGATCATTGCGCTCGGTCTGTTGGTGGACGACGCCATCATTGCCGTCGAGATGATGGTGGTGAAGATGGAGCAGGGCTGGGAGCGTGCTAAAGCCGCTGCCTTCGCTTGGGAATCCACGGCGTTTCCGATGCTCACCGGCACGCTGGTAACGGCGGCGGGCTTCCTGCCGATCGGTTTCGCCAATTCCGGCGTCGGCGAATATGCCGGCGGCATCTTCTGGATCGTGGCAATCGCACTTGTGGCGTCGTGGTTCGTCGCGGTGATCTTCACGCCTTATATCGGCGTCAAGCTGCTGCCGAATTTCGTCAAGCCGGGGCAGGCGATCCACGATCCGCACGCCATCTACGAGACGCGGATGTATCGCGGCCTGCGGCAAATCGTGACCTGGTGCGTCAACCATCGCATCAAGGTGGTGGTGGCAACGGTGGCGATCTTCGGTGCCAGCATCGTCGGCTTCGGCCATGTGCAGCAACAGTTCTTCCCGCTGTCGGAGCGGCCCGAACTATTCCTGCAACTGCGCCTGCCGGAAGGCACCGCGTTCAAGGTCACCGAGAAGGCGGTGAAGGAAGCCGAGAAGCTCCGGAAGGACGATGACGACATCGCGACCTACACCGCTTATGTCGGGCAGGGCTCGCCGCGTTTCTGGCTCGGCCTCAACCCGCAACTGCCAAACGAGTCCTTTGCCGAGATCGTGATCGTATCGAAGAACGTCGAGGCGCGCGAACGCATCAAGGCGAGGCTTGAGAAAGCGGTGCATGAAGGTGCATTGAACGAAGCGCGGGTGCGCGTGGACCGCTTCAACTTCGGACCGCCGGTCGGCTTCCCGGTGCAATTCCGCGTCATCGGGCCGGATACGCACAAGGTGCGTGAGATCGCCTACAAGGTGCGCGACGTGGTGAAGACCAATCATGACGTGGTCGATCCGCATCTCGACTGGAACGAACAGACGCCGGTGCTGAAACTTGTCGTCAATCAGGACCGTGCCCGCGCGCTCGGCCTGACGCCGCAGGACGTCTCACAATCGCTGGCGATGCTGATCTCCGGCGTGCCGGTGACGACGATCCGCGACGGCATCGAGAAGGTCGAGGTGGTAGCACGCGCGGTGCCGACTGAGCGGCTCGATCTGGCGCGGGTCGGCGATCTCACCATCACCACGCGCAACGGCGTCGCTGTGCCGCTGTCGCAGATCGCCAAGGTTGAATACGCCCATGAGGAGCCGATCCTGTGGCGGCGCAATCGCGACATGGCGATCACCGTGCGCGGTGACATCGTCGACGGCGTGCAGGCGCCCGACGTCAGCAATGCGATCTGGGCCAAGCTGAAGCCGATCCGCGACAGCCTGGAGCCGGGCTATCGCATGGAGATGGGCGGCGCGATCGAGGAATCCGCGAAGGGTAATGCCTCGATCTTCGTGCTGTTCCCGCTGATGGTCGTGGTGATGCTGACCTTGCTGATGATCCAGTTGCAGAGCTTCTCGCGGCTGCTGCTGGTGTTCCTCACCGCGCCGCTCGGTATCGTCGGCGCCTCGCTCGGTCTCAACGTCGCGAGCCAGCCGTTCGGCTTCGTGGCGCTGCTCGGCCTGATCGCACTGGCCGGCATGATCATGCGCAACACCGTGATCCTGGTCGATCAGATCGAGACCGACGTGCAACACGGCCTGACCCGTCGCGAGGCCATCATCGAGGCGACGGTGCGCCGCGCACGGCCGGTGGTGCTGACGGCGTTGGCGGCGATCCTCGCGATGATCCCGCTATCGCGCTCCGCGTTCTGGGGGCCGATGGCGATCACCATCATGGGTGGCCTGTTCGTCGCGACGTTCCTGACGCTGCTGTACCTGCCGGGGCTTTACGCGCTGTGGTTCAGGAAGAGCCTCGATGAGAAAGGCCCGACTGAAGCCGGCGTCGCTGCGGCGGCGCAACATGAGGAGGCCCAGCTTGCATTTCCGCTTGCCGAGGCCGCCGAATAAATGAAGAGTGAATCTTGATATGACGATGCTGTCCGAACATACCGAAGCCGACACTCAGGAGCGCATCCTGGTGGTGGCGGAGCGGCTGTTTCGCGAGATCGGCTACCAGAAGACCACGGTGGCCGATATCGCCAAGCTGCTGCGCATGTCTCCGGCCAACGTCTATCGATTCTTCCCGTCGAAGGATGCGATCCGGCAAGGCGTCGCCTTCCGGCTGATGAGCGAAGTGGAGGCGGCCGCGCGCGCCATCGCGGCCGAGCCCGAGCCGGTGCCGCAGCGGCTGCGCGAATTGCTGACCGCCATCCACCTGATGAACAGCGAGCGCTATGTCGGCGATGCCAAGCTGCACGAGATGGTCGCCAGTGCCATGGAAGAGGACTGGGACGTCTGCAAGGCGCACATCGAGCGCATCACCATGCTTATCGGCGGGGTGATCGGCGAGGGTGTCGCCAGCGGTGTCTTCCATGTCGCCGACGTTCCCGTCGCGGTGTTGTGCACCTGCAATGCCATGCTGCGTTTTTTCCATCCTCAGATGATCGCCCAATGTGTTAACAAGCCGGGGCCGACACTCGACCAGATGATCGATTTCATCTTCGTCGGGCTCGGATATCGTAACGCCGGCTGAAGGAACAACATATGGATGGCGCGGATATGGGTGGGACCGACTCGAACGACATCCATTTCTACGAGCCGGCCAACGGCCATGGCCTGCGCCACGATCCGTTCAACGCCATCGTCGGCCCGCGGCCGATCGGCTGGATTTCGTCGTGCGATGCCAAGGGCAACGTCAATCTCGCGCCCTACAGCTTCTTCAATGCCTTCAACTACCATCCGCCGCTGATCGGGTTTTCCTCGACCGGCTGGAAGGACACTGTCGCGAACATCAAGGAGACCGGCGAGTTCGTCTGGAATCTCGCCACCATGGATATCGCGCAGAAGATGAACGCGACCTCGGCAACGGTGCCGCATGAGGTCGACGAGTTCGAACTGGCCGGGCTGACGCCGGTGCCGAGCCGCCTCGTCAAGCCGCCGCGTGTCGGCGAAAGCCGCGTCACCTTCGAGTGCCGGCTGTCGGATATGATCCAGCTCAAGGGCGCCGACGGCAAGAAGGCCGAGACCTGGCTGACGATCGGCGAGGTGGTCGCGGTCTATATCGACAAGGCGCTGATCAAGGATGGCGTCTACCAGACCGCGCAGGCGCATCCGATCCTGCGCGCGGGCCGCATGGGCGATTATATCGAGGTCCGCCCCGACGCGATGTTCGAGATGGTGCGGCCGAAATAGCCGCGCACCGTCGCGCGATACCCAATATTCCGACGCTGATAGCCTCTTCCGGGCAGCGATGAAATCTGCTGTGCTGAGGCGGTCCGTCTTGTGAGACGGTATCGGCTTTCGGCTTGGTCGGGTGTCGCTTGGCCTGAAAGCGCAGTTCGAGGAATGTTCAATGACCGATGCGCAAACCGTTGCTTCCCCGCATTCCGAAACCGAACCGCATGGCGACCTCTGCATCCGCACCTTGGCGATGCCCGCCGACACCAATCACAATGGCGACATCTTCGGCGGCTGGCTGCTCAGCCAGATGGACGTCGCCGGCGGCATCTATGCGATCAAAACCACTAAAGCGCGCACTGCAACGGTGGCGATCGAAGCCATGAATTTCCGCAAACCGGTGTTCGTGGGCGACGTGGTTTCGGTTTATGCGTCGACGGTGCGGATCGGCCGCACCTCGATCACGGTGCATCTCGACGCATGGGTGCGGCGGCGGCGACAGAGTCAATCCATCCTCGTCACCGACGGCAATTTCACCTACGTCGCGATCGACGACGAGGGGCGGCCTCAGGTGATCGATAAGGGGGCGATTTCGGTCTAGTCCGAATCGTCACGCGGCTGTCGCGCGACGCAGCTACGGCGTACCCCGACGGCGAACACAGTGACGCGGAACGATTGCGGTGCGTGACGGTTGTTTGCCCGGATTCAAGACCACGGGCGCGGCCATCATGTCAGACAGCTATATTATCGAGGTCAGTTCGCGGGCCGCAGGCATTGTGGTTCGCGACAAGGCCGGTTTCCGCTTTTTCGCAGCTGCCCCGCAGTTTTTCCGACTGGAAGGCCAGTTGTTCCGCAGCGCTCGCGATGCGGAACGCGCCGCTGAGCAGTTCGCCGACGAGCGGGACGTGAAGCCGGCGTAAGCTTGCTCCGCCGGCAAATCCGAAGCGATTGTCGTGACCCAGGCAGATCGCCACTGGCCGGCCTCTCTTGATCTGGCGGGTATTCCGAGCCTCTGCCTGGCGCGAGAGCGGTAGAGGCTGGCCGAGTGTCGATATTTTTCCACTATCGATTGTGACCGGCCGATATTCGACGATAAAACGCTATATAGAGATGCGCTGCGGCTGCGGTGCAGCCATTCCGTCCCGGCAGGGAAGCGTTTGTTGTCCCAAATTTTCGACCTCGCGATCATCGGTGGTGGCATCAATGGTTGTGGCATCGCCCGGGACGCGGCCGGGCGCGGCAATTCGGTCTTCCTCTGCGAGATGAACGACCTCGCCAGCGTCACGTCCTCGGCGTCGACAAAGCTGATTCATGGCGGCCTGCGCTATCTCGAATATTACGAGTTCCGGCTGGTGCGCGAAGCCTTGATGGAGCGCGAGGTGCTGTGGCGGATCGCACCGCATATCGTCTCGCCGCTGCGTTTCGTTCTGCCGCATCACGCCGGGTTGCGGCCGGCATGGCTGCTGCGGCTCGGGCTGTTCCTTTACGATCATCTCGGCGGGCGTAAGCTGCTGCCGCCGACGCGCTCGCTTGATCTCAGTCGCGACGAGGTCGGCCGTCCGCTGAAGCCGGGCCGTTTCACGCGCGGCTTCGAATATTCCGACTGCGCGGTCGATGACGCGCGCCTCACCGTGCTCACGGCGCGCGATGCCGCCGAGCGCGGCGCCGTCATCGCCACCCGCACCCGCGCAACGCACCTCGCGCGCGCAGGAGATATCTGGCGGATCACCACCGAGGATACCGTGAGCGGCGCGCGCAACGTGGTCGCGGCAAGGGCGCTGGTGAACGCCGCCGGGCCATGGGTCGAGGACGTGCTGGCGCACGGCGCGGGGAACGGCACCAAGGCCCGGATCCGGCTGGTGCAGGGCTCGCACATCGTGGTGCCGAAGCTCTACGCGCACGACCGCGCCTATATCTTCCAGAACGGCGACGGGCGCATCGTGTTCGCTATTCCCTACCGCGACGATTTCACGCTGATTGGCACCACAGACCGCGACTATCACGGCGATCCCGCGCGCGTGACGGCGACGGCCGAGGAAATCACCTATCTGTGCGCGGCGGTCGGCGACTATCTGGTGGCGCCGGTGAAACCGGACGATGTGGTCTGGAGCTACGCTGGCGTGCGGCCGCTCTACGACGACGGCGCCAGCGAAGCAAAAGCCGCGACGCGTGACTATGTGCTGGCGCTCGATGCGTCGGAAGGCGCGCCGCTGCTGTCGATCTATGGCGGCAAGATCACGACCTATCGGCGGCTCGCGGAAGAAGCGCTGGAGCATCTCGCGCCGTATCTGCCGGGCAGCAAGACGCGCGAGGGCTGGACGGCGTCAGCGCCGCTGCCGGGCGGCGATCTCGATGTGTCGGCGTTTCCGGCACTCGCCGGGCAGTTGGTGCGCGACTATCCGTTTCTTACCGCCGCGCACGCCAACCGGCTGGCGCACGCCTACGGCACACGCGCGGTGAAACTGCTGGGCGGAGCGAAATCGATGGCCGATCTCGGCCGCGCGTTCGGCGCGACGCTGACCGAGCGCGAGGTCGATTATCTCATGGCGCAGGAGTGGGCGCGAAACGCCGAGGACGTGGTATGGCGCCGCTCCAAACTCGGATTGCAGATGTCGGCCGCGGAGATCGCGGCGCTCGATGCGTGGATGACAGCGGCGCTTGTGACAAAAGAACAAGCGAAGCTATAAGCGTGCAATGCATTTTCGTCCGTCATTGCCGGGCTTGACCCGGCAATCCATCGTTTCAAGAAGAAGGATGCGCGGATCAAGTCCGCGCATGACGACGTACTGAGCTACTGCGCGGCGTCGAGCGCCAACGTCGGATAATCGGTGTAGCCTTTCGCGCCGCCGCCGTAGAACGTGGCCTTGTCCGGCGCGTTCAACGGTGCGCCTTGCTTCAGCCGCTCGACCAGATCGGGGTTGGAGATGAACGGCTTGCCGAACGCGATCAGGTCGGCTTCGTTCGCCACCAGCACCTTGTTGGCGAGCGCCAGATCGTAATTGTTGTTGGCAATGTAGGTGCGGCTGAAACGCTTGCGCAGGCCCGCATAGTCGAACGGCAGATTGTCGCGTGGACCGCCGGTCGCACCCTCGATGACGTGGATATAGACCAGCTTTTCCGCATTCAGCCCGTCGACGATGTGGTCGAACAGCGGCTGCGGGTTGCTGTCGGAGACGTCGTTGGCGGGCGTCACCGGCGAGATGCGGATGCCGGTGCGCTCGGCGCCGATTTCTCCAGCGACGGCTTTCGCCACTTCCAGCATCAGCCGCGCGCGGTTCTCGATGGAGCCGCCATAGCTGTCGGTACGCTTGTTGCTGCTGTCGCGCGCGAACTGATCGAGCAAATAGCCATTGGCACCATGAATCTCGACGCCGTCGAAACCAGCCTCGCGCGCATTCGCCGCCGCGCGTTTGAAGCTGTCGATGATGCCGGGAATTTCGCCAAGCTCGAGCGCGCGCGGCTCGGAGACCTCAGCGAACTTGCCGCCGACGAAGGTTTTGGTGTTGGCGCGAATGGCCGAGGGTGCCACCGGCGCGCCGCCGTTCGGTTGCAACGAGACGTGCGAGATGCGTCCGACGTGCCAGAGCTGGATGAAGATGTGGCCGCCGCGCGCGTGAACGGCATCGGTCACCTGACGCCAGCCGGCGATCTGTTCCTTCGAGTAGATGCCGGGCGTGTCCTGATAGCCCTGGCCCTGCTGCGATACCTGGCTGGCTTCGGTAACCAGCAGGCCAGCGGAAGCGCGCTGGCCGTAATATTCGACGGCGAGCGGATTCGGCACCAGGCCCGCGACGGCGCGATTGCGCGTCAGCGGCGCCATCACAGTGCGGTTGGTCAGGGTGATGGGACCGAGCTTGTAGGGTTCGAAAAGTGTCGTCGCGCTCATGACTGGCTTCCACTGCAAGGGTTGATGCACTTGCATCTATATTCGACGGAAGCGAGGTGCAAGCGGTTTGGCGGAATTGCTGTTACGCGTCGCGCTGAATGCCGCCGAGATGTCCACCATCGAGGAACAGCGTATGGGCGTTGACGTAGGAGGATTCATTCGAAATCAGAAACAACGCAGCATAAGCCACCTCCCAGCCGGTACCCTGGCGGCCGAAAGGCACTGTCAGCGCGCGGTCCGCGCGCCTGCGGCTGGCGTCGCGTCCCATCGGCGTATCCATGAAGCCGGGGGCGATCACATTGCAGCGAATGCCCTTGTTTTCACCGGCGCGGGCGATGGCGCGGCCGAGCGCGATCTGTGCGGCTTTGGACGATTCGTAAGCCGGATTGCGTCCGCCGGCGCGCTGGCTCGCCAGCGACGACGTCAGCACGATGGCGCCGCCCGGCGACATGATCTCCAGCGCTGTCTGCGCGAACAGCATGTGGCTGCGCACGTTGACGGCGTAATCCTTGTCCCACGCTTCCACCGTCATCTTCGGCAGCGAGAGCCCTTGCGAGATTCCGACATTCAGCGCCAGTCCGTCGAGGCCGCTGAGCCGTTCCGCGCAGCGCGTCAGCGCGGGCGCGATGGCGGTAGGGTCCGCGACGTCGACGGTTTCGGTGAAGGCCTTGCCGCCTTCCGCCGTGATCTGTTCGACGGTGGCGTCGGCGGCATCCTTCGCGATGTCGATACACGCCACCGTGGCGCCCTCGCGCGCGAACAACACCGCCATCGCGCGGCCATTGCCGACCGGCGGGTCCGGGTCGACGGTCTTGCGCTGGCCGGCGCCGACCACAACGATGCGCCGACCAGCGAGCCGGCGATAATGCGGTGCCTGCCCGAGCGATTCCGCATGAAGCGACGCGGAGGGATCGATCTGTCGTGGCGCGTGAGTGGTTGTCGACATCGTCATCCCCCGTCAGCTTGTGGAGTAGCGCACGCGCGTGTCGGAATCCGACGGCGGGACCGGTTCGATTTCGACTTCGAAATTTTCGAGGAAGCGGCTCACCGCCATGTAGAAGCCGATAGTCAGCGTAAGCTCGGCCATGCGGCGATGATCGAGCGCGGCGAGCAGTTCGTCGAACAATGCGCTCGAGGCCTTGACGTTTGCGACCACTTCATCGGTGTAGCGAATGATTAATTTTTCAAGCAGCGAGAACACGTCGCTATCGGGTTCGTTTTCCAATGCGGCGATTTTCGCGTCCGCCAATCCGACGCGACGGGCGACCCGCTTGTGCTGATGGACCTCGTAGCTCGCCTTGCTGAGAAAGCCGACGCGCAGGATGGCGATCTCGCGCAATTGCGGATCGAGCGCGCTGTCGCGCAGGATTGCACCGCCCATCTTGAGAAAGCCCGGGGCGATCGTCGTGGCGTGCGGCAGCATCCGGTACAGATTGAGGTCGTAGCGCCCCTTCAGCATCTCGCGATATTCGGGACTGGCCTGCTCCAGATCGAGATAGGGAATACGCGGCACAACAGTCCTCCCGAGGTTGTTATCGTTGTCGCGAGCCTATCCTCCGCGGCGCATCCGGGCCAGCAATTCGGCGGTCGGCCACGAATCCGCAGGCAGCCCATACTTCACTTGCATGGCTTTGATGGCGGTGCGGCTCTGCTGGCCGAGCACGCCGTCGATCTTGCCGACGTTGAAGCCCTGCTTCGTCAGCAGCGTTTGAAGTTGCTTGATGTCGTTGAACGGCAGTTGTGCGATGGGCGCGGATGGCTTGTGCATCGGCGGCGCGCCGGCGATGCGGGTGGCGAGATAGGCGGCCGTCGTGGCGTAGATCAGCGAGTTATTCCATTCGGTGTACGCCGCGAAGTTCGGATAGGCGAGGAAGGCGGGACCGTGCCGTCCCATCGGCAACAGCAGCGACGCCGGCAGATTGTCGTTCGGCAACGCACGGCCGTCCGCCGACGTCACGCCCCATTGCGCCCATTTGGCGCGCGGGTGCTTGATGGCGAGGTCGGCCTCCTGCCACGGCAGGTTCTGCGGCACGCGAACCTCCTGTAGCCACGGTTCGCCGCGCCGCCACTTCAATCCGGTGGCGATGTAGTTGGCGGTGGAGCCGATCACGTCCGGCGCGCTGCGCAACAGATTGCGATGGCCGTCGCCGTCGTAGTCGACCGCGTAGTTATAGTAATGCTGCGGCAGGAATTGCGTCTGCCCGAGTTCGCCGGCCCATGAGCCGATCATTTCGGCGGGCGTGAGATCGCCGCGATCGATGATCTTCAGGGCGGCGATGGTCTCGTCGTGAAACATCTGCGCGCGGCGGCAGTCGTAGGCCAGCGACACCAGCGAGCGTAGCGTCGAAAGCTTGCCCTGCATCGCGCCGAAATCGCTTTCCAGCGCCCAGAACGCGGTGATGACGGCGGGTGGCACGCCGTATTCCTTCTCGGCGCGCGCGAAGGCCGCCGCGTAGGTCTTGATCAACTGCTGTCCGCGCACGCGACGATTTTCCGAAGCCATACGGCCGGCGAACACAGTGAACAATTGGCCGAACACGCGCTGGCCGCGGTCGCGATTGACGATACCCTGATCGTAGACAAGGTAGGGCGACGCGGCCGCGATGGCGCGCTGCGAGACACCGGCTTTCACCGCATCCTGCTTCAGTGACGCGAGAAACTGCGGAAAGCTCATCCCGTTATGGCAACTCGCGCCGCGCTGGGCGAGGGCGGGGGAGGAAAGGACAATAGCGGCCAGGCCGATTGCGAATTTCCAGATGAGATCAGTGCGCATTGGCTCCCCGGTGTTTCTCGGCAATCGATAGCCTATCATATCGTCATGGCCGGATTTATTCCGGCCATCCACGTCTTTCATCGTGCGCCAGAAAATCAGACGTGGATGGCCGGGACAAGCCCGGCCATGACGGAATTCATTTGCGCGCCCCTCACATCTTTCTGTTCGTGCGGCCTCTCGAAAGTGATGAGGCCCTCACAAAAGAAAATGCCCGGCCTTGCGGCCGGGCATTTGTCTTGATCGCGATTTGTTGAAAGCAGCTCGTTAGCCGAACTGGTTCATCGTGTTGTGAGCGCCACCGGCCTTCAGGGCTGCTTCGCCCGCGAAGTATTCCTTGTGGTCGTCGCCAATGTCGGAGCCAGCCATGTTCTGATGCTTGACGCAGGCGATACCCTGACGGATTTCCTGACGCTGCACGTTCTTCACGTAGCCGAGCATTCCCTGTTCGCCGAAGTATTCCTTGGCGAGGTTGTCGGTCGACAGCGCGGCCGTGTGGTAGGTCGGCAGCGTGATCAGGTGGTGGAAGATGCCGGCGCGCTTGGCCGAATCCGCCTGGAAAGTGCGGATGCGCTGATCGGCTTCGAGGGCCAGCGGGGTGTCGTCGTACTCCACCTTCATTAGGTCGGCGCGATTGTACTTGCTGACGTCCTTTCCGGCTTCCTTCCAGGCATCGTAAACCTGCCAGCGGAAGTTCAGCGTCCAGTTGAACGACGGCGAGTTGTTGTAGGCGAGCTTCGCGTTCGGCACGACTTCGCGGATGCGGTCGACCATGCTGGCGATCTGCTCGATATGCGGCTTCTCAGTTTCGATCCACAGCAGGTCGGCGCCGTTCTGCAACGAGGTGATGCAGTCCAGCACGCAGCGGTCCGCGCCGGTACCCTGACGGAACTGGTACAGGTTGCTGGGCAGACGCTTCGGACGCAGCAGCTTGCCGTTGCGGCTGATGATGACGTCGCCATTGCCGATCTTCGACGCGTCGACTTCGTCGCAATCGAGGAAGGCGTTGTACTGGTCGCCGATGTCGCCCGGCTTGTGGCTGACGGCGATCTGCTGGGTGAGGCCGGCGCCGAGCGAGTCGGTGCGGGTCACGATGATGCCGTCGTCAACGCCGAGTTCGAGGAAGGCGTGGCGGCAGGCGCGAATCTTCGCGAGGAACACCTCGTGCGGCACCGTCACCTTGCCGTCCTGATGGCCGCACTGCTTTTCGTCGGACACCTGGTTTTCGATCTGCAGCGCGCAGGCGCCAGCTTCGATCATCTTCTTGGCGAGCAGGTAGGTCGCTTCCGCGTTGCCGAAGCCCGCGTCGATATCAGCGATGACCGGAACAACGTGGGTCTGGAAAGTGTCGATCTTCTCGATCAGCGCCGCTTCCTTGGCCTTGTCGCCGGCCTCACGCGCGGCGTCGAGCTGACGGAAGATGTCGTTGAGTTCGCGCGAGTCGGCCTGACGCAGGAAGGTGTAGAGTTCTTCGATCAGCTTCGGCACCGAGGTCTTCTCGTGCATCGACTGGTCCGGCAGCGGACCGAATTCGGAGCGCAGCGCGGCAACCATCCAGCCCGAGAGGTAGAGGTAGCGACGGTCGGTCTTGCCGCCGAAGTGCTTCTTGATCGAGATCAGCTTCTGCTGCGCGACGAAACCGTGCCAGCAGCCGAGCGATTGGGTGTACTTGGTGGGGTCGGCGTCGTAAGCCGCCATGTCGGCGCGCATCACAGCCGCGGTGTAGCGGGCGATATCGAGGCCGGTCTTGAAGCGGTTCTGGAGGCGCATCCGGGCGACAGCCTCGGCGGTCACGCCGTTCCAGGTCGACTTGTCCTTGAGCAGGGCTTCCGCCGCCGCGATCTGGCTCTGATAGGTCGCCGGGAGTTGAATCCCGTCGGAAATTCCGCGCGATTGGTAGGTCATGACTGGCTCCTGATGTGAACTTGGGCCTTTATTTGCGGAAAATTCCGTGGCTCGCCAGAGGCTGCGAAGAAAGCTTGTCAGGCTTTACAATATTCTCATGTAATGTTGTAATGTATTTACAATGGAACCCGCGCATGATCCCGAAAAGTGGGGAGCCGGTTTTCGCAGATCATGCGCAAAAACATAAACGGTGGGTCTGATCCAACGAAGTTGGATCAGACCAGCTGGTGAACCGCCATGCCAACACAGACCGCCCGTTCGATCTTCATGGGGCCGCGATTGCGGCGGTTGCGCCGCGAGCGCGGCCTGACGCAAGCCGACATGGCGGCCGACCTCGATATCTCGGCGCCTTACGTGGCGCTTTTGGAGCGCAACCAGCGGCCGGTGACGGCGGACATGCTGCTGCGGCTGGCGCGTACCTACAAGATCGATCTGACCAATCTCGCCGGTGACGGCGGCGCCGATCACGCCGCGCGGATGCAGGCAGTGCTCAAGGAGCCGATGTTCGCCGACATCGACATGCCGCCGCTGGAAATCAGCGACATCGCGGTCGGTTATCCCGGGTTGGCGGAGGCGTTCCTGCGGCTCTACACCGCGTATCGCGAGGAGCAACTGGCGCTGGCGGACCGCAAGGGGCCGGGATTGACCGGGCCCGGCTCGCCTGCGACTGGCAGAGGCATCGATGCCAGCGATCCGGTCGCGGAAGTGCGGCGATTTCTCGCCGCGCGGCGCAACAATTTCGCCGATCTCGATGATGCTGCCGAACGCATTTCGCGCGAGCCCGCGACCGAGAGCTGGTTCATCGAACGATTGAAAAGCCGCCACAACCTCAATGTGCGGCAGTTGCCGCCGGACGTCATGCTCGGCGCGGTGCGGCGGCTGGATCGGCATCGCAAGCAGATCCTGTTCGACGACTCGCTCGACAACGCGAGCTTCAATTTTCAACTGGCGCAGCAGCTCGCTTATCTGGAATTCGAGGATGAAATCGGGGCCGCATTGAAAGCGGGCCAGTTCACCACGACCAGTGCGCGACTGCTCGCGCACCGCTCGCTCGCCAGTTACGCCGCCGCCGCACTGATCATGCCGTATTCAGCGTTCGCGAAAGCCGCCGAGGCGCGTCATTACGACGTCGAGGCGCTGGCGCGTCAGTTCGGAACCAGCTTCGAGCAGACCGCGCACCGCATCACGACGCTGCAAAAGCCGGGCGCGGAGAAGGTTCCGTTCTTCTTGATCCGCGTCGATCCAGCCGGAAATATTTCCAAGCTGCTCGACGGCGCGGGCTTTCCCTTCGCCAAGCATGGCGGCGGATGTCCGCTGTGGTCGGTGCATGGCGTCTTCAAGACGCCACGCCAGATCGTCACGCAATGGCTGGAATTGCCGGATGGCCAGCGGTTTTTCTCGATCGCGCGCACAGTCACCGCCGGCGGCGGTTCGTTCGGTGCCGCGCGCGTGGAGCGCGCCATCGCGATCGGGTGCGCGGCCGAGTACGCCGGAAAATTGATCTATACCAGCAGCGAGACCGGCCCGCGCGCCGACGCGCCGACGCCGGTAGGCATCGCATGTCGCGTCTGTCATCGCCCGACATGCGCCGCGCGATCCGAACTTCCGATCGGCCGCGAATTGTTGCCCGACGACTACCGCCGGCTCAGCGTTCCATTCGGATTTTCGTCCGATTGATTTAGACGTGCTCGGCAGTCCATGTCAGAATCGGTTGCGGAATTTGCATGACAAAGCGCGGCAATACGATTAGATCGCGACGAGACATCGCCTCGATCATGAGGCGCGAGCGATTGAGTACAAGGAGGCACCAATGTCGGACGGCTCTCTCTTCTGGGTGATCGGGGGCGAATTCGGCTCGATGAATTTCCACAAGCTGGTGGAAGGTTCGGCTCAGGTCAAAGGGCCGTTCAAGACCCGCCAGGAGGCCGAGGAGTGCTGGAAGCAGGTCTCGGAAGAGAACCGCCACCGTGGCAGTGTCCGCTTTTCCATCGTCGAGGAACCGCGCCGCGCGTCGAACTGACCGGGCCTGCGGACAGCTTTCAGGATTTGCGGCCCCATCCGGACTTCGGGTGGGGCCGTCGCTTTTCGGGTACGGGTAGCGACAATGCCAACCCATTGATCGCAGACGGCCTTTTTTCCGCGCATGGTTACTGATAGATTAATCGTGCGGAACGGATTCCGGGAACAAAGGCTGCCTGATCATGTCCGACGTCCAGAGTATCGGCTCGACCGCCGCGGCCAGCGCCAAGCCGATCCGACTGCGCGATGCTTTGCGGCAGGCGCGCATCGAGGCCGCCGACCGCACCGGCGTTGTGGTCGATCTGCGCGATGCCGAAGTGGCGCGGCTCGAGATTCTCAACGAGCAACTGGATCCGCTGTTCGAACAGATTCCCGATCGCATCGATCTGTTCGATCGCGGCATCAGTCAGGGCGATACGCCGCGGCTGTGGATCGACGTCGTCGCGCATGTCGCGATGGGACGCGACAAGCGACTTTATCGCTTCGTTCAGGACACCCGCTTCGGCCGCAAGGTGCTGGCGGAATCGCATACGCCTTCGGTGATCGTGCAGGCGGTGACCGATTACGTCGCGCGCCGCATGGTCGAGCGCGAGCACGCGCTGGTGGCGACGCCGTTGCCGGAGGTGACGGAGCAGCCCGCCACAAAACCGCGCCGCAGCGGCATCTGGACTTTTGCGTTCGGTTTCCTCGCAGGCGTCCTCGCGCTGTTCGGCTTCGCATTGTTCGCTGCGCTACGCAGTTTCTAAATCATCGTTGAGGTGGAATGAGGACAACGCGGCGAATGTCGCGGATGCCCTTGCTTTCGATCCAGCCGCGCACGCTTTGCTCGCAGCGCCATTGCGCGCCGTCGTGGTCGATCTTGAACAGATTGTAGGCCGCCGCAGGATGATGGCCGTGCGCGACCGCCGACGCGGATGGCACGCCGATCGCAGGGATGCGCCCACGCGGTCCATCGAACCACATCGTCGAATGCACATGATCGTGGCCGTGCAGAATGAGATCGACGCCGTGTTGCTTCAGCAATGCCAGCAGCGCGTCCGCATCGGTCAGGCGCTTATAGCGGCCGTGATGCTCGGCGCGCAGCGGATGATGGATCAGCAGCACGCGAAACGTCGGTTCGTTCGCCTGTGCCGACAGTATGCGATCGAGCGCCGCGAGTTGCGCGGTGCCGAGGTGGCCGGTGGCCATGAATGGCGCGGTCGGCACCGCTGTAGACGTTGCGATCAGTGTCAGCGGTCCGCGGCGCTGCACGAACGGATAGACGATGGCGTCGCTCGCATTTGCGCCGTCGCCTTGCAGATACTCGCCAAATGACTCAGCGAAGCGGTGCTGTGTTGTACGAACGTAAGCGTCGTGATTGCCGGGAATGATCGTCACGCGATCCGGCGGCCCGATGCCTTCAAGCCATTTGCGCGCGGGAGCGAATTCCGACGGCAGGGCCAGGTTCACCAGATCTCCGGTGATGGCGATGTGGTCGGGCTGCTGGATGTGGAGATCCGACACCAGCAGGTCGAGCAGTTCGCGGCGGTGGATGGTGTGGCGGTTGCGCTGCCAGTTGAGATAGCCGAGCGCGCGCTTGCCGATCAGTTCATGCAGTCGCGCCGCCGGCAGTGGCGGCAGATGCGGATCGGAGAGATGCGCCAACACATAGGCCGTCATCACGCGCTGCCTATCAGGATTCCCGCCAGAAACACCAACGCGCCGCCGACCGCGATCTGGAACGTCGCCTGCAACCATGGCGTATCCATGAAGCGATGGCGAATCCAGGAGATCAATGCAAGTTCGACGACGACCACCGCGACTGCCAGTATCGTGGCGACGTAAAAATCCGGGATCAGATAGGGCAGGGTGTGGCCGAGGCCGCCAAGCGTCGTCATCAGCCCGCACACCAGTCCGCGAATCCACGGCGAGCCGCGCCCGCTCAACGCGCCGTCGTCGGACAGCGCCTCGGCGAAGCCCATCGAGATGCCGGCGCCGACCGAGGCCGCGAGGCCGACCAGAAACGTCTCGAACGGCTTGTGGGTGGCGAAGGCGGCGGCGAATAGCGGCGCTAGCGTCGAGACCGAGCCGTCCATCAGCCCGACCAGACCGGGCTGCACATATTGCAGAATGAAGGCGCGGCGTTCGCTGTCGGCTTCGCTGGCGCGCGCTTCGGTGGTCAGGTGTTTTTCGCTGAGACTTTCGGCAAGCGCTTCGTGGCGGTCTTCGTCCTCTGACAGTTTCAGCAGCAATTCGCGGATCGAGGCATCGCAGGTGGATTCGGCCGCCTTGCGATAGAAGCGTCCGGCGTCCATTTCCATGGTGGCGGCATACTTGCGCACCTCGTCGAGGCCGAGCGGCCGCATCAACCAGAGCGGCTTGCGCTTGATGAAACCCTTGACGTCCTGCCGCCGGATCAGGGGCAGATGCTCGCCGAATTTTTCGCGATAGAGATCGAACAGCGCACCGCGATGTCGGGTTTCTTCCTCGGCCATTCCGGAGAACACCGCCGCCGACGCGGGAAATTGTTCCGTCAGTGCCTCCGCGAAGTCGCGATAGATGCGGCTGTCCTCGTCTTCGTTGGAGATGGCCAACGCCAGGATCTCGCGCTCGGTGAGGTTGGAAAACTGCTTCACGATCGGCTCGGCCCGCTGTGACAACTGGTATGGTTGAGGCAAGATGACGGGAGACCGGGAAGAATCAAGAGGGCGCCGCGTGGAAGATGTCGACAAGGCGAAGACTCTGCGGCGCCGGCTGGAGCCGGCACTGCGCCGCGTCTTCCATCTCTACTGGCGGTTCGCGCGCGGTATGACCATGGGCGTGCGGGGTGTCGTGCTGGATGACGCCGGCCACGTGTTTCTGGTCAAGCACAGCTACGTCTCCGGCTGGCATCTGCCGGGTGGCGGGGTCGAGGTCGGTGAAAGCGTCGATGAGGCGTTGCGGCGCGAGTTGCTTGAGGAGGGGCGGATCGTGTTCGAGGCGCCGGCGCTGCATGGCGTGTTTTTCAACAGCCATGTCTCGCGCCGTGATCATGTCGCGGTCTACGTGATCCGCCGTTTCACGCAGGACCGGATGCCGGAGCCCAACCGCGAAATCGTCGCCTGCGGCTTCTTCGCGCCGGATGCCTTACCACCGGATGCCACCAAGGGGACGCGGCGGCGGATCGCCGAAGTGATCGACGGGGTGCCGCCGTCCCCGACCTGGATCTAGGACGGGAATTTCCGGTTGCCGCCATGGACCGCGTCGGTGCCAGATGCTATCTCGCGCATCGACATGAGCGATTTATCCCTCACCATTCTGCCGGAAGTGGCCAACGACGCGCAGCCGATCGAACGTCTGCTGGAGCGGACATTCGGGCCGGGACGTTTCGTGCTCAGCGCCTACCGGCTGCGCGAGCACGTCGACCACCGGCTCGACCTGTCGTTCACGGCCCGCATCGGCACCTTGCTGGTCGGCTCGGTACGGCAATTGCCGGTGTGCATCGGCGACACGCCGGCGCTGCTGCTCGGTCCGCTTACTGTCGAGCCGCCGTTCCGCAGCCGTGGCGTCGGCCGAGCGCTGCTGGACCGCGCGCTCACCGATGCCAAGGCCAAGGACCACACGCTGGTCGTGCTGGTGGGCGACGAGGCTTACTACAGCCGCGTCGGCTTCAAGATGATCCCGCTCGGCCGCGCCGATATGCCGGGTCCGGTCGATCGCCGCCGCCTGCTGGTGAAGGAATTGGTGGATGGCGCCTTCGAGAACGTCTCCGGCATGATCCGCCCGGACTGGCGCTTCGCGCGGGATGCATCGGCGCAAGGCTGAGCGATATCCGGGCTTGTTTCGCGTCATGGCCGGATTTATTCCGGCCATCCACGTCTTAACGACGGGCGTTAAGAAAGACGTAGATGGCCGGGACGAGCCCGGCCATGACGAAAGAACAACTCAATACTTCACATTCGCGAAAATCCGCACGCCGAGGCCGGGCATCAGCACCTGATCCTTGTTGTAGGCGACCGCGTTGCGGATATCCTCATTCAGCAGGTTGTCGCCGACGACGCCGAAGGTGAATTGCTGCGCGCCCCACCAATCGGTCTTGGTGAGTTTCGTCGTGTAGCTCAACTCGGCGCGCAGGCGGTTGTAGCTGGCCGTCGGCGTCTCCACGCCGCTCACATCGTTCTGTGCGAAGGCGTGCAGCAGGTTGACGCGCGCGAACCAGTTCGCGTCGCGATAGTAGATGCCGCCGCCGACACGTTGCGGCGGAATGCGCGGCACATTGCTGCCGTCGGAGAAGGTGGCGCGCACGATGTCGTACTGCCCCTCGATGCCGAACATGCCGTTCCAGACCGGCAAGGCGTCGTATTGGAATTGAAACTCGGCGCCACGGAAGTTGGCGTCGCGTTGCGAATAGATCGCCTGATTGAGTTCGAGGCCGGCGCCCGCGATGCACGATGTTCCGTCGCAGGTGTTGCCGGTGAGCCTGCGATAGATGAAGCCGTTGAAGTGTGTGGCATAGCCGGTGAGTTCGAACCGGAACGGCCCTCGCGCGCGGCGCAGGCCGACCTCGATCGATTTCGCGGTTTCGATTCCGAGATTCGGATTGCCGATATCGAAGGTCGCGGTGGCGTCGTGTCCGCCGCGTGAAAACAGCTCGGCGGGTTTAGGTGCGCGTTCGGTATATTGCCCGGTGATGCTGGCAACGAGATCCCACGGCAGATTCTGGATCAGGCCGACGCTGCCGCTTTTCGGCGTGTAGCTGAGGCTGCGCTGTACCGCCGGACCGATCTCGGCCGGATTGGCCGCGACGTCGAATACGCCGGGGATCAGGCTCGGCGTCGAACCATCGAGATTGACGTGTTCGATGCGCGCTGCGGCTTGCGCCTTGGTACTGTCGCTGAACTTCAGTTCGTTGAAGACGTAGCCTGCGAGCTTGGTGTTGCTGTTCGGGTCCCACAACCCGTTCAACGGACTGCCGGGGTCGTCCGGGCTCGGCGCAGTCAGTTCCTGATGCGAGGCCTGCACGCCGATCGCGGTCGTCAGCGCCGCGAAGCGCAGGTCGAACGGCGCGAGTTGCACTTCGAGCCGGCCTTCCTGCTCTTTGTTGGTGAAGGTCTGGCGTACGCCGTCGCTGGTCGGGTCAGCGGCGTCGGCAAGGCCGAGCTCGTTGTGCTTGTAGTCGGTCGCGCCTAACCAGAAGCGGATTGCATCGACTGCCGCCGCATCGGGGCGATATTCACCTTTGGCGGTGAATTTTGTCTGGTGCGCGTCAATCCGCGTGCCAAGCTCTTCGCCCTCCGTACCGGGGATGTGGTAGAGGCTGTTGTTCTGGGTGATCGCAGCGCCGACATAGCCTCCGGTGAAGAAGTAAGACGCGCCGACCGATCCGCCGTTGGTATCGGTGGCGGTGTTCTTCTGCGTTCCACCCGGAATGGCGTAGTCGGCGGTGCGCCGCGCGAACGCGTCGGCGTGGATCGCGACGTTGCTGCTGGCGGCATCGAGCAACACCCCGCCTTCGCGGCCGAGATCGACGCTGGAGAGCGCGGTGCGCGTTTCAAGCGTGGCGCAGCCGTTCGGGCTTGCAAGTTGCGGTGGCGCTTTCACGTTGTAGCCGTAGGTCTGCGTCGCCAGTATCGGCGTGCACGGCATCGTCTCGGGAATGCGGTTGTTGGTGGCGCTGACCACGCCGCCGATCGAGGTCGAGCCCCAGCGCAAGGCGGCGGGGCCGCGAATGACTTCCACCTGATTGGTCGAAAGCGGATCGATCGGCACGAAATGGTCTTCGCCGAGATCCGATGCGCCGTTGCTGCCGACGCCGTTCTCGACGATGCCGACGCGATTGACGTCGAGGCCGCGAATGATCGGACGGCTCGATGCGCCCGGCGCGAAGCCCGATCCGGTGATGCCGGGTTTGCTGGTGAGCAGGTCGCCCAGCGTGGCCGCGCCGCTGCGCCGGATTTCCTCGTTCGGCACCACGGTCACCGTTGCAAATTGATCGGTGACGATCGGTAGCACGCCTTGCTGCGGCGGCGCATTGACGACGATGCGCGGCTGTTCGGTGGGCGTGCCGTCCCGCACGGGCGTGGCGCGTGCGGCGTGTGTCGAGGCCGCACGCCGTGGCCGCTTCGCGTGATGGGTGATTGGACTCGGTGCGGTGACGGTGATGCTGGGCAGTTCCGACGTGTTGTCCTGCGCCGATGCGGCATGATTGAAAGCGCCCAGCAGCAGCGGCGCGCTGGACAGAAGCAGGGCCTGCTTCAATGACAAAGACATGATGGATCCGGTTCCTGAATCCACGAGCGGCGCACCGTTGATCGTCGATGCGGCTTCGCGGATGCCCGTCGTTGCGGGCGCATGATGGAGGAGGCCTCTCAAGCGCCGGGTGTGAGATGCGGCGGCGAGAAGCGTGTCAGTCCGTCAGGCTCAGGAAGCGGGAGGCGCGCGCGGCTGCGAGATACCGTGCGGCGAGGCGAGATGGGAAAACTCGGCGTCGGTGGTCCGGCTGAGGACCTGATACGCCTCCGGGACCATCAGAAGCACGGGGCCGCTGGTGATCAGCGAGCCCGCCAGCGACATCACCGCGCAGATCGCGCAATAGCCATCGTGATGATCGCCGTGGGATTTGTCGGGCGCTTGCTGCGCCTCGTCGGCGGCGAGCGCTTTGGTCGCGGGTTTGGCCTGATCCGGGATCTGGGCGGCGGACGCCGGCGCGGTGACGGCATGGATGTTCGGGGCCGCATGCGCGGCGGTGCCGTGGAAATGGCCGAACGACAAGACGAATTGAACCGCCAGCGCCAACAGCGCCAGCCGGGTCCCCGCCTTTATCTTCGATCGAAACCACTTCATCGTGCGATCAGCCCGGAATCGCGAAGCGGTCCACCCCGGCCGCCTCGAATGTTATAATGTAACATCGCAGCCGAGGGCGGCCTTTGTCAACCGCGGGTCGTGATCATCCGCCGATTTCGAAAATAGTCATGGAGCGCGACCGTTTGGCGACAGGTCAGCGTCCCTCGCGCAGCCAAGTCGCGGCGAAGGCGCCGAGCAGCAGCAACAGGCCGATGACGCCGGCGAACATCGGCAGCACGCCGACGCCGCGCACCACGCTGGCGTCGCGCATGTGCACGCCGAGCCAGCCGTCGCCACGATAGACGCTGGACGCGTGCACCGGCACGATGCGGGGCAGGGTGACGCTGCCGTTCTCGGCAATGCGGCGGGCATCGCCGCCGGTCGCCTGTGACAACGGCTTCAGCGTGTCGGGCGTCGAGGTGACCTCGGAGAACTCCTTCGGGTTGGCCGGCCCGACATTGACCAGTGCATTCAGCTTGCCGTCGGTCGCCTGCCACAGGCCGAGTTCGTTGGCGTCGATGGTTGCGGTCCACAGCCCCGGCTCGCCGGCGTTCAATGTCAGTTCGCGTTTCGCACCGGACGGCGCGGTGACGGTGACCGGCGCGACGGTGTCGGCCATGGTCTGCCGCTGCACGGTCAATTCCTTGCCACGCACTTGCAGACGCAGCGCCTCCTCGTCGAGTTCGGGCTCCTTCATCAACCAGTGCGACATCCGCCGCAGCAGATCGAGATGCGGGCCGCCGCCTTCATAGCCACGCGCCCACAGCCAGATGTGGTCCGACAGCAGCAGCGCAACGCGGCCCTCGCCGTAGCGCGACAGCAGCAGCAGCGGCTGGCCGTCGGCACCGGTCATCAGCGGCGGTGAATCGGCATTGCGGGTGGTGATGGTGCGGAAGAAGCGGCTCCAGTGCGGCGGTTCGCTGGCGGAGCCCTGCAGGCCGCGCGTCACCGGATGGCGCTTTCCGATCTCGCTCAGATGCGCGAGATAGGGTTTTTCGGTGACGCCGACCGGCTCCGCCGGCAGCACAGAATCCAGCGGCGTGCGCCAGATGCTGGTGACCGACGCGTAATCCGGCCCCGCCGACACCAGCATCGCGCCGCCTGCGCGCACGTAGCGCGCGATGTTGTCGAAATAGGCAGTCGGCAGCACGCCCTGCCGCGCGTAGCGATCGAAGATGATCAACTGGAATTCGTTGATCTTCTGCTGGAACAATTCGCGCGTCGGAAACGCGATCAGCGACAATTCGTTGATCGGCGTGCCGTCCTGCTTCTCCGGTGGCCGCAGAATCGTGAAATGCACCAGATCGACGCTGGCGTCGGACTTGAGCAGGTTGCGCCACGTGCGCTCGCCGGAATGTGGTTCGCCGGACACCAGCAGCACGCGCAGCTTGTCGCGCACGCCGTCGATCACCACCACGGCGCGGTTGTTCACCAGCGTCAGTTCGTTCTCCAGCGGCGAGGCCTCGATCTCGACGATGTTCGGCCCGGCATGTTTGATATCGACGCTGACGTTGACGGTTTGACCGCCACCCACTGTGCGTTCGTTCAACACCTCGCCGTCGCGACGCACCACGACGCGCGCCTGCTGGCCGGTGACGCCGTGATCTTCAAGGCGATAGGTGATGGTCTGCTTTTGCCCGACGATGCCGAAGCGTGGTGCAGCGGTAATCGCGATACGGCGATCACGTTCGTCGCTGCGGCCGGTGATCAGCGCGTGGATTGGCGCCTTGAAGCCGAGCGCTGCGGCATCGGCCGGAATATCGTGGACGCGGCCGTCGGTGATCAGGAAAGCGCCGGCGACGCGATCGGTCGGCACGTCGGACAGCGTCGTGGACAGCGCGCCGAACAGTTTGGTGCCGTCGGTTTCGCCGTCGGCTTGGCCCGCTTCGACGACGCGAACCTCAAGGCCCTTGATCTGCTTGAGGCGATCGACCAGCGCCTGTTTCGCTTGTTCGGTTTCCTTGGCGCGGGCGCCGAAGTCCTGGCTCGGGCTCTTGTCCACCACCACGGCGGCGACCGAGGACAGCGGTTCGCGTTCCTCGCTGGTGAACGACGGATTGGCCAGTGCCAGCAGGATCAGTGCCAGCGCGCCGACGCGGATCAACGCGCCGCGTGTGCGGCCAAGCAGCAGTACTGCCGCGATAACGGCGATGGCGGCGAGCCCGATCCACAGCACGAGCGTCGGGACGAGAGGCGTGAAGGCGATGCCGTAGTTCATTCGGGCACGACCCCATAAACTCGGTCATGGCCGGGCATCGCCGTTCGAAGAACGGCGTCACTTCGCTCGCCTGTGCCCCGGCCATCCAGGTCTGCTTGCGCTTCATTCAGAAGGGCGTGGATACCCGGCACAAGGCCGGGCATGACGGATTGAGAGATCAGCGGTTTGCGGCTCGAAGCGACCATGCTCATTGCCCCAGCCGTTCGATCAGTGCCGGCGCGTGCACCTGATCGGCCTTGTAGTTACCGGTCAGGGTGTACATCACGACATTGACGCCGGCGCGGAAGGCAAACTCGCGCTGGCGCGGTTCGCCCGGCGTCAGCGGCAGCATCGGACGACCATCGGGCCGCAGCGCCCATGCGCCGGCGAGATCGTTCGAGGTGATGATGATCGGCGACACCCCGTCGCCGCCGCGCGCCGGGCGTGACGCCGCGTCGTCGCTCTCATCTCGCGGCAGGGCTTCCACCCACGTCTGCCCGGAATTGAAACGGCCCGGGAAGTCATGCAGCAAATAGAACGTCTTCGTCAGCACATGCTCGGGAGGAACAGGCTCGAGTTCGGGCACATCGAGCGACGAGAGGATGCCGCGCAAGGTCACCATCCCCGGCGTCTGCGATTCTCCGCCGGGGCTGCTTGGCGCTTCGATGGCGTCGCGGGTGTCGAACAGCACCGTGCCGCCCTGTTTCATGTAGGCATCGATGCGGTTGAGGGCTTCCTGCGACGGCTTTGGCGCGCCGGGGACGATGGCCCAGTAGATCAGCGGAAAGAACGCTAGTTCGTCGCGCGCCGGATCGACGCCGACCGGCTCGCCCGGCTCCAGCGCGGTGCGTTGCGACAGAAACAGCGTCAGGGCCTGCATCCCGGATTTGACGATGTCATCGACGTCGGGATTGCCGGTCACGACGTAGGCAAGCCGGGTTTGCGACACCGCTTTCACCGCGAAGTCATCGGCGCTATTTTGCGCGTGTGCCGGTGTTGGGACGATCGCCGCTGAATTCAGCGCAAGTGCGAGCAGCAACGCCGTCGCCACCGCCGTGCGCCGCCGCAACAGCGCCGCGAGGCCGCCGCCGAGCAAGGCGACGATGACGGCATCGATCAGGAACAGCGCCAGCGCGGCGGAGAGCAACATGCCGCGCAGATCGCTGGGCTCGGCATTGGTGTAGGTCGCGTGCCGTGCGTTGAGGCTCGAGACGTCGAGCGCTTTGAGGCGGTCGGTGGCGGCCAGCGTGTTCACCGCGAGCGGTCCATCGGCCGGGCCGTAGAAGCCGGGCGGATGATCGATCGTCGCGCGGTCGCGATAGGTGGCCGCGAGCGGCTTGGCGGTGGAGGGCGGCGGGCCGAACGCGCCGAAGCCATCGAGGATGCGTAGCGGTGCAACGGTTTCCACCTTGGCTTCGGCGGCGGGACCCGCGCCCGGCGTCGACGTATAACCGGAGAGATCGACCAGCCGGCGCAACATCTCGACGAAGGTGCCGGACATCGGCAGATCCGACCAGCGCATGTCGGCGCTGACATGGAACAGCGTGATGATGCCTTTGCCGCGCCGTTCGCCGGTCACGAGCGGCGTGCCGTCGACCAGCGTGGCCCAACTTCGGGTCGCCAGCTTCGCATCGGGTTCGGCCAGCACCTGTCGCGTCACGGTGACGTCGGCTGGCACGGCGAGGCCCGCGAACGGCCCATCCGACGCAAAGGCGGAGAGATGCTGCGGCTTCTCCCATGTCAGGCTGCCGCCGAGGCTGCGGTCGCCGCGACGCAGCTTGACCGGCACCAGATCGTCATCGGCCTGCGCCAGTCGCGGGCCGGCGAAGCGCACCAGCACGCCGCCTTGTTCGATCCATTTATCGAGACGCTCGCGCAGGTCCGGCGGCAATGCACCGACATCGGCGAGCACGATGAGCGGCAATTTCTGGTCGAGGAATTGCGCCACCGCCTGCGCCGGAGCCGCGCCGCCGGCCGCGCGCACATCGGCGAACGGCGCCAGTGCGCGGGTCAGATAGAAGGTCGAAGCGAGCAGAGGTTGTGCGGTATCGGTCGACGCACCGCTGATGAGGCCGACGGCGCGCCGCCGCCAGCGTTTGTCGAGCAGTTGCACCGCGCCGGCTGAACGCTCGCCCGCGACTTCGAGCCGCGCGATGTCGTTGCGCAGTTCGACCGGCAGGTCGAACGACGCTTCGGTTTCGGTGTCGGCCGCGCCGAACTTGAATGGAGCTTCGCCGATCGGCGAATTCTTCTGGTCCAGTGCGCGGACAATTCCTGCGTCGAGACCGCCAGATGTGGCGCGCAATACCTTCACCGTCATCTTGGCGGCAGCGTTCTCCGCGGCGGCGAGCGCATGAGCCGGCGGCGCGCCGCCGTTAAAGATGGTCAGCGTGCGGTTCTCGACGATCTTGCCGAGCCCTTCGACGAATTCGGAGCCGCGCCCGGTGTCGATGCCGTCCGACAGCCAGACGATGTCGCAGTCGCCGGTCGCCTTCAGGAAGCGCGCGATGATCGGCAGCGTTTCGACACGCGCGATGGAATAGGGCTTCGGTGACAACTGCCGCATCGCCACCCGCGCCGTACCGGCCGGCATCAAGGTGATGTCACGTGCGGGCTCTGACAGCGGGATCAACGCGACGCCGCGCCGGTCGCTGTCGGCGCGCGCGATCAGTTCGTCGGCGGCTTTCATCCGGGCATCCCAACTCGACGCCGCGCTCCAGCCGTCGTCGAACAGGATCACCAGCGGTCCGCTGCTCTTTGCTGCACCGGTCTGCGGATTCCAGGTCGGGCCGGCGGCGGCAAAGATCACCAGCGCGGCGGCGAGCAGACGCAGCGCGGTCAGCCACCACGGAGTGCGCGACGGCGTTTCTTCCTTGGGCGCGATCTCGAGCAGCAGCCGTGTCGGCGGAAAATCGACGCGCTTCGGGCGTGGCGGCATCACGCGCAGCAGCCACCACAGCACCGGTAGCGCCAGCAGTCCGGTGAGCAGCAGCGGTTGAGCGAAGGCGAGCGGCAGCCCCATCATGCGCTGCGTCCCACCTTCACGGCTGCTCCGCCGCCTTTGTGCGCCATCATGCCGGCATGCAGATACAGCAGCAGTTCGGCCGCCGAGCGATCGGTGACATGGGGGGAGAACAGCCAGTCCAGTTTCGCCGCTTCAGTGCGAATTTGATCGCGATGCAAGGCGACGCGCGCGACGTAATCTCGCGCCCAGGTTTCGGCGCGACCCGCCGTCACCACGCCGCCGCCTTCCGGCTCGACAAACTCAATGCGTCCCGCATAGGGAAAGCTCTCCTCGGCAGGATCGACCACCTGCACCAGCGCGCCACGCGCGCCCGACGCGGATAGGCCCGCCAGCATTGCCTTGATGTCAGCGATCGGCGACCAGAAGTCCGACAGCACCACCACTTCCGACAATGCGGTCGGTACGAACGACGGCGGCAGGCTGTCACGCGTCGCGGTGTCGTGCAGCATCGCCTGTGCCATCTTGTCGATGACGTTGCGGCTCGCGGTCGGCGTCATCAATCCGGGCACGCCGACGCGTTCGCCGCCCGCCACCAATAATTCCGCCAGCGCAAAGGTGACGATCAGCGCGCGTTCGAGCTTGCTGTCGCGCGCGCCCTTGGAGGCGAAGGCCATCGAGGCGGAGCGATCCGGCCACAGCCACACAGTGTGTGCGGCTTCCCATTCGTGCTCGCGTACGTAGAGCAGATCGTCGCGCGCGGAACGCCGCCAGTCGACGTTTTGCGCCGGCTCGCCCGAGACGAAGCGGCGATATTGCCAGAAATTCTCGCCAGCGCCGGCGCGGCGGCGGCCGTGCAGACCGTGGATGACGTTGGCGGCGATGCGGCGCGCTTCCAGCACCAGGCGCGGCAGCGACGCGGCGAGCGTGCGGCTTTCGCCGTCCGCGCGTCGGATCGCGACCGTCTCGCCCGAGGGCTGCTGCGCGGCGGCGGCCATCAGCCGATCCGCGTTTTCAGTTGTCCGATCACGTCGGAAATGGTGCGGCCTTCGGCGCGCGCCGCGAAGGTCAGCGCCATGCGATGCTTCAGCACCGGCTCGGCGAGGTCGAGCACGTCGTCAATCGATGGCGCGAGGCGGCCGTCGAGCAGCGCGCGGGCGCGCACCGCCAGCATCAGCGCCTGGCTGGCGCGCGGGCCGGGGCCCCAGGCGATTAGCGCGCCGAGGTCACCGCTGTCCGGGCCGGGACGGGCCGAACGGACCAGAGACAAAATTGCTTCCACCACGGAATCGCCGACCGGCAGCCGCCGTACCAGCCGTTGCGCGGCGATCAGGTCCTCGACGGTCATGGCGGCCTTGGCGGCGGCTTCGTCCGCGCCGGTGGTTTCGAACAGGATGCGCCGCTCGGCGTCGCGATCCGGATAATCGACGTTGATCTCCATCAGGAAGCGGTCGAGCTGCGCTTCCGGCAGCGGATAGGTGCCTTCCTGTTCCAGCGGGTTTTGCGTGGCGAGCACATGGAACGGCTTCGGCAGGTCGTGCCGCGCGCCGGCCACCGTGATGTGCTGCTCCTGCATCGCCTGCAACAGTGCCGATTGCGTGCGCGGGCTGGCGCGGTTGATTTCGTCGGCCATCAAGAGTTGCGCAAACACCGGACCTGCGATGAAACGGAACGAGCGTCGCCCGCCGCCGCTCTCGTCGAGCACTTCGGCGCCAAGAATATCGGACGGCATCAGGTCCGGCGTGAACTGGATGCGTTTGGCATCCAGTCCGAGCGTGACGCCCAGCGTTTCCACCAGTTTGGTCTTGGCGAGGCCGGGGACGCCGATCAGCAATGCATGGCCGCCGGACAGGATCGTCACCAGCGTGTTATCGATGACGCGTTCCTGGCCGAAGATCACGCTGGAAATCGCGGTCTTCGCGGCGCGGATGTTGCCCGCGAGTTGTTCCGCCGACCGCACGATCACGTCTTCAAGCTTCTCGACACCGTCCGCGCCAGCCATCCGTCTCTCCTTGCCGGAATGCGATTCCGGGTTGTCGCGGCAATCGCCCCGATGCCGTTCAATACCATGCTAAACGTCAGGCCACGCCACGTATTTCTTGAATCGAACTATCCCCATATTATCGGGAGACAAGAGTGGCAGCCGGATCACGTTCCGGCGAGCCGCAGCCGACAGGAACAACCTCGGGGTAAACCATGGCGAAGCAAGGGCAGACCGCAAACCGCAGCCTCGACGGGCTGACCTCTGCTGCGAATGCCGCCGTTGCGGGTCAGGCGTCCAAGGCGAAGGGGTTGCCGCCGGTGCATCTGTGGAATCCGCCGTTTTGCGGCGATCTCGACATGCGCATCGCCCGCGACGGCACCTGGTTCTATCTCGGAACGCCGATCGGTCGCCCGGCGCTGGTGCGGCTGTTCTCCACCATCCTGAAGCGTGAAGACGGCAAGCACTTTCTCGTGACACCGGTGGAGAAGGTCGGCATTCAGGTCGACGACGCGCCGTTCGTCGCGGTCGAGATGCGTGTCGAAACCGGCGAGGACGGGCGGCGGTTGCAATTTCGCACCAATGTCGACGATTGGGTCGCCTGCGATGCCGCGCATCCGCTGCGGTTCGAGCGCGCGCCGGATGACGGCTTGATGCCGTATCTTCACGTGCGCGCCGACCTGTGGGCCAAAGTGACGCGGGCGCTCTATTACGATCTGGTTGAGCTTGGCGAGGAGCGGATGATTGATGGCCGCGCGATGTTTGGGGTTGTCTCCGCCGGCGAGTTCTTCAAAATGGCGGATGCGGACGAGGTGAGGGCGCCCATTGACTGAATCGATACTGGCGGCGCAGCCGGCCGTGACCAAACTGGGCTCCGATGAATTTTTCCATCGGGCGCAGGAACGACTGAATTTCAACGTTCCCGCCGGATTGACCGATCCCAACATCGTCCCCACCAGCGGCGACGAGGGCACCGACCGGATGTGGAAGATCATCGCCGAGGAAAACCCGGTGCGTCCGGCGGCGGTGCTAATCCCGATCGTGGAGCGCGACGAACCGACGGTGCTGCTGACCCAGCGCTCGCCGCATCTCTCCAGCCACGCCGGACAGATTTCGTTTCCCGGCGGCAAGATCGATCCGACCGATCGCTCGCCGCTCGACGCGGCGCTGCGCGAGGCGCATGAGGAGGTCGGGCTCGAACGCAATTTCATCGAGCCGATCGGCTATCTCGATCTTTATGCAACCGGATTGGGTTTCCGCATCCTGCCGACCTTGGCGCGGGTCAAGCCCGGCTTCGAACTGCATATCAACGCCGGCGAGGTGGACGATGCGTTCGAGGTGCCGTTGGCATTTTTGATGAACCCGGAGAATCATCAGATTCACAGCCGGGAATTTCGCGGTATGGAGCGTTCATTCTACGCAATGCCGTTCGCCGAGCGTTATATTTGGGGTGCGACCGCGGGTATTTTGCGGGTTCTCTATGAGCGAATCTATTTGCCATGATCCGTCCGGTTCTAACTGAAGTCGGAATTTTTCTGATTCCGTTCGCGATCTATGCGGCCTATCTGCTTGCAACACGTTCCGGCATATTCGCTCCAAATTCCTGGCCACTGCATATTGTGGTGAGGCTGGCGATCGGCGCATTCCTGCTCACCATTCTCAGCCTTGTTCTGCTGGCGCATTTCTCCGGTGCACCGCCGAAGTCGACTTACGTGCCCGCGCATATGGAAAACGGCAAGCTGGTGCCCGGAGTCGAAAAATGACCGAGACGGCAACGCTTCACGACGCACCGTGGCTGACCTCCGGGTCTGCTGCGCGCGTGCTGGCGTTGCTCAATGCCGACGGCGAGGAGGCCCGCGTGGTCGGCGGCGCGGTGCGCAACGCGCTGTTGCGGCTGCCGCCGGGCGATATCGACGTCGCCACGACGGCCGTGCCGGAGGAAGTCGTTCGTCGCGCAGTGGCGGCGCGGATCAAGAGCGTGCCGACCGGCATCGCGCACGGCACCGTGACGTTGGTCGTGGACGGTCAACCGTTCGAAGTCACCACGCTGCGCGAGGATGTCGAGACCTTCGGCCGCAAGGCGACCGTCGCGTTCGGGCGCGACTGGCGCGTCGATGCGGAGCGGCGCGACTTCACCATCAACGGGCTTTCGGTGGACGCGGCCGGCGTGATCCACGATCATGTCGGCGGTCTTGCCGACATTGCGCAGCGGCGCGTGCGCTTCATCGGCGACCCGGACCGGCGTATCGCGGAAGACTATCTACGCATCCTGCGCTTCTTCCGCTTTTCGGCCGCGTATGGTGTTGGCGCGCTCGACCGTGACGGTTATCTCGCCTGCATTCGCGGCCGCGCTGGATTGTCGCAACTCTCTGCCGAACGCATCGGCATGGAAATGCGCAAGCTGCTGGTTGCCGAGAATGCGCTGGACGCGGTGGTGGCGATGCGCGACGGCGGCCTGCTGCTGCCGATCCTGATCGGCGTCGCCTATCCAGCAACGCTCGCCGCAATGATCGAGATCGAGCGGCGGCGCGGACTTGAAGCCAATGCGATGCTGCGGCTCGGCGCGCTGGCCGTGGCCGTGACCGAAGATGCCCGGCGATTGGGTGCGCGGCTGCGATTGTCGAACGGCGAAGCCAAGATGCTGGATTCGATGGGACATCGCTGGTGGCGGCTCGCCGGAATGGACGAGGCAACCGCGCAAAAGCGGCTGTATCGTCTCGGCGCGGCGCGGTTTCGCGATCGTGTCATGCTGGCCTGGGCGAGGGCGGGGCTGGGCGCTGATCCGACCTATTGGCAGCGGCTCATTGCATTGCCGGATCGCTGGCCGATTCCGGTGTTTCCGCTGAAAGCGTCGGATTTCATCGCGCGCGGTTTTGCGGAAGGGCCGGCGCTCGGACACGTTCTATCGCTCGCCGAAGATGCATGGCTCGCGGCGGGATTTCCGAACGATGCCGATGCGCTCGATGCGATTGCCGAGCAAACCGCCGCGCGGTTCGCACGCGATCACAAGCTGTAGCGATTTTCGCTTTTGACGAGATCATCCCTCGTCATGCGCGGACTTGATCCGCGTATCCATCTTCTTCAAAAATGATGGATTGCCGGGCCTTCGCCGCGCCGAAGGGGTTTCGGCCCCGCAGGCGGGTCAAGCCCGGCAATGGCGCCTTCTGACACATCCGTCAGAACATAAAATGCTCAAGTACGGAGCGTTACGGCCACTTCACCTCGGGCGGCATCGACGACAGAATGGAATCGACATTGCCGCCGGTCTTGAGACCGAAGATGGTGCCGCGATCGTAGAGCAGATTGAATTCGACATAGCGGCCGCGGCGGATGAGTTGTTCTTCACGATCCGCCAGTGTCCACGCGGCATTGAAATTGCGGCGTACCAGGTCGGGATAGATCTTTAGAAAAGCGCGGCCGACGTCCTGCGTGAATGCAAGATCGGCGTCCCAGTCGCCAGAATCGTGCCAGTCATAGAAGATGCCGCCGATGCCGCGTGCTTCCTTGCGGTGCGGCAGATAGAAATACTCGTCGCACCATGTCTTGTACTTGTCGTAGGGCGCGATTTTCGCGTGGGCGTCGCACGCGTCCTTCATCGCGGCGTGAAACGCCTGCGTGTCGGCGTCCTCCTGCGTGCGCCGGCGGTCGAGCACCGGCGTCAGATCGGCGCCGCCGCCGAACCATGCTTTCGTCGTCACCACGAAGCGCGTGTTCATGTGTACCGCCGGCACGTTCGGATTGTGCATGTGCGCGATCAGCGAAATGCCGGAAGCCCAGAAGCGGGGATCGTCGCTCGCGCCGGGAATTTGCGCGCGAAACTCCGGCGCGAACTCGCCATGCACCGTTGAGCAATGCACGCCGACTTTCTCGAACAACCGGCCGCGCATCACTGACATCACGCCGCCGCCACCCGGTTGGCCGGTGTGATCGGTGCGGTCCCACGGGGTGCGGACGAAGCGTCCCGCGGTGCCGGGATACAGCGACGGGGGCGCCTCGTCCTCAAGGCGCTCGAAGGCCGCGCATATCTGGTCGCGCAGGGATTCGAACCAGGTGCGGGCGGAGGATTTGTGATGGTCGATGAGGGAAACATCCATGCGCGGCTCCTGGTCTTTGCTGCGTCATTGTAAGATAGAAAACGCTCATTTCCGTCTTGGCCGGGCTTGTCCCGGCCACCCACGTCCTCTCTTGCTGAATTTCAGAAAGGACGTGGATGCCCGGCACAAGGCCGGGCATGACGGCTTTGCTCACTATTGCGCGTTACATTTCCAGCCAGAATCTCAAAGTGGTTACGTGGGTTGTTGCGGCCCAAAGTAGGTGCAGGATTCCTGGCAACTGTCGCGATAGACGCTGACGCGGGTAACGGTGCCCGCGTGCTGCACACGCTCCCAGATGAAGCGCGTGATGTTCTCCAGCGTCGGCGCGCCGAGCGCCTCGACGTTGTTGAGAAACTTGTGGTCGAGCGTCTTGCGGACGTCGCCGAGCGCACGCTCCAGCAAGCCGAGATCGAGCAGCATTCCGGTCGCGGGGTCGGGCGTGCCGCGGATCGCCACTTCGGCGCGGAAGGAGTGGCCGTGGATTTCCTGGCTTGCTTCGCCCAGCGTCGTCCCCGGCAGCGCGTGCGCGGCCTCGAAATGAAACGACTTGGTCAATTCCCACATGGTTTCGCTTTACTCCTGCCTTCGTCATTGCGAGGAGCGTGAGCTCCGAAGCAATCCAGCCCTTGTTCTGTGGCCCTCTGGATTGTTTCGCTTCGCTCGCAATAGCGATGTAGCCCTACCTGATCCCCAGCGTCTTGTGCGTCTGCACGCTCAGCCGCCATTGCGGATGACGCAGACAGTAATCGATCGCCCGCGCGGTGTTCTCCACGACATCCGGGCCATCGAGCGGCTGCAACGAGAAGCGCTCGAAAGCGAGATTCGCGAAATTCTCCGGCCGGTTCTCTGCCTGCGGATAGACCAGTTTGAGTTCGTGACCTTTGCGAATCCGCAAACTCGCGCCGGCTTTCGGGCTGACGCAAATCCAGTCGATGCCCTCCGGCGGATCAAGCGTGCCGTTGGTTTCGATGGCGATGGTGAAACCCTGCGCGTGCAGCGCCGCGACCAGCGTGTCGTCTACCTGCAACAGCGGCTCGCCTCCGGTCAACACCACATAGCGCTCGCCCGCGCCAGTCCATTGCGCGGCAACGGTCGCCGCCAGATCGTCGGCCGTGCCATAGCGCCCGCCCAGCGTGCCGTCCATGCCGACGAAATCGGTGTCGCAGAAGGTGCAGACGGCTCCTGCGCGGTCTTCCTCGCGGCCGCTCCACAGGTTGCAGCCCGAGAAGCGGCAGAACACCGCGGCGCGGCCGGCATGGGCGCCTTCGCCTTGTAAAGTCAGGAAGATTTCCTTGACGGCATAGCTCACCGGCTGGTCTCCAGCATGGTCGGTTCGGTCTGGCGCAGCGCTTCGCCCACGGCCATCGCCGCCGCCATGGCGACATTGAGCGAGCGCAGTCCCGGCGCGATCGGGATCAGCAGCCGGGCGTCGGCCGCCTCCGCGACGGCCTCGGGGACTCCAGCGCTTTCCCGCCCGAAAAGGAGGATATCGGTCGGCTGATAGCCTTGATCAAGGTAGGAACGGCTCCCTTTGGTGGTGAACAGCAGTAGTCGCGCGCCCGACGCTGCGCGCCAGTCCTCGAATTTGGCCCAGGAATCGTGCCGGGCGATGTTGACCTGGTCGAGGTAATCCATGCCGGAACGGCGGAAGTGGCGGTCCGAAATCGGGAAGCCGGCGGGTTCGATAATGTGGGCGTCGACCTTGAGGCAGGCGCACAGCCGCAGAATCGTTCCGGTGTTCTGCGGAATGTCGGGCTGATAGAGCGCGATCTGCATGGGTCGTTGTCCTTTCAGGACCGCTGAAACGACGGAAATCATTCGCCGGATTCAGCGGTTTTCGTGCATTGCACGCGGCTCAGCCGATAGCGGGCTTGCGCTCCATCGGCAAGGGTGCCAATAGAACGATTCTGGACTGTGTGTGCTGCCCGTTCGGGCGGGATATGTGGTCATTCTGCCGCCGCGGGGGTCGCGGGCGCCGGCAGTCCGTCCCGGCCGCTTTTGCGGCGCTTTCCGGGATAGGGGGCTGGTTGCAGGAGAGAAAGGGTTTGGAATCGTGACGACAGCGTCTTCGGCGGATCCGACACGCCGTGATTTCCTTTATGTGGCTACGGGAGCGGCTGCCGCGGTAGGTGCGGCAGCTTTCGTCTGGCCGCTGATTTCACAAATGAATCCGGATGCTTCGACCATCGCGGCCGGTGCGCCGATCCAGG
>JAFKKM010000042.1 GCA_017305555.1 Hyphomicrobiales bacterium | reverse complement strand
GCACAGATCGGCGACCGCAACCCCGGCCTCCTGTTCCTTCAATATTCCGATGATCTGGTCTTCGGTGAACCTGTTGCGCTTCATCTCTGGTCCTTGTCGTGGGGCCAGAGTCTACTTCACACTGGATCAAGCCAAGGGGGCAACGTCAATCCCGCCGCCATAGTCGTGCTATAACCACGGCCGATTCATCAAAAGGGGTCGCAATGAAACTCCGCCTCGCCACCTGTCTCGCCGCTTCGCTCGCCGCCGTTTCCCTCACCGCCACCGCCGCTTCCGCCGCCCAGTGCGGCGGCGATTTCAACCGCTTCGTTGATAGTTTTTCGCGCGAAGCGCAGGGCGCCGGCATTTCGCCAAGCGTGATCTCGCAGGCGCTCGGCGGCGTCACCCAGGATCAGGCGGTGCTCGCCTTCGATCGCCGCCAGCGCGGCACCTTCAACAAGACCTTCGAGCAATACGTCGCCACCCGCGTCGGCGCCGGCCGCATCAAGACCGGCCGCGCCATGCTGCAACGAAACGCCTCGCTCTTGTCGCGCATCGAGCGGCAGTTCGGCGTGCCGCCGGAAATTCTGGTGGCGATCTGGGGGCTCGAAACCGATTTCGGCAAGGGCGACATGGGCAAGCTGCCGGTGTTTCGCGTGCTCGCCACCATGGCGCATGATTGCCGCCGCACCGAACTGTTTCAGGGCGAGCTGCTCGCGGCGCTGAAGATCGTGCAGCGCGGCGACCTTCGCCTCAACGACATGATCGGTGCTTACGCCGGCGAAATCGGCCAGACGCAATTTTTGCCGTCGTCCTATATCAAGTACGGCGTCGATTACGACGGCAACGGCCATGTCGACCTGCGCCACAGCGTGCCGGACGTGCTTGCCTCCACCGCCAACCTGCTCAAGACCGCGGGCTGGAAGGCCGGCGGCGATTACCACGAGGGCTCGGCGAATTTCGACGCCATGCGCGAGTGGAACAGGGCGACGATCTATCGCAAGACCATCGGTTACTTCGCCGACAAGCTCGCCGGCCGCTGACCCGCACACCACTATTTGCTATCAGGAGACGACGATGACCGGCGCGCTGACGACGGATTTCATACCTTTGCCGCTGCCGGATTACGTCGAGCGTCCGCCGCAGGACATGCAGGCGCGCGCCGAGGCGTTTTACGACGGCATCCGTCGCCGCCACACCGTGCGCGAGTTTTCCAACCGCCCGGTGCCGCGCCAGTTGATCGAGACGTGCCTGAAAGCCGCCGGCACCGCGCCGAGCGGCGCCAATCATCAGCCGTGGCATTTCTCGGCGATCGGCAGTGCGGCGATGAAGGCGCGCATCCGCACCGCCGCCGAGGAAGAGGAGCGCGCGTTCTATGCCGGCCGCGCCGGCGCGGAGTGGCTCGCGGCGCTCAAGCCGCTCGGCACCGATCCCGATAAGCCGTTCCTCGAAATCGCGCCGTGGCTGATTTGCGTATTCGGCGCGCGCAAGAGTCGCAGCGCCGACGGCGTCATGCGCAAGAACTACTACGTGCCGGAATCGGTCGCGATCGCCACCGGCTTCCTGATCGCGGCGCTGCATCACGCAGGCCTCGCGACCCTGACGCATACGCCGGCGCCGATGAGCTTCCTCAACGAGATCTGCGGACGGCCCGACGCGGAGAAGCCGTATATTCTGCTGGTCACCGGCTATCCGGCGGCGGACGCGCACATCCCGCGCCACGCCACCGAGAAGAAGTCGCTGTCGGAGATTGCGACCTTCTTCGAGTAGCCGATAGCGCGCATCATCCCGTCGCGCGGCCTTCATGGTTAAAAATGTCTCGACGCGATTCGGTCGCGCGGCGGTAGGTGGGTCTTCATCAATTCAAAACCACGCTGGGGATTGTTCCATTCCGGTCAGACTCCGTTAAGTGCCGCGCGGGCACCCTGACGCAAATTCGGGGAGAGTCATGGACGAGGCGATTTTCAGCGCGGGGAGGCGGCCATCGACGGGCCGGCGCGTGCGATGTTGAGTATGCCGACGCTGTGGGTGGTGTTGGTGGCCAACTTCATGGCGCTGGGTCTGATCTGGACCTACGTGATGCGGAGCTACCGCAACTTCGAGGCCGCGCCGTACTGGACCGCGGCCGCGTTTTGCATCGCCACCGGCGCCACCATCGGGATGTTGCGGCTGGTGATGTCGCCGCTGTTTCCGCTGATGACCGGCGCGATGTTCCTGGTGGTCGGGACCGGGCTCGCGGCCATGGGTGTCCAGCGGTTTTACGGCAGTCCCGCGTCGTGGCGATTCAATATCGTGCTCGCCGTCGTCAGTTTTCTGGCGCTGAATTATTTCGTGCTGGTCTATCCCAGCACGTCGATGCGGATTTTCGTCTACTCGATCGCGCAATCGATTCCGGTCGGATTGATGCTGACTCACCTGTTCTCGCGCGCCAATCGTTCGAACAATCCGGGCGCGCGGCTTGCGGGATCGGTCGCGGTGCTGATCATTGTGGTGAACGGGGTTCGCGCGGCGACGAGCCTGTTCGATATCGGCGGCGTCGCATCGATGGTTGATTTCAACCAGGTGCAAGCGGCGCTGGTGCTGGTCTTGGTCTTTCTGTCGATGGCGTGGAATTTCGGATTCCTGCTGATGGCGATCGACCGGCTGCGCGGCGAGGTGGCCAATCTGGCGCTGTTCGATGAACTCACCGGCGTCGCCAATCGCCGCTTGTTGTTGCAGCGTCTGCCGGAGGCGTGTGCGGTCGCGAAGCGGACCGGCGAGCCGTTCGTGATGCTGGCGATCGATCTCGACAGCTTCAAGGCGATCAACGACGGGCACGGACACGTTGTCGGCGACGAGTGCCTGCGGTTGTTTGCACGCACGGTGCAGTCGCAGCTGCGCCCGGACGATCTCCTGGCGCGCTCGGGCGGCGACGAGTTTTGCGCGGTGTTGCCAGCGACCACGTTGCGCGAGGGCGCGATGATTGCCCGGCACATCGTCGAAGCCTGCCGTTCGAAGTTGAGCCCGGAGCAAGGCGTACCGTTCCGCCTCGCGGCCAGCATCGGCGTTGCGCAATGGACGCCGCAGATCGGAATGCAGCCGGATCGTCTGATTGCCGCGGCCGATCAGGCCCTCTATGTCGCGAAGAATGAAGGCAGGGATCGCTACGCGGTCTATCAGCCGCCACCATCGCCGGAGCCGGCCGCGCGGATCGAACTGCGCCGCACGGCCTAGGTCGCTTCAAGATGACGTACGCATTCCCTCGGGCGGGCCCGAGGGAAGCGCTGCGAATGGCCTATCGGCCGTTGCCGCGGCAGCGGCCACCGGGACCGATGTGAAAGCCGCGCGGGCAGGCATGGGCGGCGGGATTGGCATAGTTTCTGCGGCAACCTCGATACGGGCCGCGATGGAATCCCCGTCCGCATCCGCCGGCGACCTGGATGATATCGGGGGCCGCGGTCAGGCCGGCGGGTGGCGACAGCGGGGTGGCGCCTGCAAAGCCGATACCGATCAGGCTGCCGGCCAGAAGCGTGGCGGCGAACAATTTGATCATGGGTCGTCTCCTCTGGTTTGGATTGGAGTTGCTACGTGCCGAGCTAGCGGGTGGCGAAGGCAATCCCGGCCCGGACTTCGGCGATGGCCTGATCGATCAAAGCGAGGCCGCGTTCGCGATGGCCCCCCTTATTGGGAAGCGCGGCGGCCAGCTCGCCGCGGGCGGATTGCAGTAATGTGATGCTGGCGCTCATATGCGGTTGCGCGCCGATCGCGTAGCCGACGCCGACGCTGCTGGCGATGACGGCACCGAGCACCAGGGCTCGGGAGGAAAGCAGTCTCATGGCTGGATGTCCTTGCAGGGCCTTTGAATTCGGGGCGGTGAGGGCTGGGGGCACCGTGACGAAGCGGCGTCCCCATGGCATCCGTAGGGCCGGCGGATTTGGCTGTCTTGGACCGCCGGGCGCCGAGCTCCCTACGATTAGGACTGGACGGCGCTATTTCGCGGACGTGAAGGTGCTGTTAGGCTTGCGTGGTATCGGATGATGTATCGGATAGCCGCCCGCCAAGGCCTGATCGCATGACGATCATCAAGAAGATGTTGTCGACCGACATGCTGCCGGCGGGGCTCACCGAGCGACAACGATTCATGTCGTTCGCCGAACTGTTCGAGCATTTTTCCAACACCGGCGAACTCGATCCCGCGGACGATGTTCCGTTTCGCGCGTCGATGAATTCAATCAGCATCGGGACGACGTTGTTGGGGCGCTGCAACGGCACCTTCACCACCGTGCGTCGCGAGCGGCGTCAGGTGCTGGCAACCAACGACGATCGCTATTGTCTGGCGCGCAACGTCGAGAGCCGGGAGGCACGAATTGTCTGTCGCGACCGCGAGGCCGTGTTGAAGCCGGGCAGTATGGTGTTGCTCAAGCTCGACGAGCCGTTCTTCGCCGCCGATGGGACCAGCTACAAACGCTTCACCAACGTCCATTTGCCGGTGATGGCATTATCGGCGCAGATCGTCGGTCTGCATGATTTGGTTGGACGGGAACTGCCGCCGGGCGGCGCGCTCTCGCTGGCGATGGACTATAGCGAATTGTTGCTCGACCATCCAATCGCCGTCGACGATGCGGGCCTGGCGATTGCTGGGCATCTGCTGGATTTGGTTGCGTTGGGGTTGGGTGCGCGGGGCGATGTGAGGGAGGCAGCGCAGCGGCGGGGCCTTCGCGCGGTGCGTCTGCAAGCCTTGCTGATGATTTTGCAGAAGCGCTTTGTCGAACCGGATTTTTCCGCGCGAAAACTCGCGGCGGTGGCCGGTCTCTCCGAAAGATACGTGCATGAATTGCTATACGAGGCCGGCGCCAGCTTTCACGAGCGGTTGCTTGCCTTACGTTTGCGCAAGGCCGCCGAGATGCTGACGCAAGCCGATCCGCGGCGCGTCAGCGATGTCGCGTTCGAATGCGGGTTCAACGACCTATCGTATTTCAACCGCTGCTTCCGCCGCCATTTCGGGCTGACGCCGACGGCGGCGCGCGGGCATTAATCTCAACAGAGCGCGCCGCGACCGCCCGACGCGCCTTGCGTTGGAGGGCGGCGGCCCCCATGTTGCGCGCATGACCAGCAAGGCATCGCATTCCGGAACAGCCCGACAATATCGTCCGACGCCCAACGATGGTCCGATCATCGATCAGGATGGCCGGATCGTTGAATCGCCGGCGAGCGGGCATGGTCCGTTTGGGTTCGAGGTATTCGAATTTCGCACCTCAAGCGCGAATCCTTTCGGCGAACTGACGCGCGAACAGCGCATCGCCCGCCTCGAAGTTCTCGCGAAACTTCTGGATGTTGCCTTTGTCGTGCCCGGCACCAAGATCCGTTACGGAATTGACGGTCTGATCGGTCTCATTCCGATCGTGGGCGACGTCATCACGACGGCGATATCGCTTTGGCTGGTGCGCGAGGCGCGTGCTCTCGGCGCACCGTGGCATGTGACGGCGCGGATGCTCGGCAATGTCGCGGTCGACGGCGTCGTCGGTCTCGTGCCGCTGGCGGGTGATGCCTTCGACGTGATGTTCCGCGCCAACATCCGCAACATGCGTCTGCTGCGGCGCTGGATGGACAAGCAGCCGCTATAGCGGCGAATGGTTACGCGGCGTCGGCCGTGGTTTCGTCGTCGGATTTCACCGAACGGCGCTCCAGCGGGAAGTCTGGACTCTCGTACAGTCCGCGAATGCCGTTCTGATCGAAACGCGCTTCGTCGACTTGCAGATAAGCTCCGTTCAATAGATCCGCTGGCAGATCCTCCATCGCAAAGCGCACCGCTTCGGCGGCGCTGTCGAAGCGGCGATAGGCAAAGCCGGTACGCTTCTTCTTGCGGATCGCAGCGGGAAACAATTCGGCGGAGGTGTTGTAGCTGAACGGCATGACGCGGACCTCAACAAATGCAAATGGTGAATGGACACGCAACAAGGCGCGTTCTCAACGGTCGGGAACGATTATTTCCGGATGACCTAAATATAGGGAGGATTACGGAAATTGCGACCCCTCGTGTTTTGCCGGGCCGCACGATGCGATCACGTCAGAAGATATGTCGTATATTCAAGGCGATAGCAGATCTCGCTATCTCATGCGCATCAGTTCCAGCTTGGCTGGATGCCGCAAAAGCGATGCCCGCGCAACGATGTTTGCTGCGCGGGCCAAGCGACTTCAAACGACCTGGATTACTTCGGCTCCAGTTTCAGCGCGGCCGAATTGATGCAGTAACGCAGGCCTGTCGGCCCCGGTCCATCGTCGAAGACGTGACCCAGGTGGCCGTTGCATTTCGAGCACAAGACCTCGGTGCGGATCATCCCGTGCGAGATATCGCGTTCTTCGTCGATATGGCTTTCGGTCGCCGGCCTGGTGAAGCTCGGCCAGCCGCAGCCGGAATCGAATTTTGCGTCGGACTCGAACAGTGTCTGTCCGCAGCCGGCGCAGACGTAGGTGCCTGGCGTGTGGGTGTATTCGTACTCGCCGGAGAAGGGACGTTCGGTCGCCTTCTCGCGCAGCACCGCATACTGCATCGGCGTCAGTTCGCTGCGCCATTCATTTTCGGTCTTCTGGATTTTGACTGACTTGGCTGCGGCGTCGGACATGTGGCCTCCTCGTTGTGAATGCGAACGAGGCGGCAAACCGGCTCGCTCGCGAAAGTTATTACCGAATGATCCGCCGTCAGTTGGTGGCCTTTGCGGCACTCACCAGTGTCGGCTTCTCGATGTAGTTGTCGGCGAATATCTTCTTCAGATTCTCGATCTTCGGAAGGTCGTTGTAGACAATATAGGGTTGGCGGGGGTGCAGCGTCAGGTAGTCCTGATGATAGTCTTCCGCCGGATAGAAACCCTTGAGCGGGCCGACCGCGGTGACGATCGGCTTGTTGAACACCTTCGCCGCATTCAGTTGAGCGATGTAAGCGTCGGCAACCTTTTTCTGTTCGTCATTGGCGGCGAAGATGGCCGACCGATATTGTGTGCCGACGTCAGGTCCCTGGCGATTCATCTGTGTCGGATCGTGGGCGACCGAGAAGAAGATTTGCAGGATCTTGCCGTAGCTGATCTTGCTCGGATCGTACTTGATCTCGACGGACTCCGCGTGTCCGGTCGTGCCGGTGCCGACGATGTCATACATCGCGGTGCTCTTGTCGCCACCCGCGTAGCCCGACACGGCGTTCAGCACGCCGGCGGTATGCTGGAATACGCCCTGCACCCCCCAGAAGCAGCCGCCCGCGATCACGGCCGTTTGGGTGCCGGTGGCGGCGGGAAGATCCATCTTCGGAGCAGGGATGACGGTCGCCTTTTCGGCGCCCATCGAGGGCGACGCAAAAGCGACGACGAGCGCGATAGCGGCAAGGGTGCCGGGGAGCGATTGACCGAAATGGCGCGGACGCATGGAGTCCTCTCGATAGTTCTGACACGGATCGATCCGACGGCCGCACACGTCATTGCGTGGGGCTGGATGATCTAGATACGTCCGGACGGCCGCCACGTTACAACGTCCTGGACACGTCTGCGTGAGCGATATTCTCTCGGTGAGGGGTGAAAATCAAAAATAAAGCCGCAGGATTTTCATCCTGCGGCTTCGGCTCCCGATGGGGAATTGCAGATTTACTGGCAGGGATAGCGATTGCCGTCCCGGGCCAGGAAGGTGTTCGAGGCGGGGTCATACGACCGGTAGCGCTGTGCGCAGTAGGTCGCGTGCTGCTGGGCAGCCGCATTGGCCTGGCCTGCAGCGATCGCACCGCCGATGATGGCGCCTGCGGCGAGGCCGCCGATCAGTGCGCCCGCACCGCCGCCACCGCCATGATAGTGATGGCCATGGCCATGCCAGCGCCGATATTGCACGTTGTCGACCGACGACGGCGCGGCAACGGACAGCGCGCCCTGGGCAGTCACGAGCGGCGCGGAATTCGCCGGCATTGCAAATGCCAGTGCGGTCGAACCCACAAGCAACGCCGTGCCCACCATTTTCGCAAATCGCATCTCAATTTCTCCTATTGGCCAATGGATCGTAACCAGTCCGGGATACGAAGGTTCCGTGCAGCGCCATTTTCCCTATGTGGCGGATTGGCGCAATAGGTCCCCTGCATGTCTGTCGCGCATGGTAGGCGACAGGTTCAATGGGTCGACACGGTCTAAACCACGATGCTGAGCCGTTTTGCCGCACGCGTGATGCCGGTATAGAGCCAGCGGGCGCGGCTGTCCTGGAACGCAAAGCTTTCGTCGAACAGCACGACGTCGTCCCATTGCGAGCCCTGGGATTTGTGGACGGTCAGCACATACCCGTAATCGAATTCGTCGTAAGGCCGGCGCTGTTCCCACGGGATGTCCTCGACGCCACCAGAAAAGCAATCGGCACGCACCGAGACCTTGGTGACCCGAGAGCCGAAATCCTCGTCCGGCGACAGTCTCATGCTGAGGATGGCGGATTTTGACTTGGTGCGCGATTTAACTCGCCAGAGGCCGCCGTTGAACAGCGCCTTCTTGCGGTTGTTGCGCAGGCAAACCAGCTTGTCACCCGCGACCGGTAGAGGGTCTTCGATATTCTGCCGCTGACGCACGCGCATGTTGTAGGCGCGGCGGGTGTTGTTGCGACCGACCAGCACCTGGTCGGCTTTCATGACACGGTCGGGGTCGAGCTGGTCGCGTCGCACCACCTGGCTTTCGCCGAATTCGCCGATCTCGAGCGTGCGGCCTTCGCGCACCGCCATCGACATGCGCACGATCGGATCGTGTTCGGCCTGACGATGCACTTCGGTCAGCATCGCATCCGGTTCGGAATCGGTGAAGAAGCCGCCGCCTTGAATCGGCGGGAGCTGGGCCGGGTCGCCGAGTACCAGCAGCGGACATTCGAATGACATCAGGTCGCGGCCGAGTTCGGCATCGACCATCGAGCATTCGTCAATGACGATCAGCTTCGCCTTCGAGGCGGGTGCGTCGTCCCATAACTCAAAATTCGGCTGTTCCTCGCCCGATTCGCGGGCACGATAGATCAGCGAATGAATCGTCGAGGCGTTGTCGCAGCCTTTGTTGCGCATCACCAGCGCCGCCTTGCCGGTGAAGGCGGCGAACTTCACCTCGCCATCGACGCCATCGGCGATATGACGCGCCAAGGTGGTCTTGCCGGTACCGGCATAGCCAAACAATCGGAACACCGGCGGCGTGCCGTTCCGTCCGGGCTTAGCTTTCAGCCAGTCGGCAACCGCTTTCAGCGCGGCGTCTTGATGAGGCGTGAAGGTCGGCATCGATGTTCAAATGGAAACGGCGGCCGCAATTGCGACAATGATTCGATCCGCTCAAGCTAGAGCATGATCCCGAAAAGTGGAAACCGGTTTTCGGACAAGATCGTGCTCTAACAAACTGTCCGCCGTACGGGTGCAAGCTTGGCGTAGATTGGGAAAAGCGGCGGCGTCACCCGCATGGTTGCCCGCGTTCCCGCATCATATCATATAGATCTGTATGAAACGGATATTTGTCTGGCTGTTCTACGCGATTGGCGCGCTATCCGTCGCCTATCTGCTGGCCTATGTCTATCTCGCACTGACAGCGCCACGGATTACGCCCGGCGATCCAATCGAAATTTATCGCGATCAGGATGCGCCGAGCTATTCGATGGCCCCCGCCACCGTGCCTGTCTAGCTCAGGCAGTAGCGGGCAAGGTGCGGTAGTCGCCGTTACCGAGTCCGGCCGGGGTGATCGGCAGGCCGCCGTCGGCATATTCATTCAGCTTGTTGCGCAGCGTGCGGATCGAGATGCCGAGGATGTTCGCGGCATGGGTGCGATTGCCAAGGCAGTGCTTCAGCGTCTCGAGAATGAGGTCGCGTTCGACGTCCGCGACGGTACGGCCGACCAGCGCGCGCGTCACCTGTTCCGCGGCGAGCGTCGCGTGAGCGACGGCGGGCGCGGACTTCGCAAGATCGAGGCGGTCGCCGTCCGGCGTGAGGATGGCATCGGCACCGATGTCGTCGCCCTGCGCCATCAACACGGCGCGGTGAATGGTGTTCTCCAGTTCACGGACGTTGCCCTGCCAGCGGTTGCTGACGAGCACTTGCCGCGCCTCGTTCGAAATCGGGCGGACGGGAACGCCATTGGCGTTGGCGTACTTCTTGGCGAAATGCTGCGCCAGTTCCATGATGTCCGCGGGCCGCTCGCGTAGCGGCGGCAGCTTCAAGTTGACGACGTTGAGCCGGAACAGCAGGTCTTCGCGGAAGGTGCCTTCGCGCACCGCGTCCGCGAGGTTGCGGTTCGAGGTGGCGATGATGCGGATATCGACCGGTACCGGGCGGGTGCCGCCGACACGATCAATGACGCGCTCCTGGATCGCGCGCAGCAGCTTCGATTGCAGCCGCACATCCATCTCGGAAATTTCGTCGAGCAGCAGCGTGCCGCCGCTGGCCTCCTCGAACTTGCCGATCCGTCGCGCGATCGCGCCGGTGAACGCGCCCTTCTCGTGGCCGAACAGTTCGCTTTCAAGCAGGTGCTCCGGAATCGCCGCGCAATTCACCGAGATGAACGGCCGCTTGGCGCGTTGCGAGCGGCTATGGACATAGCGTGCCAGCACTTCCTTACCCGTGCCGGACTCACCGGTGATCATGATCGAGGCATCGGAGCCGGCGATCTGCTGTGCCAGCTTGATCACCTTGGCCATGGTCTCGTCACGATAGATCAGGTCGCGGGAATCGTTGGCGACTGCCGCCAGCACCGCCGCGATCAGTTCCGGGTCGGGCGGCAGCGGGATGTATTCCTTGGCGCCGGCGTGAATGGCAGCGACCGCCGCACGGGCGTCGCTGGCGATGCCGCAGGCGACGATCGGCACATGAATGTGTTCGGCCTCGAGCCGCATCACCAGGTCGCGAATATCGAGCGCGACATCGACCAGCAGAAGGTCCGCGCCCTTGCCGCCGCGCAGCACGCGCATCGCCTGCTCGCTTTCCTCGGCGTGGGTGACCGAAGCGCCGTTGTCCATGGCGATCTTGGTTGCGGTGGTCAGTTGGCCCTTCAGGGTGCCGACGATGAGAAGCCGCATGGTTTGCTCCTATTGGTGTCCGTGCGTCGCGCGCCGGATGATGTCCGCGCTCAGGCGCGCTCTGCCTTGATGATTTCGGTCATGGTGACGCCGAGCTTGTCCTCGACGAGCACGACTTCGCCGCGCGCCACCAGTCGGTTGTTGACGTAGATGTCGATTGCTTCGCCGACGCGGCGGTCGAGTTCGAGAACCGTGCCGGGACCGAGCTTGAGAAGTTCGCCGACATCCATCTTGGAGCGGCCGAGCACCGCCGAGACCTGCACCGGTACGTCGAAGACGGCCTCCAGATCGGCGGCGACGCGCGCGCTTTGTTCGTAATCGCCGCCGGTATCGTCCGCCATCGGTGGCGCGTCGGCGGCATTGAGGTCTTGCAGCGGGACTTTCCCGTCGGTGTCGCTCATGGTGTCCTCGTGGCGTTGCGATGGCGCGATGCGACGTAGCGCTCGACCAGTTCGGTGATCTTGGCGTCGATGGCGGCGGCTTCGCGCACGACGCCGCCGTCCGCCCATTCGATCTTGCAGTCGCCGACAGCCAGTTCAGGCTCGGCGAGAACGATCAGGCGGCCCGCGAAGCCGCTTTGCTTCGCCATGCGCTCGAATGTGTCGCGCGCCTGTTCATACAGCCCTTCATTGATCCGGATCACCAGATGCGGCGTCGACACCAGATGCTTGAAGCAATCGCTGACCAGTTCGGTGATTTCGGCCAGCGGTTCGGCCTCGATCAGCGTACCGCTCAATTTACGGGCAGTGGCGACGGCGACATCCACCGCTTCGGTTTGCAGGCGGCTTTCGATCTCGGCGAATTGGGCCGCGATGGCGGCGATGCTATTGCCGATCTGCTGGAACGACGCCGCGACGCGCCGCTCGCTCTCGGCATGGCTTTCGCGTTGCCCGGCATCGAAACCGTTGCGATAGGCCTGCGCCTCCGCTTGCGCCACGCGCGCAGCGATCTCTGCGGGCGTTGCGGCGCGCTCGCGCGACTTGTCGGGTGCCGAGAAGTCGACATCGAACAGGAATTTTGCCGGCGCCGCCATCAGTACACCAACTCGTCGTCGGCGCGATTCTTCGACAGCATGATTTCACCCTTGGCGGCAAGATCCTTGGCGAGGTTGACGAGAAGCGCCTGCGCCTCGTCGACATCGCGCAAGCGGACCGGGCCGAGCGCGGCCATGTCGTCCAGTAGCATCTTGCCGGCGCGCGACGACATGTTGCCAAGGAAGAATCCGCGAACGTCTTCGTTGGCGCTTTTCAGCGCGATGCCGAGCTTGTCCTTGTCGACATGGCGCATCAGGGTTTGCGCGGACGCCGAATCCAGTTTCACCAGATCGTCGAAAGTGAACATCAGGGCCTTGATCCGCTCTGCGGATTCGCGGTTTTCCTCTTCCAGCGAAGTGATGAAGCGGGTTTCGGTCTGGCGGTCGAAGTTATTGAAGATTTCGGCCATTACCTCATGTGCGTCGCGGCGACGGGTCTGCGACAGGTTCGACATGAATTCGCTGCGCAGCGTCTGTTCGACCCGCTCGATGACTTCTTTCTGGACGGCTTCCATCTTCAGCATCCGGCCAACGACATCGAGCGCCATGTCTTCGGGCAGGATCGCCAGAACGCGCGCGGCGTGTTCGGGCTTGAGCTTCGACAGCACCACCGCGATGGTCTGCGGATATTCGTTCTTCAGGTAATTCGCCAGAACCTCTTCCTGAACGTTGGAGAGTTTCTCCCACATGTTGCGGCCGGCCGGTCCGCGAATTTCATCCATGATGCCGGTGACGCGATCCGACGGAAGGTATTGCTGCAGAAGCCGCTCGGTGGCGTCGAAATTGCCCATCAACGCGCCGGAAGCCGACATCCGTGACACGAATTCGAGCAGAAGATCCTCGACGACGTCGGCTTCGATGGTGCCAAGGGACGACATCACGATCGACAGTTCGCGAACTTCCTCGTCGTCCAGCATCGACCAGACCTTGCCGCCATATTGCTCGCCAAGCGCCAACATCAGGATGGCGGCGCGCTGCGGCCCTGACATCGGCTTGCTCTTGGCGCGATTATTTTGACGCGCGGCGAGGGTGGCGACGACGCTGGCGATATCGTTGTTGGATTGAGCGATTTGCTGCGGAACGGCCATGATCAAGCGGGCTCCGAGAGCCATTGACGGATGATGGAGACGGTTTCGGACGGATTGCGATCGGCCAGTTCACCGACGCGATGCACCGACTGGGCATGGACCTGGCCCTGCACCTGCGCGACGTCGATCATCTGCGAGGTGGCGTTGCTGGGGATGAGGTTCTGGCCTGGAGGCGGCGTGGCATCAGTCAATGCGGGGGGCGGAGCAGGGACCGCAGGAGCGGCCGCCGGATCGGGGCTCAGAATGCGTTTCACCAGCGGGCGGACGACCATGAACACGACGACCAGGCCGAGCAGCAGCACCACCACCATCTCGATCAGGTTCATGACGTCGTCCTTGGTGAACGACAGCATTCCCAGCATTCCGGTGGGCTCATTGATCGGCTGAGCCATCGGCGGCTCGGCGAACTTGAGATTGACGACTTCCACCTGGTCGCCGCGCTTCTGGTCGAAGCCGATGGCGGAGCGCACCAGCGCGGCGATGCGATCAAGCTGCTCCTTGTCGCGCGCCTGATAGACCATCTCGCCCTTGTCGTTCTTGGTGTAGGTGCCGTCGACCAGCACGGCGACGGAGATGCGATTGACGCGCCCAGCCTCGGTCACCTCGGTCTTGGTGGTGCGGGAGATCTCGTAGTTGTTGGTTTCTTCGCTCTTCTTGCTCTGGTCGCGAGCGGTGGGAGCGGTGTCCTGGCGTTGATTGCCCGGCAGTTCGTTGTTCACCGTCACCTGGCCGTCGCGATTGTCGGCGGTGAGGGAGGATTCTTCGCGGGTTTGGCTGGAACGCAGCACGCGGCCTTCCGGATCGAACTTGTCGGAAGTCTGCGTCACCCTGTTGTAGTCGAAGTCTGCCGAGAGTTGCACGCGGGCGCGGCCGGAGCCGACCACCGACGAGACGATCGATTCGATTTCGCCGCGCAGCCGCTTTTCGTAATTGATCCGGCGCTCGTCGCTGGTTGCGCCGCCGTTGGCGGGATCGCCCGCGGCACCGTCCGCGAGCAGTTGGCCGGCCTCATCGACGATGGAGACGCGTTGCGGCTTCAGGCCGTTGACGGCGGAGGCCACCAAGTGGCGGATGGCGCGGACCTGCTGCGGCTCCAGCGCGCCGCGTACCCGCAGCACGATGGAGGCGGAGGGCTCCGGCGCTTCCCGCGAGAACAGCGGGCGCTCCGGCAGTACCAGATGGACGCGGGCGGCCTGAATCCGGTCGATGGCGCGGATGGTGCGCGCGAGTTCGCCTTCCAGAGCCCGCAGATGATTGATATTCTGGACGAAACTGGTGGAGCCGAGGGTGTCGGATTTGTCGAAGATCTCGTAACCGACGCCGCCGCCTTTGGGCAGACCGCCTTCGGCGAGTTTCATGCGCAGCCGGGTGACCTTGTCTTTCGGCACCATCAGAATGGCGCCGTCGTTGCGCATTTCGTAGGGGATCGCCTGCCGTTCCAGCTCCTTGATGATGCTGGAAGAGTCCTCGACGCTGAGATCGGTGAAAAGCGTCGTCATCTGCGGCGTTGTGACGCGCATGATGACAAAACCGAAAAATCCGATCAGCGCCAAGGTCACCGCGGCCATCGCGGCCAGTCGGGATGCACCCAAGCCTTTAACGAATGCGGACAAGCCCTGCACGAACCAACCCCTGAGATTCGGCATGGAACGCCGACTGGGCAAAATTTGCCCATGGGATGGTTTCCATATGGTTAACGGCGGTTAACTCCGGTGACGAAATCTGGAAACGACTAAAAATCGGCCCCCGGAAGGGAGCCGATTTTCAGACAATTCGCGATTTCGAGAGGGCTTACTGGCGATATTGTTGAATGCGGGTCGTGCGCAAACCGGCAAGACCGTGCTGGTCGATGGAAAACTGCCAGGACAGGAACTCGTCCACGGTCAGCGTATAGCGGCTACAGGCCTCTTCGAGGGACAATAGCCCGCCGCGCACCGCGGCAACGACTTCGGCCTTGCGGCGGATGACCCACCGTTTGGTTCCGGGCGCGGGAAGGTCCGCGATGGTTAACGGACTTCCGTCGGGCCCGATGACGTATTTCACCCTCGGGCGATGGGGTTCGGTCATGGCATACTCACAAACACTAACCACTGAACTCACAATCGCAATCTACCGGGCGCGGCTTAAAATTTGCCTAAGCATACCGCTGCAATCCGAATGGCTTCGGAACTTGGCCTTGGGACGGGCATAAAAAAGCCCGCCTGACGGCGGGCCGAGATAGGGATTAAGCAGGAAGGAGAGAGGCGGTGACGCTCACGAGGAGGATGCGCGGGCGATCACTTTTTTGACCTTGTCGACCGTGAAGGTTTGATCGCCGATCGAGAGGGTGGGTGGATCCTGGCTCAGATCCGCAGCTTGCACGACGCCCTGGATTTCGGTGGAAACGGCGGCCGATTGACCGGACGCATCCTTGGCGGTGGCGGTCAACGTATAGCTGCCGTCAGGCCACTGCGAGCCGTCACTGCCACGGCCGTCCCATTGGAACGCCTGATGATCGCCTGCATTCATCGAAAAATTGCCTGAATAGACCGCCTGGCCGGTGGAATTGCTGATCGTGACGGTCACGCTCGACGGTTTGCTGACACCGAGCGCCCACGTTGCCTTGCCGTCTTGCAAGGTCGCGGTGCTGCCATCCACCACGGCCGTGGAGCCGACGAAGTTCAGAGCCTGCGTCGACTGCGCGGTTTTTTGCAAAGTCACCAGCGAGGTGAGTTGATCGTTGGTCTTGAGTTGCTGCTCGACGCCGGCGAACTGCACGAGTTGCTGGGTGAATTGATTGGTATCCAGCGGATCGAGCGGATTCTGATTCTGTAGTTGCGTTGTCAGCAGCGTCAGGAAGGTCTGGAAGTTGTCGGCGATGCCCGTGGTCTTGCTGGTCGACGTCGAGGTGTTCGATGTCGACGGGTTTGCAGGCGCCGAAACGATTGTATTTGGAAGCGTTGCTTCGACGCCCATGGATATCTCCTAAACTCTGATATCGAGACCGCGGCTTGCGCTCGCGGCGTATGAATATGTGATGTTTGCGGCGACCAACGGTGGTGCAGCGGTCTCGCTGATCACGAGGCGCTGCTGCTGTCGTTCGGCCTGTCCGTTGTTGCTGTTCTGCTGGCCCGAGGATTGATCGCGCAGGCTGAATTGCAGGCCGTTCTGTCCGGTCTTCAGTCCGGCATCTTCGAGGGCGCGCTGAAGCTGTGGCGCGTCCTGCCGCAGCATCGCCAGCGTCTCGGGCTTTTCCACCGTCAGGTGCGAGGAGACCTGCCCGTGCTTGTCGACATCGAGCCGAACGTCGATACGGCCGAGTTCGGCCGGATCGAGACGGATTTCAAAGCGGCTGTTGCCGGCGCGTGCGCTGGCGGCGATCTGTACGGCGAGGCCGCTGACCGGCACGGCGAGATTGGTCATGGCCGTCGCCGTCAGTTGCGCCGCCGGCGCGGCCGTGGTGGCCGGTATTTGCGGTGCAGTCATCGTAGCGCCCAGTTGAGACAGGGCGTCAGGCGTCGGTGCTTGCGGCTGTGACGTTATCGTCGCGGCGTGGTGTCCGCTCGCCGATGGCGCGGCGGGATCGCCGTTCGAGCGATCAACTTGAGACGGCGGCGACGCAGACGTCGCGTCGGTGCCGGCGTTGCTCTGCGGATGAGGGTTTGCCTGAGCGGTGCCGGGTTGTGCGGCCGATGGCGGCGTTGCATTCGGTGAAGGCGGCTGTGATGCTTGGTCGGGCACTGGTCCGTCAGCGGTCGTCGTTGCCTGTGTCACAACCAGTTTGTCGCTCGATTTGATCACTTTGGACGCAACGGTTGCGACCGCCGAGGCCAATTGGGGCGTGGTCGACGGCGCAAGCTCAGCCTGTTCCGTCGCCTCGGATGCCGGCACCGGCGTCGTCGCGATAGTTTTGGCGATGGTGAAATTGGTTGCGTTCACTTCGCCAACCGCGCCGGAGACCGCTTCAGCGATCGGAGACGTCGCGTTGCCCGACGGGGTTGGTATTGCTGACGCTTGTGCCGAGGTCGCGATCGCGGCGGCTGCGATGCTCAGTGGTGCTGCGGTGGCCGATCCCGAGGCGGCCGGCGAGGTTGCTGGGGTGGGTGTGGCCGCTGTGGCGGGAGCCGGGACCGCGGCAATAATGATGGCCGACGGGTCCACTGGAACATCGGAGGTGGAGGCCGGCGTAGCATCGACATCCGAGGTTTTTCCGGAACTGGCGTCGGTGGAGTCGTCGGCGGTCTTCCCCGATTTGGTCTGTTTCGATGGCTTTGTGGCCTCGTGACGGGAGCTTTCGCCGGCTTCCGCACTTTCCGCGTGACGGGGCGAATCGGGCTGAGGAGTTGACGCATCCGGCGCGGCTTCGCGCGGTGGGTCGCGGTCCTGGCGCGAAGCGCGGGAGAAGGATGGGGGAGGATCGCGGCGATCCGTTGTAGCGGGCCGCGAGGAGTCCGCGTTGGCATCGACCAGCGCCGCGAAACCGTTCGGTTGCGACGGGGCATCCGGGGTCGAAAGCCGTGGCGGCTCGGACCGGACGGGGGAAGGCGTGCTGGATTCGGATGTAACGCTGAACACGGGAACCTCGGCTCATGAAACCGAAACTCCTCCAGCAAGGAACAGGCCAATCGGGACGAAATAAAAACCCTTGTTAGATCAGTCGCATATCCAATCGACGAGGCCATTTGTGGCCGTAGGCAGGCGCCGATTTCTGCCCGGCGGCAAGATTTGCCGCCGATGGCTAGCGACGGCATGATTGCCTCTCCGGGATGCCAACGTTATGTAGATAATGAATAAGAGATGCCTCGATCGGCGGAACGCTTCCGCCGCCTGGCTTGGAACCTGACGATCGCCAAACGTCTTGCGCGATCGCGAGCAAGACCGGTCAATGCTGAACAGTCTGGATATCGAAGGTCGCCCGCAGGACACCCGTGTTGTCGTGGCGATGTCCGGCGGCGTGGATTCGTCGGCGACCGCAGCCCTGTTGAAGTCGGAGGGCTACGATGTCGTCGGCATCACCTTGCAGCTTTACGATCATGGCGCGGCGACCCATCGCAAGGGCGCCTGCTGTGCCGGTCAGGACATCCACGATGCTCGCGACGTCGCGGAGCGGCTCGGCATTCCGCACTATGTCCTCGATTACGAAAGCCGTTTCCGTGAATCGGTGATCAACAGTTTCGCCGAAAGCTATGCCTTGGGCGAAACGCCGGTGCCGTGCATCGAGTGCAATCGCTCGGTGAAATTCCGCGACCTGCTGGCCACCGCGCGCGAACTCGGTGCTGCTGCGCTGGCGACTGGTCACTACGTTGCATCGCGGCGGCTGGCTGACGGCTCGCGTGGACTGGTCTGCGCTGCGGACGCCGATCGCGATCAAAGTTATTTCCTGTTCGCGACCACGCGCGAACAACTCACCCATCTGCGTTTCCCGCTCGGTGACATGACCAAGCCGCAGGTGCGCGAACTGGCGCGACGGTTCGAATTGCCGGTGGCCGAAAAACATGACAGCCAGGATATCTGCTTCGTGCCGACCGGACGCTATACCGACATCGTCGAGCGGCTGAAGCCGAATGCGATGGAGCCGGGCGATATCGTCGATTTGTCCGGGCGCGTTCTCGGCCGCCACCACGGCATCGCTCATTTCACCGTAGGACAACGGCGTGGCCTTGGCATTGCTGCAAGTGCGCCGCTGTATGTGGTGCGGCTCGACGTTGCCAATAGACGCGTGATCGTGGGCCCGCGCGATGCGCTGCGGATGCATCGCATTCGTCTGCGCGACGTTAACTGGATCGGCGACGGCACGCTCGATCAGGCTGCCGCGCAGGGGCGCGAGATTTTCGTGCGGGTGCGGTCGACGCGGGCGCCGCAGGCGGCGTGGTTGCGTATGGTCGACGGCGAGTACGAAGTCGAATTGGTTGCAGGCGAGGAAGGCGTGTCTGCCGGACAGGCTTGTGTTTTCTACGATGCTCCGGCGGGGCAGGCGCGGGTGCTTGGCGGCGGGTTCATCAAGAGCGCGGCCGCACGGCATGACGGCGCGCGCCCGGCCGCTATCGACGACCCGGCGCGCAGCGACGCGGGTCAATTCGCAACGGCGCGTGGCTGAGCGCGGGACGGGGCATGGCTAACGATATCGACCGCGCCGGCGTTGCCAAGGCGTATGGGCGTTGGGCACCGGTCTACGATCTGGTGTTCGGCAAAGTGTTCGATGCCGGGCGCCAGTCCACGATCGCGGAGGCTGATCGCATCGGCGGCAGAATCCTCGACGTCGGTGTCGGCACCGGCCTTTCGCTATCGGATTATGCGCGGACCACACGACTTTGCGGCGTGGATATTTCCGAGCCGATGTTGCGCAAGGCGCAGGAGCGAGTCAAAGCGCTCAAACTCGATAATGTCGAAACGCTGGCGGTGATGGACGCCAAGAATCTGGCATTCGCGGATGCGTCCTTCGATGCGGTGGTGGCGCAATATGTCATCACCGCAGTGCCCGATCCCGAAGCGACGCTGGATGATTTCGTCCGCGTCCTGAAGCCCGGCGGCGAGCTTATTCTGGTCAATCACATCGGCGCCGAGACTGGCCCGCGCCGGATCTTTGAACTGGCATTCTCGCCGTTGGCGCGGCGGCTCGGCTGGCGTCCCGAATTTCCCTGGGCGCGGCTGGTCGATTGGGCGGCGCGGCACGGCGGCGTCAGTCTGGCGGAGCGGCGGCCGATGCCGCCGATGGGGCATTTCTCGCTGATCCGTTATCGCAAGACGTAACACCGGAGCTTGAGGCTCATGGCGGCAAACAACAATGCCGGGTCGGTCGCGCGGCGCGGCCGGCCGGTTGGCGACCGCGAGGCGAAGCGGGCCGAATTGTTGAAGGCGGCGGTTTCGGTGATCGCGCGAGAGGGCTTCGCCGGCGCCTCGCTGCGCAAGGTCGCGCAACGCGCGGGCTGCACGACGGGGGCGGTGACTTATTACTTCGCGAACAAGGAAGCGATGGTCATAGCCGTTGCCGAAAGCCTGTTCGATCAGTTCGATGTATTGCTCGGCAAAGGACAGCATCGCATCGACGTCCGGGTTGGTTTGCAGCGGTGGCTGGACTGGATCAACTCCAGCGATCCGGAGCCGTGGCAGGCGGCATTCCAACTGCTGGCTCACGCGCGGCACGAGCCGGCCTTCGCCACGCTCTACCGGCGGCGGTATGCGCGCTATCGCGATGCGCTGACAGCAATCCTGGCACGAGGGCAGGAGCGGGGCGTGATCCGCCGCGACATCCCGGCCGATCTGCTTGCCGATCAGCTCAGCGCCATGGGCGACGGCTGGATGCTGATGTTCCCGGTCGAGCCGAATCGCTTTCAACCGGCGCGGGTGCAGGCGCTGCTGGACGCGACGATCTCCATGATCTCACCGCCTCAGGAGGCGAACAACAAGATCCGCTCTTGAATTTCAGCCGGAATTGCTATGTCGGCGTGGCACCGGCTCGGCTTCCTTTCAGGCATGACCCCCTTCGCGTGTTGCATGGATGGCAGCGGCGTTTGCGCTTGTTTGCGTAACAATCGTAATGATAAATGAGCGCGGCGCATGGTCATGACGCGACTGTAGTTGCCTCGGGAGAACGAGAACGATGCCGCTGCTACAAGTCCTGCGTCCCGCGCTTCCCGTTCTGATCGGCGCATCGGTGATGCTGACGCTCAGCATGGGGCTGCGCCAAAGCCTCGGCATCTTCATGCAGCCGCTGACCCACGACATCGGCATCTCGGTGTCGGACTTCACGCTTGCCGTCGCGGTTCAAAACATTGCCTGGGGATTCCTGCAACCGCTCGCGGGCGCGATGACGGTGCGATACGGTTTCCGATCCATCATGATGGCCGGCGCGCTGCTCTACATGGCAGGGCTGGCGCTGATGGCGAGCGCCCACGGCGTCGTCAGCATCATGATCGGCGGCGGCATTTTTATCGGTGCATCGCTCGCCTGTACGGCGACTGCGATCGCGATGTCGGTGGCAACCCGCGCGGTGCCGGAGGCGGTGCGCTCGACTGTGCTGGGCATCGTATCTGCGGCCGGCTCGCTCGGAGCGCTATTGTCCGCGCCGATCGGACAGGTGCTGAGCGACGGCTTCGGCTGGCGCGTCGGTCTCGCAGGTTTTGTTGTACTCGCACTGATCATGATCCCCGCTGCCTGGTTTGCCGGTCGCGTCGACAAGATCCCGTTGCCACGAAGCTCGACATCAGAGGAGATCGGTGACGCCAGCGCACTGACGGCAGCGAAGACCGCGTTCAGCAATGCTTCCTTCGTGGTCATGAGCTGCGCTTTCATGGTCTGCGGTATGCAGCTCGTGTTTCTGACCACTCATTTGCCATCCTATCTGGCAATCTGCGGCCTCGATCCGATGCTGAGCGCACAGACGCTCGGCATGATCGGTGGCTTTAACGTGCTTGGCTCGCTGTTCTTCGGGTGGGCTGGCCAGCGCTGGAACAAGCTTGCGCTACTCGGCATGATTTACATTCTGCGCTCGCTGACGCTCGCCTGGTATTTCATGCTGCCCGCGACGCCGATGTCGACGCTGCTGTTCGGCGCCATCATGGGTTTTCTCTGGCTCGGCGTGAGCCCGCTCGCCGCCGGCGCCATTGCCGAGATGTTCGGGCTGCGATGGCAGGCGATGATCCAGGGATTGTCTTTCATGGTTCACCAACTCGGCAGCTTCCTTGGTGCTTACGGCGGCGGATTGCTCTACGACGCGCTCGGCTCCTATACGGTGGCCTGGCGCATCGGCGTTGCGCTGGGGTTGGCCGGCGGCATCGTGCAGGTGACGTTTGCGCTGATCCGGCCGTCGCAACCGCCGACACTACGGACGGCGTGATTGCCGCGCGCCGTTACTTTCGTTCGCGTCGGCTCGTCGCGGCGAGAATGTTGCGAGCTTGCGTGCTTCCGGCCTTTGCGGCGCGCGTGAGGAGCTTCCTCGCCTCGGGAATATCCTTGCGGCCACCGATGCCGTTGGCGAAGCAGCGGGCCAAATTCACGGTCGCCTCGGGATGCCCCATCTTCGCGCTCCTTTCGTACAGCGCTCGTGCGCTCTTGACATTGCGCGCGACGCCAAGTCCCTTTTCAGTCAGTTCGCCCATTTTGTTGATTGCGCCGGCGTCACCAAGGTCCGCCGCGCGCTGATAAAGCTCATAGGCTTTCGCGGCATCCTGGGTGACGCCGGTTCCGGTCTCGTACAGCAAACCCAGACTTGCGATGGCCGGAGCGAATTTCTTCTGAGCCGCGATCTCGTAATAGAAGCGAGCGCGGGCCGGATCGCGGCCCACGCCCTCGCCATGATCGTAGAGCGTGCCGAGAGTGAAGAGTGCGCGCACGCTGCCAAGCTCGAAAGCTTTCTTGTAGTTCGTCAGTGCAGCGTCATAATTTTGTGCGGCAAAAAACGCCCGCCCGAGTTGATAATAAAAGCGGTCGGTGGTGGGAAAACGTTTTACCGCGTCCGAACATGCGGCGATCGCATCAGCAGTCACGATTTTCTCAAGCGCAACTCCCGCGACCTCTGAAGGTTTGGCGGCGTCGTCGGGTGCGGCCGCGAGTTCGTCGCACGGCTGGACCTTCGCGGCTTCGGTCTGCGCCGTGGATGCGACGCCATCCTTGGGCGAGGCAAGAAAAATCTTCTGCTTGGAAAGTTGCCCGTACATGTACGGGGTTTGCTCGGAATGTGTCGCGTGCCGCACATGGTCGCGCACGTTGCGAAGCAGGAAGTTGATCTCGAGGCCCGGTTTGGGGAGATTCTCCAACAATGCCGCAGCCAACGGGCTGTTGCGCCCGTGACCTTGCACCGAAATCTTTTTTGGCTCGGTGGCGAACAGGAGCAGCACGTTCCGCGCGCCGCCAGATCGCGACGAAGCCGCATCAGCGCCGGGATCGATACTCAACGACTCGGCTTCGATGGGAAAAGGATTTCCGTGCAATGCATCGAGAACTACCAAGCCCAATGAGTGCGCTTTGCCGGCGCCAAATATCACTTGCGGCAATGGGATGGTCTCAGCGCGAAGCTCGGACGGAGCCGAAAGCCTGGCATCGATGGGCACCAGATAACCGCCGACTCCGACATTCAGGCTATAGCCCGCGTAGTAGACGATCGCGATATCCGCCTTGCTGGACTTCAGCGAGAATTCCTCGATCGCGGAACGCAGGTCCGCTGCCGTTGCGTCCCGGCGAAGAACAATATTGAAGCCGAGACGCGTGAGGGCGTCAGCGATGTCCTCGGCATCGTTGATCGATGTGGCGAGACGAGGCGCATTGGCATAGTTGGCATTGCCGACAACCAATGCAACGCGCCGCTCTTCCGCGCCGGCGGCGTAGCCGCAGAAGAGAAGAATGGTCGCTGCAAATGTGAATATGGCCGACCGTAGTGAAAGTCGCATTCTCAATTCGGAATCGCGTGTGATCTCACCCAGTCACTGTAGGTGAGGAATGCGATGCCCAGCAAGCCGTAGTTGACCTGCAAATAGCCATCGTTCGCGATCGAGACCGCCGCCGGCATCTGGTGTGCGATATCCTGAGCCATGACGCCGACATAGACTATGTCATCGCCAATGTAACGGTAGCGATAGAGCTGGAAGCCATCGCGGGTTCGTGTGAGCGGGACAATATCGGATTTGAGCCGCATGTCGGATGGGACCCTGATATTGCTTGCGGCGTTGGCCGCTGCGCGCGCCGCGGCGTTCGCCGCGGCCGTCGATGCGGCGCTGCGTGCCGCACGGGCCGCCGCCGTCGAAGCCGCGCGAGATGACGCGGCCGACGCCGCATGGCTGGCAGCGCGAGACGTCGCCGCCGACACGGCGTTGTTGACCGAATTGCTGACGGCGTTGCTGACCGCATTACTCACATTGTTGCTCACGATCGTGCCGACCCGCTGGTTGACGCGTTCGATCGTCCGCCGATATTCGCGATTGCGCTGTTTTTCGATGGCCGAACGCGTGTAGGCCGAAACCAGGTAGCCTTTCTTGCGTGCATCCCTGACCGCCTTCTGCATACATCCGGCCCGCTCGCCCGTGGTCCGGCAGAGCTGGAATTGCAGTTGAACGTACTCCGGATATCGGCTCGCGGCCTTGGCGCACGCTGCGGCATTGCCGCCGAAGCAGCTGTTCACATCCTCATCCTGTGCCGTTCGCATCATCCAATCGGTCAGATTGACTGGCCGCAATGCCAGATCGCTTCCTGCGGGAAGACGATGCTCGCGCAGGCTGGGATATTTCTCCGCGAACTTTCCGACGAGGGCCTTGTCGTGGGAATCCCTGAGCACATCCCAGGCCTTGTCGATCGAAATCGTATTCCCGGTCGTTGCCTCGGGTGATGCGGATGCGAGCTGATAAGTCGAGGCCGGTGGTTTCGGCAGGTTCAGCGCGGCTGGCGCTCGCGTCCCTGCACCGGATGCCGTTTGCAGCGAAGCCAACGTCGCGCGCGCGCCTTCGGCGCGCTCGCCGCTCGGATAGAGGTCGAGGAAGGCGCGATACGCGGGAGCAGACTTTTCCTTCTCGACGATTGACCAGGCGAGCTTTTCGGCATTTTCAAGCTTCGCAATCCGATCCTGCGTCTCGGACAAATGGGAGCTTGCGGGAAATTGCTCCGCGAAGCGACGCAGCGTTGCAATGTCGCTCGTCGTGCGCACGAACGCCCACGCCACTTTTTCCGCGTCGGCATTGACGTCGCCGGCCGCAATATTGGCAAGGCCGCTAAGGTAGATTTCTTCCCGGGAAAGGGTGCCGTAGACGGTGGGACTCTGGGTTCTCGTCTCTTTCAGAACGTCGTCATGAACGTTTCTGAACAGGTAATTGATTTCGAGATCCGGCTTTTCGATATAGTGCAGCAGCGCGCCCGAGTAAGGACTGTTGCGACCCGCGCCGTCGCTGGCGGTGGTACCCGCGGCTGCGGCAAACGCAACCAGCACGTTATCGTTGACCTCGACCGGCGCGAGGCCGCGCGCTGCGACCTGGATCGGAGCAGCCGATGCAGCGGATGCTTTCGCGTGCTTCTTTTTGGAATCGCTGGTGCCGCTGTTTGCAAGTGAGCGGCCGGTCGATGTCGAGGCCACGGCAAACGGATCGTTTCGGCAGGCATCGAGGATCACGAGGCCGAGGATTTTTGGATAGATCGAAATGTCGATCAGGGTTTCGAGGTTGATCGCTTCGGCATAAACGTCGACGGCGGACTTGATCACCGCATCGACCGGGATGAGCCAGTTCTTGCCGTCGATTTCGACGCCGTGGCCTGCGTAGAAGATCACCGCTTTGTCGGCCGTCTTGGCGGCTTTACCGAAGTCGATCAAGGCATGTCGGAAACTGTCGTAATCGACATTGCTTAGATGATTGACGTTGAAGCCAAGCCGCTTCAGGGATTCGGCCATGTCAGCCGCGTCGTTGACCGGATTGGGGAGTTTGCCGACGTTGCGGTACTCACTGTTGCCGATGACAAGTGCAATGCGCTCCTCGGCCGAGGCCGAAACGATCCCGCCAAATGAAAGTACCGAGAGAGTCAGACAAAAGGTCGCAGCCCGAAGTGCTGCGATGAGACGCCGATTGCTCAGAAAAGAGGGCCTATGCGGAGCCTTGCGACCACCGTGCGCATCCTGTCCCGACTGGGAAATAAATTTGCACATCTCATTTTGCCCCGAAAAGCGAGCTCAAAAGCGCGAAATAATAGGTCGTTCTCGATTTTCGTCAGTCGCGGAAATTATGAATGACGGCAACCAAAAGGAACAGTGAATAAGACGGCTCGTCATCGACCGGGGTTCACCGGCCGCCGATGGTCTTTTGAGTTTAATTCGCGCCGAAGTCGTGGAGAGGGTTCCAATCGACTGTGGCATTTAGGCACTAGTTCCCCGAATGGATCATGGTATTTTTTAGGCGAGGATATTTTTTGGGGTATAATAATGCGCTCATTTAAGTTTTCGGTGGGCTTGCTGTCCGCCGCAGCTATTTCCGCAATGATGGTGCAGCCCGCTGCCGCTCAAAGCGGTGCCGATGTTCAGAAGGAAATTATTGGCAACGTCATCCAGAACATCGTTCAGACGGTTCGCGACGAGGTCTCGCGACGTCGTGTCGTTCCGCCGGCCGGTACGCTGCGGTTCAGTGGAGAGTCGTCCGATTTCGACGGTCGGGATTTGTTCGCTCAACGGAAGATCAGCAACCCTTTCGGCGCGCTGGGATACGCCAAGGCACCGGCGCTCGTCGCCGCCACGCCATCCTGGCTGTATGGGGCAAACCTCGTCGGGAGCGTTGACCACGCGAGTGCCGGGGTCAACGTGAATGTTGAAACTGTCGTCGGGGCGTTCGATATCACGAAAATTGGTGTCTTCGGTGCAACCGATGCCTTGACGTTCATCGGGACCGGCGGACACTCCTGGTCCAACTCAGCGGGTATGGACGGCTCCATGCCGTCGACCTCGGCGACCGTATCGTACTTGAACGGCGGATTCTCGGCCGATGCGTCGGTTCTACTCAGTTGGAGCCGAAGTACGTTTAACCTTCCGTTCGTGGTGCCGACAGACGGCAGTTCGGTCGGCTACACCTTTAATACGCAGTATCGCTTTGACTTTCCTTATTCGGTTTGGTTCGAACCGACAGTCGGTGTGACTTATTCGGAGAGCTATGGCGGGAACTTCGGCAACAAGACCGGCGATAGCACCGAAATTCATGGCGGCGCCCGTATCGGCACCGAGATGAATTGGATGGGTTACAAGGTGCAGCCAACGGTGTCTGCTATTGGATTCCGGATCGTCGATTCCAGCGGTTTCGCCGGCATGGCGGACTTGTATGGTATTCGCGGTTCCGCGAAGATGAACGTGATTTGGACCCAGAACTTCTCATCCTACCTTGAGGTTCATGGCACGGCGATGTCGCAGCAGGTCGCGTTCAATCCCCTTATCCCCAGCAGTGCTTTCCAGACCATCGGTGCGCAGGCCGGACTCCGGTACACTTGGTAACTGTCAGAAGCTGGCTGATAAATAATTTGAGGGTTGCGGGATCAATGTCTCGCAACCCTTTTTAATTTGGTTGAGAAGCCGGGTGTCAGGAACGGATTTTCCTCACGGGCTATGTTGCCGGATGCGGATTGTCGACATGGCGCCGATCGTCGCTATCGATGAAGAATGCGTTGCCGACTTGGCGATGCATGGATTCATCTCTATGATTGATTCATCTGAGAGCGACCGATCGGAAACGTTGAAGCACTCGTGTTTGTACGGCTGACCAGAACGCTACGGCGGAGAGCAGGGTGGTTGATTGCCCTGGTCTATTTGCTTTGCGTGCTCGCGCCGACACTTTCTTTTGCGTTGCCGGGCAGTCGGGCCACCGCTTATTGCCTGACCGGCGAAGGCCACATCCCTGGCATGGTGCACGTGCACGATAAGAGCACGATGCACGTTCACCAGGACGGGCATGCCCATCACCATTCCGGCGTCCAGATGCAGGCCGATCCGTCCGTCGATCACGTCGTGAAAGCCGCGGCGGTGAAAAGCGATTTCAGTCCGGCAAAAGCATCGCACATGATGGACGGAAAGTGCTGTGGTCTGATGTGCGTCACCGCGATTCCCGCGTTGTACGTCGCAATGACACAACCATCGGCGCCAAAGGCGATCCGGGTGTCCGACAGCTATCGCAAGCTGACGGACAATGCGCCCGCCGTGCATTACCGTCCCCCCATTTCCTGACCTGAGACAAGCATGACGCGGTGCCGTGCCCGTTCGGGGCATGAGTGCCTGTGGTCCATCGTCAGTTCAGGAAACTCTTATGTCAGCGCAGATTGGGGCGACTGCCGCCGCCGTGGCATCGGTGGTGCGTGCAGGATTCGAAAAACGAGCAGGGATATTCGTGGCGTTAGCTGTCGCCGCCATGCTCTTGGGCGGCTGTGCCACGCAGACCGTGCCGCTGGTCGGCACCGACCCTGCTGATCCCGGGGCAAAGGTTGCAGGCGTCGGCTACCGATCGACGGTTGCGCCATACACCAGCCTTCGACCGACGACGCCGTCCGGCTGGAAGGAGCAGAACCAGCGCGCGGCGCCGTCATCGAAATCCGGGCACGAGCACTAGGAGCATGTCATGACGATTTTGCGTGGCGTGTCGCCGCATCGCGACCTCCTTCGACACCGGCGGTCGGTGCTGGTACTCACCATTTCCCTTTTTCTGTCCGGCTGCGCGACGTTCTCGCCCGACGGTGGCATGAGCACGGTTGCGGCGATCACGGATGGCACCATCAGAAAGGATGTCGTTGCGATCCGCTCCAGCGATGATGCACATATCGCGAACGACTCCGTCAAACGGCTGCTGCGCCAGACGCTGAGTGTGGAAAGCGCCGTTCAGGTTGCGCTGCTGAACAATCGTGGACTGCAAGCCGCCTACAACGAACTGGCGTTGGCGGAAACCGATCTGGTTCAGGACAGCCTTCCGCCTAACCCGACATTCTCGATTTCACGAATCTCAGGTGGCGGCGCAATCGAGATCGAGCGTCAGGTGGTCGGCGACATCCTCGCGCTGGCGACGTTGCCGTTCCGCTCTGAAATCGCGAGGAAGCGTTTCCGTCGGGCGCAATTGCGGGCAGCGCTGGAAACGTTGCGGCTCGCGGCCGATGTGCGCCGCTCCTATTATCGTGCCGTTGCTGCCAGCGAGATGACAGGTGTTCTGACCGACGCCAAATCGACGGCAGAAGCGACCGCGAAACTTGCATCGAAGCTGGGAGAGACCGGCTCGCTCAACAAGCTCGATCAGGCGCGTGAGCAGGTGTTCTACGCGGAGACAACCGCCGATCTTGCCGCGGTGCGTCAGGAGGCGACCAGCGCACGCGAACGCCTTGCGCGCCTGATGGGTCTTTGGGGCGGCGATCTTGCATTCCGCATCCCGAAGACGCTGCCGCCGTTGCCGCGGCGCCCCTCGGCCTTGCCGTCGATCGAAGTGGATGCCGTCACGCATCGCATTGATCTGCAGATCGCCCGGATCGAACTGGATGCACTGGCGAAAGCGCTCAACCTGACGGAGGCGAGCCGCTTCGTCACGCTACTTGACGTCGCGGGGATTGCGAAGACCACGCGCGATCCCGACGGCTCGCGTTTCCGCGAGCGCGGCTACGACATCCAGTTCCAGATCCCGATCTTCGATGGCGGCGAGGTGCGGGTGCGGCAGGCAACCGAGACCTACAATCAGGCGTTCAATCGCCTGACTGAGAAAGCCGTCGCGGTGCGATCGGAAGCGCGCGACGCATACCGGACCTACCGGTCGACCTATGAGATCGCCCGGCAATATCAGCGCGAGGTGCTGCCACTGCGCAAGATCATCACCGAGGAAATGCAACTGCGCTTTTCCAGTATGCAGGTGGATGTCTTTGCACTGCTGGTCGAGGCGCGCCAGCGCATCGCCTCGATGCGCGCGGCCATCGATGCCAAACGCAATTTCTGGCTTGCGCAATCGGATCTACAGACTGCCGTGAATGGCGGCGGTTCGGGAGAGACGCAAATCGATGCACGCCCATCGACCACCGCCTTGGTCGGCGGTGGCGGCGGTCACTGAAGGAGAACACGCATGTTGTCGCGACGAGGATTTCTGGGGACGGCAGCGCTGGTTGGCGCCGGCGCGGTCAGCGGCCGCGCGCAGGCCGCGAATATTCCGGAAGCGCCGATCATGGATAAGGCAACGATGCAGCCGCCGCTGCATCCGACCAGTGGCCCAGACTATCGTCCGGTCGTCACGCTTAACGGCTGGTCGCTGCCGTGGCGGATGAACGGTGACTGGAAGGAGTTTCATCTCGTCGCCGAGCCGGTGGTGCGTGAATTCGCCGACGGCATGAAGGCGAATCTGTGGGGTTACAACGGTCAGGCGCCGGGGCCGACGATCGAAGCGGTGGAGGGCGACAAGGTCCGCATCTTCGTCACCAACAAACTGCCGGAGCACACCACCGTTCACTGGCACGGCATGATTCTGCCAAGCGGTATGGACGGCGTCGGCGGATTGACGCAGCCGCACATCAAGCCGGGCAAGACGTTCGTCTACGAGTTCGACCTGAAGAAGAGCGGCACCTTCATGTACCACCCGCATTCCGACGAGATGGTGCAGATGGCGATGGGCATGATGGGCATGTTCATTGTGCATCCGCGCGATCCCTCGTTCCGGCCGGTCGATCGCGATTTCGTCTTCATCATGAGCAGCTATCTGATCGACCCCGGCACGTACCTGCCGAAGGTCAACGAAATGACCGACTTCAACATGTGGACCTGGAACAGCCGGGTGTTTCCCGGCATCGATCCGCTTCCCATTCGTCTCGGCGACAATATTCGGGTGCGGATCGGAAATCTGACGATGACCAATCATCCGATCCATGTCCACGGCCACAATATCCGCGTCAGCTGCACGGACGGCGGCTGGATTCCCGAGAGCGCGCAATGGCCGGAGACGACCATCGACGTGCCGGTCGGCGCCGTTCGCGCGTTCGACATGCTGGCCGACAATCCCGGCGACTGGGCGTTCCACTGCCACAAGTCGCATCACACCATGAATGCGATGGGGCACGACGTTCGCAACCTGATCGGTGTGTCGAAGAAGGATCTCGCCAAAGCGATCGGCAAGCTCGCGCCGGATGCCATGGTGATGGGATCGACCGGCATGGCGATGGGCGAGATGGAAATGCCCGCGCCAGACAACACGCTGCCAATGATGACAGGCACCGGACAATTCGGACCGATCGAGATGGGCGGCATGTTCACGGTGATGAAGATTCGCGAGGGGCTGGGCCGTGACGATTACCGTGATCCGGGGCCCTACAAGTTTCCGGAAGGCACGGTCGCCTATGAGGTCGCGTCTACCGATGTGCCGCCGCCGCAGTCCGCGCCAACGAGCGCGCCGCACGACACGAAGCCGCCGATGAAGGGTATGAAGCACAAGCACACCAAGGACATGAAGATGTAAGCGCGCCGGTGTGAATGAGATTGCCGCGCCAGCAATGAATGGTGGCGACGGGAAAACGGCTTTCCGATGGAAGGCGTAACGATCGAAAGGAATCAAAATGAAAGCGCGCAACCTGATGGCAGGAATTTTCGCAATCTCCATCGCCCTGTCGTCGACGGCGACGATGGCGCGGACGGATATGGTGAAAGGCGAGGTCAAGAAGATCGACGAAGCCGCCGGCAAGATCACTTTGAAACACGGCCCGATCAAAAGCCTCGACATGGACGAGGGCATGACCATGGTGTTCCGCGTTCAGGACCCGGCGATGCTCAAGCAGGTCAAGGTTGGCGACAAGGTATTGTTCGAAGCCGGGCGGACGGCTTCCGGCGTCGCTGTCACAAAGATGCAGAGGGAAAAGTAACGCCGGACGGCACGGCGGCGTCGCGTGCCGTACCTATCCCTATGAATTGAATTGCGGAGCGCCGATCGGCGTCCGCATCCAATGCGCAAACAGGAAGAATGAGATGCGAACCATATTCATAGCGATGCTCGCAATCCTCGCAGCGGCGTTTTTCGACGGGGTTGCATTCGCTCATCCGCAACTTCAGGCGGCTGAACCGGCTGCGGGATCTGTCACAACGCCGCCGAAGCAGATCAGAATTACCTTCAATGAAGGGGTCATTCCGAAATTCTCCGGCATCGCGATCAAGGACAAGACAGGTCGAACAGTCGCAGTCGGAAAAGCGGCGATCGATCCCGGCGACAAGAAGCGATTGGTGGTGCCGGTATTGGAGGACATGGCTGCCGGCGAATACAGGGTCGATTGGTATGCGGTTTCTGACGACACGCACCGCATCAAGGGGACTTATTCTTTCGGCGTGAGCCACCGATGATCGAAATCGGATTGCTCGTCGCACGATTCCTGCACTATGCGGCGGCGACGTCGCTCGTTGGGCTGGCGCTTTTCCCGTTCTACGCCTGCACAGGGGGCGAACCGTCCATCTTGAGACGGTGGCGGGGAAAGTGGATTCTCATGGCAGCCGTTGCCGCGCTGGTCAGCGGTCTGTGCTGGTTTGCATTTGTGGTTGCAAACATGGGGGGCCGCATCGGCGATCTCGCCGATGCGGAGACGCTGCACGCGGTTATCTACAACACCAGCTTCGGCAACGTCTGGTCGCTGCGAATGCTGGTTGCGCTCGTCATCGTTGGGATGGCGGCATGGGATGTTTGCTTCGGTTCGGTGTCTTATTGGGTGACGTTGGCTTTCGCCGCGGTACTTCTGGTGTCGTTGGCGGGAACCGGCCACACCCAGGTCGAGGAGGGATGGGCCGGAATCATTCATATGATGTCGGATGGCGCACACCTTCTCGCTGCGGGGGCCTGGCTTGGAGGCCTCGTCTCGCTTGTGGCGATCATGCCGCGTTCCGGCGCAAGGGATCTGCCGGTGCAGCCAAAACAGGCGGTGCAGATTTTGCTGCGATTCTCCGGCATGGGTTACATCGCGGTGGCGACATTGATCGGATCGGGCCTCGTCAACAGCTGGTTCCTGGTGGGATCGCTATCCGGATTGCTGACGACGTCATACGGACTGCTTCTTCTCGGCAAGCTGGTGCTGTTCGCGGCGATGTTGGCGCTCGCCGCCGCGAACCGGTTTTGGCTTGTCCCGTCGATGAGCGACGTGCGAGCGGACGCACCCGATGAATGGAGCAGGTGGTCGCTCAGGCTACGCGACCATGTGCTTGGCGAACAACTATTGGGATGGATGGTTCTGGCGCTGGTGAGCATCCTCGGCACGATGCAGCCGGCGACCGGCCAGTGACATATGAGACGCGCACATCGTGATCCCCGGTAAGTCGGTCTGGGCGGCTACAAGTAAAATGTCCTGTGCGAGACTGATCGCGGTTGTGGCATTGCGATTGACGCGCGCGAAGCGTCAATCGCTTTGTTTAGTCGGATCGCATCACGTGCGTGGGTGCGAAGGCGGAGTGTCCGCGAACCGGGTACGGATCATCCTGATCCATGGCGCAGCATGAAAGGCGCTCATCAGCAGATACATGGTCGCCATTCCGCCTAGCGGCGACGCGTACGCCGCCGAACACGGCATGAGGCCGCCGTCCGTCATATGCGTCAGCGCGGCCATCGCGGCGAACACCGGTGAGGCAATCAGCGCTAGACCGTCCGCGACCGCGGCCGCGGCCGCGTTTCGACGGAGCGCTTGTCCATCGAGCCCGTTAGAGCAAAGGTCGCTCATGGTTTGATACCTCCTTGCTTGTTTCGGAAGGCAGCTTCGCCGGCGTCCGATACGGCGACCCATTTCGGGTCCGGCGCGGCGTTGGGGATGTAACTGTCGTTCCAGTTCCACCATTTGTACGGGCGACTTTGGGGATAGCCGGCCGGTGAATCCTCCCACGTCTCCTGGCGGCCGAGCGCGGTCATGTCGAGATAGCTCCATACGGTGCCCATCGCCTCATCGCCCCGGCTGTTGATGAAGTAGGTGCGGAATACACACTCGCCGTCACGGATGAAGGCGTTGTGGCCGTGCCATTGATCGACGCCGAAGTCGGCATCGAAACTATCGGTGATGGTGTACCAGGGGATGGTCCAACCCATGCGCGCCTTCAGCCGTGCGATATCGGCTTGCGGGGCGCGCGAGGCGTAGACCAGCGTTGTGTCCCGTGCGTGAAGGTGGGCGAGGTTGGAGACCTGATCGGCGCCGAGGGAACAGCCGATGCACCCATGCTCCGGCCAGCCGTGGACGCCGGGTTCGAAGAAGGCGCGGTAGACAATCAATTGGCGGCGTCCGTCGAACAGATCGAGCAGGTTGACCCTGCCGTCAGGCCCGTCGAACTGATAAGCCTTCTTCACCGCAAGCCATGGCATCCGCCGCCGCTCCGCGGCCAGCGCATCGCGCGCGCGGGTATGAGCCTTTTCCTTGACCAGAAGCTGCTCGCGCGCGGCATCCCATTCCTGTGACGATACGACCGGTGGTGTTTGCATGGCAGTTCCTCCGCCTTTCGGTTCGTTCCGGGCTGATGTAGTCATGGTGCTTCAAATCTCCTGGCTTGAGCGAGTTCCGCGCCTTCCGGCTGGAGGCACATCACGCTGTTGCTTGTGAGACAAATTCTGGCACCGGGCATTCAGAGGGTGGGAGTTACAAGTGTGACGGGATTGCGATGGATTCGCTGATCACCGCCGCGGCGCTAGCTCTTGCGACGGGCGACCCTCTCAGCGCCTTGAAGCGGATTGCTTTGCGTGACGACGCGCCCGCCATGGCGTTGCGCGGCATCGCCATGGCGCAACTTGGCGACCTGACCCGCGCGAAAGATCTTCTCAAGCAGGCCGCGCAGGCCTTCGGTCCCCGGGATCAGGTTGCGCGGGCGCGATGCGTGGTTGCCGAAGCGGAAATCGCGCTGGTGTCGCGCGATCTCACTTGGCCCGTCCAATCGCTCGATGCGGCACGGGTGGTGCTCGAACGACGCGGTGATCGCATTAACGCCGCACAGGCGGCGTGCCTTGTGGCGCGCCGTCTGCTGTTGATCGGTCGCATCGACGACGCCGAGCGTGTGCTCTCGCGCGTCGAGCCGGCGCCGCTTTCGCCAGCGTCGCGCGCCGGCTACGAACTGGCGATGGCGGGCGTGGCAATCCGACGGTTGCGGACGCGCGCCGCCCGCGATGCACTCGGCCGGGCTGCGTATGCGGCGCAGGCGACCGGCAGCTCCGCGTTGCTGGCCGAAGTGGAGAGCGTCGCGTTGCTGATGGCGCAACCGGCTGCGCGTGCCATCACGCGCGGTAGTGGGCGCACTCTTCTGCTGGAAGACGTCGAGATGCTGCTGGCGTCGGATGCCTTGGTGATCGACGCTTGCCGCAACGCCGTCAGAACCGCGACAGAAGTCGTCTCGCTCGCGAGCCGCCCGGTGTTGTTTGCTCTTGCGCGCGCGCTGGCCGAAGGCTGGCCCGGCGACGTCACCCGGGATGAATTGGTCAGGCGCGCCTTCCGCGCAAAACACGCCGATGAATCTCATCGCGCACGGTTGCGCGTGGAGATCGGGCGACTCCGTGCCGAGCTTGGCGCGCTTGCGGAGATCAATGCGACGGAGCGAGGCTTTGTGCTGTCGCCAAAGCATGCAAGCGACGTCGTTGTACTGGCGCCGGTCGTCGAGGAGCGACATGCCGGCCTTCTCGCATTGCTCGCCGACGGCGAGGCGTGGTCGAGCTCGGCACTGGCGATTGCGCTTGGCGTCAGCCCGCGTAGCGTGCAGCGCGCGCTCGAACAACTTTCGGGTGCCGGCAAGGTGCAATCGTTCGGTCGTGGCCGTGCGTGCCGCTGGATGACGCCGCCGATTCCGGGCTTCCCGACAACACTGTTACTCCCAGCTCCGCTGCCGGGCGGCTAGTGATCTGTTTCCAACATTTGCATCAGGAGTGAAGGGATGAAACATGCCAAGGCTGAAGTCCTTCAGGAATACGGACCGTTTGCAAACACCGATCATGTGCATGGGCTTACCTTCGATGGCCGCCATGTCTGGTTTGCGTCCGGCGACAGGCTGAACGCGCTCGACCCGGCCAGCGGACAGGTCGTTCGCTCGATCGACGTTGCTGCTCATGCCGGAACGGCTTTCGACGGACGGCATCTGTTTCAGATCGTGGAGGATCGAATCCGGAAAATCGATCCGGACACGGGCGAGGTGCTGTCCAGCATTCCCGCACCCGGCGCCGGTGGTGATTCCGGCCTTGCCTGGGCGGAAGGCTCGCTATGGGTCGGGCAGCATCGCGGCCGCAAGATCCATCAGATCGATCCGGAGACGGGTGCGATTTTGCGTACGATCGAATCCAATCGCCTGGTCACCGGGGTAAGCTGGATCGACGGCGATCTTTGGCACGCCACATGGGATGACGATGGCAGCGACGTGCGACGCATCGATGCCAAGACCGGTGAGATTCTGGAGAAGCTCGATATGCCGACGGACACCGGCGTTTCGGGCCTGGAGTCGGATGGCGGCGAGCGCTTTTTCTGCGGTGGTGGTGCCGCAGGGAAGATCAGGGCGATCCGACGGCCGCGCCGCAAGACCTGACCGCGTCATCCGCATGAACGCCGACGACACGCAATTGCCACGCGCTCTGATTGGGGGGTATTGCTTGTGCAGCTAAGATTGGTGCCCTGCCGATTCCTGTAAGAGTATGCGAGTAATGTTCGGGCTACGATGAAGCGCCTCGATTGTGTTCGATCATTTCGGACTGCTGGGCCTGCAACAGCAGCCGGAAAATCTCGCAAGGCTGGCGGATGCCGGGATGCTCATCTCCGGCGTGGTTCTGATCAGAATGTAAATGCGAATGCCGCGCATGAGGCTTTCGCGCCGCAAGACCTGGACGTCGTATCCCGAGGACAAAGGACGCGCCCCAAAAACTCGGGCGGCCGCTGAAGCTGCTTCCGGGTGGGGTGGGGCACCCGGCAAAGGTATCCGTTTCCCGGAAAATCCGGGAATGGACGCCGGACAAATTATCGAACATTGTTGTGAGGATCGCGGCGACTTCGGCTTCGGAAGCGACGTTCGTTTCTGAAGCGTGATGCGCGCGATCCGCCGTCGGCACCTTGTCCGCAGAAGACACGGCCATCCGGTTGCGTGAAGAAACGATTTCGAGGAGGGGACAGATATGCCGGGCGCACATTTGCTGGATCGTTTGATCGGCGATGAGTATCCGAAATTCACCAACGACGCCGAGGTGCGCGCCTTCGAGCAAACCCCTTACCGCGACCGCATCGCGGCGGCGAGCACTTATGACGCGATTAAGCTCGGTGCGGGTCGCAATCCCGATGCGCCGGCCATTCAGTTTCTGGCTAACGCCGACCCAGCCGATCAGCCGCTTGTCATCAGCCATCGCGATTTTCTCGCCGGCGTGACTCGGGCCGCGAACATGTTTCACGCGCTCGGCGTCGGCGCGGGCGACGTGGTCAGCTTCATGCTGCCGCTTTTGCCCGAGGCTTTCATCACGCTGTTCGGCGCCGAGGCGGCGGGCATCGTCAATCCGATCAATCCGCTCCTCGAGCCGCATCAGATCGAGGAAATCCTCGAGGCCGCACAGACCAAGGTTTTGGTGACCCTTGGCCCGATGCCGGGGACCGACATCTGGCAAAAGGTGCAGCAGGTGCGCGGCAAATTGAAGCACCTCAAGGCGATCGTGGTCGTGCATGGCGCCGCCGATCCCGCCAACGGGGTGCATTCTTTCAACGAACTCATGAAGGATCAACCATCCGACCGTCTTGTCAGCGGTCGGCCGATCTCTGCTCAGGACGTCGCTGCCTACTTCCACACCGGCGGCACCACCGGCACGCCGAAGTTGGTTCGTCATACGCATGAAAATCAGATTTATCAGGCTTGGGCGGTCAATCTCATTCTCAAGACCAAACCCGGCGGCAACCTGCTGTTCGGAATGCCGCTGTTTCATGTCGGCGGCTCGCTCACGCAAGTCCTGACCACGCTTTCAGCCGGCGGCTGCCTTGTGGTTCTTTCGCCCGCCGGATGGCGCAATCCGGCGTCGGTGAAGAATATCTGGGGCCTTGTCGAACGCTTCAAACCCGAAGCGCTTTCGAGCGTGCCGACTGTTCTGGCGGCAGTGCTCGGCATTCCTCCCGGCAATGCCGATCTGTCGAGCCTGAGGTTCGCCGCCGGTGGAGGATCGGCAATCCCGGTCGCGGTCGGCAACGCGATTCAGCAGAAGTTCGGGCTTCCGGTACTGGAAGTCTATGGCATGACCGAGACGTCGAGCGTCCACACCATCGCCTTTCCCGACCAGCCGATCCGAATTGGTTCGGTTGGATTCCCGATGCCTTACGCGCGGGTTCGCATCGTCAAGCTCGATGCATCCGGGCAGGCCATCGGCGATTGTGCCGTCGATGAGATCGGCGTTGTGGCAATGGCGGGACCGGGTGTTTTCAGCGGCTATCTTAATGACGCGCACAACAAGGAAGCGTTCGTCGACGCCGGCTGGGTCAATTCGGGCGATCTTGGACGCCTCGACAAGGATGGGCTGCTTTGGATCACCGGCCGCGCCAAGGATCTGGTGATCCGTGGCGGCCACAATATCGATCCCGGTCCGATCGAGGATATCCTGTTCCAACATCCCGCCGTCAGCTTGGCGGCCGTGGTCGGTCAGCCCGATGCCTATGCCGGCGAACTGCCGGTCGGCTACGTTCAGTTGAAGCCGGGCGCGAGCGTCGCGCCGGGCGAGCTTGAGGCGTGGGCGCGGGAGCGAACGCCTGAACGCGCTGCTGTTCCGGTGCAGGTCATCGCGGTTGATCCGATGCCGCTTACCGGGGTCGGAAAAGTCTTCAAGCCGCAGCTCCGCTGGGATGCGGCCTCACGGGTTTTTGCCGGCACTCTCGCGCCGATCCGCGAGCGCGGGATCGATTGCAAGGTCGAGGTGGGTGCGCATGGCAGCCACGGCAGCTTGGCCACGGTAACGCTTGCGCAAGTCCCGAACGATCAGCGCGCCGCGCTGGCCGACGAGGTGCATCGCCTGCTCAATCCGTTCGTGATGCGTCATGAGGTGGCGTGGGATTAAGCTCGTGTGAGATCGACAATCGATTTGAATATCGGTTCCGTGATGGCAGGACTCATCCTGCCGCAGTCGCTCGAGCGCGGGCTGCCTTTTCCGGGCGACGATTGGGAACGAGACAATTTTCGCTCGGGGAAAACCCCGTGCGAACTCTGATCTCTTTCTGACGACTGTCGATCTATTCGGAGTTCCTGACACAGATCTAATTCTTCCGCAGCGGGATGCCGGTTGCGGAATTCACGAAAATTATACCAGATATTTGGAAGACTCCCGGATTGCCCCGTCCGCCTCTCCTCGATTGTCGCGCCATATGCTAACCGGTTGGTTGGAGACTTGTACGTTAGCGTTTTGGTCGGGGGACCGATGGCCGCTCGCAGATTATCGCAAGGACAGGCCGCCACGCGGGTAGCGCGTCTCCGTTGGCATGAGGAACGCTTGCTGCGGTGCGCCATCAGGATGGCCCGCATGGGCTATTGGGAATCGGAAAGCCCTGACGCGACTAATTTCTGGATATCGCCTGAACTCGCTGCCTTCTACGAATTCGAAACGGCGGATGGCTTCATCTCGATTGCCAAAGTGCGTGAATCTTATCTGCCCGAAAGCCGCGAAATACTGGCTGCGCACTACGCGGCCTGCTGGGCCAGCGGACAGTCCTACGCAGTGCAGACAAAGCTTCGTAGGTCCGACGGCAGTCTGCTCGATTGCATGGTGCATGGCGAGCCCGAATTCGATGCGCACGGTGAGGTGCGGCGCGTATCCGGCATGGTCCGCGACGTCACGGAAGAGACCTCCGCACTGCGGCGCTTGGCGGAGAGCGAGCAGCGGTTGGCCGATTTCGTCAGCACCGCCTCGGACTGGTGTTGGGAGAGCGACGCCTCCCATCGGCTGCTGCCCTATCCTCGCTTGCTTACGGGTAACGATGCCCTTCAGACGGTGGCCGCCGGTGGGCGGACGCGGTGGGAACTGGCTTACGCACCGGAGGACGAGGAGGCTATGGCGCGGCATCGGGCTGACATGGAAGCCCATCGCCCATTTCGCGACTTCGCTTATACGCTGATCGGCCAGGACGGCTCGCGCATTAGTATCCGCACCAACGGCAAGCCGATCTTCGCCGACGACGGCACCTTTCTCGGCTATCGCGGCACATCCAACGACATCACCGAATTGAAGGCGGCAGAGGCCAAGCTCGACGAGCGCACACGGGCGCTGCGCGAGGCGCATCGGCTCGGCAAGATCGGGACCTGGAGCTATCGGCTGGACACCGGCCGTTCGGTCTGGGAGCCTGAGCTCTTTCACCTTCTCGGTCTCGATCCAGAAACATTCGAGCCGAGCCACGAAAACACCAAGTCCTACTTCATGGGCGACGACGCCGAGCGTTTCCTCGAATTGCAGAAACGGGTTCTCCGCACCTGCGGGACCGAGGCCATCGATCTGCGCATCCTGCACCCGGATGGCACGGTCCACGATCTCGCGATCACCTGCAAGGCGGACATCGCCCATGGCAAAGTCATCGGTATTTTCGGCACTGTGCAGGACGTCACCGAGCGCAAGGAGGCCGAGCGCAAGCTTGAACTGCTTGCCTACAGCGACCCTTTGACCGGCCTTGCCAACCGCGCGCTGTTCAAGCGGCAGCTTGGCGATATGATCGAGAACTGTGCCATGGAAGGCCGCAGCGGCGCGCTGCTCCTCATCGACCTCGACCGCTTCAAAGAGGTCAACGATTCCCTCGGCCATGCCGCCGGTGATGAGTTGCTGATCCGGGTGGCGGCTACGCTGCGGCTGGAGTTGGGGCCGCAAGCCTTCATCGCTCGGCTCGGCGGCGACGAATTTGCCGTGCTGGCGGACGGGTGCGGCACGTCCGACGCTGCGCTGACGGAGTTTGCCGACCGGATCATCGCCAAGCTGTCCGGCCCTGTCGATCTCACCGAGGGCGAGGCCTTCATCGGCGCTACGATCGGCATCGCCTGTCTGCCGGAGCACGGACTCGCGGCCGAGACCGCCATGCGCAATGCGGACCTGGCGCTCTACATGGCCAAGGAGGCCGGCCGCGGCCGGGCGCAACTGTTCGAACCGATCTATGCCCAGGCAGTTCAGCAGAAGCTCGATCTCGGTCGGCATCTACGCCACGCCGTGGAGGCCGGTACCCTTCAAGCTCATTACCAGCCGCAAGTGGACTTGCGGGCGGGGTGTGTCACCGGCTTTGAGGCTCTGCTGCGCTGGAGCCATCCCGAGCGCGGGCCGATTTCACCGGCAGAGTTCATCCCCATTGCCGAAAGCTCCGGACTCATCGTTGATCTCGGCCTATGGGTGCTGCGCGAAGCCTGCCGGCAGGGCCGCGCCTGGCTGGATGCCGGGCTGCCGCGGCGATCCGTCTCGGTCAACGTCTCGCCCGCCCAGATATGGAGCACGAATTTTGAGACCGCAGTATCCACTGTGCTGGCGGAGACCGGTTTTCCGGCGGATCTGCTCTGCCTGGAGCTGACTGAAAGTCTGTTCGTGGACCATACCGAACAGCGGACAAGTCACACGCTGATGGCGCTGTCCGCTCTCGGCGTTCGCTTGGCATTGGACGATTTCGGTTCGGGTTATTCCTCGCTCGGTTATCTGACACGTCTGCCGTTCGACCGGCTTAAGGTGGACCGGGCCTTCGTGGACGGCATTTCCAGTGCGCCGGCGAAGCGCAAGCTGCTGGGCGGCATCATCGCCCTGTCGCGCGGGTTGGGCATGACGGTGGTAGCGGAGGGAGCCGAACTGTCGGCTGAGGTGGACGTGCTCCGCGAGCTCGATTGCGACCTGGTGCAAGGCTTCGTCTTTTCCCAGCCCGTCGCCGCCGACAAGGCGCCGCTGGTGGCCGCCCGCATCGAGCGCGAGGTGCGGCCGATACAACTTATCCGTCGTCAGGTTATTTGAAACTGAAGGTCATAGCGATCTTCGCGTGGGGCAAAATCGGAGCGGGCTATAGCCGTCTCACGAGTCCAGCCCGAGATGTTTCACAGTCGCGGGCATCTTCGGCAACGGCAAAGCGCTGATATCTCATGATCTGATAGGAGGACCGAGCGCCCGATCGCCGCGACTCATTAGAGCTATCAACGGAGATCGCACCAATTCCCGAACTTGGAATATTCGCACGTACGCGGGGCCTGAAATCCACATCAAGCAGCACACATGCATCCAACGCTTGCGATAGAACCGTTCAACAGCGTAGTTGTTTCTGGTCGGAACTTGGATTGATTTTTCTCGGGGGTTAGGAGTGGACAGCGCACACGATCTCCATTTCGGAGATCTGGTTCTTGACGAAACCTGCCTGTTTGCGGTTCGCAATGGGAAAACGATTCAATTCACCAGAAACGAGCGTGCGCTCTTGCGCGCTCTCACCCGCAATCCGCATCGCTTGATGCGTCGCGGCCGTCTGCTCGACGAGATCGCATCGGAATCCGATGTCTCCGACCGCAATATCGATTTCCTTGTGAACCGGCTGCGGACAAAGCTCGGCGACAGCGCCAAGTCGCCAACATATATCGCAACGCAGTATGGCGAAGGTTACGTTTGGATCGGCGCACCGTCTCCGGGCAAGCCGATGGATGCGCTGCTCGCCATTCGACCGACTTTTGGGCCGCAAGACCGTCGCATCGATCCGAGGGCGTCATTGCTGGTCGGAGAGCTGCGCGACATGATTGCGGCCGGCATTGACGTCGGTCACAACGTCGTCGTTGCCGAGAACGGGGGGCTTGCCGCCACCGACCAGCTGCGCCATGTCCTGCAGTTGAACTTCCACGTCGACAATGATCGCCTGAATTGCTCCGCTACTCTGCGGGACATGCCCTCGAAGCGCATCGTCAGGGCTTTCCGGCTCGAGCTCGACACCGCGGATGCCACCTCGTTCACACGCGAGGCAATCCGGGTATCGAACGGTATCGTCGAGACGCTGCGGCAGGCTTTCACCGACGCCTCCACGGGTCTTGGCATTCCCATCGACGAACCGCTTGAAATGCGGCTCCACAAGGCGTCGACCCTGCTGTCGGCCTCAAATCCGCAGTGGCTGGCCCGAGGCGAACAACTAAGCAAGGAGCGCGAGCAGGATCCTCTCAATCCGGACATTGCCCTGCAATGGTGCATGCACCTGTTCGCGCGTCTTGTCATGACTGGTCCGTCCGGCGCGTTGAGCTTGGAGGAACGCGACTGCATCGAAGACGAGATCGAGGCGATCGCACTGGGGTTGCTGCCCGCCGTCGAGGGCACTCCGCTATTGATGCTGACCTGCGCCAAGCTGTTGTACTTCATCAACCGGGGTCATCTTGAGCTGGCGGAGGATATCGTCGAGCGCGCGTGCGCTCGAACCGAAGACTATGCCGTCGCTTTACCCATTATGGGACAACTGCGCTACGCGCGTGGTCGCTTTGATGAAGCTGTCGGAGTTTTTGATCGCGGCATTGCAATGGCCGAACTAGGTGCCGCGTTTCATTTACATATGAGAGTCCTGAAGTGCATTGCCTTGCTGGCTGCTGGCGATCGCACCGCACTTGATGCGGCGGCCGTTGATATCACCAACATAGGCCCGCAATGTCCGCCGGACATTGCATCGATGATCGGTTGGACGATCGCGGCGGCGGATCGGGCACTGCCGGCGTCGTTGGAGCAAGCGCTTGCCGCGCTGGGCCCCGCAGGGGCAGGCCATGCGGTCGAATATCTTTACTTCACGTCGGCGCGTCATCTCATCTCGAAGCAGGCGCGCACCAACGTCATGCGCGGTCTGATCGCACATGTGACGCGGTTGTATGGTGGGCACGTCGTTTCCGGACTTGTTCTGAGGGGTATCGGTCTGGTCGCCGCAGCCTGAACACTGTTGCCTGGAAGCCTCATCGTCGCATCGAAGTGTTGCGCGCATGGCCCGGCAGAGGCTGTCCTCTGATGCTCAAATATTAGGCAAACAATTGCCTGCTACCCATGACCGAGGTCGATGGTCAGTTCTACTGGCAGTTCCGGGTCTATCGTGGGTGCATAATGCAGCAGCAGTTTCAGCAGTCGTGGGCGGCGCGTCGGCGTAGCTTTCTCTCCGGCACGGCTTTCGCCGCCATCATGCTCGCGGGTGTCGCGGGTCAGGCGGACGGGGCGCTGGCGGCCTGTACCTTTTCGGACATTTATACGTTTTCCTGCGGCTCGATGGTGTCGACACCCGCGGACTTCGTGCCCATTACCGCCAATGGAGTGACCATAGGCACGGTCGAAGCCGGGGCGACGATCAGCGGAGAGGGGCTTAGCGTTGCGACGGCCGGCGGCTCCTTCATCATCGTCAACAACGGCACAGTGACCGGAACCGCCGCGGGCTTCAACCTCCAGGGTCTCCAGCCCCAGGGAGGAGACATCACCTATTTGGGCAACGGCAGCGCCGGCGCCACCGCTGGCGCTGGCCTCAGTATTCGCACCACGACCGGCGCCATCGCGGTCGGGACGGCCAACACGCCCGTCGTGCCGACCTTTTCGGGCGTCTACGGTCTTCTGGCCCAATCGGACGCCGGTCCGATCTCGGTCTTCCTGAACGGTGGCAGCGTGACCGGCGGCAGCGGTCTGGCCATGGAAAGTGGCGGGAACATCTCCGCCACGCTGACAGGCGGCACCACCATCAGTGCCGGCCTGGCAGGGTTTGGCTTCGGCATTGGTGTGGGGGCGCCCATCGGCTCGCAGGGCGGGCAGAGCGTCACGTCAGACGCCAACATCGGCAGCGCCGCCAGCAGGTTCCAGTACGGCATCGCCGCCTACGGAGCGGGGTCAGGCAACGTCGCCTTGTCCCAGACCGGCGGGGCGATTTATGCGGTTGACGGCGGCCTGGCAGTATTGGACAGCGGAGGCACGGGCACGGCATCCGTCGATACCAGCGCAGACAGTTCGATCTCCGTGAATGGCACTGCCGGCACCAGTGTGGGCATCCAGGCCACGGCTACCGGTGACGTCACCGTCAGGGCCGCTGGCGCGATCAGCGGAGGCGCGGGCGGCATTTTGGCCATCAGCAAGACCGGGGAGGCCAGCGTCACCGCCTCCGGCACGATCAGCGGAGGCGCATACGGTATCGTGGCCGCCAGCCTTGCCGGAACCGTGACCGTCACGGCCGCGGGTACGATCAGCGACACGCAGAACGGGGTCTTGACCCAAAGCCTCGACCGGACCGACGTCGCGGTCTCCGGCACGATCACCGCTAGTGACATCGGTCTTTCCGCCGTGGGCACTCATGTGAGCGTCTCGGTGGGCAACGGCGCGACGGTGCAAGGCACAAATAGAGGAGGTGTCTCGGTCCAAGCCTCGGACAGCCTGATCGAGAACAACGGCACGATCACCGGTTTCGCCGGCGTCGGATCCGCCATCGGCAGCACAACGGTCAACAATGCCGGCAGCATCACTGGTACGAGCGGCATTGCGGTGTATCTTGTCGGCGGCGCCAACAACAGCTTCGTCATGAGCGGGCCGAACGCGACGCTGTCGGGTGTGGCCATCGGCAGCGGCACGGACACTTTCGGCTTCGCAGGCACCGGCTCCAACAGCTTCGATGTCGGCCAGATCGGCACCGGCTGGGTGCTTCTCGACAAGGCCGGCTCGTCCGATTGGTCGCTCACCGGGATGTCCACCTACACGGGGCCGGTGACGGTCTCCGACGGCACGCTGTCGGTGGACGGCAATCTCAACTCGATGTCGGGCGCTACCGTCACCGGCGGCCAGCTCGTCGTGAACAGCGATCTCACCTGGGCGTCCGGCGTCACGGTCAACGGCGGCCGGCTTTCGGTGAACGGCACGCTGCATGGGCCCGTCAGCGTCGCGTCCGGCGGCACGCTGGGCGGCGGCGGCACGATCGACGGCAGTGCCACGGTTGACGGGACGCTCTCGGCCGGCAACTCCCCGGGCACGCTGACGATCAAGAATGACCTGACGCTGAACGGCGGCTCGACCTCGGTGTTCGAACTCAACACGCCGGGTGTGGTCGGCGGAACGGGCGCCGGCGGCAACGATCTGGTCAAGGTCGGCAACAATTTGACGCTCGGCGGCACACTCGACGCGCGCGTCGCGGCGGCGGGATTCTATCGGCTGTTCACCTATGGCGGTACGCTGTCGGGTTCGTTCGCCAGCAGCACGGTGACGGGCACCGGTGGGTTTGCGCCGGCGGCGGGCGCTCCGGATGTCCAGACCGGTATCGCGAACCAAGTCAACCTGTCGGTGCTCGGCGCAGGGCAGACGATGCAGTTCTGGGACGGCACCGATATGGCCGGCAACGGCATGGTGGACGGCGGCGCCGGCACCTGGAGCTCGGCCGGAACTAACTGGACCGGCGCGCCCGGTCATGCCGAGATCAACGGCACCTGGGGTGGCTCGGTCGGTGTCTTTGCCGGAGCGGCGGGAGGAGTCGTCACGGTCAACGGCACGCAAGGTTTTGATACGCTGCAATTCTCGAGCAGTGGTTACGCGCCCAACGGTGGTTCACTGGCTCTGTCACCATCCACCGGCGCGGCGGCAACACTCAACGTCGACAGCGGCATTACCACCACCGTCGCTTCGACCATCGTCGACGGAATCGGAAACAGCCTGAGGAAGGCCGGCAGCGGCACGCTCGTCCTGACCGGCACGAACACTTATACCGGCGGTACGCAGCTTGTCGGCGGCACGCTGTCGGTATCAACCGATGCCAATCTCGGCGCGGCATCGGGCGCGCTCACCTTTGACGGTGGTACACTGCAAAATACAGCGGCCCTCTCAACCGCGCGCAATGTCACGTTGCTCACCGGTGGTGGCACGCTCCAGACCGATGCCGGCCTGACGTTGGCCGGTACGATTTCAGGCGACGGCACACTTACCAAGACCGGCGTTGGAACGCTGACGCTGTCCGGCATCAACAGTTACGGCAATACGTTCGTTGTTAGTGGTGTGTTGATCGGCAATGCAAATTCGATCGCGGGCGGTCTCGTCAACAACGCGACGGTGGTGTTCGATCAGGGTGGCGATGGCGCCTTCGCCGGCGCGATCGGCGGTTCGGGCACCATGGTCAAGCAGGGCACGGGCAAGCTGACGCTGACCGGCTCCTCGGCGCTCAACTGGTCGATCGTGGCCGGCGGGCTTTCCACGGCCGCCGAGCGATTCCTTGGCAATGCCGATATCGGTTCAGGTGCATCGCTTACCTTCGAACAGAGCGCTAATGCGACGTATGGCGGCGTGCTCACCGGAACGGGACGGATCACCAAGACTGGCGTGGGTGCGCTCGTTTATGACGGCGATGGCTCAAGTTTTGTCGGCACGACCGAGATCGCTGCGGGCAAGCTGATTGTCGGCTCGGATGCCACGCACGCCAATGCCGTGCTCGGCGGCGCGTTCGACGTTGCTGCTGGCGCCGTGCTTGGCGGCTACGGCACGGTCGGCAACACCATCGTCAGCGGTGGCACACTGTCGCCCGGCAATTCGATCGGCACGCTGACGGTTGCCGGCAACTTGGTGATGACGGCGGCCTCGACCTATATGGTCGAAGTATCCGGCGCCAGCGCCGACAAGACCGTTGTTACAGGCACCGCCACGCTCGGCGGCAAGGTTGTGGTCGATCCGCTGGCGCGGCTGCCGATGACGACGACCTATACGATCATGACGGCGGGCACGCGGAGCGGCACCTTCTCCGGTGTGGATTTTCTCACTGCAACCAATTTCGCGCGCAATCCGAGGCTGGCCTATGTCGGCAACGACGTGCTGCTGACACTCGATCCCGGCCTGCTATCGCCGATCTTGCCAAGCTATGCCAACGTCAACCAGAGGAACGTTGCGGCAGGAATCGATGATGCATTGCTTGGCGGTGCGACGCTGCCGAATGGCTTCAACGCTCTGTTCGCGCTGTCGGGTGATCCTCTGCTCAAGGCACTGTCGTTGGCTTCCGGCGAGATTGCGGCCACCGCGCCGCAGGCGGCGTTCGATGCGCAGAGCCAGTTCCTCAACTCACTGACCGATCCGTTCGCGGGCGGCTATCGTGGCAATGCGTCGACGGCGGGATCATCATCTCTGCTGGGCTATGCCGCCACGGCAGGTGAGGGCCATCCGCGCGATGTGTTCGCCGCGCTCGTCACCAAGGCACCGCAGACACAGACCTTCGAACAGCGCTGGCGTACTTTCGGTGCGGTCTACGGTGGTAATACGCAGATCGGCGGTAACGCCGCGCTCGGGAGCCACGACGCCACCAGCCGCGTCTATGGCGCGATGGGCGGCGTGTCCTACGCGTTGTCGCCGACGACCGAACTCGGCTTCGCCTTCGGTGGCGGCGGCACCTCGTTCGCGCTCGCCGGCGGCATGGGCTCCGGCCACAGCGACATGTTCCAGGCAGGCGTATTCGCGCATCACGGGTTCGCACGCAACGGGTACCTCAGCGGCGCATTCGCCTACGGTTGGCATGACGTCACCACCGATCGAACCGTTTCCACCGGCGAGCGGCTGCGCGGCGATTATAAGGCTGGTGTGCTCTCGGGTCGGCTGGAGGCGGGCTGGCGCATCGACACCGCATGGGCGGGCGTCACGCCTTACGCGGCGGCGCAGGCGATCAGCTATCGGATGCCGTCCTATCTCGAACAGGGTAACGGCGCGGCTGACAGCTTTGCGTTGGCCTATGCGGGCCGTGACGTCACCGCGACGCGCAGCGAACTTGGCCTGCGGCTCGACCGCACCATGGTGATGGGGGAGACGCTATTCACGCTGCGTGGCCGCGCCGCCTGGGCGCACAACTTCGACACCGCGCGCAACGCGGCTGCGACATTTCAGGCATTGCCGGGCTCCAGCTTCCTCGTCAGCGGCGCGGCGATGGCGCCCGATGCCGCGCTGGTCTCCGCCGGTGCCGAGATCGCCTGGCGCAACGGCTTCGCCCTCGCCGTCAGCTTCGAGGGCGAGTTCTCCAACAACGTCACCGGCTACACCGGTAAGGGCACGCTCAGATACGCGTGGTGAGGAGAACGGCAGACTTCATGAGGTCGGCGTGCACCAGTGCAGTCGAGTCAGGCCGACCGCCAAACTGTTTTGTCTCTAAGATACGTACTGTTGCCGGACTGCGAGCGTTATAGGTCAGTCGACGGCGTTCTCATGGTCGCATTCGGCTCGCGATCTCGTTCCTAGTCGCTCTTAAGCCCGAGGATGTATCGCCGTCGTGCCCATGCGCGCGCGTACCTGCAATCAACGTTTCGATCCGGCGATGCTCCCCGCCTGAACGGACGTTACCGCAATTGCGTGATAAACATCGTCGGCACTGCAACCACGGGAGAGGTCGTTCGCGGGCTTTGCGAGGCCCTGAAGGATCGGACCGATCGCCTGCGCGCCGCCGATGCGCTGCGCAATCTTGTAGCCGATGTTTGCGGCCTCGAGATTCGGGAAAATAAAAACATTCGCCGCTCCGCCGATTGTGGAGTGCGGCGCTTTACTTTTGCCGATCGCCTCGATGAAGGCTGCGTCGAATTGAAGTTCGCCATCGATCGCGAGCATCGGGTCTGCCGTGCGGGCCCGCTGCGTCGCTTCGACTACCTTCGTTACGCGGGCGTGCGTCGAACTTCCGCCGGTGGAGAATGATAGCATGGCGACCCTGGCGCGTTCTCCCAGCAGCGCCTCGTAGGATCGAGCGGAGGCCAGTGCGATTTCAGTCAGTTGTGCCGCATCCGGCTCAATGACCAGGCCGCAATCCGCGAAAAGAAACGCGCCCTTCTTCTGATGATGCGGTTCACAAAGCATCATTAGAAAGAAGCTTGAAACCAGCGCGCTCCCGGGGGCGAGGCCGATGATCTGAAGCGCCGTTCGCACGGTATCTGCCGTCGTAGCCACCGCGCCCCCGACGCTGCCCTCGGCGTCGCCAAGCCGAACCATCATGGCTGAGAAGCCGAGGGAATGCTGGACAGCGCGAATGGCTTCAGCCTGATCCACGCCTCTGTTGCGGCGCAGTTGGTGGTAGGCCGCTGCATATGTCCCCGTTCGCTCCGACGTCGCGGGATCCTCGATCTGTATCGGAGCCGAGGTCAGCCCCTCCTGACGGAGGTGATCCTCGATCACCTCGCGTTGGCCGACGAGCGTCACGTGCGCGATCCCGTCGCGGGCCGCCCGCACTGCCCCTTCGACAACGCGCGGATCCTCTGCCTCCGAAAGCACAATGCGGCAAGGGCGGGCTCGGGCAACTCCGACGATCTTTTCGAGCGGCTTCACGACAGAACTCTCGGTGTTCCACGACCGTACGTTCGCAACGGTCCGGTCGGCGGCAATCGGTCACGCATCGCGTGGCTGGATGCCGCCGGGATTGCCTATGCCGTTCCTTGAACCCGCATGTCCTGACGTTCGATCCCGGCAATCACGTTTGGTTTTTTCATCGCGTCTCGCCGGAACGGCTCGCCGAGTTCCTGATTGAGAATGACTTCGATGAACGTTGTTATTCCGCGCGCCTGATCCTCGCACGAGACCCGCAATGCGTCGGTGAGCTCCTGTTGAGATTTTGCGATCGCGCCGCGGAATCCGCAGGCTTCCGCGATCTTTGCGTAACTCAGACCAGGATTGAGTTCTGTTCCGACGAAGTTGTTGTCATACCAGAGGATGGTGTTGCGCTTTTCCGCACCCCATTGGTAATTGCGAAAAATAACCATGGTGATCGCTGGCCATCCCTCGCGGCCGATCGACGTCATTTCGTTCATCGAGATGCCGAACGCGCCGTCACCAGCGAAGCCGACCACAGGAACGCCAGGGCAGCCGATTTTGGCGCCGACGATGGATGGAAATCCATATCCGCACGGCCCGAAGAGCCCGGGCGCGAGATACTTTCGTCCCTCATCGAAGGTCGGGTAAGCGTTGCCGATGGCACAATTGTTACCAATGTCGGTCGAAATAATCGCGTCGCGCGGCAATGCGGATTGGATCGATCGCCACGCTTGGCGGGGCGACATGCGTTCGCGATCACGGACCCGGGCTTCCTCATTCCACGTCGTTCCCGGATCATCATCTTCGTGATCCATCGAGGCGAGCATTTGGAGCCACGCCGAGCGGGATTTATGAATCAGGGCCTTGCGTTCCTCGCGGTTGGAATCTCCGGCGGACGCCGAAAGCATATCGAGCAACCGGGACGCGACCTGTTTGGCATCTCCGCAGATGCCGATGCTGATTTTCTTGGTCAACCCGATGCGATCCGGATTGATGTCGACCTGGATGATCTTGGCATTCTTCGGCCAGTAATCGATTCCGTAGCCGGGCAGTGTCGAAAACGGGTTGAGGCGGGTCCCGAGCGCAAGTACGACGTCGGCTTTCGCGATAAGCTCCATCACTGCCTTAGAGCCGTTGTAGCCAAGCGGTCCGACCGA
>JAFKKM010000041.1 GCA_017305555.1 Hyphomicrobiales bacterium | reverse complement strand
CCCTGAATGCCATCGGACTTGCCGCCCGATGACTTGCCGCTGGAAGCTGCCCGTGTCGGTTCGTGCCGTCCGGCGGGCTGCTGCGGCGCGCCGCCACCCGGCCGCCGGCGGCGGCGCGGACGTTTGCCGTTCGGTGCGCCATCGGCGGCACCGCGATGCGATGCCGCGTGCGGTCCCGGCCGGCCTCCGCGCGATTGCGGCGTGGACGGACCGGACTCGCGATGGCCGGGCGTGCGTCGATCTTCTTTGGGCAAGGCGACACGGATCAGTTTTTCGATGTCGCGGAGATACGCCATTTCCTCGCCGGCGCAAAGCGAGATCGCAACGCCGTCGGCGCCGGCGCGCGCGGTGCGGCCGATGCGGTGGACATAGGTTTCCGGGATATTCGGCAGGTCGAAATTCACGACATGGCTGACGCCGTCGACGTCGATGCCGCGCGCCGCGATGTCGGTGGCGACCAAAGTGCGGATTTCACCGGTCCGGAACGCCGCCAGCACCCGCTCGCGATAGTTCTGCGACTTGTTGCCGTGAATGGCGTCGGCGGTGATGCCGGCCTTGGCAAGCGTCTTCACCACCTTGTCGGCGCCGTGCTTGGTGCGGGTGAACACCAGTGCGCGGTTGACCGGCTCGTCCTTGAGGATTTGCGCCAGTGCGGCGGGCTTCGCGGAGTGATCGAGCTGGATCACGCGCTGGGTGATGCGCTCGACGGTCGAGGACACCGGCGTCACGGCGACCCGCGCCGGATCGCGCAGCATGTGCTCGGCGAGTTCGGCGATGTCCTTCGGCATGGTGGCCGAGAAGAACAGCGTTTGCCGCTTGATCGGCAGCTTGGCGACGATCTTCCGGATGTCGTTGATGAAGCCCATGTCGAGCATCCGGTCGGCTTCGTCGAGCACGAGGAATTCGACCTGTCCGAGCTTGAGGGCGTTGCTCTGCACCAGATCGAGCAGGCGGCCGGGGGTTGCGACCAGCACTTCGACGCCCTGCATCAGGGCGCGGACCTGCCGACCCATCGGCACGCCGCCGATCGCCAGCGCCGAACTCAGGCGGATATGGCGGCCATAGGCGTTGAAGCTGTCGAGGATCTGTCCGGACAGTTCGCGCGTCGGGCTCAGCACCAGCACGCGACAGGTTTTCGGTTGTGGACGGACGCGGTTCTCGAGCACGCGATGCAGGATCGGCAGCGCGAAGGCGGCGGTCTTGCCGGTGCCAGTCTGGGCGATGCCGACGACATCGCGGCCGGAGAGTGCGAGAGGAATGGTTTGTGCCTGGATCGGCGTGGGCGTCTGGTAATTCTCTTCCACCAGAGCGCGCGAAATCGGATCGGCGAGGCCGAAGTCCTTAAAGGAGGTCAAAAGATAGTTCTTTCTACATAAAAGCAAGCGCCCGACGATGCACGTCCGGAGCGGCGGGGTGTCTGAGACACCCGCGTGTTTGGGGCGTCGGTTTTGTTGGCTGAAGGGGCAAGCCAAAAGCCGATATGGTTATCGGCCCAGAACACGCGGCTCGCTGGGACCCAGTGATATGATTCTAACGGGTCGTGGCGCTCATATGGCGCAGCATCGCGGCGGATTCAAGGTCAAAGTGGCCGGGCCGCCTCCGTGCCGCTGTTCCGCGCTCCGGAAATTCCGCTTAATGGCATGATCCCTTACGGCGTTTTCCGACCCGCGCGATCGGCACGTTGACCTGCTGAAAAGGTGCTCCCACGCGTTGCGATCATGTTCTAGATTTTTCTTTCGACGCGTTTTCTTTGCGCGAACCGGTATCCACTTCGCTCGAAAACGCTCTAATGTCGCCTCGACGAACCAAACGCTTGGGAGAATGCCGTGATCTATGTCGTTGCCACGTTGACCGTGAAGCCTGAAATGCGCGCCGAACTCATCGAGGGCGCCAAGGCCTGCATCGCCGCCACCCGCCAGGAGCCCGGCAACGTCGCCTACGACATGCACGAGAGCGTCACCGACCCCACCCGGATGGTGTTCGTGGAGCAGTGGGAGAGCGTCGAGGCGATGGGGCCGCATGGCAAGAGCGACCACATGCGGGCGTTCGGCCGCATCGCCGTCAAGTGCCTGAGCGCGCCGGCCAAGATCGAGATCATCACCCCGGCCAAGGTCGACGTTCGTTAAGGAGTGTGCCCATGATCTACGTCATCGCCACCACCCAGGTGAAGCCGGAAGGCCGCGACGCCTATCTCGCCGGCGCCAAGGACTGCGTCGCCGCCACCCGGCAGGAGCAGGGCTGCATCTCCTACGAGAACCACGCCAGCATCCATGATCCCAACCTGTTTGTGGTGGTTGAGCGCTGGGCCTCGCGCGAGGACCTCAATGCCCACGGACGCGCGCCGCACATGAAGACATGGCGGGCGCTGTCGGCGCCATTGAAGGCGTCGCCGACCGAGATCGAGATCATCTCCGGGGCGACTGTCGAAAAATTCTGACCGCGCGCGTCGGGCCGCTCCGCCGTTACGGCGGGGCGGGAACCATTGACGCGTCGCATGGTTGTCATCATTCCAACTTGGCTCGGCTGCGCCCGGCATCATGCCGGCAGGCTCCGCCGGAGGGGTGCCGTCCTCCGGCCGGTCGATATCGCGGCGGACGGTTTTCGATCGATTTCATTTTCGAGTGAGCGCGTGGTCAGGCTGGGGGTCATCATTGGATTGATCGCGCTGCTGGGGATGGCGCTGTCTGGCCTCGCCGCATATCGCGCCCATGAACAGGAACTCACCGTCAACCGCATCGCGCTGTCGCGTGCCATCGATGTCAGTGCCAGCCTGGTCCAGGATCGCCTCACCGAGCGCGAATTGCTGGCGCGGGTCTCCTCCGGGCTGTTTCATTCGCCCACGGTGACCAAGGCCAATATGCTGAAGCCGCTGCGCACCTCGATCTACGCCTTCAAGACCGATTTCATGGTGGCGGGCTGGATCGCGCGGTTGCAGCCGGGCGAACTGCCGCAGGCGCAAGCCGAGTTGCAAAGCGCCGGCTTCCCGAAACCGCAGATACGTAGTTTCAATGACAAGCCGCTCGATCCCGCCGTGCTCAACGGGCCGCTCGACGTGCTGATGGATGTCGAGCCGCGCAACGGCGAAACCGAGGGATTCCCGGGGCGCGCGCTCGACGATCAGCCGGTGCTGAAGGCGATGTTGCGGCAGGCGCTGGAGAAGAAGCAGCCGGCGGCCTCCGCGCCGCTGCCGCTGTTGCGGCCGAACGGCCCGGTCGGCGTGGTGCTGGCGACGCCGGTGTTGCAGGAAAATACCGGGCAGCCGATCGGCTTCATCACCTTTTCCTATGAACTCGCGCCGTTGATGCTGACCAACGACGAAATGTCGCTGTTCTCCGTCGCGTTGCGCAGCTCCGCCGGCAGCGCCAGCGAACTGATCGTCGATGCGAACGACCGCGTCGTCGCGCGGCCGCAGGTGCGCACCACCGAGGACGGCAGCCCGGCGCCGCCGCCCGTCGTGCGCACCGTCACCTTCGGCGGGCGCGACTGGCAACTGGCCTATTACGCCAAAACCAATGTCGAACAGCGCGCGCTCGAACTGGCGGCGGTGGTGGCGGCGATCGGCTTCGCGCTCACCGCGATCATCTGCGGGCTGTTCGGCTACATCGCCTACAACAACGTGCGCATGAGCCGCGAAATCCGGATGCGGATCGGCTTCGAGCACCGGCTGACGGCGGTGATCGACGAACTCAATCATCGCGTCAAAAATATTCTCGCGGTGATCCAATCGATCGTCACCCGCACCATGCGGCACGGCGCCGATATCGACGTCGCGCGCGATCTTCTGATCGGGCGTATCCACGCGATGTCCAACGTGGTGTCGCTGCTCAGCGATAGTCGCTGGCAGGGCGTGCCGCTCAAGGGCCTGTTCGAGGCGCGCGCCATTCCCAACGCCGACCGCATCACCGTGAATGGGCCGGATATTTCCGTCAGCGCCCGCGCCGCGCAGAGCCTGTCGCTGCTGTTCTTCGAACTGGCATCGCACACCGATGAGGGGCTGTCGCTGGTTGGCAAGCATCCGCACGTCGTTGCGCAGTGGACGGTGGAAGGCGATCCGCGCGACGCGATCTTCCATTTTCGCTGGGAGGAGTTCAACACCAGCGCCGCCACCCGCCGCGACGATAGCGAGTTCGGCACGATCCTGCTCGATCGCGTCGCGCCGGAAGCGCTCGGCGGCAGCGCCAAACGTTACTTCACCGATGTCAGCTACGTCTATGAACTGATCGCGCCGATGGCCACCGTGGTCGACCTTACCGAACGCGACCGTACCGACCGGCTGTCGGCGCCGGTGAAGCGGGTGCGGTGAAGTGAACGCTCGCCGATCGATATGAATCGTCATTGCGAGCCAAGCGAAGCAATCCAGTCTTTCTTTTAAGAGTCTGGATTGCTTCGTCGCTTCGCTCCTCGCAATGACGGGATAAGCCGTCGCTTCGCTGGACACGGCTCCATCTCCAGCGTCGTCCCCGCGCAGGCGGGGACCCATACGCCGTGTCGCTGGTGATACGGGCAGCGCTCGTGATCTTTGGTGGACAGCCGTGCGAACGTCGATTGTCAGGGGTTATGGGTCCCCGCCTGCGCGGGGACGACGCTTGTGAAGCTGTTTAAGCCAACTCGCGCAACAGCACTTCGCGCAATTGTTTTTTCAGCACCTTGCCGTTGGCGTTGCGCGGGAGGGGATCGGTGCTGACGGTGACGGTTTCGGGCACCTTGTAGTCGGACAGCCGCGCCGCACACCAGGCACGTAATGCGGCGATATCGAGCGCCGGATTGCGCGTGACGACGACGGCGTGAACGCGCTCGCCCAGCACCGGACAGGGCTTGGCGATGATGGCGCTTTCCACCACGTCGTCGTGACCGGCGAGAACCGATTCCACTTCTGCCGAATAGATCTTGTGGCCGCCGCGATTGATCATGTCCTTCTTGCGATCGAACACGCGCACGAAGCCCTCGGCATCGATGGAGCCGAGATCGCCGGAATGCCAGAAGCCGCCGGTGAAACTCTCAGCCGTTGCGTCCGGCTTGTTCCAGTAGCCTTTGATCACCGAGCCGCCGTGAATCCACAATTCGCCGACATCGCCGCGCGGAACCTCGCGCCCCGCGTCGTCCATCACCACGATGGTCGCGCCGGGGCAGGGCAGGCCGACGCTGTCGATATGCGTCGCGGTGAAGGCGGGCGGCATGATGGTCGAGGGCGACGTTGTCTCGGTAGCGCCATAGGCGTTGATCAGTTTCAGGCCGGGAATCTTCTGCGCCAGCTTCTCGATGGTGGAGATCGGCATCGGCGCGCCACCGAAGCCGCCGATCCGCCACGACGACAGGTCGTAGCTGTCGAAATCGGCTTGCAGCAGACAGAGGTTATACATCGCCGGCACCATGATGGTCTGCGTCGCGCGCTCCCGCGCGGCGATTCGCAGATACTCGGCGGCCTTGAACTCGGCGACGATGATCAGCGCACCGGCGCAGCGCGCCATCGCCATGACGTTGGCGATGACGCCGGTGACGTGGCCGAGCGGCACCGCCGCGATCGAACGGTCGGCCGGTGTCAGCTCCATGCACGCCTCGTAGATCATCGACGAATGAATGACGTTGCTGTGCGACAGCATCGCGCCCTTTGGGCGGCCGGTGGTGCCGGACGTGTACATGATCATCGCGGTGTCGTCCTCGACCACCGGAGCGGCGGCGGCGAGCGGCGACCCTTTCGCCAGTTGCGCAAGCGTGGTCATCCCGGCCGCGTCGCCCACCGCGATGCGATGGCGCAGGTCGGGCACGTCGCCGGCATCCGGCAGGCGGTCGGCAAGCGTAGTGTCGTAGATGATGGCCGCCGCGCCGCAGTCGGTCAGCATGTAGGCGACTTCCGGCTTTTGCAGCCGGGTCGAGAGCAGCACCGCGATCAGGCCGAGTTGGGCTGCGGCATAGAGCGCCAATACGAATTCGGTACGATTGCCGACCAGCACCGCAAGGCGGTCGCCCGGTTGCAGGCCGAGATCCTTGAGGCCGGCGGCGATGGCGGAAGATCGCCGCACCGTTTCGCGCCAGGTCAGCCGCTCGTCGCCGAACACGATGGCTTCGCCGTCCGGATTGCGTTGTCCTGCCGCCGCGATCATCTCCCAGACGCTGCGCGGGCGCTCTTGAAACACCGGTATCAGGCGGTCGCCGAAGTGGGCCTCGATCTGCATGGCGGGAAGGGGAATGTTCGACCAGCCCATCGTCGTTCGTCCTTGTCGTGTCTTGAGTCGATTATTGAAACGCAGCGAACCATGGTCCGCCCACGCATCGGGAATGTGAAGTCAAAATGCGGACAGCATCCCGCGTCGTCCGGTGGAGCCGCGGCAGTCGCCGGGCCAGCCTAGAGCAGGTAGCGAAGTCCGACGGTGATGACGATGAGGCAGATGAAGATCAGTGCCACCGGCAGGCGGGGCTTCTGCGCCGGTGCGGCGGTCGCCGGCTTGGCCTGCTGCGCACGGCGCGCTTGCTGCAACGCAATGACGTTGTCCGGGGGCGTGTTGGGGGCGGCGCGTGGGCCGTCGTTGACCGGGGCGGCCGGCGGCACGCCCTTGGGATGGGCGATGCTGGCGTCCGGGGCGGTGCCGGCGCCGCCCATTTCGGCATAGTAGCTGCGATAGATCGCCTGAATGGTGGCTTCGGTCGCCTCGGCCTCGCTCATTTGCTTGAGCCGCTTCTCGTAGTCCGCCAGAAACGCCTGCGCCTCGCTCGACAGCGAGCTGATGGCGTTGAGCTTGGCCATCATCCGCCAAGTCGGAAAATCGGCGCGAGCCTTGGTATCGGCGCGTCGGGCAATGAGAATATCGGAAGCCTTGATCACGATTTGCGGGTCCTTGCTCCGCCGCCGCGTGGTGCGCGACGGCAGCGCGATTGTCGATGTGCCTCGCGCCACGGTGCGCGGCGCGGGAGCCCATCGTGCCACAACAGCGTCGGCTTGCGGTAGCCTATTTGCAAGAGCTAGTTTGCATTTCTTGCGGCGTTGGCGCGTTGCAGCACACGCAGGTTCCCACCGTTTACCAAATCATCGAACAGACAATGGCGCGCGCATGAGCAAAGGCACTCTCGTACTGTCGATTCAGGGTGGCGCCGACAACTGGTCGCCGCAGCGCTGGGTCGCGCGCTTCAATGCCGTCGGCGGCGGCCGCAAGGTGGTGCTGTTGCCGGATCAGATCGCCGATCCGGACGACGTGCATTATGCCGCGGTATGGAAACCGCAACCGGGTGTGCTGGCGGCATTCCGCAATCTGCGGGTCATTTTCAATCTCGGCGCCGGTGTCGATGCTCTGATGGCGGACCCGAGCCTGCCGAAGGTGCCGGTGGTGCGCGTCGCGGTGGATGATCTTACCGGCCGCATGACCGAATATGTCGTGCTGCATGTGCTGATGCATCACCGCCAGCAGCTCGAACTGCGCGACAATCAGTCGCGCAAGCTGTGGCAGCCCGGCGCGCAATGGTCCGCCGGCGCGGTGACCGTCGGAATCATGGGCCTCGGCACCTTGGGTCGCGACGCGGCCGAGGTGCTGCGCCGGATCGGCTTTCGCGTGGTGGGCTGGAGCAACAGCGCCAAGACCATCGAGGGTGTCGAATGCTTCAGCGGCCGCGACGGCCTCGCGTCGTTTCTGGCGAAGACCCACATTCTGGTGTGCCTGCTGCCGCTGACGGCGGACACGCGCCACATCCTGAATCGAGGGCTGTTCGAACGGCTCGCGCGCAATTCGCCGCTCGGCGGGCCGGTGCTGATCAACGCGGGGCGCGGCGGCCTGCAGGTCGAGGCCGACATCTTGTCATGTCTCGACGACGGCACTCTCCGCGCGGCGACGCTCGACGTGTTCGAGATCGAACCGTTGCCGGCGGATAGCCCGCTATGGTCGCATCCCCGTGTGGTGATCACGCCGCACAACGCCGCCGACACCGATCCCGATGCGATCTCGGCCTATGTCGCCGAACAGATCGCGCGTTTCGAGGCGGGCGAGCCGTTGCAGAACGTGGTGGACGTGACGCGCGGATATTAGAGCGGGATAAATCGTCATTGCGAGGAGCGTGAGCGACGAAGCAATCCAGTCCTTGCTGTGTGGCTTTCTGGATTGCTTCGCTTCGCTCGCAATGACGATAGGGTAGGCTTTCTGATGAAGCGAAATCAGATCTCTAACGCACCCAGTCCGCCGCCAGCTTCGCATAGATGTCGGTAGCTTTGTGAATCAGATCGACTGCGCAGTATTCGTCGGTCTGGTGCGCCTTGCCGGCTTCACCCGGCCCGAGAATGATGGTCGGCGGATTGCCGAGTGCCGGCGTCAGCACCGATGCGTCGGTGAAGTAAGGCGCGGTGCGCGGCGCCGCGCCGAAACTTTCACCGAGCGCGTCTTCGGCGCTTTTCACCACGTGCTTGATCCACGGCGTCGTCGGTTCGCTCCACACCGCGCCGACATCGACGATGGTTTCGATCTCGACCTCGTCGCCGAGTTCGGCGGCGAGTTGTTCCTTGATGCGCTCGTGCGGCAGCGCCGGAATGCTCCGGATATCGAGGCCGATCTCGGCGCGATCCGGCACCGAATTGGTGTTGAGCCCGGCATGGACGGTGCCGACGTTAAGCGTCGGCGGGCCGAGATGCGGATGCGGCGCGACGTTGAATTCGAATTTCTCCAGCAACGCGATGACGCGTGCCGCCTTGTAGGCGGCGTTGACGCCGAGATGCGGCATCGAACCGTGCGCGGTGACGCCCTTGGTGATCAGCTTGAGCCACAGTGCGCCCTTGTGGCCGACCACCGCGACATTCGAGGTGGGCTCCGCCACCACCAGCGCGCCGGCCTTGCCGAGAGTACCGGCCTTGGCCATTTCGAATGCACCTTCGCAACCGATCTCCTCGCCGGCAGTGATCGCCAGCATCACGCCGCCGCTGCCCTTAAGTTGATCGGCGGTATTGCAGACCGCGGCGACGAACGCCGCGACGCCGCACTTCATGTCGGTGCTGCCGCGGCCGTAGAGCTTGCCGTCGATGATCTCGCCGGCGAACGGATCGACGCTCCACGGTGCGTTGCCGAGCGGCACGGTGTCGACATGGCCGGTGAAGCACAGCGGCGGCTTGCCGTCGTTGCCTTTGATGCGCGCGATCAGATTGGCGCGGTCCGGCTTGAATATCTGGATCGCGGTCTCCAGTCCTGCACTGGCGAGAAGGCGTTCGAGGTGCTGAATGCAGGCCAATTCCTGGCCGGGTGGGTTGACGGTGTTGAACGCGATCAACTCGCGCGACAAGGCAATGGGATCGATCGGCATGGGCGGACAACTGGCTCCGAAGGTATGGGATTACATTGATCGTAACGCCGTTGCGGGTGATGTGCGACCGAAATTCGACGCAATGCGATTGCGGTTCGTATCGCCGTGTCGTTAACCACGCTCACCATGGTTAACGGCACGACGGCGCATGGCGCGGATGACGTGGAAGTGAGGGGCGTGCGGTTGCAAAGCCGGCGAGCGCGGTCATAACAAGCGAGGCATTGTTGCCTCCACGTCGTTTGTCTCCCGGATTGATCAGGTCATGGATTTGCAAAGCCGCGCCGTTCGCCGCCTCACGCGCATCATGGCGTGGACGTGCCTTGGCTATATCGCGTTCGTCACCGTGGGGCCGATCTGGGTGAGACCGGAGACCGGCGCTTCGCCACAACTCGAACGGCTGGTGGCATTCGCTGTGGTGGGCACGCTGTTCGCCGCCGCTTATCCGCGCCACATCGTGCTGGCGGGGATAGTGGTGATCGGCGCGGCGATCCTGCTCGAAGCGTTTCAGTTGCTGGAAGCGTCACGCCACGGACGGCTGTTCGACGCCAGCGTCAAGATTGTCGGCGGCCTCATCGGTCTCGGGACCGGATGGGTTTTCGCGCGGCTGACGCGGCGCTCAACTTAGCCCGAAAGAGTCGCGAGCAATTCGCCCAATGCCGCCCTGGCGAAGGCGCGCATGTTGTCGATGCGATCGGCATTGCCGGTTTCCAGTGTGATCGCGCGTGCGTCGGCGCCGGCGATGCCGATGCAGCTATGGCCTGCGGCGTCGCCGTAGCGGTTGCCGGTCGGGCCGCTCGCGCCGGTTTCCGACAGCCCCCAATCCGAATTGAAGCGCTGGCGGATCTGCGCGGCCAGCAGTTTCGCGTAGGTCTCCGACGCCGAGCGGATGCCTTTCATGTCGGCGTCCGGAATGTCCATCAGGATGCGCCGCGCCTCGCGGGTGTAGACCACCGCCGAGCCGAGGAAATAAGCCGATGCGCCCGGCACCGCCAGTAGCGCCGCCGAAATCAACCCGCCGGTGGAGGATTCCGCCACAGCGATGGTTTGCCGGCGCGCGGTGAGCTGGCTGGCGATTTGCGTGGCGATGGGCAACAGGTCCTGCATCGGGGGACTCTCCATGATGTGCGACAGAGCGGGATGATAGGCACGCTTGGCATCCCGCGATAGCGCGGACTCAGAGATGGAGCGGCTGATCGGCGGTGCGGATCGCGTCCAGCAGCCATTGCCGGAACGTCGCGAGTTTCGGCGTGTCGGCGCGATCTTCCGGCGACACCAGATAGAATCCGGCATCGACCGGCAGCGTAATGTCGAACGGCACCACGAGGCGGCCCTTGGCGATATCGTCGCGCACGTAAGCGGTGCGGCCGATGGCGACGCCGTGACCGTCGATCGCGGCCTGCACCGTGACGAAATTCAGGTCGAAGGTCAGCCCGCCGTGGCTGGACAGGTCGGTGGGCAACCCGGCGGCGGTGAGCCACAGCCGCCAGTCGTCGCGCGAGGCGCCGCTGGTGTGCAGCAAGACGTGATCGCGCAGGTCTTCGGGCCGCCGCAGCGGCCGCTCGCCGCGCAGCAGCGCCGGGCTGCATACCGGGAACATCCGGTCCGCCATCAGCCAGTCGGCGCGCAGGCCCGGCCAGTTGCCCCGGCCGTAACGGATCGCGGCATCGACGTCGCCGCTGGTGAAATCCACCAGATCGACGGAGGTCGTGATGCGCACCTCGATGGCGGGGTGGGTCTCTTGAAACGCAACGAGGCGCGGCAGCAGCCATTTGGCGGCGAGCGAGGCCAGCGTGCTCACCGTCAGCACCCGGTCGTTATCCTTCTGCCGCAGCCGCGCGGTGGCCAGCCGCAGGTCGTTGAAGGCGGCGCGGATGCGCGGAAGGTATTCCTGCGCCTCGGTGGTTAGCGCGATGGTGCGATTGCGCCGGACGAACAGCTTGATGCCCAGTTCCTGCTCCAGCCGCCGGATCTGATGGCTCACGGCGGTCTGGGTCACGTTCAGCTCGGTTGCGGCCAAGGTGAAGCTGAGATGACGCGCGGCGGCCTCAAAGGCCCGCAAGCCGTTCAGGGACGGTAGCCGGGGGAGTGTCGCGGGGCTCTTATTCATGAATTTATGTCATGTATATCGGGACAACATGTCGTTTGTCAGGACACCGGTTCAGGCAGATATTTTCCGACAAGAAGCTAGATTTGGAGATGGAAAATGTCCACTCATCATCGCGAAGCAATGACAAATCATCATGAGGAAGGCTTCCTCGCTCACCTCAACGAGACGATTCACACCTGGCGGACCCGGCAGATCCAGCGGCGCGAACTGTCGCACTGGACCGAGCGCGATCTCCACGATGTCGGAATCTCGTGGAGCGAGATGCTGGCGGAGGCCGAAAAGCCGTTCTGGCGGGCTTAGAGCACGATCCCGAAAAGTGGGTGCCGGTTTGCGCTTCGCGGCCCTTCGGGTCGGATCGGATCATGCTCCATCAAGGATAAGCAGCGAGAACGCGCCGGCGCTGCCAGTTTCGGGGCGCCGGCCTCCGATTGTTTTGGCCGATGTCCGGGAGGGCGTCATGGTGAACACTTTGCGTCGAACCTTGCATCGCGTTGGCGCCCTGCTTGGACCCGGCGATCTTTCGCAACAGCCCGACATCGTGCGGCTGCGCGACGGCCGGACGATGACGTTGCGGTTCGTCGAGCCGGAGGACGCAACGGCCTTGCAGGACTATTTCCACGGACTGTCGGTGACCTCGCGCTACAACCGCTTCCTCGCGGCGGTGGGCGAATTGCCGCCGAGCGAACTGGAAAAGACGCTGCATAGCGGCGGCAATGCCTTTGCGATCCTGGCGACGCTGAAAACCGGCGGTGTCGAGACCATCGTCGGCGAAGCGCGCTACGCGCTCGACGTCGCGGCTGCGCGTGTCGAGTTCGGCCTGTCGATCGATGACCGCTTGCAGGGGCAGGGCGTCGGCACGGTGTTGCTGTCGAACCTGCAATGCCGCGCGATGACGCTCGGCGCGACGACGATTTTCGGCGATACGCTGCGCTCCAACGATGCGATGCAGGCGCTGGCCCGCAAGGCCGGCTTCACCTTCGCGACGCTGCCGAGCGACTGGCGGCTGGTGCGGTTTGAGAAAGCACTCGATCCCGCATTGGAAATGCCGTGCGCCGACGGGCGCGCGCTTAGGCGTGAGATAGCGGTCGCGTTGAATTGAATAGCGCCGCTTGAAGTTATCGCCGTCATTGCGAGGAGCGCAGCGACGAAGCAATCCAGTCCTTGCTTGTGGCCTCTGGATTGCTTCGCTTCGCTCGCAATGACGGTGGCATCGCTGCGGGTGTCCTCCAGCTTCAGCCCTTCCCGAACACCGGTTTGCGCTTTTCGATGAAGGCCGCGACGGCCTCGCGGTGATCGACCGTCCCTGCCGCCTTGACCAGTCGCACCGCTTCATGATCGCGCGCGGTGGCGAAGTCGAACGCCAGCGCCTCGTCGAGATTGTCTTTCATGTAGCGCAGCGCGACGGCCGGACCTTCCGCTACCGATGTCGCCAGCGCAAAGGCTTCGTCGTGCAAACGCGCATCCGGCACCACGCGGTTGACGAGGCCGATCGCTTCGGCGCGCTTCGCGTCGACCTTCTCGCCCGTGAACATCAGTTCGCGCGCGCGTGACGTGCCCACCAGCCGCGTCAGCAGCCAGGCGATGCCGTAGTCGCCGCTCAACGCGACGCGAATGTAACCGGTGGTGAGAAACGCGGATTCGGCAGCGATGCGGATATCGCAGGCCATCGCGATGGCGAGGCCCGCGCCGGCGGCCGCGCCCGGCAGCGCCGCGATGGTCGGCTTACGCACTGCGACCAGCGCACCGGTGAGCAGCCGTTGCCGTTCCTGCAAATCAGCGATCCGTTCGTCGGGCGACATCGCCGCTTTCGCCGGGTTGGTGTTGGCGCCCATGCCCTTGACGTCGCCGCCGGAGCAGAACGCGGTGCCCGCACCGGTGATCAGCAGCGCGCCGATGGATGAATCCTCGCCGCAGACGCGGATCATGGTCCGCAGCGCGGGCGTGAGGTGATCGGACAGCGCGTTGCGCGCCTCGGGCCGGTTCAGCGTGATGATCGCAACACGGTCACGTACCTCGCAGAGCAGTTCGTTGGTGCCGGTGTCGATGGATCGCGTGGTCGTTGTCATGGCTTACCGTTCTGGTTGCGAATGATGTTTCGCGATGCGGAAAATCATGCGGGCTTTCGTTTGGCGCGTGCATGGCCGCCTGCATCGGCGGGGCTTTATTCGCCAGTCTAACAGGCGCATGATCGCTGGCAAAAGTGCTCATTGCCGGAGGCTGCCATGAATGTTCAACCCCATATTCAAACGCCCATCGCATCCGACCTGATCGCGCCCGACACCACCGGCACCAATTTCTATCGCACCGATCCCTCGCTCGCGGACCTGTTGCAGATCCATCTGTCGGAGAAATTGTTCAAGCACATCGCGCCACATCTCGACCGGCTTGGCGGGCTGGTCGGCGGCCGGCTCGACGAATGTGGTCGGATTGCGGACCGTCACGGCCCGGTGCTGCATCCGCGCGACAAGTTCGGCCGCGACGTGCAGTCGATCGAATATCATCCGGCCTATCGCGAGTTGGAGAACGCCGCGTTCGGCGAGTTCGGCATTCACGCGATGTCGCATCGCAAGGGCATTCTCGGTTGGTCCGAAACCTATCCCGTCACCGCGAAGCACGCCTTCACGTTTCTCTTCAACAAGTGCGAATTCGGCATGGGTTGCCCGATCAACGTCACCGACGGCGCGGCGAAACTGTTGTCGCGCTTCGGCGACGACGCGCTGAAGGCGAAGTATCTCGACGGCTTGACCCAGACCGACATGAGCAAGCTGACGCAAGGCGGCCAGTTCATGACCGAGAAGGAGGGCGGCTCCGACGTCGGCAGCCTCACGTCGCGCGCGGTGCAGGAGGGCGACCACTGGCGGCTCTACGGCGACAAGTGGTTCTGCTCCAATGCCGACGCCAAAGTGGTGATGCTGCTGGCGCGGCCGGACGGCGCGGGGCCGGGCACGCGCGGCGTCGGCCTGTTTTTGATGCCGCGTTTCCTCGATGACGGTTCGCAGAATCACTACCGGATCGTGCGGCTGAAGGACAAACTCGGCACCCGCTCGATGGCCTCCGGCGAGATCAAGCTGGAAGGCGCCATTGCGTACTCGGTCGGGCGGCTCGATCGCGGCTTCGTGCAGATGGCCGAGATGGTGAACTCGTCGCGGCTCTCCAACGGCGTGAAGTCCACCGCGCTGATGCGCCGCGCCTGGCATGATGCGATGGCGGTGGCGCGCGGCCGCATCGTGTTCGGGCAGCGGATCTCCGACCTGCCGCTGGCGCGGCGGCAATTGATGAAGATCATGCTCGCGGTGGAGCAGGGGCTGTCGATGAGCTTCATCACGGCGGATGCGCTGGATCGCGCCGAGGGCGGCAGCCAGGACGCGGCGGCGCTGTTGCGCATCCTGACGCCGACGTTGAAATTCCGCGCTACCCGCGATGCGCGCAAGGTGTGCGGCGACGCCATGGAGATGCGCGGCGGCGTCGGCTACATCGAGGAATTCGTCACGCCGCGGCTGTTGCGCGACGCCCATCTCGGCTCGATCTGGGAAGGCACCGGCAACATCGTCGCGCTCGACGCGCTGACCCGCGCGGTCGGCCGCCACGGCGCGGAATCCGCACTCGGCGCCGACCTGCACGCGCGGCTCGACGACTCGGCCTCGGTGCCGCAGGCATGGCGCGACAAGCTGCATGGCCTCACCGACAAAGCGATCGCTTTCGCCCGCGAAGTGGCACGGCATTCCGAGAACGAAGCCGACGCCCGCCGCGCCACCTCGACGCTCTATCAGGTGGCGAGCGCGGTGGCGATGACATGGGAAGGCGCACGTATCCATGCCGCGCGCGGCGATGCGCGGCGCGTGCTGCTGGCGCGCGCAGTGATCGACCACCGGTTGACGCCGAACGATCCGTTCAAGCTGATGACCACAGGTGCTGAACGCAAGATTGTCGAGCATCTGCTCGGCGATGATGCGCTCGGCATGGCGGAAGCTGGCGAATTGCTGACCGCCGCCTGAGCCGTCGCGTCGATACAACAATCAACAATCGGGGAGTGCTCGATGAAGGCCGCCGTTCTCTACGAAGTGAACAAGCCGTTGCAGATCGAGGAGATCAGCATCCAGAAGCCGGGGCCGCGCGAGGTGCTGATCCGCACCACGGTCGCGGGGCTTTGCCATTCCGATCTGCACTTCATGGAGGGGCTGTATCCGCATCCGTTGCCGGTGGTGCTGGGCCATGAATCCGCCGGCGTCGTCGAGCAGGTCGGCTCCGACGTGACTTACGTGAAGCCGGGTGATCACGTTGTCACCTGTCTCTCGGTGTTCTGCGGCACCTGCGATTATTGTTCGACCGGGCGGCCGGTGTTGTGCACCGACACCACGGTGAAAATGTTGCCGGGGCAATCCAACCGGCTGTCGTGGGCGCGCTCTGAGAAGCTGAATCAGTTCCTCAACCTGTCGTCGTTCGCCGAGCAGATGCTCGTGCATGAGAACGCCATCGTCAAAATCCGCAAGGACATGCCGCTGGAACTGGCGGCGCTGATCGGCTGCGGCGTCATCACCGGCTATGGCGCGGTGGTGAATACCGCGAAGGTGACGGCGGGCGAGACCGTCGCGGTGATCGGCTGCGGCGGCGTCGGCATGGCCGGCATCAACGGCGCGGCCATTGCGGGCGCGGGCCGCATCATCGCCATCGACACCAACCCGGCGAAGCTGCAACTCGCGACCAAGCTCGGCGCCACCGACATCGTCGATCCGCGCAACGGCGACGTGGTGCAGCAGGTCAAGGAATTGACCGGCGGCGGCGTCAATCACGCCTTCGAGATGCTCGGCCGCAAGGACACCGCTGAGCAGGCCTTCGCCATGCTGGCGCAGGGCGGCACCGCCACCATCGTCGGCATGGTGCCGTTCGGCCAGAAGATCGAACTGCACGGTTTCGACTTCCTGCGCGAGCGCCGGATTCAGGGTTCGTCGATGGGCTCCAACCATTTTCGCGTCGACATGCCGCGCCTCATCGAATTCTACATGCGCGGCAAGCTGCATCTCGACGACTGGATTTCCGCCAAGCTGAAGCTGTCGGAGATTAACGAAGGTTTTGCCAACATGAAGGCCGGCAAGACCGTACGCAGCGTCATCATGTTCGATGCCTGACCGTTCCGTCCTCGCCGCAAGCGGGGAAGGAACGCCGATGAAAACACGATCACAACTTCGTCAAGCGCGGTGGAATGCCGGCGAATAACGCGCGTCTGGTGCATTTTGCCCGGCATTGCCGGTGGACGACCGCGCTCAATCGATCTAGACCCGGCGCAATTGCTGAGCAATCAGCGCAGGGAATGGCGATGCCTCCACGCCACCGGAAAAACCTCAACGTCCTGTTGCCCATCTTCGCGGTGATCGGCTTCATGTTCGGTCTGGTTGCCTATGCGCCGCAACTCTACCGCATTTTCTGCGGCGCCACCGGCTATGGCGGGACGACGCAGCGGGTGCTGACGGATTCCGCGACGATCTCCGACAAGACGGTGACGGTCGCGTTCGACACTAATGTGGCACCGGATCTGCCGTGGCGGTTCGAGCCGGAGCAGCGCTCCGTCTCGGTGCATCTCGGCGAACAGAAGCTCGTGTACTTCACTGCGGAAAATCTTTCGAACAAATCGATCGTCGCGCACGCGACGTTCAACGTCACGCCGGCAACGAGCGGTCTCTACTTCAATAAGATCCAGTGCTTCTGCTTCAATGAGGAGCGGCTTGATCCGCATCAGAAGGTCGAGATGCCGGTGGTGTTCTACGTCGATCCAGAGTTCGTGAAGGACCCCGATAACCAGCACGTCGACACGATCACGCTCAGCTATACGTTGCTGCGTTCGGTCGATCCGTCGCAGAGCAAGAATCTTTCGCGCTTCCGCGACGATGCGGCGCCCGATCCCGCCCATGGCAAACAGCTTTTCGCCGAGCGCTGCAACGCCTGTCACGCCATGGACAGCAACAGGACCGGACCGAAGCTGTCCGGTGTGGTCGGGCGCGAGGCGGGCTCAGTCGCCGGATATCATTATTCGCCGGCGCTTCAGAACGCTCACCTCAAATGGTCCGAGGGCAATCTGGATCGATGGCTGGCCAGCCCCAAGGATTTCGTGCCTGGCGTACGGATGCCGGTGCGCGTGCTCGATGCCCCGTCGCGCCGCGACATCATCGCCTATCTGGCGCAGGTCGCCAAAGCTCCCGCAAACAAATCGCAACGTTCCGCGGCGGATGGCGAATATTGACCGGCTTGGGGTGGCCGCGCGGGCACAGTGAATTGACGTTGGTGTGACGGCTACCGCGAGACGTGCGCCGACACCGCGAGCCACTGGCCGTTCTGCCGTGCCCAACAATCGGTGTAGCGGCCGGAGGTGGGTGTGCCGTCGGCCGTGGTGTAGCTGGTACGAGCGTGGATGATGGCGAAGTCGCCCATCACGCGGATCATCACGTCATGCGCTTCAAGGTTCCGGATCGTCACCGGCCGCGCGGTTTGTACGAGAAAGCCGGCGCGGTCGATCAGCGTCTTGTCGGGATTGGAGCAATAGAACTCCCGCGCAAGGATTTCGTCGAAGCGCTTCACGTTGCCGTTCTGCACCGAACTGATGTAGTCGCGATTGAGTTGCGTCAGTTGTTCGATATCGGTGCTCATGTCTGTCGCTCCCGGATATGCAATGCGCCGCGCGGTAAGATGCCGTGATGGGACGACGATAGCCGCGCGAGGCAGAGGCATGGTTCGGCGACAGCCGAACCATGCCTGTTGTCCATTCAGTCCTTGAACATCGGCGGCGGCGTGAAGCCGCCGAACTCGCGCTCGATCAGCGAGGCGAGGCGGATCGGCGTGTGATCCTCCAGCCACGGCCCGACGATCTGCGCGCCGAGCGGCAGGCCATCCTTGTCGAGGCCGAGCGGGACCGCGGTCGCCGGCAGGCCGGGCAGCGTGGCGATGCCGGGCCATACCAGTTGATCAACATAAGGATGGAGCTTGCCGTCGATCGTAATGCGGCGCTGCTCCTGGTCGGGCAGATGGTCGTGCGGAAACGCAGGCGTCGGCATGATCGGGCAGATCACCGCGTCGAACTTCTTGAACACGTCGCGCCATTGCGCGCGCAGCCGGGTGCGGCCACCGTCCGCCATCACCCAGTCGCGATGGCTGAGCGTGATGCCGCGCAGCCGTTCAGCGGCGAGGCTCGTGTCGCTCGGCGCGAGTTTGGCGGCGGCAGCCTGCGCGGCGGCGTAGGTTTCCGGCGGGAATGCGCCTGCGAGGAACGACATCAGCAGCCGCATGTAGAGGCGCGACGAAGCAGCGAGGTCCGGCAGCAGCGGCGTTTCGCGGGCGATGCTGACGCCGCGCGTTTCCAGATTGCCCGCGAGCCTGGCGATGGCCTCCTTGATCGCGGCGCTGGTCGGCAGCAGTGGATGGGTGTCGAGCACCAGCACGCGGAATCCCTTGAACTCCGGATGGCGCGAGGCCGGCAGCGACAGCCGATAGGCGACGCCGGCATCGATCGGATCGGGCCCGGCCATAACGTCGAGCAGCGTGCCGAGGTCGGCGGCGCTGCGCGCCATCGGCCCGATCACCGAAAGATCGCGGGTGAACGGCAGCGGCGGATTGGGTGGCCCGACGTGGCCGCGCAGCGCGCAGAGATCGTAAGTCGGCTTGTGTGCGTAGACGCCGCAGTGAAACGCCGGCACGCGCAGCGAGCCGCCGATATCCGAACCGAGCGACAGCGCGCCGTAGCCAGCGGCCAGCGCCGCCGACGAACCACCCGACGAGCCGCCCGGCGTGCGGCCGAGATCGTAAGGATTGTTGGTGACGCCATAGACCTCGTTGTAGCTCTGCCAGTCGCCAAGCGAGATCGGCACGTTGGTCTTGGCGAGAATGACACCGCCGGCGTTCTTCACGCGCGTGATCGGCAGCGCGTCCTCGGCGGCCTTGAAATTCTTGTGCTGCGGATAGCCCCATGTCGTCGCCAATCCGGCCACGTTGAAGGACTCTTTCACCGTCATCGGAATGCCGAGCAGCGGTTTCTTCTCGCCGCGCGCCAGCGCCGCGTCGGCGGCCTTCGCTGTTTCAAGACCGCGTTCGAAATCACGGACGCAGACGGCGTTGATCTTGCCGTCGTGCTTCTCGATGCGCGCAATGGTGTCTTGCGCCAGTTCGACGGCGGAGACTTTCTTCGCGGCGAGGGCGGCGGACATGTCGGCGGCGGACTTGAAGCTCCATTGCGATGCGGCCAAGATTTTCTCCCTTGCTTCATGGTGTGGTGCGATGATGCCAGTTCCCACGCGACATGCAAGGCGGCGACGGCATGTCGCGGTTGCGCCGCGCGCTGCTGTTACCTTGCCGTGAAATCCTTCGGCGAAAATTCGAGATCCAGCACCTTCCACTCGGCGTATTTCTCGGCGGGCAGCATGGTGTAAGGCTGGCAGGCTTGCAGCGCGGCGATGGCCCCATGCGCCAGCGCGATGGCTTTCGGCGATGCCTTGCCTTCGATCAGGACAGGCGGCACGACGAGATGGCCGTCCGGCGAGAGGACGGTTCGCACTTTGATCCAGGCGTCGTCGGATGCGTTGACCGTGTCCGGCATCGTCGAACAGGTTTTCAAGTGGCGGCGGAAGGCGGCGATATCGTCGGCAGTCAGCTTGGCGTTGTCAGCCGCGACCGCGTCGAAGTCGCTCTTGCTGGCCGCGTCGGGCAAGCCGAGCGTCACGCCATACTTTAGCGTGAGGTCGGGCTCCGGCGGTTTGAACGCCGGTGCGGCGGGACGCGGCGGTTGTTGTTGCGGTTGCTGCGCGGCTTGCGGCGCGTTGGCGTGTTGTGCGGGTGGGGGCGGTGCGGCCTGTTGTTGCGGTGGCGGTGCGACTTGGGGTTCGGGTTGCTGCGGCGCTTCCACCGACGGTTTCAGGTCGGGCAATTTCACGTCCGGCGCCGGCGGCGTAGGAGGTTGCTCCGGCGGTTTGATCTCGTCCGGCGTGACCAGGTCGACGGTGATCGCCTTGGCGCTTTCGGTTTCGAATGGGCGCACGCCGGCATAAAGCAGGATCGCAACCACCAAGGCGAGATGGCCAGCCACCGACGCGACGGCCGCGAGTCGGGGAAGCAGCCCGGATTCAGACATGGCGATCAAGAGGCATGACGATCAACAAGGCTGCGCGGGTTATCCGACTGATGGCGAAAGCTCGGCGCGAGCATGAGGCGCGCGCCGCGTCCGCGTCAAGCCAAGGGCGCGGCTTCGCCATCACGATGCGATGACATGGCGGCTTGTGCGCTTCAACGCGGTGTCCGCGCGTCTTGCAGGAATTGCAGCAGCAGGCGATTGGCCTCGTCGGGTTGTTCCTGCTGCACCCAATGCCCCGCGCCCTCGATCAGGTGGCAGCCGCGCATGTCGGCGCAGGCGCTTTCCTGCATGGCCTCGATGGCGCCGGCGCGCTGATAGATGCCCCAGTCCTGTCGGCCGGCGATGAAGCAGGACGGGACCTCGATGCGGCGACCGGAGAACACTTCGAGGTCCGGCGTGTTCACGCCCTCGGTGCCGCAGCGATACCATTGCAGGCCGCCCTGGAATCCGGTGCGGGCATATTCGTCGCTGTAGACGCGCAACGCGTCGTCCGGCAGCCAGCGGTTGGCGGCGATCTCGATCGTGCTCGGCATTTCCTCGGCGACGGTTTGCGCCATGGTTTTGTCGCGATCCATCACGTAGTAGGTCGGCAGCTTCGCCAGTTCGGTTGCGGTCCAACCTTGCAGCGGGTGCGGCGCGTTGGCTGTCCAGTCGGCGCTCTTGTGGTGGTAATAGGCGCGCAGGAAATCATGCAGTCCTTGCGGTGCGCCGTGCATGTCGGCGTTGGCCGCGCGTGTCGCGTAGTACCACTGATAATGCTTGCGCGGGCGCGGCAGCGCGGCGAGATCGCGATGCACCGGGTCGTCCGTCACACGCGCGGGATGGTTCACCGTATCGAACGGAATGCCCGGCGGGCCGGCGAACGGCGCGCTCATGATGACAACGGAGCGAAACACGTCCGGTCGTGACAATGCACACCACGGCGCGACGATGGCGCCGAAGTCGTGGCCGACGACGGCCTCGACGCTGTGATGGCCGAAGGCGAACACCACACCCATCGCGTCGCGCACCAGGTTCATCAGCCGGAACGGATGCAGGTCGCCGTCGTAATCCGCGCTCCAGCCGGTGGTGCGGCCATAACCGCGCTGGTCCGGCGCGATGACGTGATAGCCGGCGGCCGCCAGCGCCGGCATTACCTTGCGCCAGCTATAGGCCAGTTCCGGAAAGCCATGCAGCAGCAGCACGCAGGGCCGCCCGGCGGTCTCGTATCCGGCTTCGAGCACATGCATCGTGAGGCCGTTGATATTCTCGATGATGCGCGAGCGAATGCCCGCGGGTAGCGGAAGGTCGGGCAGCAATGTGTTTGACGGCATGTCAGATCCCATCGAATGGCGCGGCATCTCTACGCAGGAACGCTCAGCGCCGTCCTCCGTTGATTCCCCCACAAGCATGGAGGAGTCTAATGGGTATCGAAGCGAAGGAACAAGCCAATCTGATCGGCAGCGACAAGGCCGAGGGAACCAACGTCTACGGTGCCGATGGTGAGAAGATCGGTCCCATCGAACGCGTGATGATCGACAAGCCCAGCGGCAAGGTGTCCTACGCGGTGTTGGGATTCGGCGGTTTCATGGGGCTCGGCAACGATCACTATCCGCTGCCGTGGCAGTCGCTGAAATACAACAAGGAGCTTGGCGGCTATCAGACCATGATCACCGAAGATCAGATTCAAAGTGCGCCGAAATACGCCAGCGACAACGACTGGAACTGGGGCGACCCCGGCCGGGCGCGTGCGGTGAACGATTATTACGGCGTGCCGCTGGCGTGAGGCGTGTTGCGTTGAGTGGCGTTGCGTAAAAGGAAAGCCCGCCGTGTGGCGGGCTTTTTTCTGAGGGGTGCTGTATGAGCAACATGGAATCAAACAGCGTCAGCTGTCGTCCCCGCGAAGGCGGGGACCCATAACCCCTGGCATTGGTTGTGAGAAGATCGTCTCGCCTTCGTGGATGGAGCCGAGCCGCTGCGGCGTATGGGTCCCCGCCTTCGCGGGGACGACAATTTTCGTGCTGTGAGTCCGCATAACGAATTCTCGGTCAGACGAGCAGCGGGACGCACTCAGAAGGCTCACCCCTTCTTCGGCCAATACTTCTCGCGCAGGTGGCGCTTCACCAGTTTGCCGGTGGGGGTGCGCGGCAACTCTGCGGCGAAGTCGATGCTCTTCGGGCACTTGATCGCGGACAGCCGTTCGCGGCAGTAAGCGATCAGCTCGCCCTCGAGCGCCTTGCCGGCCTGCGCCATGTCGTGCGGCTGCACCACGGCTTTCACTTCCTCGCCCATTTCCTCGTTCGGCACGCCGAACACCGCGACGTCCGCCACGGCGGGATGGGTGATCAGCACGTCCTCGGTTTCCTGCGGATAAATGTTCACGCCGCCGGAAATGATCATGTAGGACTTGCGGTCGGTGAGATAGAGGAAGCCTTCGTCGTCGACGTAACCGACGTCGCCCAGCGTCGACCAGCCCTTGTCGTTGAAGGCGCGTTGCGTTTTTTCCGGATCGTTGTGATAGGTGAACACCGGCGCGTCGGCGAAGTACACTTGGCCGATCTGTCCGGTCGGCACCTCATTGCCGTCTTCGTCGAGGATTTTCAGCGAGCCGACCACCGCCTTGCCGACGGTGCCGCGATGGCTCAGCCATTGTTTCGAATCCGACACGGTGACGCCGTTGCCCTCGGAGCCCGCGTAGTATTCGATCAGGATCGGTCCCCACCACTCGATCATCCTGGCCTTGACTTCGACCGGGCAGGGCGCCGCGGCGTGGATCGCGCCCTTCAGCGTCGAGACGTCGTACTTCGCGCGGACCTCATCGGGCAGCTTCAGCATCCGCACGAACATCGTCGGAACCAGTTGCGACTGCGTGATCTTGTACTTCTCGACCAGCCTGAGGAATTCCTCGGCGTCGAAATGCTCCATGATGATCGAGGTGCCGCCGAGCGTAATCGCCATCATGTTGAAGCGCAGCGGCGCCGCGTGATAGAGCGGCGCCGGCGACAGATAGACGCTGTCCTGTCCCATGCCGCACATGTTGGCGCACAGGAATTTCAGGAATGGGTTCGGCACGTCGATCGGGCCGTATTCGTGGGCGCGCTTGATCCCTTTCGGCCGTCCGGTGGTGCCCGACGAATAGAGCATGTCGTAGCCCGCGACTTCATCGGCGATCGGCGTTTTCGGCTGAGATTCTTCGGCCTCCTTGACCCACGACCGGAAGCCCGGCAACGGCTCGTCGAGCATGAAGAATATAGGTGCGTCGGGTGCGTCGCTAACGAGGCCAGCTATCTGGCTGGCGCATTGCGGCGAGGTGATCACGACTTTCGCGCCGCAATCCTTGACGATGTAGTCGATCTCGTCCTGCTTCAGGTAGCGGCTGATCGCGGTGTAATAGAGCCCGGCGCGCTGCGCGGCCCAGCAGATCTCCATGAACGCGAGCCGGTTTTCCAGCAGGAAGGCGATGTGATCGCCGGCCTTGAGGCCCAGCGAGCGGAACAGGTGCGCGCCTTGATTGGAGAGTTCATCGAGTTCGCGATAGGTGATGGCCTTGCCGGTGCTGGCCATCTGATAGGCGATTTTGTCGGGCTGGGTCTTGGCGTAGTGCGACGGGTGGGTCATCGAACTCCCTGGGCGTTTCCTGATTGTGTTGTCGGCGGATTGAGGTAGCCGTCTGCACCCTCTTCCCTTGCGGGAGAGGGTGGTTTCGAACGTTGTGAGAAACCGGGTGAGGGGTCGTGGATTGGTGAAGGCGACCCCTCTCCCGCAAGGGGAGAGGGTAGTAAGGAAGTTACAGCCGCTCGACGATGGTGACGTTGGCCATGCCGCCGCCTTCGCACATCGTCTGCAAGCCGTAGCGCTTGTTGTTCTGCTTCAGCGCGTAGAGCAGCGTGGTCATCAGCTTGGTGCCGGAGCCGCCGAGCGGATGGCCGAGCGCGATGGCACCGCCGTTGACGTTGAGCCGCGCCGGGTCGGCGCCGGTGGTCTTCAGCCATGCCGCCGGCACCGAGGCGAAGGCTTCGTTGACTTCGAACAGGTCGATATCGTCGATCTTCATGCCGGACTTCTGAAGTGCGCGCTCCGTCGCCGGCAGCGGCGCTTCCAGCATGATGACCGGATCGCCGCCGACCATGGTCATGTGATGGATGCGCGCCATCGGCTTGACGCCGAGCGTCTTCAGGCCCTTCTCGTTGACGATCATGACGCCGGATGCGCCGTCGCAGATCTGGCTGGCGCTGGCGGCGGTGAGTTGGCCGCCTTCCTGAATCAACTTGACGCCCTTGATGCCCTCGAGCGTGGCGTCGAAGCGGATGCCTTCGTCGATGTGATGGATGTCGGTCGAGCCGTCGGCGCGGGTGATCTGAAGCGGGACGATCTCGTCCTTGAACTTGCCGGCCTGCGTTGCCGCGATCGCCTTCTGGTGGCTGTTGTAGGAGAACGCGTCGAGTTCATCCTTCGACAGGCCGTACTTCTTCGCCATCATCTCGGCGCCGGTGAACTGGCTGAACTGGATGTTCGGATAGCGCGCTTCCATGTTCGGGCTCTTGTAGGTGCCGAGCCCGGCCTTGGCGGCGAGAATGCTCGGCGTGCCCATCGGCACCCGCGTCATGCTCTCGACACCGGCGGCGATCACGATGTCCATGCTGCCGGCCATCACCGCCTGCGCGGCGAAATGCAGCGCCTGCTGCGACGAGCCGCACTGGCGGTCGATCGAGGTCGCCGGCACGCTCTCCGGCAGCTTCGAGGCCAGCACTGCGTTGCGGCCGATGTTGACGGCCTGCTCGCCACCCTGGCCGACGCAGCCCATGATGACGTCCTCGATCTGCACCGGATCGACGCCGGTGCGCTCCACCAGCGAATTCAGCACCTGCGCGGCGAGATCGGCGGGATGCCAGCCGGCGAGGCGGCCTCCCTTGCGGCCTCCGGCGGTCCGTGCGGCGGCAACGATATAGGCTTCGGCCATGGCAATCTCCTGAGCAGCGGTTAAAGGATGTGGCCGGATTTAACGGGCGGTGCAGGATTTAGTCAATCAATCAATTAACTCTTGAGCCCAGCCGTCGCATAGGCTTATCTGGAAGAATGACGCAGCACCCAAATACCGCTTCAAGTCCTCGCGCGTCGGCCAGAAACGCCACCGCGGACAAACTTCTGGTTGCGGCCAGCGAGTTGATGATCACGCGCCAATCCACCGACGTGTCGCTCAGTGACATCGCGCAGCAGTCGGGGGTCAACGCGGCGCTGGTGAAATATCATTTCGGCAACAAGGACGGCCTGCTGCTGGCGCTGCTCGAACGCGATGCCGCCACCGAGACGGCCAATCTTGAATATCTGCTGGCGCAGCCGATTGCGCCGACGTTGAAACTCAAGCTGCACATCGCCGGCATCATGAAGGCGTATTACCGCTTCCCGTACATGAACCGGCTGATCCACCTGCTGCTGCATGAAAGCAGCACGGAGGCCGCCGACGAGGTCGCCAAGTTCTTTGTCGCGCCGCTTTTGGATTTCCATCGCCGCCTGCTGGCGGAGGGCGTCGAGGCGGGCGAGTTCCGCGACGTCGATCCGGTGCTGTTCTACACCAGCCTGATCGGCGCTTGCGATCATCTGTTCTTCGGCCGTCAGGCGTTGTCGCGTGCGGTTGGCGTCGGGCCGGTGACCGACGAGGTTTGCCGCGATTACGTCGCGCATATCGAGACGATGCTGCTCGGCGGCATCCTCAATCCAGCGCAACAAACGGCATGAGGCGAACGCCGCCTGCCGCGGACTTCATCGAACGTTGATCAGGTTTCCCAACAGAGAGGATCTCAGATGCAGTTGAAAGACGTTGCTGTTCTCATCACCGGTGGTGGCTCGGGCCTCGGCGCCGCCACCGCGCGCGCCATGGCGGCCAAGGGTGCCAAGGTCTCGGTGATCGACCAGAACAAGGACAACGCCGAGAAGGTCGCGGCTGAAGTGAAGGGCGTTGCGATCAATGCCGACGTCACCAGCGAGGAGCAGATCCAGGCCGGCATCGAGAAGGCGGAAGCCGCGCACGGCGTCGCCCGCGTGCTGGTGAACTGCGCCGGCATCGGCGGCTCGATGCGCATCGTCAGCAAGGACGGCTCAATCTATCCGCTCGAGCGTTTCGCGCGCATCATCAACGTCAACCTGATCGGCACCTTCAACGTGCTGCGGCTGTTCGCCGGCCGGCTGGTGCCGACGCCGCCGGACGGCGAGGAACGCGGCGTCATCATCAACACCGCGTCCGTCGCGGCCTATGAAGGCCAGATCGGCCAGATCGCCTATTCGGCCTCGAAGGGCGGCGTTGTCGGCCTGACCCTGCCGGCGGCGCGCGATCTCGCGCAGCACAAGATCCGCGTCAACACCATCGCGCCGGGCCTGTTCCTGACGCCGCTGCTGATGGGTCTGTCGGAGGAGGCCCGCAAGAGCCTCGGCGCGCAGGTGCCGCATCCGGCGCGGCTCGGCGCGGCCGACGAATACGGCGCGCTGGCGGTGCACATCGTCGAGAACGCGATGCTCAACGGCGAAACCATCCGCCTCGACGGCGCCATCCGCATGGCGCCGCGGTAGTTCGTTTTTCACCCTCTCCCCTTGCGGGAGAGGGTGGTTTCGAGCGAAGCGAGAAACCGGGTGAGGGGTGCGGGAGCAACGACCCCTCACCCCATCGAATACGACGCTGATGCAAGCGTTGCCCTCTCCCGCAAGGGGAGAGGGCGCAGCCACGGACTCCGCATCTGCGGTGAAGGTGAGAACAAAGTAGTTGTGGGAGTGTTCGCATGGCGCAGCCGCTCTTGATCGAGCATGACGACGGTCTCGACCGCGTCACGCTGAATCGTCCCGACAGCCTCAACGCGCTCGATCCGACCTTGATCGATGCGCTCAACGATTATTTCGGCAAGCTGCAACGCGACCGCGATACCCGCGTGGTGCTGCTCAAGGGGGCGGGCAAGGCGTTCTGCGCCGGGCTCGACCTGAAGGAAGCGATGGCGCGCCGCGCAGGGCAGCAAGAGCCGCCGGGCGTCACCGAGTCGCTGGATTCGCAGCGGCGCATCGCCGACATCGTGATGCTGATGCGGCGTTGTCCGCAGCCGATCATCTCGCTCATTCAAGGTTCGGCGGCAGGCGGCGGTTTCGCGCTGGCGCTGGCCTCCGACATCCGCATCGCCGCGAAAGGCGCGCGGATGAACTGCGCTTTCATCAAGCTCGGCCTCGGCGGCTGCGACATCGGCACCAGCTATTTCCTGCCGCGCCTCGTCGGCGTCTCAGTGGCGTCGGAACTGATCCTCACCGGCCGCTTCATCCATGCGGAGCGCGCGCTCGCGGTCGGGCTGGTGTCCGAGGTCGTTGAGGAAGCGCAACTGGAGGCGGCAGCGGAGCCCTACATCGACGCAATGCTGACCGCTTCGCCGGTGGGATTGCGGCTGTCGAAAGAGTGCCTCAACATGAGCGTCGATGCCGGTTCGATTGAGGCGGCCATCGCCATGGAGGATCGCAACCAGGTGTTGTGCAGTCGTTCGGAAGAATTCAACGAAGGCATTCGCGCCTTTCTCGAGAAGCGCAAGCCGGTCTACATTCGACGCTAAAATCAGGTCCGGTCCACGGACGGCAACGGGAGAGAGTGACCATGGAAGGCAACGCGGCCCCGGTTCGTCAGAAGCCGCCATTCCGCAAGGTGAACTGGCTGCCGCGCGACATCGCGGTAGAGCGCCGGCCGGACGGCGTCATCGTGATGAAGTCGCGCTTTCCGCTCAACGATTACCTGCCGTACATCCCCGCGGCCCTCGCGCGCTGGGCGGTGGAGCGCCCCGATCACACCTGGCTGGCGCAACGGCGCGGGCCAAACCGCGACTGGCATCGCGTCAGCTACAGTGAAGCCAAGCGCACCGTCGACGCGCTGACGCAGGCGATCCTCGACATGAAACTGCCTGAGGGCGCGCCGGTCGCGATCCTCTCGGGCAACTCCATCGAACATGCGTTGATGACGCAGGCGGCGATGCAAGCGCGGCACCCGGCGGCGCCGGTGTCGCCTGCCTATTCGCTGATGAGCCAGGATCACGCCAAGCTGAAATACCTGTTCGGCCTGATCAAGCCGAAGCTGGTGATGGTGCAGGACGCGCCGACCTTTGCGAAGGCGCTCAACGCACTCGACCTCAGCGGCATTACAGTCATTCACGTCGACCGCCCAGTGGAAGGCATTGCCAGCGTCGCCTACGCCGATCTCGCGGCGACGAAGGTCACTGACGCGGTGGCGCAGTCGATCGCGAAGATCACGCCGGACACCATCGGCAAGCTGTTGTTCACCTCGGGCTCCACCGGGATGCCGAAAGCGGTGATCAATACGCAGCGCATGATGTGCGCCAATGCGATGATGATGATGCAGGTGCGGCCGCGTGCCCCCAACGGTCCGCTGCCGGTGTTTCTCGACTGGATGCCGTGGAACCACACCATGGGCGGCAATGCGCTGTTCAACCCGGCGCTGATCGAGGGCGGTACACTCTACATCGATGATGGTCGCCCGGTGCCGGGACAGTTCGAGGAAACCTTGCGCAACCTGCGCGAGATTTCGCCGACCTATTACGCCAACGCGCCGGTCGGCTACGCGGTGCTGGCGGCGGCGATGGAGAAGGACGACGCGCTGTGCCGCTCGTTCTTCAAAAACCTCGGCATCATGGGTTATGGCGGCGCGCGGCTGCCGGACGATCTTTACGACCGGATGCAGGCGCTTGCCGTACGCGCCACCGGCGAGCGCATCGTGTTCTATACCGGCTGGGGCTCGACCGAGACCGCGCCGACATCGACCGGCACCTATTGGGACACCGAGCGCGTCGGCCTGATCGGCCTGCCGTTCCCCGGCGTCGAACTGAAGCTGGTGCCGGCCGGATCGAAATACGAATTGCGGCTGCGCGGCATCAACGTGACGCCGGGTTATCACAATCAGCCCGAACTGACCGCGAAGGTGTTCGACGAGGAAGGCTTCTACTGCATCGGCGATGCGGGTGTGTTCGTCGATCCCGACGATCCGTCGCAGGGGCTGATTTTCGCCGGCCGCGTCGTCGAGGATTTCAAGCTGTTCACCGGCACCTTCGTGCAGGTCGGCCCGCTGCGCACCGATGCTATCGCAGCGGCATCGCCGGTCGTTCACGACGCGCTGGTGGCGGGACAGGATCGCGCTTTCGTCGGCCTGCTGGCGTGGCCTAATCTGCACGCCTGCCGGCAGTTGATCGGCAATGCCGATGCAACGTTCGAGGACGTGGTGAAACATCCGGCGGTGATCGATTGCGTCCGCAAGGGGCTCGAGGCGCACAACGCCGCGTCGAACGGCGCGTCCAGCCTGCGCGTCGGCCGCGTGATGCTGATGACCGAGCCGCCGTCGATCGACGGCAACGAATTGACCGACAAGGGTTACATCAATCAGCGTGCCGGCCTCGACCGCCGCGCCGCGCTGGTGGACCGGCTCTACGCCGATCCGCCGGCCGACGATGTGATCGTGCTGAAATGACAGGAAGCCTGTCGTCCCCGCGAAGGCGGGGACCCAGACTCCGCAGTGGTGCAGAAGAGAATGAGGGGCAACCCAAGCGAATAAACCGTTGACGTCAGGGGTTATAGGTCCCCGCCTGCGCGGGGACGACGCATTACGAGATTCAATTCCAAGCGAGAGCACACAGCCATGAACTTCGAATTCTCCGACGACCAGAAGCAGCTTCGCGATCAGGCCCGGCGTTTCCTGGCCGAGAAGTGTCCGCCGAAAGCGGTGCGCGCGGTGCTGGAAGGCTCCGCGGGTTACGACAAGGCGCTGTGGAGCGGCCTCGCGGAGATGGGCTTTCTCGGCGTCGCCATCCCGGAAGAGTTCGGTGGCACTGGCGCTGGTCATCTGGAATTGTGCGTGATCGCCGAGGAGATGGGCCGCGCGCTGGCGCCGGTGCCGTTCTCCTCCACGGTCTATCTCGCCGCCGAAGCGCTGATGCTTGCCGGCAGCGACGCGCAGAAGCAGAAGTGGCTGCCGAAGATCGCGTCGGGTGACGCCATCGGCACGCTGGCGCTGTTCGAAGGGCCGGGCAATCCGTCGCCGCAGGCGATCAAGGTCGCCGCCGCCAATGGCGTGCTCAACGGCGTCAAAAAGCCGGTGGCGGACGGCGCCATCGCCGACTTCGCCATCGTCGCCGCACGCAACGGCTCGGGCGGACGCGAAACCGACATCGCGCTGTATCTGGTCGATCTCAAGGCCGGTGGCGTCGAAGCCAAGACGCTCACCAACCTCGATCCGTCGCGCAATCAGGCCGAACTGACGTTCAAGGACTGCAAGGCCGAACCGCTCGGCGCGACGAACGAAGGCTGGAGCATCCTGTCCCGCGTGCTCGACCGCGCCGCGGTGCTGATGGCGTTCGAACAGGTTGGTGGTGCGGATCGCGCGCTGGAGATGGGCCGCGACTACGCGCTGGATCGCATTGCGTTCGGCCGCCAGATCGGTTCGTTCCAGGCGATCAAGCATATCCTCGCCGACATGTATGTCGCCGCGACCCTGGCGCGCTCGAATTGCTACTATGGCGCATGGGCGCTTTCGACCAACGCCGGCGAATTGCCGGAAGCGGCAGCCACCGCGCGCATCAGCGCGACGCAGGCGTTCCAGCATTGTTCGAAGCAGAATATCCAGGTCCACGGCGGCATGGGCTTCACCTGGGAATTCGATTGCCATCTCTATTATCGCCGCTCCAATGCGCTGGCGCTGTCGCTCGGCTCTCTCTCCTATTGGGAAGACCAGTTGATCGAGCGGATGCGCAAGAAGAACGCGGCGTGATTTCTTTTCCCTCTCCCCTTGCGGGAGAGGGTGCCTGAGATGCGAAGCATCGAAGGCGGGTGAGGGGTTAGCTCCTCGTTCCGCCGCGACCCCTCACCCGGCCCGCACTTCGTGCGGTCCACCCTCTCCCGCAAGGGGAGAGGGGGAAGCAAAGAGACGACGATGAACTTCGACGATACCCCGCAGGAAGCCGCGTTTCGCGCCGAGGCGCGGGCCTGGATCGCCGCCAACGCGCCGAAGCAGTATGAAGACGAACTGGCGAAGGCCTCGCTCGGCCGATTGGTGCTCACGGGCGCCAGCGTGCTCGATGTCGCGAAGGCCTGGCAGAAGAAGAAGGCCGATGCCGGCTGGGCCTGTCTGCACTGGCCGAAGGAATATGGCGGGCGCGGCTCGTCGCCGATCGAACGCGTGATCTGGCAGCAGGAAGAAGGCGCGTTCGGCAAGCTCAGCCGCATGTTCATCATCGGGCACGGCATGTGCGGCCCGACCATGATGGCCTATGCGAGCGAGGAGCATAAGCGCAACTACCTGCCGCCGCTGGCGTCCGGCGAGAAGGTGTGGTGCCAGTTGTTCTCCGAGCCTGCGGGCGGCTCCGACGTCGCGGGGCTTCGCACCCGCGCCGAGCGCGACGGCGACGACTGGGTGATCAATGGCCAGAAAATCTGGACCTCCGGCGCGCATTACTCCGACTACGGCATCCTGATCACGCGCACCGACCCCACCGTGCCGAAGCACAAGGGGCTCACCATGTTCTTCCTCGACATGAAAAGCCCCGGCGTCGAGATCAAGCCGATCAAGCAGGCCAATGGTCAGTCCGAATTCAACGAGGTGTATTTCACCAACGTGCGGATTCCCGACAGCCAGCGGCTCGGTGCCGTGGGCGACGGCTGGAACGTCTCGCTCACCACGCTGATGAACGAACGCATGTCGATCGGTGCCAGCGTCGCGACCGGCTTCCCGGAATTGTTCGATTACTGCAACGACCTCGTTATCGATGGTGCGCCGGCGATCGACGATCGCGCAGTGCGGGCGAAGCTCGCCAACTGGGCGGTGAAAGCGTCAGGCCTGAAATACACCGCGTTCCGTTCGATCTCGGCGCTGTCGCGCGGTGAGCGGCCGGGGCCCGAAAATTCCATCGGCAAGCTGGTGGCGGGCTCGATGATTCAGGAGGTCGCGACCTACGCGCTCGATCTGCAAGGCGCGGCCGGCGTCGTCAGCGATCCGGCGCAAGCGGAGGTCGCGGGCAAATTCCAGGCGATGCTGCTGCGTTCGCCGGCGACGCGCGTGGAAGGCGGCACCGACGAGATTTTGCGCAACATCATCGCGGAGCGCGTGCTCGGCCTGCCGGGCGATATCCGCGTCGATAAGGACGTGCCGTTCAACAAGATTCCGACCAAGGGCCGGGGGTAGATTTTAGTCGTCCCCGCGAAGGCGGGGACCCAGACTCCGCAGCAGCGGTGATTAAAGGAAGGCACCTGTTGCTCGCTCCTGTGACGGTAATCGAGGCCAGGGGTAATGGGTCCCCGCCTTCGCGGGGACGACCAAACCAAGACTGGAGGACTTACAATGAACTTCGATGACACCCCGGAAGAGGCTGCGTTCCGCGCCAAGGCACGCGAATGGGTTCAGGCCAACGCTCCGAAGGAGTATGAGGCCGAGCTGTCGCAGGCCTCGCTCGGCCGCATCACCCTGAAGAAGGGCGATATGGTCGAAGTCGGCAAGGCTTGGCAGAAGAAGAAGTTCGATGCCGGCTGGGCCTGCCTGTCCTGGCCGAAGGAATATGGCGGTCGCGGCGCGACGCCGATCGAAAAGGTGATCTGGCAGCAGGAAGAGGGCGTCTACGGCAAGCTGACGCAACCGTTCCAGATCGGCGAGGGCATGTGCGGCCCCACGGTGATGGCGTTCGGCAGCGAAGAAGACAAGCGACGTCGTCTCCCGAAGCTCGCGTCCGGCGAAGAAATCTGGTGCCAGTTGTTTTCTGAACCGTCGGCGGGCTCCGACGTCGCGGGTCTGCGCACCCGCGCCGAGCGCGACGGCGACGGCTGGATTATCAACGGTCAGAAGATCTGGACCTCCGGCGCACACTATTCCAACTACGGCCTGCTATTCGCGCGTACTGATCCCGATGCGCCGAAGCATAAGGGCCTGACGATGTTCTTCCTCGACATGAAGAGCCCCGGCGTCGAAGTGCGGCCGATCAAGCAGGCCAGCGGCATGCAGGAATTCAACGAGGTGTATTTCACCGATGTGCGGATTCCCGACAGTCAGCGGCTCGGCAATGTCGGCGACGGCTGGAATGTGTCGCTCACCACGCTGATGAACGAGCGCATGTCGATCGGCTCGCGGCTCGCTACCGGCTTTCCGGAAATCTTCGCGTTCTGTAGCGATTTCGTCACCGAGCATGGCGCGGCGCTGGACGATCGCGCGGTGCGTGCCAAACTCGCGGACTGGGCGGTGAAATCGAGTGGACTGAAGTACACCGCTTATCGTTCGCTCTCGGCGCTGTCGCGCGGCGAGCGTCCGGGCCCGGAGAATTCCATCGGCAAATTGGTCGCGGGAACGATGGTGCAGGATATCGCCACCTTCGCCATGGATTTGCAGGGCGCCGCCGGCGCGCTCACCGGCGCGGCGGATGCGGAGGTCGGCGGCCGTTTCCAGACGATGTGGATCGGAGCGCCGGGTACGCGCATCGCCGGCGGTACTGACGAGATTTTGCGCAACATCATCGCCGAGCGCGTGCTCGGCTTGCCGGGCGATATCCGCGTCGATAAGAACGTGCCGTTCAACAAGATTCCGACCAAGGGGCGATGACGATGTCAGACGGCGGAGCGGGCAAGCCCGCGACATATTCGACCGAGCAACGCATCGGTGTGCTCGAGGAACTGCTGCACGAGCGCTTCTCGTGCCGGGCCTTTCTGGCGAAGCCTGTGCCGCGCGATGTCATCGAACGCGTCTTGAACACCGCGCAGCGCACCGCGTCGTGGTGTAACAGCCAGCCATGGCAGGTTGTCATCGCCAGCGGCGGGGAGAAGGAAGCGTTTCGCAAGCTGATGTATGACACCGCGTCCAGCGCTGGCAGCGAGCATCACGGCGACTTCCCGTTTCCGCGCGAATATCGCGGCGTCTATCTGGAGCGCCGGCGCGAGAGCGGCTTCCAGCTCTACAACACGCTCGGCATCGCACGCGGCGACAAGGCTGCCTACGCGCAGCAGGCGTTGCAGAATTTCAATTTCTTCGGCGCGCCGCATGTCGCTATCATCCACACCGACGAAGCGCTCGGCGTTTACGGCGCGATCGACTGCGGCGGCTATGTCAGCAACTTCATGCTGGCGGCGCAGGCGCTCGGCCTCTCCACCATTCCGCAGGCGGCGCTGGCGTTCCATTCCGACGTGGTGCGCAAGCACTTCGGCTTGAGTGACGACCGCCGCGTGGTGTGCGGCATCTCGTTCGGCTACGGCGACAACGCGCACAAGGTCAACAGCTACCGCACCTCGCGCGCGACCATTCCGGATACGGTAACGTTCGTGGGGGAATGAACGGCCGCGCGGTCGTCCTTTCGCCAAGCTCCGCGAGTACAGGCTACCTTTCGGCGCGGTTCACGCTTGCGCCGCAGGGAGGCCCGCATGAGCAATGCTCGCAAACACGTTTCCTGCGTCGTCATGGTTGTATCGCTCCTGTGGGTCGGAAGCAGGGCGTTTGCCGGTGATGCGCGTCCGTCGATGCCCTATCACGGCACAGCGACAATGCTGGATGATGGAACCATCCAACTCAATCTCAAGACCGCTGCGGACGGCAAGCCGGCGGAAGGTACGCTTGCCTATAAGGTTGGCGATAACGCTTATGACAGCATCCGCCGCCAGCTCGGCGGGCTACGGCCGGGTCAGACCAAGCGTTTCAGTCCATGGAAGGACTGATGACCGATGAGGCTCAAAACCGCGGCTTCCGTTTTTCCTTATACGCCGCGACGCCTTCCTTGATTTCGTTGCCGCGCATACTGTCGCGCTGGCGCTGGTCGGCGGCGTCCTCGTCGAGCTTGCCGTGGGCGATCTCGTTAATGGTGCGCTTCATGCCGCGCATCGCCATCGGCGCGTTGCCGGCGAGTATGGCGGCCAGGGTATCGACCTCGCGATCAAGCTCGGCGGCGGGCACCATCTCTGTGAGATAGCCGATCCGCAGCATCTCGGCGGCTTCGATCTTTTGCGCGGTGAGGAACAGCTTCTTCGCCGCGTTGACGCCGAGGCGCGAGACGTAACGCGACACGCCGCTCTTGTAATAGTGCAGCCCGAGGCGCGCCGCCGGCATGAACATCTCGCAGGTGTCGACGCCGATGCGGAAGTCGCAAGCCAGCGCCAGGTCGGTCGCGCCGCCATAAACGCCGCCGTTGAGCCGGCAGATGGTAGGGAGCGCGAGATTCTCCAGGCGGTCCGCCACCACCTCGAATGCCGACCCCGCGCTTTGCTCGTCGGCGGCGCTCGCGGTGCGCTCGGCGATGGTGCCGAGGTCGAAGCCGGCGCAGAACGCGCGGCCCGTTCCGGTCAGCACCAGCACGCGGATGCCATCATCGGCTTCGACGCGGTCGAACAGGGCCATCAGCGCCGCGAGGTCCGAGGGTTGCAGCCGGTTCAACAGGCGCGGCCGGTTGAGGCGGATGGTGGCGCGCGGCCCGTCTTGGGTCAGGATCGGTTCGCTGGCGGTGTCGTCGGTTGCGTCCGGCATATTCTTTGTCCCGTGCTTGCCGTGGAGGCAAAAGCAATGTGAGATTGGTCGTGTCGTTGACGGAGTTGTGATCGCCCGGCGTGCGCCGTCGTGCAAGCTGCATCATCCATCACAAGAGTATTTACTTTGGCAACAGGTTAGCTCCCATGGACGTGTCCCATCTCGCGCAGACGTTCGGCAGTCTGTTCGTGTCGATCTTCGTGGTCGCGACCTATACCATGAAGACGATGATCCCGTTGCGGGTGTTCGGGATTCTCACCAACGTCATCCTGATCGCCATCGCCATCCCGACCCATCACTATCCGACGCTGGTGCTGCACGGCATCCTGCTGCCGCTCAATGTCTACCGGCTGCACGAGATGCTGCAACTGGTGCGCGATGTGAAGAAGTCGGTCAACAGCGACCTGTCGATGGACTGGCTGAAGCCGTTCATGACCAAACGCAGTTGCAAGATCGGCGAGGTGCTGTTCTACAAGGACGAGAAGGCGGAGGAGATGTTCTACATCGTCTCGGGTCGTTTTCGTCTGGTGGAATCCGAGATCGAATTGCCGGTCGGCGCGCTGGTCGGCGAACTCGGCATGTTATCGCCGACCCATGAACGGACGCAGACGCTGGAATGCATCGAGGCGGGCGCGGTGCTGAGCGTGACCTATACCCAGGTCGAGGAACTGTTCGTGCAGAATCCGGAGTTCGGTTTCTACTTCCTGAAGCTCGCCAGCGCGCGGCTGTTCGAGAACATCGGCAAGCTGGAAGACCGGCTGGCCGACTATACTTACGATCGCGCGGCGGCTGCGCCGGCGTGACGCGACGGAGCGCAATGTGAACAGTATCGCGGACTCATTTCGCTTCCTGCTCTCCGATCTCACCGGCGTCGACGACTGCGCGACGCCTACGGTGCCGGTCGGCGTGCCGGAGGCGTTGCGTGTCGAGGTCGCGGAAGCGATTGCCGCGCTGATCGCCTATCAGGGGCCGAGCTATGCGGAGCTTTACGTCCATCGCCTGCGACGGTTCGCGCGCCGGCGTGACGTCGATGCCACGCTGCTCGGCCTGATCGCACGCGAGTTGGCGCGGCGCATGTGTTACGACGATCCGATCCGCATCGCACAACATCATCTCGCGACGGCCCACCACGGCGATGCGGTGGCGGCGCGCCATCGTTTCCGGCTCGACGAATTGTTCGGTGCGCTTCCCGGCAAGGTCGGTCGGCCGTTGCTGATGGGCTGCGAGCGTGCCGGCTGGACTCACCTGCCGGTGTCGATGCGGTTCAACGCGTGCAGCGGCGCCGGCCGGTTGCGGCTGCGGCTGGAGGCCGGGTTGCGGCGCTGGCGGTTGTTCTCCGCGCGCTACGCGTCGGAACGCGCGTGGGTCGAGCGCTGGCTGCATATGATCGATCGCGGCCTGACCAAACAACCCGCCGCAGCACCGGCGATTGCCGGCACGGCTGCGATGATCCAAGGAAGCGGCGACGGTTACCGGCGCGGCCTGGCCGATTGGCACGCGTTGATCGATGGCATCGTCAAACCGGGATTGGATGGCGTGTTGCCGGTCGCCGATCTTGCCGTTGCCATCGGCGAGATCGTGGCGCTGTCGCGCGACGGTGCGTCGCGGCAGGTGGCTGTCGCGATCGTGCGGATCAGGGAGGAGGCGACCCGTGGCGCGTAACCTCTCATTCGGGCTTGGCAATCCATCAAATGCCACTAATCTGAGTATGTGCGTTGCTTGAAAGCGTTATCGCGAAGGGCGTCATCTTGGTGTTCCCGAATATGTCTTCCGCGATAATGGTCGGCCCGCTGGTTGGCTGGATGCTGGCGCTGACGGTCAAACACGTCATCGCCGATTTTCTGCTGCAAAACCATTGGATGGCGGCCGGCAAGGACGCCAAGACCGGATGGGCGCTCCCGTTGCTGTCGCACTGTCTGATCCATGGCGTTCTCACCACGGCGCTGGTGACGGCGGTGGCGCCGCGCTTCTGGTTCATCGGCCCGGTGGATTTCGTCATTCATCTGGCGATCGATCGCGCCAAAGGCTTTTGCGTCGCGCGGTTCGATGTCACGCCGACGCATCGCTGGTTCTGGTGGCTGATCGGCATCGATCAGGCGCTGCATCACCTGACCGGTTTCGGTCTCGCCATCTGGCTTGCCGCCAATCAATAACAACAAGGAAACGCGATGTCCGAAGCCCCGCTTGCCAAACAGACTGTCGACGTGCGCGGCCGGCGCATGGCCTATCACGCGCGCGGCGAAGGACGGCCGATCCTGTTCCTGCACGGCAATCCGACATCATCTTATCTGTGGCGCGACGTCATTCCCGAACTGGAAGGCCATGGCCGGCTGATTGCGCCGGACCTGATCGGCATGGGCTACTCCGACAAGCTGCCGAACCCGCAACCCGACACCTATCGCTTCACCACGCATCGCGACTTCCTCGACGGATTCATCAGTGCGGTGATCGGCGACAGCGAACCGGTGGTGCTGGTGGTGCACGACTGGGGCTCGGCGCTCGGCTTCGACTGGGCCAACCGCCATCGCGACCGCGTGCGCGGCATCGCCTACATGGAAGCCATCGTCCGGCCGATTGTCGGCTGGGAAGAGTGGAGCCCGTCGGCGACGCCGGTGTTCCAGGGCTTTCGTTCCGACAAGGGCGAGCAGATGATCCTCGACCGTAACCTGTTCGTTGAGCGGGTGCTGCCGGGTTCGGTGCTGCGCAAATTGTCGGACGCGGAAATGGCCGAGTATCGCAAGCCGTTCGTGCAACGCGAGGATCGCTGGCCGACGCTGACGTGGCCGCGCGAAATCCCCATCGCCGGGGAGCCTATGGATGTGGTGGCCATCGCTGCCGCCTATTCGCAATGGCTGGCGACGAACGACATTCCGAAGCTGTTCGTCAATGCCGATCCCGGCGCGATCCTGGTCGGCGTGCTGCGGGAGTTCTGTCGGACGTGGCGCAACCAGACCGAGGTAACGGTTCCCGGCTCGCACTTCATTCAGGAGGATTCCGGCGCGGCGATCGGGCAGGCGATCGCGCAATGGATCGCGGCGAAAGGCGTTTGATTCGGCGATGGAACCGCGATTCTGATTCGGGAACAAAGCGCAAGTGGACAGATAGGCCGTCGTGGCGTGTGGTTAACTCCTCGTTAGGAATTTGCGGAGCATTTTCAGGATCGGGGATTTCTCCGACCAGGAATATGCCATGTGGTCCAGCCGCGAAGCGTTCGAGAATGATTTTTGCCCGGTTCGGGACGATCTGCTTGGCCAAATGTATCGCGCCAACCAGAACGGTCTGCCGCAACTGGTGGACAGCGTGTCGCCTGACGTGCGGGCGATGCTGGCGTTGTTTTGCTACCGCCGCAGCCATCTGCACGCGCTGGCGATCGCGATTGCCGGAAGCTGCAATGAGCGCGACTTGATTCAGTTCGGCGGCCGTGTCGGCGCCGCGCTGTACGATCTGTCGCGCAGCGCGCCGGCCTCGCGTGGGGCTCAGTCGTCCCATGGCGGCCGCAAGCCGGTGACGCTTTCGACCAAACCGCTGACGACGCTGGCGCCGCTTGAGGATATCGAAGACGACGAGCAGCAGCCGCAAGTGGTGATGGCCTGATCGGCTAGGCTGTTGGCTATAGCGGCTGATATTTGACGGAAACGTCATTGCCGGGCTTGACCCGGCAATCCATCATTTTCGAAAAGGATGGATGCGCGGATCAAGTCCGCGCATGACGACGGAAATTCCATTCAGAAGCCGAATGGCTTTAGTCAGCCTGCAACGGCGGCAAACCGTAGCGCCGCCGCGCCATCGCGCATTCCGCGTCGCCCGGCATACAGACCCGGCACACCTCCGGACGCACCGCATAGACCGCGCACGACGTCGCTTCGCCGACGCGGCCGACCAGCGCCGTGCAGCGCTCGCCCTCGCAGCGCATCCCTGACGACCGCTCGTTGACGAATTGCGCCGGAATGAGATCGAGCGCGGCATCGTCCTCGATGGTGAAGCGCGGCCAGTTACGCGAATAGGCGCAGCACGCGCCGCAACTCTGGCAAGGGCTGATCGTGGCAGTGTCGGTCATTCGTCTCCCCGCATCTGCCGAGTCTTGTCGTGAATCATCTGGTCGAGGCTGGCGCGCCATCTTGCGCGGAGCACGTCGCGGCGTTCGGCATAGCGTTCGTCGAGATAGGTGGCGTCGATGACGCGGTCGGTGCGGAAGCTGCGAAAGTCCTTGCGCAGCTCGCACCACGCTGCGAGCAGCCGCACGGTTTCGAGATAGCCCACCGTAATCGGCCAGATCACCCGCGTGCTGTCGCGGCCGTGCTCGTCGCGATAGCACAACGCGATCTTCTTGCCGGCGTGAATATGCGCGCGCACCTTGGTCATGTCGATGCGGTCGGGTTCGGCATAAACGTCGCGCCGCGCACGGCTGGCCGGTTCCTGCACGAATGGCCGCAACGTGTCGGGCACGGTGGCCTCGATTTTCGCGATGAGATTTTCGGCGGCCTTGCCCAGCACGGCGTCGGCGTGGCCCACGACCCATTGCGCGCCGAGCACGGCGGCTTCGATCTCGTCCGGCGTCAGCATCAAGGGCGGCATGTCGAAGCCGCGCTCTAGCACGTAGCCCATGCCGGCTTCGCCGCGGATCGGCACGCGCTGCCCGATCAAGGTGGCGATGTCGCGATAGATGGTGCGCTTGGAAGTTTCGAGTTCGGCCGCGATGGCGTCGGCGGTCAGCGGCTTGCGGGCGCGGCGCAGCACCTGGATGATCTGGAACAGCCGGTCGGCGCGTCTCATGATCGTGTCTTCCGAGCCTCGGTTGATGCTGACAGCACGTTGGCAGCAGGGGGTAGCTAGGGTCGCGCAGGTTTTCAAGACACAGGAGCTTGCGATGATCATTCTCTACGGGTTTGGCGAAGGTTTTGGCCTGCCGGAAATCAGCCCCTTCGTCACCAAGACCGAGGTGCAACTCAAGATGGTCGGACTGCCATACCGCAAGGTCTTCGCGCTGCCGGATTCCTCGCCCAAGGGGCAGATGCCCTATATCGACGACCATGGCGACGTGATCGCGGATTCGACCTTCATCCGCGCCCATATCGAACGCAAATACGGTTTCGATTTCGATGCCGGGCTCGATACTGCGCAGCGCGCACAGGCGTGGGCGATCGAGCGGATGATCGAGCATCACGTCTATTGGGCGCTGGTCGGCGTGCGCTGGGTCGATCCGGTGAATTTCGCCAAGGGGCCGGCGCATTTCTTCGATGCCGCGCCGGAACACCTGCGCAACGATATCCGGCAGGGCGCACGCGCGCGGGTGGTCGAGAACTATCGGCTCACCGGCCTTGGCCGCCATACGCCGCAGGAGACGGTCGAACTCGCGATGCGGTCGCTGTCGGCACTCTCGGTGTTGCTGGCGGACAAGTCCTATCTGATGGGCGATCGCCCGTGCGGCATGGATGCGACCGCGTTCGGCGCGGTGGCCGGTTTGCTGTCGCCGTTCTTCAATTCGACGCTGCGCCATCGCACCGAGCAGTTCGCCAATCTCGTCGCCTATGTCGAACGGATGATGAGCCGTTACTATCCGGATCACGCTTGGCGCGTGCCGGAAGCGGCGGTGGCATGAAACGCGCCGGCGGCAACGAAGGGTGAAACGATGGCTGACAGGGATTCATTCTTCTGGAAGATGGTCGACGGACGTTTGCCGCCGCCGCCCTGCGCGCAAACGCTGGGCCTTGCGTTCGGCGCCATCGATCCGGAGCGCGGCACCATCGAAGTCGATTTCGAGGGCAAGCCCGAATTCGCCAATCCTGTCGGCAACATTCAGGGCGGCTTTCTTGCCGCGATGCTGGACGACACCATGGGGCCGGCATTGGTGGCGACGCTCGACGCCGGCGAGTTCGCGCCGACCGTCAATCTCAACGTCCAGTTTCACCGCCCGGCGAAACCCGGCCCGCTGAAAGGTCTTGGCCGGGTGACGATGCGCGGCAAGGAAGTCTGCCAGTTGGCCGCCGAGCTGTTGCAGAACGGCAAGGTCGTCGCCACAGCGACGGCCACCGCCGTCATCCGGCGGATGTAGTGGAGCGTCGAACGCCGGTTAGCGTCTCTCTGCTTCTGAATTCCGAAGATCGTCATGCGCGGACTTGATCCGCGCATCCATCTTCCGAAAAACGATGGATTGCCGGGGCATAGGCGAGCGAAGCGACGCCGTTTTTCAAACGGCTATGCCCGGCAATGACGTTGAGTAACCTACGCAGCGGGAAGCGACGTTCCCTTCAGCGCCGCGACTTCGGCCTCGAGTTCGGCGATCCGCGTCTCGCGCAGTTCGAGTGCGGCCTTGACGTCGGCGGCGTCGAATTTCTGCGGGATGTGCTGGCGGCAGTTGGTGTTCCACACCTTCACCTTGATCAGGATCACCTGTTCCGGTCGTGCGCGATAGCCGCGCGGCATCAAGGCTTCCAGCAGCGCCGGATCGTCGTCGACGACGCTGGCCTCGCCCCAGATCTTGACGCGCTGGCGATTGACGTAGTCCAGCACGAAGATGTGCACCTTCGGATTTTCCGACAGGTTGCCCAGCGTAATGAACTGCCGGTTGCCGGCGAAGTTGGCGAAGGCGATCGTGGTCTTGTCGAGCACATGGAGGAAGCCGGGCGGGCCGCCGCGATGCTGAATCGTCGGCTGGCCGTCAGCGCTGGCGGTGGCGAAGAAGACGCTGGTCTGGGCGGCGAGAAATGCGGCGAGGTTGTCGTCGATCTCGGTCGGCCAGCCGGCGTCCGCCTCGGGTCCTGAATAAGCCTCGCGCGATCCCCGCAGAGTCTGGATCGCCTTGACGGCGGGGCTGAAGGCAACATCGCTGGGAGAAGTGTGGGGCGTGGACATCGTCGTCTCCGGGTAGCGTCCGGCGTATCTGATGTTGCGAATGTGGTTCGTGATCCGGCTTTAAGCAATTCGCGCCGTTGACACGACATTGTTGCAATATCAGAAATAATGCCATGGACCGCATCGAGACCATGCAGGCCTTCGTCACCGTGGCCGACCATAAAGGGTTCGCTCCGGCAGCGCGCAAGCTGGGACTGTCGGCGTCGGCGGTGACCCGGATGGTTGCCGCGCTGGAGGAGCGAGTCGGCGCGCGGTTGCTGCAACGGACCACCCGCTCGGTGATGCTGACCGACGCCGGCGAACGGTTTCTCGAGCGCGCCCGGCGCATCCTCGCCGATGTCGAGGAAGCGGAAGGGGCGGTGCAGGCGGAGCGGACGCAGCCGACCGGCCGCCTCGTGGTGTCGGCGCCGCTCGGCTTCGGCCGGCGCCATGTCACGCCGCTGATGTCGACTTACTTGAAACGCTATCCCGACGTCGCGGGCGATCTTCGCTTGTCGGATCGCATGGTCAATCTGGTGGAGGAGGGCATCGATATCGCGGTGCGCATCGGTCACCTGCCGGATTCAAGTCTGGTGGCGCGGGCGGTCGGCGACATGCGGCGGATGGTGGTGGCGTCGCCGGATTATCTGGCTGCGCATGGCGAGCCGCAGCATCCTTCGGAGATCGCGGCGCATCGCACCGTGCATTTCGGTGCGTTGAGTGCCGCGCCGGACTGGCGCTTCGTCGAGGACGGCCGCGAGGTACGCGTCGCCTGCGCGCCGCGCTTTACCACCAACAGCGCCGACGCCGCGATCTATCATGCCGAGCAGGGCGGCGGGCTGACGCGCGTGCTGGCCTATCAGGCGGCGGAGGGACTTGCCGGCGGTCGCCTCAAGGCGGTGCTGGTCGATTACGAGATCGCGCCGCTGCCGATCCATCTGGTCTATCCGACCTCACGGCTATTGTCGGCGAAGGTCCGTGCCTTCGTCGATCTGGTGCTGCACGACTGCGATTGGCACTTCGCGAAGCGCTAGTATCTTTCAGCTTTTGATGGAATCACGTCCGTCATGCGCGGACTTGATCCGCGCATCCATCTTCTTCAAAAAATGATGGATTGCCGGGGCAAAGGCGAGCGAAGCGACGCCGTTCTTCAAACGGCTATGCCCGGCAATGACGTTTCCGCCTAAACGGGTAGCGCTCTAGCGTTAAGATGATCGCGGCACCACGCGGAAGGTGGCGTTGGCGCGGGCGATCGGTTCGTCGTCGGCGGTGATGATGCTTTGCACGAAGCAGATGGTGCGTCCGCTCTTGAGCACCTCGCTCTCCACCGCGAGCCATTGCCCGATCTTGGCGCTGCCGATGTAATCGACCGAGAGATTGACGGTGACCAGCGAGAACGCCGGCCCGAGCTTGTAGCCGCAGCTATGGCCCATCGCCTTGTCGGCCAGCGCCGCGATCAATCCACCATGAATCAATCCGCGTGCGTTGGTGTGCGGCGTATCGAGCCGTAGCCCGATGACGATCGCATCTTCGGTCTGCTTCCAGTAGATCGGCTCCCAGGGATCGGTCAGCGGGCTCTTGCGTGGATTTCGCGTGAATCCGGGCGGAATGGCGAGGGCGTTCAATCAGTTGCTCCGGCGGTTCGAGATGAGCGGATCGTCAAACGGATGTCGAACTCACTATAACCGGGATATCTCCGTGTCTCGCCGGGCAAAGCCGTTTACGGCAGATGATTATAGCATATAATCAAATTACCCGGCCGTAGGGGGCGGCGTCGGAACGCTTACGTCGTGCCGGAAAAGTCCATCTCCACCGGATATCTTGCGATGGCCTTTGCCGTGCAGGCGTGGAAAATACACACTCTGCTTGCATTGCAGGCGATATTATATAACATGTTAAATAAAGCGGGTGGCCGGAAAACCGGCCTCCAAAAGAGGGAGAGACGACGATGAGGAAAGCACTTCTGGCGCTGCTGATGGCCGGTTGCGCGGGGCTCGCGATGACGCCCGCGACGGCACAGGACAAGACCGTCAATCTGAAAGTCTCGCTCTGGGTGCCGCCGGCTCATCCGCTGGTCCCGGCGACGATCGCCTGGGCGAAGGACATCGAGAAGGCCTCGGGCGGCTCCATCAAGCTGACGGTGTTTCCATCGCAGCAGCTCGGCAAGGCGTTCGACCATTACGACATGGCGCGCGACGGCATCGCCGACATTACTTACGTCAATCCGGGATATCAGCCGGGCCGCTTCCCGATCGCAGCCGCGGGTCAGCTTCCGTTCGTGTTCAGCGACGGCAAGAAGGGCACGCTGGCGCTCAACGAGTGGTATCACAAGTACGCGCCGACCGAGATGAAGGACACCAAGCTGTGCTTCGCCTTCATTCACGATCCCGGCGCGCTGTTCGGCAAGAAGAAGGTTCTGGTGCCCGAGGATCTCAAGGGTCTGAAGGTGCGGCCGGCGCAATCGACCATCGGTGAGATGGTGAAGATGTTCGGCGGCACCAACGTGCAGGCCTCGGCGCCCGAAGCGCGCGACGCCATCGAGCGCGGCGTGGCCGACGAGATCACCTTCCCGTGGGGCTCGATGTTCCTGTTCGGCATCGAGAAGGCCATCAAGTACGCGATGGACGTGCCGCTCTACACCACGGTGTTCACCTACAACATGAACCTCAAGAGCTACAACGCGATGTCGCCGGCGCAGAAGAAGATCATCGACGATCACTGCACGCCGGAATGGGCCTCGAAGGTCACCGATCCGTGGAGTGAGTTCGAGTTCAACGGCCGCGCCAAGATGAAGGCCCTGGCCGACCACGAAGTCTACAAGCTGACGCCCGAACAACTCGCGAAGTGGAAGGCCGCCGCGAAGCCGCTGCAAGACAGTTGGGCCGCGGACGTCAAGAAGGCCGGCGGCGATCCGGTCGCGATCGAGGCCGATCTTCAAGCCTCAATCAAGAAGTTCGGCGCGGGGCTGTAGTCGTTACGCCTCCCCAACGGAACGTCATGCCCGGGCTCGTCCCGGGCATCCACATCTCCGTTCAACAGGCGCAAAGCAAGACGTGGATGGCCGGGACGGGCCCGGCCATGACGGCAACGTAACAGCGCGAAATTCCCATGACCACCAGTCAACCCGAAGTCAGTCCCGACGGTATCCTGACGGGTCCGCCTGAGCCTGTGTCCAAGAACTACATGGACAAGTTCATCGACTCGATCGAATGGGTCGCGGCCTTCTTCGTCGGCATCGTGGCGCTGAACACCTTCGTCGCGGTGTTCATGCGGAAATTCTTTTCGGTGACGATCCCGGATTACTACAACATCGGCCAGTTTCTGCTCGGCATCCTGATCTTCTGGGGCATCGCCGCCACCAGCTATCGCGGCACGCATATCACCGTCGATCTGGTGTGGGCCAACGCCTCGCCGAAGTATCAGCGTTGGATCGACGTGTTCGCGACCTTGGTGCTGCTGTTCGTGGTCACGGTGCAGACCTACACGCTGCTCGACAAGGTCATTACCACCCGCGAAGACCACGTCCTGACGATGGATCTGCAACTGCCGATCTGGCCGTTCTATGCGGTGGCGTGGGTCGGCGACGTCTCCGCCGTGCTGCTGATCGCGATCCGCACCTGGCGTCTGATCTTCCATCCGGATCAGTTGCACGAACCCAAAATCAAGACGGCGGAGTAGGCGATCATGGAGTTGAGCAACGAAGCAGTTGCCCTGATCGGCTTCGTCAGCCTGTTCGTGATGATGCTGTTGCGGGTGCCGGTCGGCATGGCGATGGGCCTCGTCGGCGTCACCGGCTTCGGTTATCTCACCGGTATGGAGCCCGCGCTGAAACTGGTGGCGCAGACGGTGATGCGAACCGTCACCGATTATTCCTTCGGCGTGATCCCGATGTTCCTGCTGATGGGCGCGTTCGTCTCGGTCTCCGGCATCAGCCGCGAACTGTTCCGCGCCGCCAACACTTTCGTCGGGCATTGGAAGGGCGGCCTCGGCATTGCCACCATCGGCGCTTGCGGCGGCTTCGCGGCGATCTCGGGATCGTCGGTTGCGACCGCTGCGACGTTCTCTGCGGTGGCCTATCCGGAAATGCGCCGCTTCGGTTATCCGCAGTCGTTCTCCACCGGCGTCATCGCGGTCGGCGGTACGCTTGGCGCGATGCTGCCGCCGTCCACCGTGCTGGTGGTCTACGGCATCATCACCCAGCAGGATATCGGCAAGCTGTTCGTCGCCGGCATCGTCCCCGGATTGCTGGCGATCACCATGCACATGATCACCATCGCCATCATCGGCGCGGTGCGGCCGGGCTTTTTGCCCGCCGGCCCGCGCAGCAGTTGGCATGACCGCGTACTGGCGCTGCGCGATGTGTGGTCGCCGCTGGCGCTGTTCTTCTTCGTCATCGGCGGGCTCTACGGCGGCTTCTTCATTCCGACCGAGGCTGGTGCGGTCGGCGCCGTCGGCGCTTTCATCATCGGCATCCTGCGTCGCAAGCTGTCGCGCGACGGCATTCTCGAGGCGCTGTTGCAGGCGACGCGCACCACGGCGGCCGTCTTCACGGTGCTGATCGGCGCGCTGTGTTTCGGCTACTTCCTGACCATCACCCAGACGCCGCAGCACGTCACCGAATTTCTCACCGGCCTCGGCATCGGCCGCTACGGCGTGCTGGCGCTGATCCTCCTGATGTATCTGGTGCTCGGCTGCCTGATGGATGCGATGGCGATGATCATCCTCACCGTGCCGATCGTGTTTCCGGTGGTCACCGCGCTCGGCTTCGATCCGATCTGGTTCGGCATCATCATCGTGATGACGGTCGAACTCGGGTTGATCCATCCGCCGGTCGGCATGAACGTGTTCGTCATCAAGAGCGTAATCAAGGACGTCAGCATGTCGACGATCTTCGCCGGCGTGCTGCCGTTCGTGGCGACGGACCTGGTGCGGCTGGTGCTGCTGATCGCGTTCCCGGTGCTCGCGACCTGGCTGCCGATGCATATGATGGGATAGCGCGATGACACCCGTTCTCAAGACGAAGTACGTCTTCTACATCACCGCGCGGATCGCCGCCGTCACCTCGGCCGGCGATATCGGCTACGGCACTCGCAGAATCATTCCCATCATTGGCGGCGAGGTCCACGGCGAGGGCATCAACGGCAAGGTGTTGCCGTTCGGCGCCGACTTTCAGATCATCCGGCCGGATGAGCTGATCGATCTCGAAGCCAAGTACGCGATCGAGACCGACGACGGCGTGGTGATCTATGTCGTCAACACCGGCATCCGCTTCGGGCCGAAGGACTTGCTCGAGAAGCTCAAGCGCAATGAGCCGGTCGACCCCGGCCTGATCTATTTCCGCACCACGCCGAAGTTCGAGACCGGCAGCGAAAAGTATCGCTGGCTGATGCAGCACCTGTTCATCGGCTCCGCCGCGCGCCACGCCGACCGCGTCGTCATCGACGTGCATCAGGTGTTGTAGGCGCTAAGCGCCTCACAAATTGCAATCGTCTTGCCCGGGCTTGTCCCGTCTGCGCGGCCGAAGCCGCTTCGGTGCGGCGAAGGCCCGAGCATCCACGTCTTGCGTGTCTCGCAAAAGGTAAAGACGTGGATGGCCGGAATAAATCCGGCCATGACGGTGAGGGGCTCGCGCACTGCCGTGCGCGGGGACGACGAGAACGTCGTTGGGATGCTGTCGTGACACATGACGGCGAGGGGACGCTCCCTTTCCTGACAGAACGGGTGCGCGCCTCAGCTGACGTGATCGGATTTCCCCGTCCGCACCTCCGCCCCGTTGTTGACTCTCGCCCGATCTGTTATAAAACATAACTATTCTATCAAGGACATAAATAAGCCCATGGGAAACGCCGCCGCCTCCGCTTCCATCGCTGCGCCCGCGACGCTGCTGACCGTCGAACAGATCGGCCCGGTGCTGAGCGTCGGGCTCAATCGTCCGGCCAAGCGCAATGCGCTGAACGACGACATCATGGAAGCGATCCAGCACTGTTTCTCGCATCTGCCGGATGGTGTCGGCGCGGTGGTGCTGCACGGCGTCGGCGAGCATTTCTCCGCCGGTCTCGACCTCTCCGAACTGACCGAACGCGATGCCACCGGAGGACTGTTGCATTCCCAGATGTGGCACCGGGTGTTCGACAAGATTCAATATTGCCGCGTGCCGGTGATCGCAGCCCTGCGTGGTGCGGTGATCGGCGGCGGCCTTGAGCTCGCCTGCGCCGCGCATATTCGCGTGGCCGACGCCAGCACCTATTACGCCTTGCCCGAAGGCAGCCGCGGCATCTTCGTCGGCGGCGGCGGTTCGGTGCGGTTGCCGCGCCTGATCGGCGTGGCGCGGATGGCCGACATGATGCTGACCGGCCGGGTCTATTCCGCCAGTGAAGGCGTTGCCTGCGGGTTCTCGCAATATCTCACCGAAGCCGGCGGCGCTTACGCCAAGGCACTGGAGTTGGCGCAGCGGGTTGCCGAAAATGCGCCGCTGACCAACTTCGCGGTGTTGCAGGCGTTGCCGATGATCGCGGAATCGAATCCGCAGACCGGCCTGCTGATGGAATCGCTGATGGCGACGGTGGCGCAGAGCGATCAGGAAGCCAAGAAGCGGATTCGCGCATTTCTCGATCGCAAGACCGCGAAGGTTCGTCCCGCCTGAGGACCCGAGGAGCACTGCCGGATGTCGAGCGTGGCTGCTTCCAATACGACACCAAATGCGCCGCGCGCGCCGCTGCGGCCGATTTCGTTCGGCCGACCCCAAGTGCGCATCGAGCGCCGCGACGACGGCACCGTCTACGTTCGCCCGACCGCCGCGCTCGTTGACTATCCGCGCCGCCTGACCGATCGCCTGCATCATTGGGCGAAGCTTGAGCCGAACCGCGTCTTCATGGCCGAGCGCGCCGCCGACGGCGGCTGGCGCACCATCACCTACGCGCAACTGCTCGACGCCAGCCGCCATGTTGCGTCGGCCTTGCTGTCGCGCGGGCTGTCGGCCGAACGGCCGGTGATGATCCTTTCGGGCAATTCCATCGATCACGCGCTGGTGGCGTTCGGCGCGCTCTACGCGGGCATTCCGTTCTGTCCGGTGTCGCCGGCCTATTCGCTGGTGTCGAAGGATTTCGGCAAGCTGTCCTTCGTGATCAAACTGCTGACGCCGGGGCTGGTGTTCGCCGCCGATGCGACGCAGTTCGCCGATGCGCTTGCCGCCAACGTGCCGGCCGATGTCGAGATCGTCGCGGTGCGCGGCGAGGTGCCGGGCCGCGCGGTGACGTCACTTGCCGACCTGCTGGCGACGCCGGAACATCCGCAACTCGACGCCGTGCATGACGCCATCGGCCCGGACACTATTGCCAAATTCCTGCTGACGTCGGGCTCGACCGGCAATCCGAAAGCAGTGATCAACACCCAGCGGATGATTTGCGCCAATCAGGTGATGCTGCGCGAGACCTTGGCGTTCCTGATGGACGAGCCGCCGGTGATCGTCGACTGGTTGCCGTGGAATCACACCTTCGGCGGTAATCACAATATCGGGCTGACGCTGTTCAACGGCGGTTCGATGTATCTCGACGAAGGCAAGCCGACGCCGGCCGGTATCGCCGAGACGGTGCGCAACCTGCGCGAGATTTCGCCGACCGTCTATTTCAACGTGCCGAAAGGCTATGAATCGCTGCTGCCGTATCTGCGCGACGACGCGGCCTTGCGCGAGAAATTCTTCGGCAGGCTGCACGCGATGTTCTTCTCCGGCGCGGCGCTGTCGCCTTACGTCTGGGGCAGCCTCGACGAGATCGCGGTGCAGGTGACCGGAAAACGCGTGCCGATGCTGACCGGGTTAGGGGCCACCGAGACCGCGCCGTTCTTCATGTCGGTGACGCCGGAAACCAGCCGCTCCGGCCACATCGGCCTGCCGGTGCTCGGCAATGACGCCAAGCTCATTCCCAACAACGGCAAGATCGAAGTCCGCGCCAAGGGACCGAACGTCACGCCCGGTTACTGGCGGCAGCCGGACCTGACGGCGAAGGCGTTCGACGACGAAGGCTTCTATGTCATGGGCGACGCGATCCGCTTCGCCGATCCCGCCGATGTCGATGCCGGCTTCGATTTCGACGGCCGCATCTCCGAGGATTTCAAGCTCGGCAGCGGCACCTGGGTCAGCGTCGGCCCGCTGCGCGCGCGCTTTGTTGCGGCCTGCGCGCCGCTGGTGCGCGACGTGGTGATCGCCGGCATCAACCGCGACGAACTCTCGGCGCTGGTGGTCCTCGATCTCGACGGTTGCCGTATCGTCAATCCGGCGTTGCCGGCCGACGATCTCGCCGCTGCCGCCAACGACCCAAAGGTGCGGCAGGCGTTTCGCGAGCGGCTGGCGGCGTTCGCGGCCACCGCGACCGGATCGTCCAATCGCATCGCGCGCGCCATGCTGATCGACGTGCCGTTGTCG
>JAFKKM010000171.1 GCA_017305555.1 Hyphomicrobiales bacterium | reverse complement strand
ATCGCCGTCTGGCGTGCGGCCGCGGAACCGGGAGCGAGCGGCAATCATCCGACCACCCTTGCCTCCGAGCGTCGTCGCCGTCAGCACCTCCTCCAGAGCGGCGCGGGTTTCTTCCTGAGCATGCCGGTCGATCAGGTCGTCGAGCGCGAAGTCGGTCCCGACATAACCGCGATCGGTCATGGCGCGAGTCACGTGGCCGAAGTGCGCCTGAAGCGCATGCAGCCCAGTGCGGTCGCGTCTGCCGACAAAGCGCGCGAAGGTCTTTCGGCCCTGATGGGTGTTCAGATGCCAGGGCTCGCCCTCGTGGTCCGGCAGCCGGATGAACGGTGCGAACAGATGATTCAGCCGCCGTATCATTGTGGAGGCAGTGGGCAGGTTGATGCGGGCGGCAGGACCAACCAGCCCCGTACTGGCCATGATCAGGAACAGATCGGATCGCCGGGTTTGCACTCGCAATCGGGCGGTCAGCCGCTCCATCACCGCGACGACACGCTCGACCGGCGCTGGCGCAACCCAGCGATGGGCTTCGCCGTCGATCCCGCGCGCCGTCTTGTAGATCTGGCCGGCGAGATAGGCGAAGGTCTCGCCGCCATCACCAGAAGGGTGCTGCTCGATGCAGCCAGTCTGAAGGCCGAGGATCTCCGAGACTCGCGCGCCGACCAGATAAGCGATCACGACAAAGCAGGCGTCGTAAATGCGATCGACGACGTACCTCACCTGCTTGGTGCTGGTGATTGGCGCTTCATGCCATGGAGCTTCCTCTCCAGGCAGTATCGAGAAGACGAACGGCGCAATCGTGTCGGTAACAATGAAGCCGGCCTTCGTCTGGTGGATGCCTTGCGCAAGCGCATCGTCATAAGCCGTCTGCGCCTGCGCTTGCAAAGCGATGACGTCGTCCGCCGGTTGCCCGATCAGCCGCAGCGCCGCCGAGACCAACGGCACGGCGACTGTGTCCGGTGTATAGGGTAGCCAACCCCGGTCACGACGAACGAAGGGCGGCGCAATCCCCGGGAACGGATCGGCGATCGCTACTTCCGGGAACTTCGCTCCTTGAAGATACAGGCGCGTCAGCAGATTGGTATAGGTATGCAGCGTCGTGCTCTTCAATGTCTCGCCCAGCTTGCTGCCGGGGCGCTGCGCTACCGCCGCCATGAACCTGTCGCTCGCATCGCGGTCGAGATCGGCAAAGCGCCGACATCCTTGCGCCGCCATCCAGCGGATCAGCGCCCGCAACGTTTTGAAGACGGAGACGATCGTCGACTCGTGAACGTTGCGGCGGCCTGGAGGCGGGTCCAGCTTCAGACTCCATAAGAACAGCTTCGCCGCCTCTCGCCAGTCAGCCCATTGCGGGTCGCTGAAGCGGCTGTCGTCGGCCAGCGCAAAACGCCAATCAAGCGAGAAGTCGCCTCGGTTGGAGCCGGGACGATATCCGTCGAGATGCCAGACCTGATCCGACCACACCGAGCGCGTCGAGATTCGAAGCGCTGGTCTGGTCGCGGCAGCAAGATCGGGTGCGTTGAGTGCTTGCATCGTTCACTCCAGCGCCGGAAGGGGTGGCAGGACCGCCATTCGACGTTCTGCCTCCGCGCGCAGCGATTGCGGGAAGTCAGGCAGGATGTCGTCCGTCAGAATGCGCAGGCTCGACGCATACAGAAGCTCGAAGCGACGCGGATCGATCCGCTCACGCGTGCGCTCGAGCTCCTCCTTTGCCTGGAGAACGCGCGCCATGTGATCGGCATCGATCGGGATGACCAGCCCTGGGCAGCGCAGGCATCCGCCGAAGTGCCGGCAGACTCTGCCGGCCGCCGATCCCGGCGCCGTACCCGCAGCCGGGTTGAGGCAATCATGGCTGAACGGAACCGTCGCACCGCTCGCCAGCGCAATGCAATCGCGTTGCGCCTGATCTTCAGTGTCCGTCTTCGCACCGACGATCCAGCCCAGCATCAACGCCTGCAAGCGGGCGATGGTCTCGCGCTGGATACGACGCGTCTGAGGCCCCTTGATGTAAAGCTCGGTCGTATCGGCGCGGGCGTGGTTGAGCACGCCCTGCGTCGCGACGATGTCGCCGCCGGATGCCTTGTAGTATTCGGTGGCGACGCTGCCTCGCAGCAGCACCGCCGCAAAATCCGGCAAGAACGGTCGCGCCCGCTCCGGCGCCGCCTTGTTCCAGATGGCGATCCGGGCGTTGGAGCGTTTGATGAACGGCCTCAGCGCATGCGACAATGTCCCGTCCGCGATCAGCGTGACCGTATTCTTCTTCTCGCTTTTCACCAGGAACAGGCGATCGCGATCCTGCCGGCTGGCCCGGGTTGCGAGCGCCGCCGTCATCGCCAGCAACCTGTCGATCAGGTTCGGCGCCGCGTAGCGGCGACGACGGTCGAACGATCGCCTCTGCGCGCGCTTCATCTTGGCGCCGGCTCTCGGCTTGGCCCACTCGACGATGATGCGATGCTCGTCGAGCGGATGCGCCACCTGGCAATCGCGCGTGATCAGCCGTAATGCGTCCGGATTGCCCGCCGTCTGGATCGACAGCGCAATGAAGAATGCGGCGACTGTTTCGCCGGTGAGGTGGAGATAACCGCCAAGATGACGAAGCCCGCCACGGCGGTTGACCGCCGATATGTTGACGCCACTGCGGATCGCAAGCGTGCGTGAGGGAACGACTCCGTCGTCCACGCCGGCGAGCGCGCGGATCAGGTCGCAAAGCTCGGGATCGACGCCATCAACCGGTCCGCTTGTCGCAACAATCTTCCGCCCGGTCTCGAAGCGATCCCACGCCTCGTCGATTTCCTCATAGCACGCACGCAGGATGACCTTGAGGTCCTCACCGCCAAGACGCGGCCGAGCATCAGTGTTGCGGTTCGGCCAGACCCGCCATGGGAAGTCGATCCGCGCCGGCAGCCGGGACGGATGTCGGCGCTTCGTCCAGTCGATCATCTGGCGAAGCTGCATCAGCACATTCGCCCGCGAGCTCCTCGACCAGGGCTGGTTGGTCTGTCCCGCGATCTGGCGATCCAACCATGCGATGTAGCGCCCGACCATCACACTGGTCAGATCGTTGACCGACAGGATAAGACCGTCCTCCGCCACGAAGCGCGCGAACGTACGCAGCGCCATCCAGCAATGGCGCTGCGTCTCCTGGGTCGAGGCGGCATGATGATTGCGGAAGGCGTCCGCCAGCAGCATCGCAATGTCCGCCGGCAAACCGAGCGGATGGAAGTCGAAGCGCCGCACAACCTCGCCCCAACCGTCGCGGAAGACCGCGATGATATCGGCCGGCCGTTCCAACACGAGCGATGGCGCAGCCGACAGACGCCGGTCGATGCGCCCACGTTTACCGGCCATCGGGGATCAACTCGCCATAGAGATAGTCGATGCTGTCGGCGAGGTCCCGCGCATTCAGTTCGACGCAGCGCAGATAGATTGCCGTACTCTGGATCGAGCTGTGTCCCAGCAGCATCTGCACGATCTTCAGGGGATTGAGGTCCGGCGTGGTCATGGCCTGCCGCTGCAGTCGCACCAGCATCGTCATCGCAAATGTGTGCCTCAGGTAATGCAATGTCCCGATCACGCGAGCCGCGCGGAACGCCTCGGCAAAAACCGCCGTCAATCGCGCCTTGCTGACGGCGTATCCCTGGGCGTTGAGGAACAGCGCCGAGGGCGGACGATAGCCCGGCCGATTGCGGCGCAAAGCTCGAACCTGCGGCGTGCGAACCTCGTCGACATAGCGCTGCGTGCGGTCGACCAGACGGATCGGCGGATAGATCGTGCGCGGCTTGTCACCCTTGGTGATCGTCAGCGGCACGCCAATCAGCGGGTGATCCTCGTCGTCCAGGTGCGCCGTCTCCGGAACCTGGAAGACGGCGAGGCCGCAAAGCTCCTTGCGCCGCAATCCGGTCGCCAACCTGTTGATTTCCGCTGAGAGCTGACCCGGGATTTTCGCCGAGAAGTGACCCGCCTTCATGTATGGTTCGGGTGTCAGGTTTTGGTCAAGATGGGTGCTTTCTCCTTCTTTGTTGGTGTGGTCTGGGCAGAGCTGTTCTTGAAGCGGAAGCTGTCGTTTCCAGTCTCCAGGATGTGGCAGTGATGGGTGAGGCGATCGAGCAGCGCCGTCGTCATCTTGGCGTCGCCGAAGACGGTCGCCCATTCGCTGAAGCTGAGATTGGTGGTGATGACGACGCTGGTGCGCTCGTAGAGCGTGCTCAGTAGATGGAACAACAGCGCCCCGCCTGACACGCTGAAGGGCAGATATCCGAGTTCGTCCAGGATGACGAGATCGGAATGGGCGAGCCGGTTGGCGATCTGGCCGGCCTTGCCCTGGGCCTTCTCCTGCTCGAGCGCGTTGACGAGTTCGACGGTTGAGAAGAAGCGCACGCGCTTGCGATGATGCTCGACCGCCTGCACGCCGAGGG
>JAFKKM010000040.1 GCA_017305555.1 Hyphomicrobiales bacterium | reverse complement strand
AGGAACATTGGCCGTGCTGGCCATCCTAGGCGGCTTCACCGCACTTTTCGGTGCACTTGTGATGTTGACGCAGCCTTCCGTCAAAACCTCGCTTGCATGGTCGACGGTAGCGCAAATGGGATTCATGACGCTTCAATGCGGGTTGGGGCTCTTTCAATTAGCGTTGCTGCACATCGTCGCACATTCACTGTATAAGGCGCATGCCTTCCTATCTTCTGGCGGCGCGGTTGAACAAGTAGCGGCCGTGCGGCGACCCGGGCCGGTTGCGATACCTGACGGTGCCGCCGTTGGCTGGGCCTTTATTGTGGCGCTCACGATCTATGCCGCGATCGGCGCGGCATTCGGTACGGCCTTCGGCTTCGATCACAAATCACCGCAATCTCTTGCGCTCGGCGCCATCCTGATTTTCGGCGTAGCGTATCTCTTGGCGCAGGGAATGGCCGATGCCGCGCCACGCACGTTGACCCGTATGACAGCGGTTTACTCGGTCGCCGCCGCATTCGGCTACTTCGCCCTACAAACGATCACAGAGTGGTTAACCGCTGGCGCGCTGCCCAGAACGCCCGCGCCAGGGCGCCTCGAGTGGACACTTATGGTTCTTGCGATCCTCTCGTTCGGAATGGTCGCGGTCGCTCAAGCACTTTTCCCGCTTTGGTCCAATCACCCGGCGGCTGCCGGTCTGCGAGTTCATCTTTCGAACGGTCTTTACGTGAATGCAACATTCGACCGGATGCTTGGCGGCTGGTCCGTCCGTAAGCCGTCTTGAATAGTACAACCAGGAACAAATCAATGTTGATGATTAAGCCTGAACCTACAGCTCTGGAATCGAACGCAATTCTGGTCGCTGCCAAACAAGCGGCTCGCGCCATCCCACCCCTTTGGCCGCTAACTTCCAGTGTCGCGGTAAACCCTTTCCTGGGACAGATCGAGGAACCGTTACCTGTAGCTGCGGCTCGCCTCAGAAGAGTCGCTGGAATTGCTCTCACAATGCCACGCAAATGGTACGCACAACGCATTCGCACGGGTGAAATTTCAGACGAAGATCTTGAGGAAGCTCTCGTCGCGGCACGCGAAATGGCTCCAACCGAAACCCTCGCTTCCATCAAGTCAAAAGCAGAAGCGGAAACACCAGATTTGCATCCGCTGGCGACCGTCGCGGATCTGGCTGCCAGCGTTTCAGGCATCGACTGGCCCGGAATTGTGTCCGAGCGCGTCGGTCACTGGGCCGCCAGTTATTTCGACACGGGCCAGGCTCTATGGGCGGCGCCGCAGGGCCGAAGCGCTTACGCAACATGGCGCGCGGTCGCGATAAATGACCTCACGCCGGAGATACTTGGCTTGTCGGGATTTGCTGCTCATGTCGCACAGGCACCCGAATTCGAGAGCGACGCAGTGATCCAAGTGGCCAGCAGGCTGGGAGTCAGTGACGACGCGCTCGAGTTGTACTTCCACCGGCTGCTTCTGAGCTTGGGTGGCTGGGCACAGTATGCCCGGTACAAGCTTTGGCAAACCGAACTCACTGGGGGGACGGACGATACGATAGCCGGACTATTGGCTATCCGATTGATGTGGGAAGCCGCATTGTTTGAACAATATAACTCAAAGATCACCGACCAATGGGAAGAGACGCTTCGCGCCTATGCTCTGCCAATCGAACCGACACTGGACGACAGCAACGATATGATTCTGCAAGAGGCGGTTGAGCGTTCGGCACAGCGGCGGGTAGCCAAAATCCTCGCAGTTCCCGCTTCCACCAATTTATCGTTGCGCCCGGCATTGCAGATGGCTTTCTGCATAGATGTGCGCTCGGAGGTATTCCGCCGGGCGCTTGAAAGTACTGATCCATCTATCGAAACGCTGGGATTTGCCGGCTTTTTTGGTGTTGGGATCTCGCATAAGCGCTTTGCCTCCGATGTGTCCGAAGCCCATCTGCCGGTACTTCTATATCCAAAATTGCATTCATGCTCTGGCGGCAATTCGCACGACAGCAGCAAACAGGATCAGTCGGTCCGGCTTGTTGCGCGTGCCAAGCGCGCTTGGGGTAGGTTCAAGCTTGCCGCAATTTCCTCTTTTGCTTTCGTCGAAGCGACCGGACCTATCTATGCGAGCAAGCTCATCCATGACGGCCTCGGCCGGTCCAAGAACGACGTGCCGCACGATCCGCCCCCGCGGTTTGATCCGGCGCTACCTCTCGACACTCGCATCAGCATGGCTCAGAGCGTTCTCAAAGGAATGTCTTTGGTTAAGAGATTTGCACCGCTCGTTATTGTCGCTGGACATGGTGCAAACGTCATCAACAACCCACATGCCAGCGCACTCCACTGCGGTGCATGCGGCGGCTACTCTGGCGATGTGAACGCACGGTTGCTTGCGGGGTTGCTAAACGATCAGGAGGTGCGCGTAGGCTTGGTAGAGCGCGGGATTCGCATCCCGGATGATACGCTGTTTCTCGGCGCCTTGCATGACACGACTACGGACCAAGTGACAGTCTATGAAACGGACCGTCAGTCTTCAGCTGATAAGGAGAAAATCGAGAAGGCAAAGGCTTGGTTTGAAGCCGCTGGCGAGCAGGCTCGGACCGAACGCGCATTACGTTTGCCACGAGCCGCCAGCTCAAATGATATCATCAGTCGATCTCGCGACTGGTCCGAAATTCGACCGGAGTGGGGTTTAGCCGGCTGCGAGATCTTTATCGCAGCACCGCGTCATCAAACCGTCGGCCGAGACCTGAAAGGCCGCGCCTTTCTTCATGACTATGATTGGCGGCTGGATGAAGGATTCAGCGTCCTCGAATTGATCATGACAGCGCCGGTCGTGGTCGCAAGTTGGATTAGCCTGCAATATTACGGATCGACGGTCGCCCCGGAGATCTTTGGCGGTGGCAATAAACTTCTCCACAACATCACGGGCGGCATCGGTGTCCTTGAGGGGAATGGAGGAGTTTTGCGAGCCGGGCTTCCGTGGCAGTCGATTCATGACGGCAAGCGTTACGTGCATGAGCCTGTCCGTTTGACGGTACTCCTCGAAGCGCCTCGTGAAGCTATGACCGATATCCTGAAGCGTCACGACCAAGTCAGGGCACTATTCGACAACAAATGGCTCCATCTTATAGCTCTAGATGACGATGGCATCATGGCATGGCGGTACATCGGTGACCTGCGCTGGAAGATGATTGCCAGCAGAAATATCGAGCGTGATGCGGTGGCGGTATGAGACAGCTATCCTTGCGCAACGAATGCAGATCGTCGTCGCCGATGCTGCGGGGATCTGCCCGTACCCTTTCAACGCCGCAAATGGGGAGAACATTTTCGGAAACTCATTAGCTGGTGGCGCAGGCGTAACGCACACCCGTCTTTCTAGCTGTTCTCCTTCTCAAAACACTAACCCAAGAACTTCAGAACCGAACAATGATCACCAATTGCACGTTGCTTAAACGTCAGATCGGAGAGGCGACCTTTGAGCAAGATTCATGACAACAAAAAAGTTGTGAGCTCGCGAAGGTCCGATCTCTATCATAACCGGCGCGCCGTGCTGACGACGATGCACGGCAAAGAGGTTGTCATTTCGCCAGCATTCCGGAAAAGGCTCGGACTGCGCGTCGAAACACCAACAGGACTCGATACGGATGCACTCGGCACTTTCACAGGCGAAATTGCTCGTATCGGAACAATCCGCGAGACCGCAATCGCCAAAGCCCGCCTTGGGATGACGTCGATGGGGATATCTATCGGCATCGCCAGCGAGGGAAGCTACGGACCGCATCCTCACATTCCCTTCATTGCTGGCGGCATTGAGCTTATGGCTGCTGTGGACGATGACCGGGGAATTGTCGTGTGCGAGCATCTGATCGACGATTCCCCGGTTTACGACCACGTGATCACGGCTGAGAGCGGCGATATTACCTCGTTTCTAAATCGGATATGCTTTCCCGTTCATGCGGTAATCGTGCGGCCTCATCAGACCGACGACAGTGATGCCTTTATACACAAGGGATTACGCACGGTCGAAGCATTGAGCGACGCGATCTCGTCGGCAGCACGCCACTCGAGCGACAACCGTGCGCTCGTGCAGACAGACATGCGCGCACATATGAATCCGACACGGATGGCGACCGTCCGTCGCCTGGCAAATGCTCTTTCTGATCGACTGGCTACGTCCTGTCCGGGCTGCGACATGCCAGGCTACGGGCTGGTTGATATTGAATCTGGTCTGCCTTGCGAATGGTGCGGCGCATCGAGTCTCATGATTCTCTATCAGGTATTTGGCTGCGTTGCCTGCGATTTTCGTGAGCGACGCCCTCGACCCGACGGGCGTACTCACGCCGATCCTAGCCAGTGCCCGCAGTGCAATCCCTGATCGGGGGAACTCCGGATACGGGCTCGATTAATTTACGCCGCTAACCGTTGTTTGATCATCTGAGGAAAGCGAATGTCCCAGTCTAAAGTAAGCACTAAAGAAATAGACAAGCGTATCTCCTGGGTTCTTGAACATCGAACAATGAGCCGTTGGCTCAAAGATGCATTAAATTCGGCGCTGGATCGAAACCCCATCGATCTATTAAATGACCTCGAGATCCTGAACCATCTTCTCCGCGCCCGTTCTAGTGTGCTGCTTCGTCAGACGTCTGGCCAGGCAGGCGGCAGAGATGACGATTTGAGCGATGGTCAAACGAATTGATCGACAGCTTCTGCCCCCAGGCAAGGATGTAACATCCCATCAGAGTGGCGCTCGCGCTTTCTTTTATTTTCTAAGACGCATCGGAAAATGCTTCACTCGTGGAACCTGCAAGGCTTGAGCAGCGTTTCTGGGTGCGGCTTCTTGGAGTGGGAATAGAGGAGGTTGGTTAATGGCTTCCCAGCCAGACACGAATCGACTGAACCGCCAAGAGGCGAAATCGAAGACAGTCCTTTTGGTCGAAGATGAAGTGCTCATCCGCATTCCTGTCGCAGAGAGCTTGCGCGATATTGGTTATGAGGTCATCGAGGCTGGAAACGCAGACGAAGCAATCATCATAGTCAATTCCGGCATACACGTCGATCTCGTCATAAGCGACGTGCAAATGCCGGGGCAGATGGACGGACGAGCGCTCGTCAAGTATCTAACGCTTGAACGGCCAGACATACCCATCATACTTGCATCCGGAGCGCTCATCGCCCCGAATATCGGAGATCTCGTATTGGGTGTACGGAAACCCTATTTACCTTCCGACATCGCCACGTTTGCGAAGAATATTATCGGCTGAAGTCGTGGAACGACCTAGTGGTTTATCGCAGTGATTTTGACGTTTTGATACCGAGCCATTCGAGGATGGGCAAGTTTTCGGGTGGCAGGAGAATCTCGATGCTGCGGGGAACACCTAGCTGCCGACGAATGAATCCGTTTCGTTCGAGGGTGACGATCATCTGATGGACCGACGGTGGGCTGACGCGGAAATGGCGCTGCATGTCTGTTTCGGCGGGTGGGCGACCGAACATGCGCGCGTAGGTGTAGATGAAGGCCAGGTAGTGTCCCTGCTTCTCGGTGAAGTGCGCGCCTGATTTTTGACTCATCGCTGGATTCGTCCGGAGCCTCCGACATGGAGGCGAAGGATGAATGTACGATACCGGGTCGAACTGAGCCAAGCCGAACGGGACGAACTGACGGGGATGCTCGGCGGCGGCAAACATGCCGCCCGCAAACTCAAGCGGGCGCAGATTTTGTTGGCGGCCGATGCCGGCAGTTGCGACGCAGAGATTGTCCGAACCGTCCGGGTCAGCCTTTCCACCGTCGGCCGGACCAAGCGCCGCTTCGTGGAAGGCAATCTGGAGCGGGCCTTGAGTGAGGAGCCGCGTCCGGGCGCGGAACGCAAGCTGACAGGCAAGGAAGAGGCCCTGCTGGTGGCGACGGCATGCGCCAAGCCGCCCGCCGGCCGCAAACGCTGGACGCTGACGCTGCTGGCCGATGCGATGGTCAAGCTCACAGATCACGACAGCCTGTCGGGCGAGACCGTGCGCCGTCGGCTGGCCGAGAACGGTCTCAAGCCCTGGCGCAAGGACATGTGGTGCATTCCCCATGTCGACGGCGAATACGTCGCCCGCATGGAGGACGTGCTCGATCTCTATGCTGAAGCGCCGGATCCCGAGCGGCCCCTGGTCTGCTTCGACGAGACCCCCGTCCAGCTGGTCGGCGAGGTGCGTCAGCCGATCCCGGCCCAACCGGGACAGCGCGAGCGCTACGATTACGAATATCGCCGCAACGGCACCGTCAATCTCTTCGTCACCTTCGATCCACATCGCGGCTGGCGCAACGTCAAGGTTACAGACCGCCGCGCTGCCGTAGACTACGCGCACTGCATGCGCGAACTCGTCGACGTCCATTATCCCGATGCCCCCTGCATCCGTGTCGTGCAGGACAATCTGTCGATCCATACCGCCGGCGCACTGTATCAAGCATTTGCGCCTGCCGAGGCCCGTCGTATCCTGCGCCGCCTCGAATTCCACTACACCCCGAAACACGCCAGTTGGCTCAACATGGTCGAGTGCGAGATCAGCGTTCTGCAACGCCAATGTCTCGGCCGCCGCATCGACGACCCCAAAAGGCTCCGAACAGAGATCGCAGCATGGCAGCGGCAGCGAAATAAAACGCGAGACCGTATCAAATGGATGTTCACAACCGACAAAGCACGCGCCAAACTCGGACGCGCCTATCCAGTTGCCGCCAAAGATTCAAAACCACTGTGATGAACTACTAGTCAGCAGAATCGCAACGCAGAGGCTGATTACGTGATCATTGCCGACATTGATGTACTGGTCCGGTATGCGATCTCCGATTATCTGCGTTCTTGCGGGTATACCGTCATCGAGACCTCTACGTCCGACGAGACACTGACGGTACTCCAGGAGGTAAAAACAGTTATTGATGCCATGATCTGCGACGCAGAGATCTGCGGATCAATCAACGCATTCGAGCTTTTTCGACTGGCGCGATCGCTTCAACCTCACCTTCAAATCATTCTCGCCGGGTCAATCGAATCCTCCGCAAAGGCTACGGCCCAAATGTGTGACCACGGCCCGTACTTGAGTCGGCCTTATGATCCTCAAGGGGCGGCTGACTATATCAAAAGATTTCTCGCCAAAAGCCGAACTAAAAATAGATGTCACCATTAGCTTTGAGAACTGGTGGTTTGTCTTTGGGCCGTGTCTACGGAATCCTAATCTTTTTTGAGCGCTTATAAAATTCTTATATTGGTGCCAAGATATTAGCCGGGACGGAATGTGACTGATAACCGCCCCGGCCTAGAAGCGAAGGACCGCTGATATACTACGACTTAGGCAGGAGCACCTTATCGATCACATGGATCACGCCGTTTGACTGCTTGACGTCTGCAATTGTGACATTAGCGGTATTGCCATTCTCGTCAGTAACCGTGACACGACCGTCCTTGTCGCGTAGGGTCAGCATGCAACCGCCGACGGTCTTCGCCTTGTGCGCGCCGCCGTCGTCTTTGACCATCTTCTTTACGACAGCAGCAGTGGCGTCTGCCGCGATAACGTGACAAGTCAAGATCTTGACCAGCTTGTCCTTGTTCTCGGACTTCAGAAGGCTGTCGACGGTGCCCTTAGGTAGCTTTGCGAAGGCTTCATTGGTCGGCGCGAAGACCGTGAATGGGCCTTTACCTTCCAGCGTCTCAACGAGACCAGCTGCCTTCACTGCCGCCACAAGCGTCGTATGGTCTTTCGAATTGACCGCGTTCTGGATGATGTTTTTGCTGGGCGACATCGCGGCACCCCCAACCATCGGGTCCTTTGCGGAAGCCGCACCACCAAACGCAGCGACGGCGAGTGCTCCAGAAAAGGCGGCCGCCAGAATCTTCTGAGTAAGCATAAAATTCTCCATGGTTGAGCCCTTATCGGCTATCGGAGTCACGATGTGCGCGTCTCGAAAGTTTCAGCTTCGTTAGCTTTTTTTCGTCGGTTACCGCGCACCGATCATCATGGCTAGTTCGTCACCAACGCCGCTTAGATTTGATGCAGGTCCCCAGCCGCTACGACGGGCCCCGTCGCCTGTCCTGTTGGTGAGCCACCAGCAGGCTCTGTACTGATCGCCAAAATTCCTCCCTTGGAAAGGTGGCTGCCTATTTTCGAGTCTAGTCTGACACGTACTCTATTGCCGGGAGGAATTACGCCGAGAGAGATTGGCATTTCTTGTCCCTCGATTGCCCAGAGTTCGAAATCGAGGCCCGCATTCCGCTCGCCAGATAAGTGTGATAGGGAAAGCTGTCGCGTGCGAGGATCGTAATAGGCGAGATAGCTCACATCGCTGCCTTTCGGTGCAAGTAATGCCATCAACTGGATGCCGATTTCGGGAGGTCTATGCGTGGCCAGGGGCACGGCTATGACGGCGATCAGCAGCGCAAACGCTACGGAGGTAAGGCCGCGCCAGAATGTCAGTCTTTGCCACAAGCTTTCGGGCTGCATTGTGGCGCTGTGGTTTCCGTCGTACAATATGCGGTCAATCGCCAGTTTAACTGTGGCCGGCGGCTCGACCTCAAGATAGCTGTCCGCAAGGGGCGACAACTTGGCTTCCCAAGTCTCAACCAGCTTTACGAACACGTCATCGCGTCTCATACGCGCAGCTACTTTTCGACGGTCCGCCATTGAAAGGACGCCCACGACATATTCGGCGGCGAGAGTATTATCGCTGCCCTTCATCGGGTCGTTTTTGTCCTCAAGCGTCATCTTTCCAGACATTCCTTAAGCCGGATCAGGCTCCGCCTTAGCCAAGTGCGCATAGTATTGAGCGGAACAGCATAACGGGTGGCAAGCTCCGCATAGGTTTCGCCATCCAGGTAGGCACTCCTGACTGCGTCGCCTTTGACCTTCTCAAGCTCATCGAGACAACCGTAGATCCGTCCGCGTTCACCTATGGCGACCAACTTCGCTTCTGGCCCAGGCTCGGGATCGAAAATCTCCAAAGCGTCGGCGATATCGACTGGAAGTTTGGCTCGAGCGCGCAGGCGATCAATTGCGTGGTTGCGCGCGATCGCCACCAACCAAGAGATGGGACTAAGTTCCGAAACAGCACATCGGTCGGCTTTTGACCAAATCTTGATAAAAACCTCCTGCAGAGCCTCCTCTGCCTCGCCGCGATCCTTCAATATACGAAGGCACACGCCGAAAAGTTTCGCGCTCGTATGACGATAAAGCTCATCAAACGCCGCACGATCCTTCATTGAAGTTCGCACAATCAGCTTTGTTATGTCGTGATGCATCATTTGGCATTCCAAGGTCGGCAACAGCGCCAATAACGTGCGCAGTCGTCCATCCAAGAACCCGCCTAACCGTCGGGGTCGTGCGATGTCCGGTTGCTAATGCAGGGTTTTGGATTCCAACCGAAGCGATCCGCGCCGCCGCGCGCCGCAATAATTTGGCGGGTCGATTTGGCTAACGTCAATTTGCCGGAGCCCAATTCACATCCCGGCAGAGCAGTCCGCCCAGGATACAGCCGCGTGTGATCAAGCTGCCGCTATCGACAACTAACGTTATGGCATAGTTCTTGTCTCGCTTCGGGTCGTACGCGGTTCCTGTAAGCTTCGTGGGAGACTTACGATTGAGAGTCATGACCAGTCGGTCCCCGACCTCCTCGCCCTTGCTCGTGTCTTTGATCCAAAGGTTTGTGGCGCATAGCTTGGAACCGCACGGTGCGATTCTGACGCGAGCGTTGCCGTCATCGCGCTGCCACACTCCGTCAGGACTACGCTCCTGAGCTGCGAGGGCAGTGCAACCTATTAATGAAACAATAGAGAATGCCGCAGCGCGCATGATCACGGCACAGGCTCCCAAATATTTGCACCTCAACTGCGATGTTTACGCAGGCATTCCGTGTTCGGATCACATTCCATGCGTGGGCACGGCCTTCGAAGCTTGGATCGCGGTAACAAGCAACCCACTGTGATCCGAAGATCACTCAGAGGCGTAACGAGAGCATCTCAGGCAAGGAAAGGCCAACCTTTGAAAACTTATGGCATCGCCTACATCGCGACCGGCTTGTTGTTTCTCGCCATCGATGCAATCTGGCTGACCGTGGCTGCACAGCGGCTCTATCGTCCGCTCATGGGTGACATGCTGGTCGATGGCTTCAGGCTGGCGCCAGCGGCGTTGTTCTATCTCATCTACATCACAGGCATCGTCGTTTTTGCAGTCGCGCCTGCCTTGGCCAGCGAAAGATGGACGACAGCAACATCCTATGGCGCGTTTCTCGGTCTTTTTGCCTATGCGACCTACGACCTGACCAACCAGGCGACGTTGAAAAACTGGCCGTTAGCGGTGACCGTCGCCGATCTGTGCTGGGGAACCTTTCTGACTGCGGTTGCGGCAACGGTCGGTTTTCTGATCACACGCGCCTTCACGTCCGCCAACTGATCTGGCTTATCAGCCCTGACGCGATGAGTCCGACGAAGACGCAGAGTGTGCCCGCGCTCATAGCGTTCAGCCGCGAAAATGCATGATACTCGGGAGCCGTGTAGATGTGGACTGGAACGCCATACACGCCGTGAAGTCCCACATAAACAAGGAAGGCCGCGCCGATCAAAACAAATGCGATAAGCCTCTCCGAGGCTCTGAAGAACGTCGCAGCAATCAAGGCGCACGGAATCAGAAAAATCTCCACGCCCGACGCGGGGCCGAATACTTGAGCGCTCAACATCGTGTTGGCAATGCCGGCAATGGGGAGCAGCGCTCGGCCTGTCCTGGAATATCGTCTGGCTACGGCCGGCACGGCCAGGAACAACGGCGTTGACAGGAAGGTGAAGAAAGTCGGCCAGACATGGTCGCTGACGGTCCAATAGACATAGAGTGGATAAAACGGCTGGTTGGACGCCACGACCAGCGCAATCATGTTGCAGGCGGCGACCATGGGATCGTCATGTGCGACGTAACCCGCGATTCGATCCCACATGTGTCGAAGACGATTCATGGATTTACTGGGCGTCAGGCTGGACGCAGGAGATAATGGCTTACGCCCCATTCCTCGCCGCCGGCATGTCCGAACAGCCCGGCGGTCGCCAGATAAAAGAGGCGCCAACGCTGGCGCCAGAGCGCGGCGTCGGCACCGTAAACATTGCCGAGGATCCGATCTATCTCCCGGCGATTTTCATCGAAGCGCGCCAGCCAGCCCACCGCTGTCTTCTGATAGTGAATCCCGCTCCAGCGCCAATCCTGTTCGATCACAAAACAATCCGGGAAATGCCCGATCAGGCCGTGGCTTGGCATGATTCCTCCCGTGAAGAAGTGTTGGGCGATCCAGTCCGCTTCGTTCGTGTGATCGAAACGATAGGGGCTGTTCCTGTGACTGAAGACGTGAACGAAAAGCCTTCCCGTCTCGGGGACGAGCCATGTCCTGATGCGTTCGAGCAGCCCCTTCCAGTTCGACATATGCTCGAACATCTCGACAGAGACGATCCTGTCATACGACCCGGCCGTCGTGAATTCATTCATATCCGCAGTTATGACGCGGACATTGGCGAGGCCGCGTTCGGCCGCCTGAGCCTCGATATGCAGTCGTTGCGGCCTGGAATTCGAGACAGCGGTGATGGTCGAACGCGGAAACCGCTCCGCCATGAACAGCGTCAGCGAGCCCCAGCCGCAGCCGAGTTCCAAGATTGATTGCCCATTGGCGAGATTGGCATGCGCGACCGTTTCTTCCAGCGACAACCGCTCGGCGTCGGCCAGTGTCTCCTCACCCGTCGGATAAAGGCAGCACGAGTACTTGCGGTGTGGGCCGAGCGTGAGGGCGAAAAACTTGGGCGGCAGTTCGTAATGCTGCTTGTTCGCAGCTTCGGCATGTTCGGCGATCGGATGATCGCTCATGGCGCGCGCGAAATCGCTCTCCGCCACATGCCGCGCGGCGGCAAGCTTTCGTCGCGTGCGCCCGACCAGGAGTTCGACGCCCATTTGCGCGAGGAAGTCGGGAAGCGACGCGCGTTCGGCGGCGCGGATCACTGAGGCAATCAAGCTCATCGAATGTCTCCATTGTCATGCGCTTGTGCAGCGTGTTGCGGGCCGGGCCAGAATGCGTTGACGCGATGTTGATAGTCGCGAAATGCCGGTCCACGCGAGCGAAGCATGTGCGCTTCGAGCGGCGGAATGCCGGAGGCGTGGACGAGGAGCCAGTACATCAGCGCTGGCCCCGCGAGAGCCAGCCAGCCCCAGGGATAGGCACCTGAAAAATCGATTGCGATGATGGCGTAGGCGAACCAGCCCATCCATTCGAAAAAATAATTGGGGTGGCGCGACATCCCCCAGAGCCGGATGTCGCAAACGCGACCCTTGTTCGCCGGATCGTCGCGAAACGCTGAAAGCTGGCGGTCGGCGATCGACTCGCCGGCGACCGCCGCGATCAGGATTGCGACGCCGATCCAGTCGGAGGCTCTGAGCCCGGGTGCGGGATTGTGTGCCGCGAGCATGATCGACAGAGCCAGCGCGAGCGCCACCAGCGCCTGGATTTGCAGGAACCAGAACAGGCGAAGCCGGAAAGCGTCGCCCCATTCCTCGCGCAGCTGCCGATAGCGCGGATCGTCACCGCCGCGAGCGGTCCGAACCGCGATGTGAATACCGAGTCGCAATGACCAGGCCAGCGCCAGAGCCGCCACGAGCAACTGCCGCACGGAGAGCTGGGTTTCGGCGAGAGGAACAAGGGCAACTGCCGCGCCGAATCCGCCGGTGGCAAAGGACCAGATCGCATCGATCCAGCCCGATCGGCCGGACCGAAGCGCCACAAGCCACGCCCCCATCATCGTCGCCGAGAGACAAGCCGCGAGCGCGATCATGACGATCGACGCCGTCATGCGATCCTGCCCGGCGCCGCTGTCCAATCGACAGGCGCCTGGGGATGGGAGTGTTTCAGAGCGAAGCTCGTGACATCGTCGAGAACCGGCGCCAGAAACCGTAACGGCCGTGCCAAGGCTCCGACCAGCGTGCGGTGATTGACCCGCTTGTAGAGCTTCACGTCGACTTCGCCGCCGACGTGCCTTATGCGCTCGGCGAGCCGGATCGTGTTGGCGGGCCGCACAGTCAGATCTCTCGTTCCAGTCGCCAGAAATGCCGGTGGCGCGAGCGTGTCCACGAAGTTGATGGGCTGTGTCCCCGCGAGGTCTTCCTCCGGTCCAAAGATCTTCCTCAACTTTCGGCTGCGCAGCGGCAGGAAATCGTAGGGGCCGGCGAGGCCGATCATTGCGCGCAGCTCGACGCGCGCGTCGAGATCGACGCTGGCAAACCATTTCCGATCGAACGCCAGCATCGCGGCAATATAGGCGCCCGCCGAATGGCCCATGACGATGAGCCGGCGCCGATCGCCGCCAACCTCGGCGATGCGATCGACCGTCCAGCGCATTACAGCCGCCGCATCCTCGACGAATCCAGGGAAGCGCACCTCCGGGTAAACTCGGTAATCGGGAATGACGGTCGTGAAGCCGCGGGATGCCAGCGCCGACCCAACAAAAAAATAATTGCCTCGTTCACCGCCTTCCCAGCCGCCGCCGTAGAAGAACACGATGACGGGGGTGGGTCCGCTTGCTGCCGCCGGATAGACATCAAGGATATGGCGCGGACCACTGCCATAACGCATACCCTGACGGGCGTACGGCGCATCGATCCTGGCGATCGCATTCAGACAATCGACCGGCGACGGGAGCAAGTTCATGCGTCGGCCGTCTCTCGAGGCGCTCGGCTGATTGCGGCCGCGAGGGTCATCGATCAGAAGCCCACGAACGGGCGCAAAAGGCGACCGAGCAATCCGTGAAGGCGTGTATCACCTTCAAGAGCGGCAAGACAGATGCAATCCGAATCCTGCCCGACGACCGGGCGATGATCGACGTCGCTGTCCGCCTCGTCGAGATCCCCCGGCAAATATTGACCGCGCTCGTCAGCCAGCGATCCAGAAAGAATCTGCATGAATTCGAGACCGGTATGTCCATGCGCTGGCAGATGAAGCCCGGCCTTCCCCTTGATCAGCATGACCTTGGCGTCCGGGCTGCCAACGATCTTGACCTTGCTCCACTGAAAGCCGGGTCCAAGCCATTTCCACGGACCGACTTCGCAGTTCTGCATGGCTCGCGGAAGCTCCAATCCTAGTTCGGGGCGCTTAACCATCCGCTCTCTCGTCGGTAACGGTGGAGCGGCTTCGAGCCGCTCCATGGTGCGTCCGAACAGATCCGCGGCAAGAGGAGCGGATGGCATCCCGTCCAGAATCGCACCTCCAACGGCCTCGAAATGCGCCATACGGTTACGGCAGACGGCACATCCTTCTAGGTGGACGGATACGACAATCGCGGGGCCTGCGCCCAAAGCGCCGGCCGCCATGCGCATCAGCGTTTCGTCGCTGGGATGATGCTTAATACTCATATATCGCTGTCCAACAAGGTCCGAAGGCGGCTCAATGCCAGCCGAACGCGGGATTTTACGGTGCCCAGCGGAATGCCCAATTCTCGCGCGATCTCCGCATGTGGCTTCTCAGCAAAGAAAGAAAGTCGCACGATCGTAGCCTGATCACTCGGCAGGGTTGCCAAGGCCTTTCGCACCCCTTCCTCCCGCTCCGCCGTGATCGTGATCTCTTCACCCGATAATGGCATGTCGGGCTCGTCACTCGGATCCGAAAGACTTTCGGCTGTCCGAGAGCGCGTGCGGCGAAGCCGATCAATCCTTTGATTGCGAGCGATCGTAAACACCCATGTCGACACGCCGGCCTTACCCGGATCGAAATAAGACGCCTTTCGCCATACCGCGATCATGACCTCCTGGGTCACTTCCTCGGCGGTCGAATCCGCCAGGCCCGAGCGCATGAGGAAGCTTTTGACGCGGGGCGCGAAATATCCGAACAGGCGCGCGAAGGCATTCCGGTCCTGCTCTCGCCCGACCGCCTCGACGAGACCGATCAGTTCCTCAGGAGAGGGCAGCACTTCCTTTTGCCTGGCCTCGTTCAAAACAACGAGCCTGGCCGCGGGGCGGACTTGCCGCGCATTTCTAATGCCGAAATATAAGCTTGCTGCATCCATTTGCCCTTCATACGCCGGAACCCCTCCAACGGATCACGCCAAGAGTGATCTATGACGCGTCAAGTTTCGTAAATAGTGGCAGTTTGGCGAGCGGAGGGAAATCCTTGACCGAAATGATTGCAGGGACCGACTGGAATGGCGGACCAAAGCGTCGGCCGATTCCCGATAGCGGTCTCGATATCGCGGTCGTGGGCAGCGGTATTTCCGGGCTGTCCGCCGCATGGCTGCTGTCGAAGCGGAATCGCGTGGTTCTCTACGAAAGCGATGGCCGGTTGGGTGGACACAGCCACACTGTCGATGTCGCCGGCGTCGCGGTCGATACCGGCTTCATCGTCTTTAACGAGAACACCTATCCGAACCTCACAGCGCTCTTCGATCACCTCGGCATTGCCACTAGGCGTTCCGATATGTCGTTCGCCGTTTCCCTCGACGACGGCCGTCTTGAATATTCCGGCACCGGATTGTTGGGCCTTTTCGCACAGGGCAGGAACGCCGTCAGCCCGAGATTCTGGATGATGCTGCGCGATCTCGTCCGCTTTTATCGCGAAGCGCCGTGCAATGTGGCGGCTCTGGGCATGATAACGCTCGATGAATATCTTGATGCGGCAGGCTATGGCGACGGCTTCCGCAATGACCATCTCTATCCCATGGCGGCCGCAATCTGGTCGACCCCGGCGGCGAATATTGGCGCCTATCCTGCGGCCTCGTTCATCCGGTTTTGCCAGACCCACGGCCTTCTGAAACTGGTTGGCCGACCGATATGGCGAACTGTTGCCGGCGGCAGTCGATCCTACGTCCAGATGCTGTCGCAAGGCATACCGGAAGTCGTTTCGAACCATCCCGTCAAGGCTATTGTCCGCACGGTAGATGGCATCGAGATCATCGGACAACATGGTCACCGGCGCCGCTTCGATCACGTTGTCATCGCTGCTCACGCGGACCAGGCGCTGAAAATGCTTGCCGACCCGAGCAATGACGAACGGCGTCTGCTTGGCGCATTCAACTATATCGTCAACGATACCGTCCTTCACACCGATCCGCGACTGATGCCACTGCGGCGGCGTGTGTGGTCGAGTTGGAACTATATGACCAGGGATGACGACGATGGCCGCAGGCTCGCGGTGACCTACTGGATGAACCGCCTGCAGGCAATCGAGAGTGACCGGCCCCTCTTCGTCACGCTTAATCCTCACAGGGAAATTGAGGCCGACGCGATCTTGAAGCGGATGAGTTATAGTCACCCGCGTTTCGATGCCGTGGCGATGAAGGCGCAGAAGGAGCTTTGGTCACTACAGGGCCACCGCAACACATGGTTCTGCGGCGCCTATTTTGGCGCCGGGTTTCACGAGGATGGGCTGCAGGCCGGCCTCGCGGTCGCCGAAGCCCTCGGCGGTGTGCGGCGGCCATGGACAGTGCCGGACGAATCCGGGCGCATCCACCTTTATCGCGGAGAGCCCAACTTGCAGGAGGCGGAGGCCGCCTGATGCCCGAATTCCGATCAGGTCTCTATGCTGGTTATGTGATGCATCACAGGCTGCGGCCAAGAGAACACCGCCTGCGTTACAGCATCTTCTATCTTCTGATTGATCTCGATGAGGTGGAAATCCTGGCAGGCCGGGTCCGCCTGTTCTCGCATAATCGCTTCAATCTTTTCAGTATTCACGATCGAGACTATGGCGAGGGAGCGATGCTGTCACCTCGCGAATGGGTCGAGCGGCAGTTGCGGGAAGCCGGGGTTGAATCCGGCGGCCCGATCCAGCTTCTCACCATGCCCCGCATCCTGGGCTACGCTTTCAATCCGCTGAGCATCTATTTTTGCCACAGACGCGATCAATCGCTTTCCGCGATCTTATACGAGGTCAACAACACCTTCGGGCAGCGCCATAGCTACTTGATTCCCGTTCCCTCGGGTGTCGAGGAGCCGATCCGGCAACAAAGCCAGAAATCCTTTTATGTGTCGCCTTTCATGACCACCGACATGGCCTACTCCTTTTCCGTCGTGCCACCCGGATCGAACCTGTCGGTTTCGGTCGTTGGTCACGACGAGAGCGGGCCGCTTATTATCGCAAAACTAGCCGCGGTCAGAAAAAAATTGACGGATGCCTCATTAGCTCGTGCGTTTTTCCTCTATCCGCTGCTGACGTTAAAGGTGATCGCGGGCATCCACTGGGAAGCACTGCTCGTATGGCTGAAGGGGATCGGTCTTGTCACGCGACCCTCTCCGCCCGATCGGCCAGTCACCCTCGGGCGCGGCGCGGAACCGAAGAGTAATCGTTACGAGAAGAGCGGCACGAATGACATTTGAGAGCAAGACAACGACATTGAGTGGCCTTGAAGGGCCCGGGGAAGGCCTGGTCGTCCGTGCGCTGAACCGAATGATCGCGCAGATCGATTTCGGCCAAATCACTGTCGTGCTCCCTTCGGGTGATCGGATCCAACGATCCGGAGCGTCGACCGGACCGTCCGCAATGCTTGTTTTGAATCGTTGGCGGGCGATCGGGCGGCTCATCAGCCAGGGGGACCTGGGCTTCGCCGAGGCCTATATCGATGGCGACTGGACGAGCCCTGACCTTCCCGCGCTGCTGGAATTGGCGGCGGGCAACATAGCCCTGCTCGACCGCAGCACTGCCGGTTTCTGGCCGGCGCGCATTTTTAATCGTGTGCGGCATTTGCTGCGCGCGAATAGCAAGGCCGGCAGCCGCAGGAACATTGCTTTCCACTACGATCTCGGCAACGCTTTCTACGAGCGCTGGCTCGATCGAAGCATGACCTATTCTTCGGCACTGTATGCGCATCCGGACCAGACGCTTGAAGACGCACAGGAAGCCAAGCTGTCACGAGTAGAGCAGCTTCTCGACCTCCGTGGCGGCGAGAAAGTCCTCGAAATCGGCTGCGGCTGGGGAGCGTTGGCCATGAGATTGGCCCTTGCAGGTGCTCGCGTGACCGGCGTGACCCTATCGTCCGAGCAACTGGCCTTCTCGCGCCAGCGCGTCGAACAGCAAGCGGCGGTCGGCAAAGTCGCTTTGGAATTGACTGACTATCGTGACCTCGAAGGCCGCTATGACAGGATCGTATCGATCGAGATGCTGGAGGCGGTTGGCGAGGCTTATTGGCCGATCTATTTCAAGACGCTGCATGACCGCTTGCACGAGGGCGGCATAGTGGTTCTACAGGTGATCACGATCGACGAAACTCGGTTCGAGACCTATCGCAGGTCAGCCGATTTTATTCAGCGGCATATCTTCCCAGGAGGAATGCTGCCAACCAAAGGGATTCTTGTCGAACTAAGCGCGCGGGCTGGCCTCGAGCTGGTTTCGACAGAGAGTTTCGGCCAGAGCTATGCAGCGACACTGGCCGAGTGGCGCAAAAGATTCCTGGCGTCATGGCCCGACATCGCCGAAATGGGGTTTTCCGAACGCTTTCGCAGGCTTTGGGACTACTACCTCTGTTACTGCGAGGCTGGTTTCAGGGCTGAAACCATTGATGTGGGGTTTTATGTTCTTGCCAAAGGCTGAGCCAGACGATGTTGCGGCAATGTCGATTTTCTTCTGACACAAATTCCGGCTGGATTATCGGACAATTGATGGCGGACGCTCTCGCCTGCGGGCTAAAAGATAAGTGGGATGCCGATATCGGGTGAGGCGCGATCTCAAATTGGTTGCGTCGCCATTTATGATTTATCGGAGATTTCAGCCGTGAGTATCGGCGCCAATATACCTCAACCCGCTGATAGCAAAATCGCATCGAAAGTCACGGCCTATTGCTACCAGCCCGACACGCCGCAACCGACGTTTGTCGAGTGGAGTATCTGTGCGATAGGGAGCAAAGGCGCTGAACCGCAAAACGACTGTCCGCCACTCTGCAGATGCCGTGAAATTCTGGCGGTATGACTGCCACGGCCTTGCCAGATAGTCCGTCCTCAGGTGAACGCCGTAATCCTCGCCATTGCCGAACATGTCGATCGCAATCCCGTCCCAGCCACTTGCATCCACAACGTGAGGTGTCGGCGAGAGGTCGAGGACTGCTTGAATAAATCCTCCATTGTTTTCCAAGCTTACGTCTCCGCGCACGCGGATGGCGGCCCGGCCGGCGACCATCTCGCGACCCATCACTCCTTTGGAAATTCCGCCCATGACCTGGTCTGTAACAAGTTGCCAGACGCTGCCAATTGTAGCCACAGGAGGCTCCCTGCTGAGGTCGTCAATCGTTGCGGACGCAGAGAGCACCTTTCCGTCCCTCGTATTCGTGAACGCGTGTCAGCGAAATTTGATACCGCCTCACACCCAACCTGATAGTTCCTCGCGCACGATGTGTTCAATGACCTTCATGCCGTCCGACCCGTCGTTGAGGCACGGCACATGGGCGAACCGCTCACCACCATTATGAAGAAATATCTCTTTCGCCTCGACCGCAATCTCCTCTAGCGTTTCCAGGCAGTCGGAAACAAAGCCCGGATTGATCACCGCAACTCTCTTCGTCCCGTTTCTTGCCATCTGTTCTAAGGTCTTGTCGGTGTATGGCTGCAGCCATTCTTCAGGACCGAACCTCGATTGAAACGTCACCATTATCCGATCTTGGTCCCAACCGAGACGTTCCCTGAGCAGCCTCGTCGTTTTTTGACACTGACAGTGATAGGGATCGCCCTTCATGAAATATGACATCGGGATGCCATGGTAGGAAGTCAGCAACATGTCCGGCTCCCAACCGAGACTGGGGATAAAACTTTCGATCGAACGGGCGAGAGCGTCGATATAGATCGGGTCGTCGTGATATCTAGGTACGGTGCGGATTGCCGGCTGCCATCTCAAATCGATAAGCGCCCTGAAACTTTCGTCATTCACAGTCGCCGTCGTCGCTGCCGCATACTGAGGATAGAGAGGGTATAAAAGTATTCTTTCGCAGCCGCTTCGCTGAAGCTCCTCGATCTTGCCGCGTATCGACGGCTGGCCATAACGCATCGCCCACTCAATTCGCACCGACGAAAGATCCGACAACCTATTGGTGAGTTGCAAAGCCTGGCTACGCGTGAAAGTCCGCAGGTAGCTTTCGTCTCTCTCCTTGTTCCAAATCTTCGCGTAGGCTTTTCCGACTTTTCTTGGTCTAGTATTCAGGACGAGGCCGTAGAGTATCGGATACCAAAGCCAACGAGACCACTCGATGACGCGGCGATCTGACAGAAATTCTGCGAGATATCGGCGTATTGAAGCGGGATCGGTGGCATCAGGTGTGCCGAGATTGATCAGCAACACACCGATTTTGCCATATTGCACCTTTGGATGCCCGGATGGTGCGTTCTCAATCAAAATTACACGATCCATTTTTAACGAACGCCGACAGGGTTAAGGAGCGCGTGAGCTCCACCAGAATTTTACGTGTTGCTCTGAAGAAGTTTGTCTTCAGGCGTCTTGCTTCCTCGATCGTCTTCGAAAGTGTCGTGTCTATCTCAAAGAGAAGCACACAATTAGGATGTTCCAGATCTGGCTCGAGTATTTTCCGATTTTCCCCTGGCTGTCGTCCTATCTGGCCTCGGACGCATTCAATACAAATACGGATGGGAGAGCCGAGCGGATCACTGCCGTAACAGATTGGTGGGAGTGAGCTAGACCCGCTCTGTGACCCATGACGGCAGGATGAAAGACAGGTCGACGAGAATTGCGCGTAGGGAAAATTTGTCATAGCCGATCTGCCCATAGCGGTCACGTCAGGGCGAGGAGTTTACGACAACACGCAAACGACCGTTTTTGTGCTGGCTCACAGTGCCACAAGTAGTTGCTTGTCATGCTCGCGCGAAACATCCTGCTATGGCTTGCTCGGACTTCCAGGCGACAATCAGATGCGTGACGAGATCTGGAAGCGGCGCGCACGAATTTTAGACGAGACATGCTGTTATCTCCCACTATCGTTCTTGGAGTTCGTTTTCATTTGGAGAGACGAATATAGAAACACCTTGTCCATTGCCCCATGTCCGGTTCGCTGCGATCTGTCAGCGTCGAGTACGAAAGAGACAAAGAAGCGTCGGCCGTATTTGGATCGGACGATATAGAAAGCAGACGCGATTGGGCTCATGGCGACTTCTACGAATCGGACGTCGTCTTTCTTTCGGAAATGGTCGATCGCCGCTGATATCAGATTAGTCCACGCAACTTGAGCCGCATGGAGAGTAAACTGTGCGGCCAATACAAACTTGTCGTCACGCGGATGAGCAGGTCGGCAATACAGATCACCCTATAGGTTCTTAAAGGCATCGAGTGCGCGTTGGCGGGCCCGAGCGTGTTCGACGATTCGTTCGGGATAAATTTCGACCTTACTCTCAAGTTGCCAAGGCTGATGAATAACGGATGGAGAAACGTTGGCAAGTTCCGGAACCCATCGTTTGACATAGCGGCCCTCGGGGTCGAATTTCTCACCTTGAAGAACCGGGTTGAAAACTCGGAAGTAGGGTGCAGCGTCCGCGCCCGACCCGGCGACCCATTGCCAACTCGCCGCGTTATTGGCCGGATCGGCATCCACAAGCGTGTCCCAGAACCAAGCCTCGCCCTGCCGCCAATCGATCAGCAGATGCTTGATCAGGAACGATGCGACCACCATGCGCACCCGGTTGTGCATCCACCCTGTGGTCCAAAGTTCGCGCATGCCGGCATCGACAATCGGATAGCCCGTTTTGCCTAGCTGCCACGCTCGAAGCGCGTCGGCATCTGTTCGCCAAGGCATACCGTCAAATCTACGTTGCAGATTTTGGGCTACTATCTCGGGATTATGGTAGAGAAGATGGTACGAGAACTCACGCCAGCCCAGTTCAGATTGGAATTTTTCGAGGCTTCGATGAGGCCTTAAAGCGGCACTCGCGTTAGCTGCGGCCTCTGCAGCGTGCCACAGTTGCCGGGGTGAGATGTTGCCAAAGCGCAGATAGGGCGAGAGCCGTGATGTCGCCGATCGGTCAGGAAAGTCCCTGAGATCGGCGTACTCTTTCAAATGCTTTTCGAGAAAAAAATCGAGCTGGGCTTGGGCACCGGCTTCTCCGGGTCGCCAACTTGATCGTAGTACGCCCGCCCAATCAGGTGATGACGGCTCGAGTGCAAGATCGGCAAGCTCAACTCTCGTTGACGTCTGCTCGCAGGAATCACTGAACGCGTTCAGCCGTGAGGGGGCACTGAGCGGCTGGCACGGTTCGCCAGTCTCATGTGCGGCTCGCCAGAATGCAGAGAACACACGGAACGGACCGCCGGACTTGGTATTGATCAACCACGGCTCGTAAAGCAGGTGGCCATTAAAGCTTCTCGCTTCTATCCGCTGTGTTTTGAGGGCGGTTTTCACAGCCTCATCGACGCAGCGCTCCGCCCTTCCATATCGGCGGTTCCAATAGACTGCCGCCGCCCTGATGTGAGCCGAAAGCTGCGGGATAACCACCGGCGCAGATCCTTTATGGACCGAAAGTCTAGTGCCAAGGCGACGCAGTTTATCATCCAGTTTCTGCAAGGCGCCGTGTAGCCACCAGCGCGCGGCGCCACCGAGCGGGCGAATCCCCTCGGATTCTTCATCATGCACGAAGATGCAGATGATCTTGCGGCCAGAGTTCGCCGCAGCGGTCAACGCTGGGTTATCGGATAAGCGAAGATCGTCTCGGAACCAGACGATCACGGGACGTTCTGACTCTGAAAAAGAGCCCTCGGAGGCCATCGTCTTCTGCTTCTCCGTTAGCCATTCAGACGCCAGATTTCAAAGTTCAGCAACGATGCAAATGCGACCCACGCCGCGAGCGGCACCAAACAAAGAGCGGCGATCAGATCGAGCCTGCGGAACCGATCTATTGTTGCCAGGATGAGCAGAAACTGCGGCAGGATGTTAAGCAATCCGGCAAGGGGATTGTTCAACCCGAAAAATAGCCATGACCACAGCGCATTCAGCGTCAGTTGCAGAAAGAAAAGCGTCAGCGCGATACGGCGCTCCGCAGGTCTGTCATCAACTTTCAGGATGCGCCAGACCGCATAAGCCATCAACACGTAAAGGATGGACCAAACTGGAGCAAAAATCCAGTTGGGTGGGTTGAATGACGGCTTAACAAGCGCTGCATACCATGATGCTATATTGGGATATGTTGCCCACTGGCCCAGAAGTAACGCCGCAATCACCGGGAGCAAGGCGACCGATGCTCTGACCCATGCCGCTGAGTTTGCTTGGCAGTTCATTACGGTTCTCTGGAAAAGGCGACCTCATGCACAGGCATTTTGTCGCAAAGTTGTTTTTTGCATATAGCTTACGTAACGGGAATGCGTTTGGATCAAAAGAGCTTCTTCCGTCGGACCTGTTCCCGATCAGCACCCCTTTGACAACTTGGGGGACTTCATGGAGGGGGATTTCTGGTTCATCGTAGCCACAAGCTGTGAATGCTGATCGAGTTTGACCCCATCAATCTACGCGTGTTCGAGTCTAAATTATTGATTTCATTTGTGTGGCTGCTGTGACCCCGACGCCGATTGGCATTCAACTCCCGCGCCGAAACACTGCCAGGGGAGAATACTGGCCGTGGACCGCACGGCATCAACCAAAGCGGGTTCTGTTCGACATCAGAGACGGCGCCCAAAATTTTTTATTGCCCCCTCTTGAAATCGTCGGCAGCCATTTTAAGTCAATTTCCGTCGCGGAAAATGCGGCCTTGAGCGCCGTAAGGGCTCAAGAATAGAGACGGGCGCCGGCTGGTGTCCGACGTCCGCTCGTACCCATCTTGCTCTAAGGAGGATTTGGCTATGAGAGCCTATGATTTTGCACCCCTGTGGCGATCCACGATCGGATTCGATCGTCTTCTCGACCTCTTTGATGCAGCGCAACGCGCGGAGGGAGAGGATCATTATCCGCCCTACAATATCGAGCGGCAGTCCGAGGATCGTTACCAAATATCGCTCGCGCTGGCCGGCTTTTCTCCGGATGAAATCACGGTGACGGCCGAGCAGAACGTGCTTTCGATCGAAGGACGCAAGACGGAAGCGGCCAACAAAGATTACCTGTATCAGGGAATCTCGGCGCGTCACTTCAAGCGGACCTTCAATCTCGCAGACTACGTCAAGGTCGAAGGCGCGTCCTTCGAAAACGGTCTGCTCCAGATCAGGCTCGTGAGGGAAATTCCCGAGACGATGAAGCCCCGGCGCATTCCGATCGGAGCCGCCGCGGCTGAGGCGCAAATCGAAAACAAGCGCGCGGCTTAACAACACTCGCATGTCAGGTTCGGGCGGCAATCAATCTCCGCCCGAGTCCCTGTCGTAGTGAATCCCCAATGAAAGGAGATGGAGGGGAAGCAATGAGTCGTATCCTTTGTCATCAAGCTGGAACGCCACTGTTCCGTCCGGATGTTCATCACCCTTCGGTCCAAGCGGTTCTCAAAGACCAGAAACTGTCTTCGGACGAAAAACGCGCCATTCTATCGGCTTGGGCATCTGATATGTACGCGATCGAATCCTTGCCCGCGCTGAGGATGGTACCGGGCCAAGCACGGCCGCTGCGTCTAAGCGAGATTCTCGACGCTCTTCGTGATTTGGATGATGACGATCCGCCCCCGCGCGGCGGTGCGGCGAAGCGCATGTTGGTGAGCGACCGGGGTGTAAACCCGATACATGGATCGGCGCCGCTGGTGGCTCGCCAACTGGCTCACTTGCGGCAAGATACATCCCTACGGGCTGTGAAGATCCGGGCGCATCGCGACAACATCCGGCGCTACAAGCGAATCCTGGCGACCGGTCTCACGGAACTGGAGCGCCAGTTCGTGACGCGTCGACTGGCAGAGGAGCAATCCGCCATCCGCAAGCTGACCGGATGATCGCCCTGTCACTAGTCGATTGCGTGCTTCAAGAAGCCCCGCGAGATATAGGCTGTGTGAGAAGTAGTGTTAACCGGCGCCGAACTTGGACTCTGACGCAATCTTGATGACGCGCTAACATGCCGATCCGGGAAATGCCGAGTCAATTCAAAATGATCGCTCTCGAGGAAGAGGGTGCGGCGATTCCTTCCACTCTAACTCTCTCGATGTAGACGCGTTGCCAAAGATTGCGAGTGCAATCAATGCGATGCGTCACTCCTCATTCCCATCATCGCTCTGCTTCGTCACCAAAATTGCGTCAGAGCCTTTATTCAACGCCGGTCTACAGACAGGACCGCTATGAAGCTAGTTGCCATCCTCTCGGGTACGCTACAGGCGCGAGGCGGGAAAGGCATCTAATCTTCCTTCGATCGCGGGGTCGTCGAGTTCGATATTTGAGTCTCCACAGGGGTGCGGTCTTCGAGCCATAGCGATAATATAGCGGGCGGACTGGGTCGCCAGCCGCGAAGATCGATGCCGCGCGCAGCTGATAGCGAAGACAATCACCGATGATCATCGTGTCGAATGTCATCGACGGTGAGCGCGCCGCCCAAGGCCACCAGATGAGTTTCATGGCCCTGACGTACCTCGACCTCGTTCATTAACCGACATTCCAGCCCGCGAGATACCTCGCAGAAAGCACTGGCATTCATTGGCAAAGCGAGCATTGCTGTGTCGGAGGAAAGGCTTGAATCGGCCCCGCAGCGCAATATCGCTTACGGGGCCTCGGGTGGTGCGACGCTGATGTCGCCTCACCTGGAGGGTTTTATGCAGAAGTCATCCCGTAGCCGTAAAGCAACGTCCAAACCCGTTCGGCGCGCGAAATCTGGCAACGTCGGTCGCGCCGCCAAGTCGGCGCAGGCTGCACGTCAGTCAGCGCGGCAGCAGACGAGTCAAAAACCGAACAAGCAGGCAAAGCTGCTCGATCTATTGAGGCGACCGGCCGGTGCGACCATTGTTGTCCTCTCTGAAGCCTCCGGCTGGCAGCAACATTCGGTACGCGGATTTTTAGCCGGGGTGGTCCGCAAGAAGCTTGGGTTGGAGTTGGTGTCGGCAGTCGAAGCCGATCAGCGCGTCTATCGCATCGTCACTGCTGCGACGAAGCTGGCCTCGTGATGGCAAGAGCGTTGAAAGGTGAGGTCGTCGGTCGGGACGACCTCACAGGTCCAAGGCGCGGATCACGCCGGCTCTCGCGACGATCTGCTCTGGCGCATCTGCCAAAGCATCTGCAGACTGCGATCGTGAGTTACCGGCGGCAGGTGGATCAGTTTGGTCAACTGGATCCTGCCATTCGCCAGTTTCTCGATCGCATTGTCGAGAAGGAAACGCGATCGTCGGTGATGGCAAAGCTGATCACCTTCGATCGCAGCCAGACCGAGTTGAAGGCGGGCACCATCCTGTCCCGTGAGTGGAATGGCGCTACGCATCGGGTGGTCGTTGCCGATGGTGGCTTCCTTTGGGATGGGATCACCTACGATAGCCTGTCAAAGGTTGCTTTCGCCATCACGGGCACCCGCTGGAACGGGCCGCGGTTCTTCGGTTTGCGCGACGCCGCCGGGAACGGGGACCAGCCGTGAGCAGGCGCAGCAACTACAGTCCGTCGAAGGTCAAGATGGCAGTCCGATGCGCCATCTATACTCGGGTCTCCACCGACAACGGTCTCGATCAGGAGTTCAACTCCCTGGATGCCCAGCGCGAAGCCTCCAGTGCCTATATCAGGAGCCAGGCACATGCCGGCTGGGTCGAGGTCAAGACCCGTTACGATGATGGCGGCTTCTCTGGCGGATCGACGAATCGCCCGGCGCTTCAGAATCTGCTCGACGATGTTCGCGCCCGCAGGATCGACATCATCGTGGTCTACAAGGTCGACCGTCTGACCCGTTCGCTGGCTGACTTTGCCAAACTGGTCGAACTGTTCGATGCCCATGGAGTGTCGTTCGTCTCGGTCACGCAGCAGTTCAACACCACGACCTCCATGGGACGGCTCACCCTCAATGTGCTGCTGTCCTTTGCCCAGTTCGAGCGCGAGGTCACCTCGGAGCGCATCCGCGACAAGATCGCAGCCTCCAAAAAGAAGGGCATCTGGGTCGGAGGCCCGCTACCGCTCGGTTATGCCATGAATGACGGAAAGGTGGCGGTCGTTGAGGAAGAGGTAGAACAGGTCCGGCTGATCTTCACCCGTTATCTCGAACTTGGCAGCGTCCATGCCTTAATGCGGGATCTGAAGGAGCGCGGCATCGTCAGCAAGCGCCGCCTGCTCAAGACCGGCAAGGTCCGGGGTGGCGTTCCCTTCGGCCGTGGTGCCTTGTTCTATCTGCTGCGTAATCGCTTCTATATCGGAGAGGTCAATTACAAGGGAAAAATCTATCCCGGCGAGCAGCCAGTCATCCTCGATCGTGAACTGTTCGACCTTGTTCAGCAGACCCTGTCGGATCAGTGGGGACATACCACCAGAACCAGGACAGCTTTCACGCATCTTCTGACTGGCCTGATCTTCGACGACGCCGGTCACCGCATGACCCCGACGCAAGCGCAAAAGAATGGCCGGCGTTACAGTTACTACGTCTCACGGCCGTTGTTGTTCGGCAATGCCGCGTCTGCCGAGGTCGGCTCCGTCTCTCGCGTGCCGGCTCAAGAGATCGAGGAGCGGATCCGCACCATCATACTGCAACCGCGACTCCCAAACCAAAATGCAGTAGCCGTCGATGGCGCATTGGCCAGCAATATCATCGAGCGGATCGAGGTGCGCAAAAGCCAACTCGTCGTTCAGTTAAAGCGAAACGATGCGGATGAGGGGAATCCTGAGGATGATCGCACTGTCATCATTCCATGGACCAAACCTCCGGCACGAATGGCACGATCGATCCTGCGACCGACGTCTGTCAAACTCCCGCTGCGCCCGATGAAACTGGAACGGCGTGCCACGCTCGTCGCAGCGATTGCCCGTGGCCGCCGATGGCTCGACGAACTCATCGCGGACTCGGCAACAAACGCACAAGCTATTGCACAGCGCGAGCATTGCAGCCTTCGTCACGTCAACATGACGCTGTCACTGGCGTTCCTGTCACCGACGCTGGTCAAGGCGGCCGTCGAGGGGCGGCTGCCTCGTGGTATCGGTGTCGAACAGCTTCGCGACCTGCCGATCCAGTGGGATCGTCAGCTGGAGGCACTTGGCCTCGCACCCGCCTAATCAGCAGCGTGCATTCCGAATGAGCATCTAGCGATGGCCTGTGGCCCATCTGAGACCTGAACCTCAGGTGCGGCTCAGATCTGCATCAGGACTGGATGCCCTGTGCCAGCTGGCCCGCATTCTTCGCTTCCTTGATCGTCTGAAATGCGATGAGTTGGACTTTTGACCGGTCGGCCAGGAACGGGAATTTGCACCGCAGAGACGGGCGGTCTGAAACCATTGAAATTTGTCACTATCCGCGAGCAGAGACAGACACTCGGAATGACTACCCCGGAAAGCCCGCGAAAAACGGCCGGTTTGCTCAATACGCAAAGATGTCGGGTTTGCCGGGACTGGATGGTGGGCGCGACAGGGATCGAACCTGTGACCCCTACCATGTCAAGGTAGTGCTCTCCCGCTGAGCTACGCGCCCGCTTGAGTCCATCCGGTGATTTCGACCGGCGGCTCCAGCTTCGTGTTCCGGCAGCCTCGCGGCGCATCCGAAACAAATTCCGGCGTGTTTGGGCACGCCGGTTGGGTCGGCATCCCTATATCGGCTCCCCTGCGGCGGTGCAAGCCAAGATGTCCGAAAGTTGGCTTTCGAGCCAATCGGGAAACGGGTTTGAATGCGCCGCCACGTCGGGTAGGGCGACACGGGGAACGGGCGGCAAGGGGCTGATGGACTATGGGACTTGTTGAATTCATGGGACTGGCGGCGTTCGCCGTGATCGGCGGCGGTGCCATCGTGTTCCAGGCCGCGGTCAACGCGGATTTGCGCGCGGCGCTGAATTCGGCGTCGTGGGCGGCGCTGATCAGCTATACCGGCGGCGCGCTGGCGATGGTGGTTTTCGTTGTCCTCAGCCGGTCGTCGTGGCCGGCCACCGCTGACCTCGCCAAGACCTCATGGCTGTCGTGGACCGGCGGCCTGTTCGGCGCGGTCTATGTGGTGGCGGCGATTCTGCTGTTGCCCAAGCTCGGCGCCACAACGCTGCTGGCGCTGTTCGTCGCGGGCCAGATGGTGATGTCGGTGGTGCTCGATCACTACGGCATCCTTGGCGTGCCGCAGCACGCCATCGACCTGCCGCGCCTGATCGGCTGCGGGCTTCTGGTGGTTGCCGTGGTGCTGATCCGGGTTTGACGGATCAGGCTGCCAAGAGCTTGTTCACTTCGCTGACCAGTTCGCGCAGATGCACCGGCTTGGCCAGCACCTTGGCGTTCTTCGGCGCGGCCGAATCCGAATTCAGCGCCACCGCCGCGAAGCCGGTGATGAACATGATCTTGATGTCCGGATCGAGTTCTGAAGCGCGGCGCGCCAATTCGATGCCGTCCATTTCCGGCATCACGATATCGGTCAACAGCATCTCGAATGGCTCCTCGCGCAGCCTCTGGTAGGCGGAGAGGCCGTTGTCATACGAGGACACCTGGTAACCGGCGTTTTCCAGCGCCTTGACCAGGAACCTGCGCATGTCGTTGTCGTCTTCGGCGAGAAGGATCTTGTGCATGGCGGTTGATTATCGAATCCGGTGAGAGAAACCTAGGACCTCAGTTAGCCAGAGGTTTGGTAAATTTCGGGTGAAGGTTAAGGACGTGAACCACAATCCGATACCCTCTTCGAAGCCGGGCGACGGTCGCCGCTGCGGCCGGTGGCCATTAAACCGCCCGCTGGAGGTATTCCAGACGAAGTGACGGTTTCGCGGTTTTTTCACTTGGCAGGTCGATGGCAAATCCTGACAATGATGTTCAAGCCAGCGTTGATACCCGGCCTTGCCGCCGGGATCATTTTCGGGACAGCGCGCGCCAATGCCTCAGTTTGATGGCGAACTGTCGCCCCCATTCACCATCGTCGAGCCGGCGGTCTGGCGGGCGCCGATCATTTTCAACTCGCCGCATTCCGGCTCGGTCTATCCGCAGGCGTTTCTGGCCGCGTCGCGGGTCGATGTCGCGGCGTTGCGCCGCTCGGAGGATTCTTTTGTCGACGAATTGATCGCGGGGCTCAGCGCGCAGGGCTTTCCGGTGGTCAGCGTCCACTTCCCGCGCTCCTATGTCGACGTCAACCGCGAGCCCTACGAACTCGATCCGCGGATGTTCAGCGGACGGTTGCCGAGTTTTGCCAACACCCGTTCGATGCGGGTGGCGGGCGGCCTCGGCACCATTCCGCGCGTCGTCGGCGACGGCCAGGAAATTTATCGCGAGCGTCTCGATGTCGACGATGCGCTCGGCCGCATCGAGGCGCTATACAAGCCCTATCATCGGGCGTTGCGCCGCCTGATCTCCAAGGCGCATCTCGCCTTCGGCACGGCGATCCTGGTGGATTGCCATTCGATGCCGTCGGTCGGCGTCTCTCGCGAGGAGCCGCCGCGGCCGGATGTGGTGATCGGCGATCGTTACGGCACCAGTTGCGCGGCGGTGCTGCGCGACCGCGTCGAGCAGACCTTCGCGGCGCTGGGGTATTCGGTGGGCTGCAACAAGCCTTATGCCGGCGGCTTCATCACCGAGCACTACGGCAATCCGGCGAGCGGACTTCATGCCGTTCAGATTGAATTAAACCGCGCGATCTATATGGACGAGCGCCGCCGCGAGCGCCGGCCGCGGTTTGCCGCGGTGGTCGAGGATTTCGGCCGGCTCGCCGAGACGCTTACCGCCTTGCCGTTCGGTGATCTCGGGCCGTTCGTCGCCGCCGCTGAATAAGCGGTTGTCGTCCCGTCGCCGGCCTTGGCGATCGCGCCTCAGGGATGCGGCAAAGAAAAAGGGCCGCTCGCAAAGGCAAGCGGCCCAAGTCTAGGGAGGAAACGCCCAAGGAGGGCAGCGATAACGCGAGGCGTTACCGCACCGCATCAATATGCGGCCGCAGCGCACAAAACGCAAGGTTTTTTCGCTGTTTTTGTATGCGGATTTTGCATATCTGTTCCTGTGAACGATGCATCCCAACTTTTAAATAGATAATGTTTTTCAATTGCTTATCGATATGTGGCGAAACTGTGAGCGCGTCATAAAGTGAACATCTGTTCAATCTTATGAGGATGACCTGATTTTTTGCGGCTCGCGGGCTCTTTCTCGATTCGACCATTCGGTCGGAAACCACTGTCCTATGGATGAGCGCCTTCGGCTTCCATTTGCATCACGTCGATAAAGAGAAATCGGTCGCTTCCGGCCGTGCGAGGCACGCTTCGCAATCGCCGAAGCGACGATTCGGTTCGCTTCATCCATGCAAAATGACATGGAAGATGATTTGGAAAAATGACTTGGAGACGGATGCGAATGGCGGCGGAAGGCGACCCGAGTTTTCCGCCGACGCGCTATCGTCATCCCGGATTGGTTTTCTCACCCCAAGCCGTTAAGCAGGTCGGATTCGCGTAATCGAGGGAGATGCTCCGTGACGGTCGTTGATTTTACCGCATTCATTGACCGCCTGGCGACCGCCTCCGGCGAAACTATCCTGCCGTTCTTCCGCACCTCGCTCGGCATCGAGGACAAGAAATCCAAGCAGGGCTTCGACCCGGTCACCGAGGCCGATAGCGGTGCAGAGGCGGTGATGCGGCGGATGATCAAGGACAGCTTTCCCCAGCACGGCAACGTCGGCGAGGAGTTCGGCAACGAGCGCGAGGACGCCGATTACGTTTGGGTGCTCGATCCCATCGACGGCACCAAATCCTTCATCTCCGGGTTTCCGATCTGGGGCACGCTGATCGCGCTGATGCATCGCGGCCTGCCGGTCTACGGCATGATGCATCAGCCTTATATCGGTGAGCGGTTCAGCGGTGACAATGGCTCTGCCATCTATCGCGGCGCCGGCGGCCAGCGCGCGCTGGCGGTGCGGCGTTGCGAGAGTCTCGGCGATGCGACGCTGTTCACCACCAGCCCGCTGTTGATGAACGAGCCTGATCGCGCAGCTTTCACCCGGGTACAGGACCAGGTGCGGCTCGCCCGTTTCGGCGGCGATTGTTACTCGTACTGTATGCTGGCGGCGGGCCACGTCGATCTGGTGATCGAGACCGAATTGAAGCCCTACGATATCGCGGCGTTGATTCCGATCGTCACCGGCGCGGGCGGCGTCATCACCACCTGGGAGGGCAAGCCGGCGCAGCAGGGCGGCCGCATCGTCGCCGCCGGCGATCCGCGCGTGCATGAGCAGGCGCTCAAGGTGCTGGCCGGCTGATAATCCACGTCATTGTGAGCGAAGTGAAGCAATCCAATCTTTCTTTTTAAGAGGCCGGATTGCTTCATCGCGGAGCCTGTGCCCGGACAGTGCGAAGCACCGATCCGGATGCTCCCCGCAATGACGAAAGCGGATTTCTAGATCATTCGCGCTAATCGCCGCCACGCAGGTGCGCCACCAACTGTTGTGCCGGGCGCGGCAGCGCTTTCAAATTGCGCACGCAGATCGCAAGTCGCCGTGTTGCCCACGCATCGCGAATTCGCACCGACTTGATCGCCATCACCCGCGCGCAACGCTTCGCCGCTGCTTCCGGGATGACCGCGATACCGACGCCGGCGGCGACCAGGCGGCACACGGCATCGAAGTCGCGCAGCCGCGCGCGAAACCGCAGGCGCGCGCCGAGCCGCGCCGCCTGCGTCGCGAGATGGCTTTGCAGCGCGCTCGCGGTGGCAAGCCCGACGAAATCACGCGTTGTCACCGCACCGAAATCGACGACGCGGCGGTGGGCGAGATCGTCCTGCGCGGAAACCGCAAGCACCAGCCGGTCGTCGCGAAACGGAAAGCGTTCGATGCCGGATGGTAAAGTCTGTTCCACCGCGATCCCGATATCGGCGCGGCCTGCCGCGATGGCTTCTGCGATGCCGATGCTTTCCAGTTCTTCCGCGTCGATGTTCACCTGCGGATGATCGCGCAGAAAGCTCGCCAGCGCGGGCGGCAGGTGCTCCGACAGGCTCGACGTGTTCGCCAGCACATGGATGCTGGTCTTGATCCCGCGCGCGTAGCCGGCGAGATCGCCGCGCAGATTGTCCGCCGCCGCCAGCACCACGCGGGCATGATCAAGCAGGCTTTCGCCGGCGTCCGTCAGCGTGACGCCATGGCGGCCGCGCCGCAGCAGCGTCACGTCGAGCGCGGATTCCAGTGTCTTGATGCGCTCGCTGGCGGACGCCAGCGCCAGGTTGGCGCGCGCTGCACCGCGGGTAATGCTGCGCGCTTCCGCCACCGCGACAAACACCTGAAGATCGACCAGATCGAATCGCATGATGCCTCCGTGAGGTTCGGATATCCCGAAGGCTATTTCCGGAACCTCCAGATTGCGCCGCGCACCCGGTTCGGTCAATCTGCCGCCATGTCAGAACCCAGTCTCATTCTCATCGTCGCCGTGTTTCTGCTTGCCGGATTCGTCAAGGGCGTGATCGGCCTCGGTCTGCCGACGGTGGCGATGGGGCTGTTGGCGACCCGAATGGCGCCGGCTCATGCGCTCGCCATCGTCATTGTGCCGGCGATCACCACCAACATCTGGCAGACCTTTGGCGGCCCTTACTTTCGCGATCTCGTGCGCCGGTTGTGGCCGATGCTGGTCGGGCTGCTGTTCGGCATTTGGTGCGGTTCGGGCCTGATGGTCGGGCCTTACGCGCGCTATGGCACGTTGATCCTCGGCGTCCTCCTGATCGTCTATGGCATCATCGGCTTGCGAAAGGTGCGCTTCCATGTCCCGCCCGCGAGAGAGAAATGGATCGGTGGCATTGTCGGTGTCGTCACCGGCGCGGTGTCGGCGGTGACGGGCGTGCAGGTGATTCCGTCAATGCCGTTCATGCAGGCGATCGGGCTCGAGAAGGACGAGTTGGTGCAGGCGCTCGGCGTGTTCTTCACCACGGGGACCCTCGGCCTGATGCTCGGCCTTGCCGATGCGGGGCTGCTCACGGTGTCGGTCGCGGTGCCGGGACTGGTAGCGCTTGCGGCGGGATTCGCCGGCATGTTCATCGGACAGAATGTCCGCACCCGGATGCATCCCGACGCGTTCCGCCACTGGTTCCTGATCGCGATGATCGGGCTCGGCATCTACCTCGGCATCGAGGCGATCCAGAAGATTGCGGCTTGAATTCAGCGCGCGTCCATCAGCGCGACGCGAATGCCGAGATAGACGAATAGCGCGCCGATGCCGCGATTGATCCAGCGCATCAGGGCGCCGGACTGTCGCATCTTTCGCGCGGCGATGGCGGCGAACGCGGCGACGCCGAGACACCACAGCGTTCCGTTGGCGACGAAGATGACGCCGAGCACCAAGAGCGCCAGCGAGAGATGCGGCGCGCCGGCATCGACGAACTGCGGCAGGAAGGCGAGGAAGAACAGCGCGATCTTCGGATTGAGGATGTTGGTCAGTGCACCCTGCCAGAACACCTGCCGCAGCGTGACCGGCTTGGCGGTGGCTTGTTCGCCATGGCTGTTGCCGTCGCGTGCGAGCAACATGCGGATGCCGATGTAGCAGAGATAGGCGCCGCCGATCAGTTTCACCGCCGTGAAGGCGGTGGACGATGCTGCGAGCAGCGCCGACAATCCGACCGCGGCGGCGAAGACATGCACGAGGCAGCCGCAGCCGATGCCGATCGCCGCCACCGCGCCGCCGCGCCAGCCGAGTTGCAGGCTGCGGCCGGTGATATAGGCGTTGTCAGGCCCCGGCGTGATGTTGAGCAACAGGCCGGAGACGATGAACAGCCAGAGATCGTGAATGCCGAGCATGGTGGTCGTTCATCCTCTCCATTGTCGTCCCCGCGAAGGCGGGGACCCAGACTCCGCAGCACTGGTGATGCGGAAAGTGCCTGTTGTGTGCCTGCGACGACAATCAAGGCTAGGGGTAATGGGTCCCCGCCTTCGCGGGGACGACGCTGTGATATGTATCGTGTTACTTCATTTCACCGCTGAGCCCGGCACGAATGCATCGAACGCGGCCCAGAATTGCGCGCGATAGCGGTTCTGCTCTTGCAGGATCTCGTGGCGCGAACCCGGGATCACCAGATGCGAACTGCCGCGCAGGTGGTAGGCGAATTCCTCGATCGCCGGCGTCGAGACGATGGTGTCGGCACCCGCCGCCAGCATCAGGATCGGCTGGCGGATTTGCGATGGATAGTGCGTGGCGCGGAAGCCGTGCATGGTACGAAAAGCCGTGTCGGCCCAGGCCACTGTCGGCGAGGCGATGCCGACGCTCGGGTCTTCCGCGAGGATCGCGGCGTTGCGAGCGTAGCGCACCGGATCGCTGGTCAGCGGATTGTCGACGAACGGTGCTTCGCCCACCAGCACATCGTTGCCGCCGGGCACGTAGTTGCCGCCCATGCCGGCGTATCGCATCGCGCGCAACAGCATTCGGAGCGGCCACGACGTGGTGCGGCCGGGCAGGTCGATCATCGGTGCCGACAGCACGATGCGGTCGAACCAGCGCCGGCCGGCGTGCGCGACGCGCAGCATCACCGCGCCGCCCATCGAATGGGCCAATGCGAAGTAGGGCGGCGGGCAATCCGGCAGCACCACCTGACGATAGAACGCCTCGACGTCGATCTCGAAATCGGCGAAGTCGCGGACGTAACCCTTGCGCGCGTCGCTCAGGCCTCGCGCGGAGCCGCCTTGTCCGCGCCAATCCAGTGTCGCCACCGCGAAGCCGCGATCCTGAAGATCGCGCACCGTCTCGAAATATTTTTCGATCTGCTCGCCGCGTCCGGTGAACACGCACACCGTGCCCTTGCGACCCGGCGGCGGCGCGAAGCGCGCGTAGCGCAGGCTGACGCCGTCCGGCGTAGTGATGGTGCCGCTGACGGCGCCGTCAGGAACCGGATTGGCGGGAATCGAAACCAGGGACATGCAGGAACCGGTTAGGGAGAAGGTGCCGGAAATCAAGGCGGCGGATGAGACAAAGACTGCCGGCGCGAACTCTTGAAGCCGGTTGCAGCCCTCCCATATCACCTTCGTGCAGGCCACTCTACAGGCTGCACGCAGACAACGGCCCGGCCCGATTGGCGGGCGGGTTGATACATATGTCGCTCAATGGAGGACTAACTATGCGTACGTTCGATCTCACCCCGTTTTATCGTTCCACCGTCGGTTTCGACCGTCTCTTCTCGCTGCTCGACCAGGCGCCCGGCGACACTGCCGCTGGCTATCCGCCCTACAACATCGAGCGCACCGGTGAGAACGCTTATCGTATCAGCGTCGCCGTTTCCGGTTTCGCGCAGAACGAACTCTCGATCGTCGCCAAGGAAAACACCCTGACGATCAAGGGCGAGAAGACCGCCAACAACAATGTCGAGAACAAGCCCGAGGTGCTGTATCGCGGCATCGCGGCCCGCGCTTTCGAGCGCGTCTTCCAACTCGCCGATTTCGTGCTGGTGAAGAACGCCTCGCTGGAGAACGGCCTGCTGCACGTCGATCTGGTCCGCGAGATTCCCGAGGCCAAGAAGCCGCGCCAGATTCCGATCAACGGCACCGCGCCGGCGCAGCCGGTCATCGAGAACAGCGGGGAAAAAGCAGCCGCCTGATTTCGGGCGTCGCCGCTTCTTCGCAAGCTGACTGACAAGCGAACGCCCCGGCCTCCGGGGCGTTTTGCTGTCGTGCGGTATCCTGTTTGTAACATTCGGTAATATTCGGTCGTATCGCGGCCACGATCCTGTAAAAAATTGCGTTAGAATGGGTCCAGACGCTTGTATGTTGAAAAAAAGTTTGGCAATCTCAATCTAGGGCAGCAATGCTGTCCTAATTTCGAACGGAATTCCGCTCGCTTGGCCGCCCCGCTAGGATGGTGGCCTCAAGTGATGCGGAAAGGAAACGGCGCTCGCCTGCCGTGACGGTGGCGAGCCGCGCGATCTATAACTGAGGTTTGATGGACTTTCGCCGCTGGGTGCCTAACGGGGTGCCTGCAAGGGCTTCGTGAGCCCTGACGTCAGCGAGCGGGAGCATCAGCGGCGGTGAAACGTTCAAGCGACGTCGACGCCGGCTCCGCCCATCCGGGGAGGGGCCGCACAAAAAGGAGAGAGGGCCGGGGTTCCAGCTCTGGAATGAAGGCCCGCAAATACCATCGAGGATAAGAATGTGAGCACGAACCGGGCAGGATTTGCGCAGCAACCGTTCGCAGTGATTTCGGAACCGACCGTTCCGGCACGCGAGACTCCCGCATACAATTCGAATCCCGCCACGGATCGTAGCAAACACAGCCATACCGAACCGATCGCCGCCGCCACTCCGCACGAACATACGTGGCGGCCGCCGGCGGAAGGTCTGTACGACCTCTCGATGGAAAAGGACGCCTGCGGCGTTTCCTTCATCGCCAACATCAAGGGCCGCAAGTCGCACCAGATCGTCGAGGACGCGCTGTCGATCCTTTGCAATCTCGAGCATCGCGGTGCGGTCGGCGCCGATCCGCGCGCCGGCGACGGCGCCGGCATTCTGGTGCAGATCCCGCACGCCTTCTTCTCGCGCAAGGCCAAGGAGCTCGGCTTCACCTTGCCGCGGCCGGGGCACTATGCCGTCGGCAGCCTGTTCATGCCGCGCGAAGACGCGTGGCGTGGCGTCATTCAGGGCATCTTCGCCGATCAGATCAAGGCCGAGGGGCTAACGCTGCTCGGCTGGCGCGATGTGCCGTCCGACAATTCCTCGCTCGGCGTCACCGTGAAGCCGACCGAACCGCGCCACATGCAGGTGTTCATCGGCCGCGGCGATCAGGCCACCGACGACGGCTTCGAGCGCACGCTCTATATCCTGCGCAAGTCGATCTCGAATGCGATCTATCAGCGCCGCGATCGTGGCCTCGCCGGCTATTATCCGGTGTCGCTATCGTGCCGTACGCTGATCTACAAGGGCATGTTCCTCGCCGACCAGCTCGGCAGTTACTATCCCGACCTGCATGAGCCGGATTTCGAGAGCGCGCTGGCGCTGGTGCATCAGCGCTTCTCGACCAACACCTTCCCGACCTGGTCGCTGGCGCATCCGTACCGGATGATCGCGCACAACGGCGAAATCAACACGCTGCGCGGCAACGTCAACTGGATGGCGGCGCGGCAGGCGTCGGTGTCGTCCGACCGCTTCGGCAAGGACATCTCGCGGCTGTGGCCGATTTCCTACGAGGGCCAGTCGGACACTGCTTGTTTCGACAACGCGCTCGAATTCCTGGTGCAGGGCGGTTACTCGCTGCCGCACGCGGTGATGATGATGATTCCGGAAGCGTGGTCGGGCAACCCGCTGATGGATGACGAACGCCGTGCGTTCTACGAGTATCACACCGCGCTGATGGAGCCGTGGGACGGCCCCGCCGCCATCGCCTTCACCGACGGCCGCCAGATCGGCGCGACGCTGGATCGCAATGGCCTGCGTCCGGCGCGTTACTTCGTCACCAAGGACGACCGCATCGTGATGGCCTCGGAAATGGGCGTCATCAAGATTCCGGAAGACCAGATCGTCGCCAAGTGGCGGCTGCAACCCGGCAAGATGCTGCTGGTCGATCTCGATCAGGGCCGTCTCATTCCCGACGACGAGATCAAGGCGAAGCTGGCCAAGAGCCACCCCTATCGCAACTGGCTCAACCGCACCCAGATCGTGCTGGAAGAGTTGCCGGATGCGCCAGGTGGCGGGCCGCGCTCCAACCTGTCGCTGCTCGATCGCCAGCAGGCGTTCGGCTACACGCAGGAGGACATCAACATCCTGCTGACGCCGATGGCGGCGGTCGGCGAGGAAGCGGCCGGCTCGATGGGGACCGACACGCCGATTTCGGCGCTGTCGGATCACTCGAAGCTGCTATTTACTTACTTCAAGCAGAACTTCGCGCAGGTCACCAATCCGCCGATCGATCCGATCCGCGAAGAACTGGTGATGAGCCTGTTGTCGATCATCGGCCCGCGGCCGAACCTGTTCGACCTCGAAGGCCTGTCGCGCACCAAGCGGCTTGAAGTGCGTCAGCCGATCCTGACCAACAGCGATCTGGAAAAGATCCGCGCGATTTCCGACATCGCGGACTCGCATTTCCAGTCGCGCACGCTCGACACCACGTTCCACAGTGGCTTAGGGGCCGCCGGTCTGGAGCAGGTGCTCGACGAACTCTGCGGCCGCGCCGAGGCTGCGGTGCGCGAAGGCGTCAACATCATCATCCTGTCGGATCGCATGACCGGCAGCGACCGCGTGCCGATCCCGGTGCTGCTGGCCTGCGCCGCCGTGCATCATCACCTGATCCGCGTCGGGCTGCGCACGTCGGTCGGCCTCGTGATCGAATCCGGCGAGCCGCGCGAGGTGCATCACTTCGCCTGTCTCGCGGGCTACGGCGCGGAAGCGATCAACCCGTATCTCGCCTTCGAGACCATCATCGCCATGAAGGGCCGCCTGCCGGTGGCGCTCGAGGACAAGGTGCTGGTCAAGCACTACATCAAGGCGATCGGCAAGGGTCTGCTCAAGGTGATGTCGAAGATGGGCATCTCCACCTACGAGTCCTATTGCGGCGCGCAGATCTTCGACGCCATCGGGCTCAAGGCGGACTTCGTCGCCAAGTACTTCACCGGCACCCACACCCGCATCGAGGGCGTTGGCCTTGAGGAAATCGCGGAGGAGGCGGTGCGCCGCCATGCCGACGCGTTCGGCGACAAGCCGGCGCTCAAGAACGCGCTCGACGTCGGCGGCGAATACAATTTCCGCGCGCGGGGTGAGGACCATGCCTGGACCTCGGAATCCGTCGCGGCGCTTCAGCACGCGGTGCGTGGCAATTCGCAGGATCGCTATCGCGCCTTCGCCAAGATGCTCAACGAGCAATCCGAGCGGCTGTTGACGTTGCGCGGCCTGTTCAAGGTTCGTAGCGCCGAGGACGATGGCCGCAAGCCGATCCCGCTCGATGAAGTCGAGCCGGCCAAGGAGATCGTCAAGCGCTTCGCCACCGGCGCGATGTCGTTCGGCTCGATCTCGCGCGAAGCACACACCACGCTCGCGATCGCGATGAACCGCATCGGCGGCAAGTCGAACACCGGCGAGGGCGGCGAGGAAGCCGATCGCTTCCAGCCGCTGCCGAACGGCGATTCGATGCGCTCAGCGATCAAGCAGGTGGCCTCCGGCCGCTTCGGCGTCACCACGGAGTATCTCGTCAACTCCGACATGATGCAGATCAAGATGGCGCAGGGCGCGAAGCCCGGCGAGGGCGGACAATTGCCCGGCTTCAAGGTGGACGCCACCATCGCCAAGGTGCGCCACTCGACGCCGGGTGTCGGCCTGATCTCGCCACCGCCGCATCATGACATCTACTCGATCGAAGATCTCGCGCAGCTGATCTACGACCTGAAGAACGTCAATCCGGCGGGTCAGGTGTCGGTGAAGCTGGTGTCGGAAATCGGCGTCGGCACGGTGGCGGCAGGCGTCGCCAAGGCGCGCGCCGATCACGTCACCATTTCCGGCTTCGAGGGCGGCACCGGCGCGAGCCCGCTGACCTCGATCAAGCACGCCGGTTCGCCGTGGGAAGTCGGCCTTGCCGAAACCCATCAGACGTTGGTGCGCGAGCGGCTGCGCTCCCGCATCGTCGTGCAGGTGGACGGCGGTTTCCGCACCGGACGTGACGTCGTCATCGGCGCGCTGTTAGGCGCTGATGAGTTCGGCTTCGCCACCGCGCCGCTGATCGCGGCGGGCTGCATCATGATGCGCAAGTGCCACCTCAACACTTGCCCGGTCGGCGTCGCGACGCAGGACCCGGTGCTGCGCAAGCGCTTCACCGGCCAGCCCGAGCATGTCATCAACTTCTTCTTCTTCGTCGCCGAGGAAGTGCGGGAGATCATGGCGGAGCTGGGCTATCGCAGCTTCAACGAGATGGTCGGCCAGACCCAGATGCTGGATCAGACCCGTCTCGTCGCGCACTGGAAGGCCAAGGGCCTCGACTTCTCCAAGCTGTTCGTCAAGCAGAAGGAAGAGCCCGGCCAGAAGATCTACCAGTGCGAGGCGCAGAACCATCACCTCGAAAAGGTGCTCGATCGCAAGCTGATCGCGGAAGCGCAGCCGGCGATCGATCGCGGTGCCAAGGTGACCATCGACACCGAGATCGGCAACACCGACCGCAGCGCCGGCGCGATGCTGTCGGGTGCCGTTGCCAAGCAATACGGCCATGCCGGATTGCCGGCCGACACCATCCACGTCAACCTCAAGGGGACGGCGGGGCAGGCGTTCGGCGCATGGTTGGCGCGCGGCGTCACCTTCGAACTCGAGGGCGAGGCCAACGACTATGTCGGCAAGGGCCTGTCGGGCGGCCGTATTATCGTCAAGCCACCGGCCAATTCCGGCATCGTGCCGGAACAGTCGATCATCGTCGGCAACACCGTGATGTACGGCGCCATCGAAGGCGATTGCTACTTCCGTGGCGTCGCCGGCGAACGCTTCGCCGTGCGCAACTCCGGTGCCATCGCGGTGGTCGAAGGTGCGGGTGATCACTGCTGCGAATACATGACCGGCGGCATCGTCGTCGTGCTCGGCAAGACCGGGCGCAACTTCGCGGCCGGCATGTCGGGCGGTATCGCCTATGTGCTCGATGAAGACGGCAGCTTCCCGAAGCTGTGCAATCTGGCGATGGTCGAGCTCGAACCGCTCCTCTCCGAGGAAATGGTCAACGAGGACGTTTATCACCAGTCCGGCGATCTCGAGGCGCACGGTCAGGTCGATGTGTTCTCCAACCTGTTGGGCGAGGACATCAAGCGGTTGCACGTGCTGATCTCGCGGCACGCCCGGCTGACCGGCTCGGCGCGGGCCGCCGAAATCCTGGCGAACTGGAAGACCTGGTTGCCGAAATTCCGCAAGGTGATGCCGGTGGAATACCGCCGCGCGCTGAAGGAATTGCAGGCGGCCGAGGCCGTCGAGCCGCAGATCGCGATTGGAGCTTGAGCGATGGGCAAGATCACAGGCTTTCTCGAAATCGACCGCAACGACCGCAAGTATGCGCCGGTCACCGAGCGGCTGAAGAACTACAATGAGTTCGTCATTCCGTTGGAGGAGAAAGACCTCCGCGATCAGGCCGCGCGCTGCATGAACTGCGGCGTACCGTATTGCCACGGCACTGGCTCGGTCGCGCCCGGCACGCCGGGCTGCCCGGTCAACAACCAGATCCCGGACTGGAATGACCTGGTCTATCAGGGCAACTGGGAAGAAGCCTCGCGCAACCTGCATTCGACCAACAACTTCCCGGACTTCACCGGCCGCATCTGCCCGGCGCCGTGCGAGGCGTCGTGCACGCTCAACATCACCGAGACGCCGGTGACCATCAAGACCATCGAGCACGCCATCGTCGAGCGCGCGTGGGAGAACGGCTGGCTCAAGCCGGAAATCGCCGCGCACAAGACCGGCAGAAAGGTTGCCGTGGTCGGCTCCGGCCCCGCCGGCATGGCCTGCGCGCAGCAACTCGCTCGCGCCGGACACGACGTGCATCTCTATGAGAAGAACGCCAAGGCCGGCGGCCTGCTGCGTTATGGTATTCCCGACTTCAAGATGGAGAAGGATGTCATCGACCGTCGCGTCAAGCAGATGGAAGCCGAGGGCGTCACCTTCCACACCAACACGCCGGTTGGCGGCGCCGACAAGGGTGCGCTCGATCCGCAGCAGTTGCTGAAGGATTACGAGGCGGTGGCGCTCACCGGCGGATCGGAAGCGCCGCGCGATCTGCCGATCCCCGGCCGCGAGCTCGACGGCATCCACTTCGCGATGGATTTCCTGCCGCAACAGAATCGCCGCGTCGGCAACGAGTCGCTCGGCGGGGTGAAGGAGATTCTCGCCAGTGGTAAACATGTGGTGGTGATCGGCGGCGGTGACACCGGCTCCGATTGCATCGGCACTTCACTGCGGCAGGGCGCTCTGTCGGTGACGCAGCTTGAAATCATGCCGGCGCCGCCGGAGCATGAGAACAAGGCACTGACCTGGCCGAACTGGCCTTTGAAGATGCGTACCTCATCGAGCCAGGCCGAAGGCGCTGCGCGCGATTTCGCCGTGCTGACGCAAAAGTTCGAAGGCAAGGACGGCAAGGTCACCAAGCTGCATTGCGTTCGCGTCGACGAAAAATTCCAGCCGATCGCGGGCTCCGAGTTCACGCTCGACGCCGATCTGGTGCTGCTGGCGATGGGCTTCGTGCACCCGATTCACGAAGGCCTGTTGAAGACGCTCGGCGTCGAACTCGACCAGCGCGGCAACGTCCGCGCCAACACGGCGGACTATCAGACCTCGCTGTCGAAGGTATTTACCGCCGGCGACATGCGGCGCGGTCAGTCGCTCGTGGTGTGGGCGATCCGTGAGGGACGCCTGTGCGCCCGCGCGGTCGATACCTTCCTGATGGGATCGACCAACCTGCCGCGCTGATTGCCGCGCGATCATCAAAAGCAAAACCCTCGCGGATCGTCCGCGAGGGTTTTTGTATGTCGTGGATCGACGGGCATCATCGTCATGGCCGGGCTTGTCCCGGCCATCCACGTCTTTGAGCTTGCGTGCTTGTTAGAACGTGGATGCCCGGGACAAGCCCGGGCATGACGGATCAAGTTGAAGGCATCTCGCTCTAGCGAATGTAGATTCGGTCGCCGTGATGGTGCCGGCGTTCCATATGACGACGGCGCTCGTAACGGTCGCGGCGATATTCCCGCTCGCGATGATAACGGCGATGGCCGCGATAACCGTCGTCGACGTGGACGCCGACACCGCCCGGACCCACTCCGATACCTACGCCCTGCGCCTGTGCAACCGATCCCATCGAACCGATACTGATCAAAGCCGCAACCGCGATACCCATGACAGCGAATGTCTTCATCGAAATGCCTCCTCGGCACGTTGAAAATACAGCCGTCGTCAACTTGTTCGACGGAGATTTGTTCCGATGTAAATTTTTCGCGGGCGAGGAACGTTTAGCGGAGTTGGCGGCACGCGCCGGACTGTGATGCGTGTGTGCTACTCCGCCGCCTGCTGCGCCACCGTCGGTGCGTTGCCCGCCACCGTGGCGCGGCGCATGTCGCGCGGCTGCGACTGGTCGTAACGCCGCACGCGATGCACGGTCTGCCGATTGTCCCACATCACGAGGTCATGCAGCTTCCATTTGTGGACGTAGACGAATTCCGGCTGCGTGGCGTGTTCGGTGAGGTCGCGCAGCAGCACGCGCGCTTCCGGCACGCTCATGCCTTGAATAGCGCCGGCGTGCGACGACAGATACAGCGACTTGCGGCCATGCACCGGATGGGTGCGCACCAGCCGTTGCAGCACCGGTTTGAACATCTGCTTTTCTTCCTCGCTGTAGTCGAGGAAGCCGAGGCTGCCGCGCGAATACATCAGCGAATGCTCGCAGATCATGTCCTCGATCTCGGCCTTGGTCTCGTTGTCGAGCGCGTCATAGGCCGCGCGCATGTCGGCGAATTCGGTGTTGCCGCCCTTGGGATTGACCACGCGCGCCGACAGCAGTGAGAACTTTGCTGGGATCTGCCGGAACGAACTATCGGAGTGCCACAGGCAGTTGCCGAGATTGAACAGATGCGTGCGGTGGTCGCGCGGCAGCGGCTTGCCGCTCTTGTCGAGGTTGCCGACATCGGCCAGTCCCGATGCGAGGCGATAGTCGTCCTTCTTGGTGACGCTGCCGCCCTTGCGATTTTCCCGCGGTCCGAAATTTTCGGCGAAGGCGAGTTGCTGATCGTCAGTGATATCCTGATCGTGGAACACCAGCACGGCATACTTATCCATGCCGGCCTCGATCTCACGCGCCTGATCCGCCGTCAGCGGTTTGGTGAGATCGACGCCGGACACCTCGCCGACGAAATGCGGATGAAGCTGGCGGATGCGGATGGCCATGGTGCGGTTCCTCGTTGTCGTTCTTGCTTCGAGGAAAGGCTACGCCGCGCGCATCCGATGTCAATCAAGCGTCGACGCATATCTCATGTTCGAACTTAAACACACCACGTCATGCGCGGGCTCGACCCGCGCATCCATCACCTTCGAAAGATGGATTGCCGGGTCAAGCCCGGCAATGACAAACTGGCAGCAACGACGAGGTTCTATGCGTTGCGCGCCATCAGTCCGCCGTCCACCGGGATCACCGCGCCGGTGAGGAACGAGGCTGCCGGCAGGCACAGGCTCAGCGTCATGTGCGCGACCTCCTCCGGATCGCCGTAGCGATTGAGCGCGGTGCGGCGCTTGGCGTAGATCGCCTTGTGCTCGGCGGAAATCCGGTCGGTCATGCCGGTGGTAATCGGCCCCGGACAGATGCAGTTGACGGTGATGCCTTCGCGCCCGAGCTCCACCGCAAGCGAGCGCGTCAATCCGGTGACACCGGCCTTCGCCGCCGAATAAGGGCTATGCAGCGCGGTCGCGCCCAGCGCTTCGGTGGAGGCGATGTTGACGATGCGCGGACACTTCGATTTGCGCAGGTACGGCAACGCGGCGCGGATGATGCGTTGCTGCGCGGTGAGCAGCACCGCGATGCCGCGATCCCACAGCGCGTCGTAGCCGTCGCCGTCGATGGCGCTGACGGTGGAGATGCCGGCATTGTTGACGACGATATCGAGCCCGCCGAAATGCTGCGCGACTTCGTTCACCACGCGCGTCACCGCCGCAGCGTCGGCGACGTCGAATTGCCACGCCCTGGCACTGCCGCCGCTCGCGGTGATCGCATTCGCCACCGTTTGCGCGCCCGCTCCATCGTAGTCCGTGACGGCGACGTTGGCGCCCTCGGCGGCGAACACCCGCGCGGTGGCGCGGCCCATGCCGCTGGCGGCGCCGGTGACCAGCACGGTGAGCCCACGCACCGAGCGGCTGAGCTGTTTGAAATCGGCCATGGGACGGATTCTCCGGAATAGTTGTGGCAAATGCGCTTTCCGCGCGGCGGATTTGACAAGCGCGATGCTTCAAGGCTTGCATCGTTCCCGGCAAAGGTCAAACGCCCGCGCAACGCGGCAACAGGAGTGAAACACACCCATGAACGAACTGGATTTCAGCGGCAAGCGCGCGTTGATCGTCGGCGGTTCCAGCGGCATCGGCAACGGCATCGCGCAGGCCTATCGCGCGCGTGGTGCGAAGGTGAACATCTGCGGCACCAAGCCGAGTGCGGCGGGCTACATCGGCGTCGAGGGCTCCGATCTCGACGGTCTCGATTACGCGCAGCTCGACGTCAGTGATCCGCGCTCCGTGGACAACTTCAAGCCGAATTTCGACAGCCTCGACATTCTGGTGCTGGCGCAGGGCACGGTGATCTACAACCGCGGTGAATTCGCCATGGACGGCTTCCGCAAGGTGATGGAAGTCAACCTGATGAGCCTGATGGCCTGTGCCGCGAAATTCCACGCGATGCTGAAAGCGAGCAAGGGCTCGCTGATCATCATCAGTTCGGTGGCGGCGTTTCATTCCACCAAGGGCAACCCGGCCTATAACGCCTCCAAGACCGGCGCCTACGGGCTAACGCGCACGCTGGCGCAGGCCTGGGCCGAGGACGGCATTCGCGTCAACGGCATCGCGCCGGGGCTGGTCGACACCAAGCTGACCAAGGTGACGACCGACAATCCGAAGCGCCGCGAGGCGACCATCGCGAACATTCCGCTGAAACGGTTCGGCACTCCGGAGGACATGGCCGGCGCGGCGCTGTTCCTGGCGTCGCCGCTGGCGAGCTATGTCACCGGCCAGACGCTGATCGTCGACGGCGGATTGATCCTTTAGCTCGTTCCACCAGGCGGACGCGCGCGGCCGGTTGCGATATCATAAGCCATGATAACGTAGGCTATGGCATCGACACCGATTCGCATCGTGGGCATCGACCCGGGGCTGCGCCGCACCGGCTGGGGTGTGATCGATATCGAGGGCAACCGGCTGATCTATGTCGGTTGCGGCTCGGTGGAGACGCGCGAGGACATGGCGCTGGCGCGCCGCCTGCTGGCGATCCATGACGGCCTGACGCAGGTGCTCGGCGAGCTCAAGCCGGCCGAGGCGGCGGTGGAGCAGACCTTCGTCAACAAGGACGGCGTCGCCACCTTGAAGCTCGGGCAGGCGCGCGGCATCGCCATGCTGGTGCCGGCGATGTTCGGCATTCCGGTGGCGGAATACGCGCCCAACAAGGTGAAGAAAACCGTGGTCGGCGCCGGCCATGCCGACAAGACCCAGATCCAGGTGATGCTGAAAATCCTGCTGCCGAAAGCCGCGCCGACGTCGCCCGATGCCGCCGACGCGCTCGCCATCGCCATCACCCACGCGCACCACCGGCAAAGCACGGCGCTGCGGATGAAGGTGGCGGGATGATGAGTGCAGTTCGCATGATGAATGGCCGCGACGGCAACGGGCCCCCTCTCCCGTTTGCGGGGGAGGGATGGGGAGGGGGGCGCCACTCTGCCAGCCGATGTGCGAGTGCCCCCACCCGGCGAGCTTCGCTCGCCGACCTCCCCCGCAAGCGGGAGAGGTAAGAAAGCAAGATCATGATCGGCAAACTCAAAGGCCTGATCGACTCCTACGGCGAGGACTACGTGATCCTCGACGTCTCGGGCGTCGGCTATCAGGTGCATTGCGCCTCGCGCACTCTGCAGGCGCTGCCGTCGCCCGGCGAAGCGGCCGTGCTGTCGATCGAGACTTACGTGCGCGAGGACCAGATCAAGCTGTTCGGTTTTCGCAGCGATGTCGAGCGCGAATGGTTTCGGCTGTTGCAGACGGTGCAAGGCGTCGGCGCGAAGGTCGCGCTCGCGGTACTCAGCACCTTGTCGCCATCCGATCTCGCCAACGCGATTGCGCTGCGCGACAAGGCGGCGGTAGCGCGCACGCCCGGCGTCGGCGCCAAGGTCGCCGAGCGCATCGTCACCGAATTGAAGGACAAGGCCCCGGCCTTCGCCGACGTCGATCCGGCGGTGGTGAAACTCTCCGGCGCTCTCGATGACGCCCGCGCGCCGCGCGCGGTGGCGGACGCAATCTCGGCGCTGGTCAATCTCGGCTACGGCCAGCCGCAAGCCGCCGCCGCCATCGCGGCCGCCTCGCGCGACGCCGGTGAGAAAGCCGAAACCGCGCAACTCATTCGCCTCGGCTTGAAGGAGTTGTCGCGGTGATGACCGACGCGTCGGGCGCCATGCCGCCGCCGTTGCCCGTCGCGATACCGGCGGAGCCGACGCCCGGCAAGCGCCTGCGTTGCCTGTTTGCCATTGTGATGGTTTTCGTCGTTATCGGTCCGCCGGTCGGCGCGCTGGCGTTCATGCTGTCGATCGCGGTGATCGGGATGGGGGCGAAGGTCGACCTGATCGGCCTGTCATGGATCGGGTTGTTCGCGCTGATCTACGCCGCGCCGCTCAGCTATTTCATCGGCGCGGGACCGGCGGCCGCAGGCGGCCTCGTGTTCGGCGTCCGGCAAGCGTTTTTCGGACCGGTCAACTGGCCGGTCGCGGCGCTGATCGGCGTCGGCCTCGGGATCGGTTTCCTGGTGATGTCGGGTCATTCGCTGCCGGCGATGCTGACCGACACCGAGCAACCGGAGCATGTCCCGGTGATGGTGGTCACCTGCCTCGCCGCCACCATGGCGTGCTGGGCCATCGTTCGCGGCTGGCATCTTCCGCCGCGCGGGGTTAAGGGGTGATCATGAACGATCCCTCCCGCCTCGTGACGCCCGAACGCCGCGCCGACGATATCGGCGACACCTCGCTGCGTCCGCAACTGCTGGCCGATTTCGTTGGCCAAGCGCAGGCGCGCGCCAATTTGCAGGTGTTCATCGACGCCGCGCGCAAGCGCAAGGAAGCATTGGACCACGTGCTGTTCGTCGGCCCTCCCGGTCTCGGCAAAACCACGCTGGCGCAGATCGTGGCGCGGGAACTCGGCGTCGGCTTTCGCGCCACCTCCGGCCCGGTGATCGCCAAGGCCGGCGACCTTGCCGCGCTCCTGACCAATCTCGAAGAGCGTGACGTGCTGTTCATCGACGAGATCCATCGCCTCAATCCGGCAGTGGAGGAGGTGCTCTATCCGGCGATGGAGGACTTTCAGCTCGACCTCATCATCGGCGAGGGACCGGCGGCGCGTTCGGTGAAAATCGATCTGGCGAAATTCACGCTGGTCGGCGCCACGACGCGCGCGGGCCTGCTCACGAATCCGCTGCGCGACCGTTTCGGCATTCCGGTGCGGCTGAATTTCTACACCGTCGCGGAACTGGAACACATCGTCAGCCGCGGCGCGCGGGTGCTCGGCATGGGCATGACGGCGGACGGCGCCAACGAGATCGCGCGGCGCGCGCGCGGCACGCCGCGCATCGCCGGCCGCCTGCTGCGCCGGGTGCGCGACTTCGCGGAAGCTGCCGATGCGGCCGCGGTCGATCGCAAGATCGCCGACCACGCGCTCGGCGCGCTGGAAGTCGATGCCGCCGGTCTCGATGCGATGGATCGCCGCTATCTCACCACCATCGCGTTGAACTACGGCGGCGGCCCTGTCGGCGTGGAAACCATGGCGGCGGCGCTGTCGGAACCGCGCGACGCCATTGAGGACATCATCGAACCGTATCTGATCCAGTGCGGCTATTTGCAACGCACGCCGCGCGGGCGCCTGCTCACCTCGCACGCGTTCAGGCATCTCGGCCTCGCGGAGCCGTCGCGCGATGCGTCGCAGTTCGGCCTGTTCGGCAAGGATGACGACCAATGACCGCGCCGGAGATTGCTTCCGCGCCGATCACCGGGCATCTCGACGGCGAGATCCGCGACGGCCGCCATCATATGCAGGTGCGGGTCTATTACGAGGACACCGATTTTTCCGGTATCGTCTATCACGCCAACTACCTGCGTTTCATGGAGCGCGGGCGCACCAACTATCTGCGGCTGCTCGGCGCCGACCAGCGCGCGCTATTCGCGGAAGCCGAAACTGAAGCGCCAGGCTTCGCTTTCGTGGTGCGGTCGATGCAGCTCGAATTCATCCGCCCGGCGCATATGGATGATCTGCTCGACGTTGTCACCCGGCCGCTCGAGGTGCGCGGCGCGTCGATCACGCTGCATCAGGAGATCAAACGCGGTGCCATCCTGCTGCTGGAAGCCGACGTCAAAGTCGCCTTCGTCTCCGGCGGCCGCGCCCGGCCGATTCCCAAGGCGCTGCGCGTGGCGATGAAGGCGGATTAGGGGTAGTTAAGTCTCGTTTTCAAGAACGAGACCTCTCAATGGTCGTCCCCGCGCAGGCGGGGACCCAGAATCCCTAGCTTATCTGTGATTGCAAGCGCGGGATGCTGAGCGATGCGCGCTTCCTTGACTTATGACCGCTGCGGAGTCTGGGTCCCCGCCTGCGCGGGGACGACGAAATGAGAGTCGAGTCCCGCACAAGTCCGCGAGACTCGAAACGCCTCACGCCGCCGCCTTGTGGCGCGCCTGTTCGGCTTTGTAGAGTGCAAACTCCTCGTCGATCGCCTTGGTCACGCTCGGCCGCGCGCGATGCTGTTCGTAATAAGCCTTGATGTTCGGCCATTTGGCGAGGTCGATCTGCGGCGTCGCCATGCTCCAGTTGATGATGGTGACGAGATAGGCGTCGGCGACGCTGAAGTGATCGAGCAGGGTATCGCGGCCTTGGAGATAGGCGTTGAGATAATCGAGCCGCGACAGCCCTTTCTCGACCGCGTAGGCCTTCACCTCGGCCGACGACTTCTTGTCGAGCAACGGTACGAACAGCGCCTTGTGCAATTCGGTGCCGATGAAGCACAGCCATTGCTGCAAGCGTGAGCGTTCGGCGGCGTTGCGTGCGGAAATGCCGGCATCGGGCAAGCGGTCGGCGACGTATTGCAGGATCGCGGCGTTCTCCGTCAGGATCACGCCGTCGTCGGTGCGTAGCGTCGGCACCAGTCCGAGGGGATTGACCGCGAGGAAATCGGAGTCGTCCTGCTGCACGCGTTTCGATTTCGGATCGACTTCGAGATAGCTGGCGTTGGCGCCGGCTTCGTAGAACGCGATGCGGGTCGCCATCGAGCAGGCAAGCGGCGAGAAATAGAGATCCATGGGAATGGCTCCTTGAGCTCGGAATAGGGAATGGGGCAACCAACGCGCGTTGATTTTTATACCGTCTCGCATAATATATCCATGGTCAAGGATTAATTTTCGAAATGGTACAAAAAAGAAAATCCGCCGCGTCGCCGCCATCGTCCGCCGAAGCTGCGCCAGTAAAGCGCCGCGGCCGTCCGCGCGCGTATGAGCCGGACGTGGCGCTGGCCAAGGCGCTCGATCTGTTTCGCAAGGACGGCTTCGCCGGCACCTCGCTGGACGATCTCAGTGCCGCTACCGGCATGAACCGGCCGAGCCTTTACGGCGCGTTCGGCGACAAGCGCGCGCTCTACATCAAGACTTACGAGCGCTATCGCGCCGACGCGCGCGCGGCGATGCAGGAGGCGTTCAAGGGCGACCTGCCGCTGCGCAAACGGCTGCAACGCATCTACGCGGTCGCGCTCGACATCTACCTGTCGGGTGAGGAGGGGCCGCGCGGCTGCTTCACGGTGATGACGGCGGCCTCTGAGGCGGTCGCCGATCCCGACATCCGCGCCATGGTGCTGAGCGGGTTCCACGAACTCGATAAGGCGTTCGCGATTTGCTTCCGCAGCGCCCAGGAGACGGGCGAACTGCCGCCGTCCGCCGATCCCGATGTGCTGGCGCAGATGGCCTCCGCCACCATCCACACCATCGCCATCCGCGCCCGCGCCCGCACCCCGCGCAAGGATCTGGAAGCGATCGTGCGCGGCGCCATCGATCTGATGTGCGGGGCGGGCAAGGGGTAAGGACACTTATTGAAAATGTTGTAAGTGCCGCCGCGTTTTGGCCTTGCCCTTGGTCGTCCCCGCGCAGGCGGGGACCCAGAACCCCTAGCCTATCCGATGATCCCAAGCGCGGGATGCTGAGCAATGCGCGCTTTCTTCGATTACGAGCGCTGCGGCGTCTGGGTCCCCGCCTGCGCGGGGACGACGTAGGTGAAAAATCTTTCACCCCCTGTCGGATCGCCCCGTCCTCGTGCGTCTTAGAGATGAAGCCGAACGTGCGGTTACCCGCGCGCCGCGCGAAGACGCTCAACCCGGGAGTTCCGCAATGCCTAAAATCCTGAGCAAGATCTCGCCCTGCCTGTGGTTCGACAGGGAGGCCGAACAGGCGATGAATTTTTACTTATCGGTGTTCAAGAACGGCAAGGCGGGTGAAATCCTGCGCTACGGCGAGGGTGCGCCGATGCCGGTGGGCACGGTGCTGACTGCGACGTTCGAGATCGAGGGCGTGAGTTTCATCGCGCTGAACGGCGGACCGCATTTCAAATTCAACGAGGCGATTTCGCTCAGCATCGACTGCCAGTCGCAGGATGAGGTCGACTATTACTGGGACACGCTGATGGCCGACGGTGGCCAGCCGAGCCAGTGCGGTTGGCTCAAGGACAAGTTCGGCGTGTCGTGGCAGACGGCACCGGCGCGGGTGATCGAACTGCTGCAAGACCCCGATCCCGCCCGCGCCCAGCGGGCGATGGCGGCGATGATGACGATGAACAAGATCGATATCGCCACGGTCGAGGCGGCGGCGAACGGGTAAGTGCGCCAGCGTTCGTCATGGCCGGATTTATTCC
>JAFKKM010000039.1 GCA_017305555.1 Hyphomicrobiales bacterium | reverse complement strand
GCTCGTCTCGTCTCCGCAATCCCGGCCAGCTCCGACGAGTCGAGCGCTACCCTCAAATCACGCCGCGCGAAGGGGTCAAAATTGGACGCCGATACGGGGTCAAATTTGTAAGCCGATTGACACTCAGAACCTCTCGGTAGTACTTGGACATGTAGTTCTTTGCCAACATGACCTCGATGAGGTGGAAAAGCATAGGGAAAAGCTTCGTTGGATCGGTCGGAAGTTTTGTGATTGTCACATTTATCCATGACGATGGATGACTGCGTTAACGTGGGTCGTTCAACCGATGCTGGGTGTGAACGAATATTCGTGAATTGTGAGATCCGAAACTTGGGCGGTGAGTGTCGCGACCGCGGGATCAAGAGATCAGTCGCTTTCAATGCGCGCTTAAGTGCTTCGCGCGCCCGCTCTGGCGAAACCCATCCATCTACCGCATCCCGACAGACATGAAGTGCAAGATTATAGGAGGCGTTTCGGTCTCCTCTCCAGTAGCGGTTAAGATACTCGAGTCCTTCCCATGCGCTACGGATAGTGTAGTGGCTGGTAGCCTCCAACTTTGCCAGCAAAGGATTACGAAACGGCCTGTCAGCCATGACTTCTCTCCCTTTATGGTGAAGCGGTAATAGCCCAGTCCCCAGTGTTCAGCTAATGTCGACGTTTGGCTTTACAAGCTGATGTTGTTGCGACTGAAGGACGCTGGTGGGCAAGATCGCGACAATCGGTGAGGCCTATTTGGCAGTAATGGCTTTGACCTGATAGCTGCTGTGGCATGCGACGCAATTTTGCAAAATCTCGGAAAGCTGGCCAAGGGTGTGTTTTGGCGAGGCGATTGTGTCGGCATCCATGGCAATGGTATCGAACCCACCGTGGACGCTGAACGCGAGCTTTTTGAAGCTTAATGGCAGTTTGCTCATCATCGCGAGCGGCACGTCGTGGGCTCGTGAGGTCCCCATTGCGCGAGCGGATTTAGCAACGCTTTTCATGTCGTCTTTCGATAGTGCTTCTGAAATTTGCTGAAGACCTTCAACAAAAGCACGCATTTCCTTCAACATCAGATCGCGTTCGCCAGGTTCAAGCAGGATCGTTATCCGACCGTCCTCTGTCTTTCCTGTCGATCCGGTAACGATGAATTTGTACGTCATCCCCGCGATGATGAGCAGTAGCACCGCAACAATTGCGGGATAGAGTCGACTTCGTATCATGCTCGTCATTTTGAATCTCGTTATTGCCTTAGCGTATACGAGCTTGACCCCAAATATGTAGCGTGGCCATACGTCGGAAGTAGCACGTCAACGGCAGTACCCATCCTTCGGTGAGGCATTGGCGCGGTGGCCGTGCAATTTTGCAGGCGAGTTGGGTGGCGAGGGAGTCATCCTGGAGACGGTTGCGCTCGACAAGGTCAGAAATAGGAGGTCGTCGATCGCTTCAATGCCGACCGAGATGACCCCAGCGTTCGAGAACTGCGGCGCGGTTAGACAACTCTCGTAGCGCGGCAATCGCTGTTCGTAGTGATTCTTTATTGTGCCGCCCAGGCTATAAACTCACGACCTGCGCATTGCCCTCGACTGCAAGTGGCGACACAAGAGGATATTTCGTCGGCAAATGCGTTGCGGTGCACGCTGCAGGCTGTCAGTTTGGCTCGATCAGCAATCTTGCCGAACAGCAGAGTTGCTTTACTCTAGTTCTGATACACGGTCTGTTTGTTGTAACAAATGAAACAGCATTGCGAGAGCTTATCTAGCCGATACAGCTCCGCTTCGTTGGTACCTAACCGAAGCAGCTTAAAAGCTGAATCCAATTCAACGGAAACTAGGATCACGTCGAACCAGAGTAAGGCTAGGACAGGTGCAGAAGAATAGAAATATCCGTCGAGGAGCTCCCGCCTAATAATCCTGCTGGATGCTTCAATTGCTTTGTTTGTCGTTTAAAATCCCGCACATCAGAAATTTCTCATAGATATCCGCCGTTGCTTCTAGTGAGAGTGCTGAGTGCTCCATGTATCTGTACTGATGGAGCATTGCCGCATAATGTCGGATGCCCATCAGTACAATAGCAATCGATGGTAAGTTTTCCGAGGTGAAACTGAGAGTCTCTTGCTTGGAGACGCTTCGCTCGAGCGAGCGGAGATAACCTTCAAGCATTGTTGTGACGTATCTTCGATAGATTTCAGGCGCGAATACCTTTGCTTCGTCTAGTACACGAAGAAATGCAGGGGTATTGCGACAGAATTCAACATACGCAATGAAGTGTGCACGATCGAACGCCGCACTTGCCGATGAATCACTCACTTCCGCCCTGATGTGCGCAGTCAATTGATCGTCCATAAATGGCAATAGTTGACCAAAAAGACTTTGTTGATTATCGAAGTAATTATAAAAGGTGCCCAACGCAACGTTGGCCCTGCTTGTAATCCTGCTGATGCTTGCCGCTGCATATCCCTCTTCTCCCACAATCTCGATTGCAGCTTGCAGGAGTGATTTGCGTGTCTTTTCTCTTTTGTCTGCGCGCGAGGTTTTGACTTGGGCGAGGCCGCCGACACAAGCATCATTCGCCAAATCTTCCATCATTCTGATTTCGATCCTCGCGTCAAGAAAACGGATCAGCCTAATTTATAGCGTCTTTCGCCGAGAAGCGATTAACAAAATGGAAGGCCTCCATTGGGCGCGCACGATGCCTTTGGCTGATCTCGAGTGGGCCAAATGTTAGCCTTGGTACCGAGCGCTACGCCAATCTCGCGCGCCGTGATCTTGCCCGACCATGGTGACGGTTTCACCTTGAGCAGTTCCGGGACCGTCAATAATGTTTCAATTAGCTGGTTGTAAGCATCCTTGTCGAGGTAAGTCGGCATCATTTCGAATCCTTACCACTCTCCCGTCTCGCGGTCGCCGGTCATTTGTTGTGCTCGAAATGTTTCTAAATGTGTTTCGCGCAATCGTATTTGAGATTCCGCAACGTTCGGACGGAATTAACAGGCCAGGATGGCAACGTATTCAAAAACTCGCCATAAGGTGCGCAGTCACAGGTTCATTTCGTCTTTTGCTGCAATCATGCCGTTGCCCGTCGGCGGGACCTGAACTAGGCGTCAGATAATGGCCAGTTGCGCAAGAAGCCTAGGCGATGAGGAGTGTTTGGTGACTGAGGATCGCGCGTCGACGGGAATAGTCACGCGTCTCGATGATGCTTTTGAGGCTCGGCTCGAGCGGGTTTTCGAGCATGGTCAAGATGTCGTCTGGTGCATGCTAACTGAGCCACAGGAATTTCGTCAGTGGCTTGTACCGGGCTCTATCGAGTTGCGGCCCAACGGGGCCGTTCATATCGATTTTGCGGATAGTGGAGTGATGATCGACAGCACGGTCCTCCAGTTTGATCCGCCGCGGTTGTTAGAATATTCATGGAGCAGCAGAGATGAACCCCAACGTCCGTTGTGTTGGGAACTGGATGCCGTCAGGGAGGAACGCGATTAACACTGACCGTGCGACTGCCGGCTGGCGAGGATATCGCGAAGGTATGCGCTGGCTTCGATGCGCATCCGGAGATGCTGGCCGCGGCCCTTGAGAGTGTTTCGATCCGCTTTCCCTTCGATCACTATCTTAAGCAGCGCGGCATCTAGGAGGAACTGCTGTCGAAATGAGCCGCACGCTGTGGGATGGTCGATGTGTCGTCAGAACAATCCGTAGGATTCGCTGGAGGTCCGGCATGAACGGTAGGCCGAAGGCCCTTTACGACGGGCGGTTGCCCCGCCGCAGGGTTGTCCGGCGTGGCCGTTGTTCGCTTCGTGATCGCTATATCGGCCTACCAGCAACGGCTCACGGTGTCGCCGGCCGGCACCAAGACGCGGTGTTGGCTATTGGCGTCACATCGCTGCATTTCTGACGGAGTGGGGGGGGGCGACGTTGGCTCGACGCGACTCTTCAAGTAGATCGAAGCACTTGGTTCGCGGATCATGCGCCCGCGTTCCCGCACTTACCGTTTCAAGGCCGGTATTGCTCCGCGACGGACGCGATCAGGATTTCCGACGCCTGATACACGGTTTGTTGGCGTTTTTTGCGCGTCATTCAGCGCTACGGGAAGGACATGGAGCCTTTGTCGGTCTGACAGGAATCGAATATGCAACACTGATATCAGTCCGACATTTGTCTGCCGGCGGTGAGGTGGGGGTGATTGAGCTTGCCAAGCATCTTCACCTGAGCGGCGCCTTTACGAGCACGATCATCAACAGGCTGCTGATCATGGGGCTGATCTCCAAGGAGACCCATCCCCGCGACAGGCGTCGCGTCCTACTGGACGTAACCTCTGCCGGCAGTGATTTGCTAGATAAGCTCGCACCGACACAGATGCAGGTGAATGATATTCAGTTCGGAGTTCTCGGCGAAAGGGAATTCGAACTGCTGTTGAGCTTGACGGAGCGGTTGGTGAAATCAAGCGATGAAGCGATTGCACTCCAAAACTACCTTTTGGGACGACGTGATGATAGCGCGGTTGAATGCAAGAACGTCGCCTCTCGTAAGGAGCGGCTCTGGCAATGATTCCATTTGTCTGATGAAATGACCTGACGGATATTCATGGGGCGCTGCCCCTGAACGTTCGCACGTAGTTCTGGCCGCTTGACGTTGGGCAGAATATTCAGTCGCGATGGTCAAGTTGCACCCAGCGCACCGGTGAAGCCGACCCTGTGGCCTAGCGGATTGAACAGCACGCCCGGATTGATGATATCAGCCGGATCTAGCGTCGCCTTGACGGCGATAAATGCTCTACGCACTAGGTCCGGCGCACGCGAGGAAATGAGCCCTGACGCCGCTATAGGACCAATCGTCGACTGCGTTGAGGTGATATCAGTGGCGTCATCGGCCGGCCCATTCTACTGGGCCGTCATTTCAGAGGCCAAGGTTGCACTGGCACGCAAGCTGGCGAGGCGTGCAATTGACCGCGTGGCAAGTTCTTGTGCGAATTCCAGGCTACTCTGATCGTTCGCTCTTTCCGCTTCATCGAGATACATATTTGATAATTGTTCGGCCCGCCGCAGGGCGCGCTGCTTGATCTGTTCAATCTCATCAACGGTAGGCGTCTCGAGGATCTCGGACGGAATTGCGTCGTCGGATATGAATCCTGACACTCCGACACCCAGAAGGTGTCTACCTTCGGAAAGCGGCAGTGTTTGTGACCATGCGATCACGTCCCGACGTAACAGGCTTTCAAGCAAAGCTGTGGAAGCATTCCGCTCACGCAGTTGATCCTCCATCGTCTGTCCGTGTTCGCTCTGCCATGCAAGACGTCGGCGCTGGCGCAATTCATTTCCATCGGACAACGCTTCCTTGGCCAACAGCTCGGCGGCGGCTCTGACCTCGGTATTCTTTGTAAGTGCTGTAACATATGTCCAATAGATAAAGGCGCGCCGACGATGCCGGACTGCAAGCGCCCATGCAGCATAAGGGGTCGAGAGACGAGATTGCGTGATATCGCTGACTTCTTGGGCAGGAACGATAGTTTCGAAGCTGGTCGGTAGATTTTTTAGATCGGGTGGCACATCACGGGCGTCAACGCAGGCTCTGGCAATCGCGTTGGCACGAGCGAATTCTCGCGATGCGAGAATTCTAAATACTGAGCCTACGGCTTCTGATAGTTGATGAACGTGCGTTGTAGCTGCGCTGTAATGTCGCGCCGCAAGCTCCGCCTGATGGAAGGCAACCGCATAAAACTCTGGCAGGGCCGCGATCGGCGCGGGTGCCACTGTCAACAGGGGCTCTTCATGCATGAACAACTCCGTTTCGCGGCTTTTTGACTTAGCGCAAACATCAATATTATCGTGACTGATAAAGATGTCCAAGCAAGGTTACCAAATGGGCGGGAACCGGCAGCTTTTTTTTTCAGCTTCGCCTGAAGCTGGAAGAGCGGATGGAGATATCTTGTCTAAACTCCGAGATTTCTGCTTCGCTTGCATTATCGCGTGTATCTGCCTGTTCAGCACCGGCCTGTTGGCCGCAGACGCACATGCTGCGGGGCAGCTCGGTGACTATCTTGCCAAGGCGCAGCCATCGGAATTGATCCCGGAAGCAAATCGCTTCGGAGCACTACAGGGCGATCCGCCGGTGGCCCCGATCTATAGAGACGATCAGCTTCTTGGCTTTGCCTATCTTAATTCCGATTTCTCAAACGCCGTCGGCTATTCTGGAAAGCCAATCCGAGTTCTCGTTGGTATCAGTACCCGAGGTGTCCTCTCCGGCTTCAAGCTCGTCGAGCATAAAGAGCCGATCGTCTTGATCGGAATTCCGGAGAAGCGCGTTATCGACGCCATCAATAAACTCCTGGGCGCAGAAATGGTGCCGGTGGTGAACGGGACGGTACGTGCTCCTCAGGTTGACATCGTGAGCGGTGCCACCGTCACCGTTTTGGTGATTGGCGACAGCATCGTTCGGTCAGCAACAAGACTAATCAAGACAGGGCGTATCGGCTCACAAGGGCAAGCCAATGTGGCCGCCGTCGCGGCACCGGCGATCAAGGCCATCGATATGGCCAAGACCGAGGTGCGCGACTGGCAAACGCTCCTGGGCGACGGCGCGATCCGGCGTCTTCATCTGAGTGTCGCGGATATCAACGAGGCTTACGAGAAGTCTGGTAATGCAGCCGCCGTCGCGCATCCTGAAGCTGGCGACCCGGCTGAAGATTTCATCGATCTTTATACTGCGGATGTCGCGGTGCCGACCATCGGCCGCAGTCTGCTCGGGGACGACGGATATGATCGCCTCAAGGCGCGACTCAAGCCTGGCCAGCAGGCGATCGTGGTTGCGGGCTCGGGCCATTATTCGTTCAAAGGGTCGGGCTATGTTCGTGGCGGCATTTTTGATCGCATCGAGCTTTTACAGGACGGTAACAGCATTCGCTTTCGTGATCGCGATCACACGCGGCTTGGTGACTTTGCCGCGGCGGGCGCGCCCAGCTTTCCTGAAATCGGCCTGTTCGTGCTGCCGCCCGATTTTACGTTCGATCCGGTCGAACCGTGGGCTTTGCAGCTTCTGGTGCAGCGCGCCATTGGCGCGCGGGACAAGGCGTTTCTGACGTTCGATCTCAGCTATACACTGCCGGATGCGTATCTCAAGCGCGAGCAGCCTGCGACGGTGGTTCACGCGGAGCCCTCCAATGCATCGCCACAGCTTTCGCAGAACGTGGCTACACCCGCCTCAGACGACGACCCGCTATGGATGCGGATCTGGCGCGGCGATGTCGTTCGGATTGGCATTACCGTATTCGCTCTCGGCACGCTAACGTTGATCTTCTTCTTTCAGAACGTTCTGGTGCGGCGACCCAGAGTTTACGTTTGGGTGCGCCGCGCCTATCTGCTGTTCGTACTGGTGTGGCTCGGCTGGTACGTCAACGCACAATTATCCGTGGTCAATGTCTTGACCTTCATGAATTCGCTGCTCACCGGATTTAGCTGGGAATACTTCCTGTCAGCGCCGCACATCTTCTTGCTTTGGGCATCGATTGCCGCTGGCCTGCTATTCTGGGGACGGGGACCGTTCTGCGGATGGCTCTGCCCGTTTGGCGCCTTGCAGGAGTTGCTTAACAACATCGCCCAGGCGGTGAAGGTGCCACAACTCCGGCTGCCGTGGGGACTGCACGAACGGCTTTGGCCGATCAAGTACATCATCTTTCTCGGCCTATTCGGATTGTCGCTCTATTCTACCGCACTGGCCGAACAGATCGCCGAGATCGAGCCGTTCAAGACCGCAATCATCCTCAAGTTTGCGCGGGATTGGCCGTTCGTCATCTACGCGCTGACACTGCTCGCAGCCGGGCTGTTTATCGAGCGCTTCTTCTGTCGTTATCTGTGCCCTCTCGGTGCGGCGCTCGCCGTTCCCGGTCGTATGCGCATGTTCGAGTGGCTTCGTCGCTGGCCGGAATGCGGCTCCCCCTGTCAGCGCTGTGCCAACGAATGCCCGGTGCAGGCAATCCATCCAGAGGGCCATATCAATGTCAACGAGTGCATCTACTGTATGCACTGTCAGGAACTTTACTTCGATGACCATCGCTGCCCGCACATGATCCAGGTGCGCCTCAAGCGGGAGAAGCGCGAAGCGCTGTCCTCGCCATCGATGCGGCCTGGTAAGGGGCCAAACACAATCATTACTGCCGGAGGCAAGACGATCAATGCACCCGGAGACTCTGTCGCAACACCTACAACGTGAAAACCTAGGAGACTTCCATGAGCAATCACGAGGACGGCAAGAACGTTAGCCGACGAGCCCTGCTCGGCACGACGGCCGCGGCGGGCGTCGGTTTGGCTGCAGGCGTAGCTCTACCGATTGATAGGGGGCTTATCGCGGCAGCGGAGGCGCAGACAAAGGGGCAGCCAAAGGCTCCAGCGGCGCGCCCAGCGGTCCACAAGACCGAAGTCGCCCCCGGAGAACTCGATGAATATTACGTGTTCTTCTCCTCCGGTCAGTGCGGCGAGATGCGTATCGTCGGCTTGCCGTCAATGCGCGAACTGATGCGGGTGCCAGTATTCAACCGTTGCAGTGCGACCGGCTGGGGCCAAACCAACGAGAGCCTGAAGGTGCTTACCGAGGGGTTGACCCCAGAGGGGCGCGAATTTCTCAAGACTCGTGGTGGCACCTATGTAAATGGCGATCTCCACCATCCGCACCTTTCGTTCACCAATGGCACCTACGACGGTCGCTACGTCTTCATGAACGACAAGGCGAACACCCGCGTCGCGCGTGTGCGTCTCGACGTCATGAAATGCGACAAGATCATTCAATTACCGAATCAACACACGGTCCACGGCTTGCGCGTGCAAAAGTATCCGCGTACGGGCTATGTATTCTGCAATGGCGAAGACGGTGTCCCACTGCCGAATGATGGCAAGATTCTCGACAAGCCGAAAGAATACCGGTCTATTTTTACAGCAGTTGACGGCGATACCATGAAGGTTGCCTGGCAGGTCATTGTCGATGGGAATCTCGACAACGTCGACGCCGATTACCAAGGCAAGTACGCCTTTTCAACCTGCTACAATTCCGAAGGGGGTGTCACGCTTGCGGAGATGACCGCCAGTGAACAAGACTGGGTGACGATCTTCAATATCAAGCGCATTGAGGAGGCGGTGAAGAAGGGCGACTACAAGGAAATGGGAGGCGTTCCGGTGCTCGATGGCCGCCACGGCTCGCCTTACACGCGTTATGTGCCGGTCTCCAATAGTCCCCACGGCATCAACACTGCGCCAGACGGCATCCACGTCGTCGCCAACGGCAAGCTATCTCCGACCGTCACCGTCTTCGACGTGCGACTGTTCGACCAATTGTTCGACGACAAAATCAAGCCACGCGATGTCGTTGTTGCGGAGCCGGAGGTCGGCCTCGGTCCGTTGCACACTGCCTATGATGGCAAGGGTAACGCTTATACGACCCTCTTTATTGACAGCCAGGTATGCAAGTGGAACATCGATCTAGCTAAGCGTGCGTTCAAGGGCGAGAAGGTCGACCCAATCATCCAGAAGCTCGACGTACACTATCAGCCGGGCCACAATCACACCTCCATGGGTCAGACCAACGAGGCGGACGGAAAATGGCTGATCTCACTGAACAAGTTCTCCAAGGACCGTTTTCTCAATGTTGGTCCGCTGAAGCCCGAGAACGATCAGCTCATCGACATCTCGGGCGATAAGATGGTGCTGGTGCATGATGGCCCGAGTTTCGCGGAACCGCACGATGCGACGATCGTTCATCGCTCCAAGATTAATCCGATTTCGATCTGGGATCGCGCCGATCCGATGTTTGCCGACGCTGTGATGCAGGCGAAGGCCGACGGCATCGACCTCGAGGCCGATTCAAAGGTCGTTCGCGACGGCAATAAGGTGCGCGTCTACATGACGTCCACGGCGCCGGCATTCGGCCTCGAGCAGTTCACCGTGAAGCAAGGCGATGAAGTGACGGTCTATGTCACCAATATTGATTCGGTAGAGGACCTTACCCACGGTTTCACGATCGTGAACTACGGCATCGCCATGGAGGTCGCGCCGCAGGCAACGGCGTCGGTGACATTCACGGCGGATAGGGCAGGAGTCTACTGGTATTATTGCCAGTGGTTCTGCCACGCTATGCATATGGAGATGAAGGGCCGTATGCTGGTCGAGCCGAAGTCGGTTTAACGAGTCAGCGTAAAGCGAGGCATCCGTGCGTCGTTTCCTCAGCATTCTGCCGGCGGCGGCTCTCGCCGTCGGTCTATCAGCCTTCGCGTACGCGGAGACGCTCACGCTTGTTCCCGGTGAACTCACCCAACAGGCGCTAGACAGCGCGCGGGACGGCGACATTTTTGTGTTGGCTCCGGGTGAACACAAGGGGCCGATCCGGATTGAGCGCCGCGTCATGTTGCGGGGCGAACCAGGCGCGATTCTGACCGGAAATGGCGAAGGGAGTGTCATCAGTGTCTATGGGCCCGGCGTCGAAATCCGTGGGCTGACCATCAAGGGGTCGGGTCGCGATCTCCAGGCGATGAATTCCGGTATCTATCTCGAGAAGACGGCCGAACGGGCGCTGGTCGAGAGCAATCGCATCATCGGCAATCTGTTCGGGGTCTATGTGCACGGGGCTACGGGTACGCGTGTCCTCAACAATGTGATCGAAGGTCTGCAGAACATCCGCCTCGCCGAGGCCGGTAATGGTGTGTCGGTCTGGAATGCGCCGGATGTGACGGTCGACGGCAACACCATTCGTTACGGTCGTGATGGTATCTTCACCATTTCCAGCCGCAAGGATCGCTTCACCAATAACCGTTTCGAAAAGGTCCGGTTCGCCGTCCATTACATGTACACCAATGACAGCGAGGTCAGCGGCAACGTCTCGATCAAGAACCACGTCGGCTATGCGATCATGTTTTCGAACCGCCTTGTCATTCAGGGCAATGTCTCATATCGCGATCGCGACCATGGCCTGCTGTTCAACTACGCCAATTTTGCCAGAATTGAGGGCAATCTGGTCGCGGGCGGAGCGATCGATGTTATATCGGATCCACAGGATGTCGCGAGTGATGAGCGCGGCATGTTGCCGGACGCGAGTTCTGCCGTGCCGGCCGGCGTGCGCAATGGCCCCGGCAAGTGCGTGTTCATCTACAACGCCAACCGCAATCAATTCCATAACAACTGGTTCGAAGGATGCGAGATTGGCGTGCACTTCACCGCGGGCTCAGAAGGTAACGAGATCACGGGCAACGCTTTTGTCGGCAACCGCAACCAGGTGAAATATGTCGGTACTCGAGACCTCGACTGGTCAAAGGGCGGGCGCGGTAATTACTGGAGCGACAACCCGGCGTTCGACCTTAACGGCGATGGCGTGGCCGATACCGCCTATCGGCCCAACGATCTGGTTGATCGTGTACTGTGGACCGCTCCATCGGCAAAGATCCTGATCAACAGCCCTGCGGTTCAGGTGCTTCGCTGGGCGCAAGCGCAGTTCCCCGCACTTTATCCCGGCGGCGTGGTTGATACCCATCCTTTGATCGCGCCGCCACCACGGCCAGCAGCTGGCCGGAGCCTGCCATGACCGCCACCATCTCCATCCAGAAGGTCGACAAAGCCTACGGGAAGATTCATGCACTGCGCGAGGTATCGTTCGATCTGCCTCCTGGAGGTATCTGCGCGCTGGTCGGCCATAACGGCGCAGGCAAGACGACACTGATCAAGCTGATGTTAGGGCTGATCCAGCCAAGTGGCGGTGCTATCCGTGTGCTCGGCGAGGATCCGGCGGCGGGCGAATTCTCGGCCCGCCGGCAACTCGGCTATCTGCCGGAAAACGTTGCCTTCAACGCGGCCCTCACTGGACGTGAGACGCTGAGCTTCTATGCGCGGCTCAAACAGCTCAAGCCTGCGACGGCATCGACCATGCTCGACCGCGTCGGTCTTGGCGATGCCGCCGACCGTCGGGTCGGGACCTATTCCAAGGGCATGCGGCAGCGGCTCGGCCTCGCCCAGGCGCTGCTCGGACGTCCGCGCATTCTCCTGCTTGATGAGCCGACCACGGGTCTTGATCCGGCGTTGCGTCAGACCTTCTACGATATCCTGCATGAACTGCGCGATGGCGGAGCGACGGTGCTGATTTCTTCGCACGCGCTGAGCGAACTTGAAGGCCGCGCCCAGCATGTGTTGATCATGAACCGCGGTACTTTGGTGGCGGAGGGCACGCTCGCCGAACTGCGTCGGCTGTCGCAATTGCCGATCCGCGTCTCGTTTGAGCTTGGGCCCGGTTATGACGATGCGGCGCCGACGTGGCTCGCCAACCTGGCAGCGTCCGGCACGGACGGCCATGTTGTGCTGGTGCCGGACGATGAACGGAAGATGGCACTGCTGCAGGTGGCCGCCGCCGACCCGCAGGTGCGCAATATTGAAGTTGTGACACCGACCCTCGACGATCTTTATGCACATTTTCTTCGCGCGCGGGAGACTGCGGAGTGAAAACCGTCACCATCATCGCCGGCAAGGAAATCCTGGAGAGTTTGCGCAATCGATGGGTACTTGCGACCACGCTCCTGCTGGCCGCGCTCGCGTTGTCACTGACCTTTCTCGGCAGTGCGCCGACCGGCAATGTCGGTGCGGGCGCGCTCGACGTTGTGGTTGTCAGTCTCTCCAGCCTCACCATCTTTCTATTGCCGCTGATCGCGCTATTGATCTCGCACGACGCCATCGTTGGCGAGATGGAACGCGGAACCATGATTCTGCTGCTCAGTTATCCGGTCGGTCGATATCAGATCGTTCTCGGGAAATTCTGCGGGCATGTGCTCATCCTCGCGTTCGCTACCGTGATTGGATACGGCGTCGCGGCAGGAGCGCTGGCCATCAGTGGCGCAGCGGTGTTGGCGGCAAGTTGGTACGCCTTCGCCTGGATGATCGGGACGTCAATCATGCTCGGTGCGGCATTCGTTGCGATCGGTTATCTCATTAGTAGCCTGGCGGGGGATCGCGGCACGGCTGCAGGGGTTTCAGTCGGCGTCTGGCTGATCATGGTGCTGGTGTTCGATATGGCCCTGCTCGGCCTGCTGGTCGTCGATCAGGGCAGAACTGTCTCTGCCTCGGTGCTGGAGCGACTGCTCTTTCTCAATCCAACCGACATCTATCGCCTTGCGAACCTTACCGGGTTTAATGTCAGTCAGTTCTCCGGCATGGCTGGGCTCGCTGGCAGTACCGGCGCGAGCACACTTGCGCTACTGGTCGGGATGGTGTTGTGGATTGCGGTTCCGCTTGGTCTTGCAACGGTGTCTTTCGCGCGGAGGGAGTTATGATTCTGCGCGCGCTCTGCTTCGCGATATTTGCGATCGCACTCACAGCCTGCAATCAGGGCGAGTCGGCATCGGCGCCACCGCCGCCCGTTTCGCTTACGGACGACGCGCTCGGCGTGTTCTGCGGCATGAATGTGCTTGAGCATCCAGGGCCGAAGGGACAGATCATCACTGCGGGCCGGCTCGACCCCTACTGGTTCACATCAGTACGCGACACAGTGGCCTTCACTCTGATGCCGGACCAACCGCGCGATATCCGCGCGATTTACGTCTCCGACATGGGAGCGGCGCCAAGTTGGGAAGAACCCGGTGCGGCCAACTGGGTCGATGCACGCAAGGCGTTTTTCGTGATCGAGAGCCGCAGGCGAAGCGGCATGGAAACGGACGAAGCCGTGCCCTTCGGCAACCGCGAGGCAGCCGATGCATTCGTCCTCAGCAATGGCGGTCGTGTCGTCAGCTTTGATCAGATTCCGAAAATCTATGTGCTCGGCGGCGGCGCATCAGGACAAAGTGGGTAACTACCCTCGGATACGGGCAAACTAGAGGCGACAGCTATGATACATTCATCCATCACGCGCCGACGGTTCATTACCATTGCAGCGATGGCGGGCGGAGTCGTTCTACTTGGCAGTCGTCGTGCGATGGCAGACACGCCGATTCGCTGGCAAGGGTCCGCGCTGGGTGCACAGGTCTCGATCGAGATTTATCATCCTGACCGGATGGAGGCTGAGCGGCTGATTCATCTGTGCGTTGGTGAAGTGCGTCGGCTTGAGCAGCAATTCAGCCTATATCAGCCCGATTCGGCGATCTGCACACTCAACCGTACCGGTATTCTTGTGTCGCCCAGCGCCGATATGGTCACGCTACTCAACGCATCGCTCGACTTTGCTGCGCTGACGGGAGGGGCGTTCGATCCGACCGTGCAGCCCTTGTGGAATTTATATGCGGCACATTTTACGCAAGAAAATCCAACGCTTGATGGACCATCTGCAAGCAGCCTCACAGAGGTGTTGTCGAAGGTAAGCTATCGATACCTCAAGGTCAGCCCCGATCGCATCGCCCTATTGAAGCCGGGCAGTGCGGTCACGTTAAACGGCATTGCGCAAGGCTACGCTACCGATCGTGTCACTGAGATGCTGCGCGCGGTAGGAATTTCAACTACGCTTGTCAACATGGGCGAGATCCGCGCGATCGGCGCGAAGCCGGACGGGATGCCATGGCGCGTAGGTCTTGCTGATCCGGACAAGCCCGAGGAGATGAACAAGACCGTTGACCTCGTCGACCACGCAATTGCAACAACAGCAGGCGCGGGGTTTAGGTTCGATCCTGCGGGACGCTTCACCCATCTCTTCGATCCTACAACCGGCCGCAGCCCATCGCGTTATCGTTCGATTAGCGTCATCGCGCCGACTGCGACGGAGGCTGATGCGCTCTCGACGGCATTCAGTCTGCTGACCGGTTCGCGCATCCGCGAAATCATAGCGGCACGGCCAGATATTCAGGTTCATATCACTGATGCAGATGGAAGAATGCTTGTGTATGGGACCTGAGACATGATCATCTCTATCGTTCGTTCAGTGCGCCAAAGATCTGGCCATCACCAGCCCATGATGGGCATCTTACGAGGGAGCAAAAGAATGAGAGTGATGATGTTTGCGACTGTGCTGGCTCTGGTCGGTACTACGATCGGTCAGGCGCAAGCGCAGGATGCTGCCGCTGGCGAGAAGGTTTTCGCGGTCTGCAAGGCCTGCCACCAGATCGGCGAAACCGCGAAGAACGGCGTGGGACCGGAACTAAATGGGTTGATAGGCCGTCATTCCGGCAGCGTAGCCGGTTACAATTATTCCGCCGCCAATAAGAATTCGGGCCTCACCTGGGATGAGACGACATTCCGCGAGTATATCAAAGATCCTAAGGCTAAAGTCCCGGGCACCAAGATGGTGTTTGCGGGATTGAAGGATGAGAAGAAGATCGACGATCTGATCGCTTTCCTCAAACAGTTTGACGCCAGCGGCAAGAAGAAATAGCCGTCGTTATCTTTCGCTCGGGTGGAGCTTAACGGTGACGCTTGCCACAGACGTCACCGTTAAGTCGTTAGAAGAGTTCGGATGTGAGATTGACTTGTCGCAGTAATTCAGTGAGCGAATCTTAGATTTTGTACGAAGGCCGGGGCGGATGTTGATTTTGTTGCATTCTAGAATTTCAGATTTCGGCGCATCGTGATCTTCCTTAACAGCGGACTCGCTGCCGGCGAAAAGCCGTGAACCAGCGGCGCGTGGTTAGAAGATGAACGGCCCAATCGGATGTGCAGGCCTAATTGATAATCGCACTTGGGAGCCTCTCGGAATACTGAGAGGTCCGTTCTTCGATTGTGGATAGTCACTGGCTGACGACATTGAGTGAACCTGTGTCGCGGTCGTACTTATTTCGGCAGGAAGTTCTGATAAAGTTGCCGCGACTTCAGGAAATGATCGAAGGGAAAACGAATCGGGACACCTTCGAGCGCGGCGAGAAGCATCTCGAGGTGCGCTTCGAAGCCGGCGCATGCCTTGGCGGCATCTTCTCCTGCCGGCAGTCGCAGGGTCAGGATCAGCCGTGTTCCGCTGCCGGCCGGCTGCAATTCCCAACGCATCGGCCGCTGCGGTTCGTTGCCGCTGCTCCATGAGTATTCAAGCAGTTGCGGTGGGTCCAGCGCGAGCACGGTGCTGTCGATCGTCGTCCCGCTGTCGGCGAAGTCGATATGAACCGTGCCGCCCGGCCGGAGCTCAATTATGCCCGGCGCGAGCCACTGTGCGAGCGCCTGCGGCTCGGTCAACATGCGCCAGACGGCGTCGCGGTCGTGTTCGACAAGCCGTTCGATACGTCCTTCAAAGCCGTCGTCGAGACGCCGTAGTCGGCCGACCTGAATATCACCGTCATCCATCGAACTTCTCCGGGCTGCGTCGCGACGTTCCGCGACATCTTTCGCGGCGGCCGTGGAGCCTCCGACGTTTGAGCATAGGCGGTGGCCGCGTGATGGTCTTTGCGCGGCCTCAACGTTGCCCGCGGCTTGGCGTGCCATCAACGAGCGATCATTGAGGCCGGACTCTTCATGCACCAGCGCCGTCTCCCACCATTTCCTAACCTCGGTTCGTTTCTCTCCTATCTTAAGACCCATGATGCGTTGCGCACCGTTACCGCGCCGGTCGCCATGCGACTGGAACTCACCGAACTGCATCGCAGGGTCATCGCAACGGCCGGACCGGCACTGCGGTTGACGGCGGCGCTTGCCGACGATGGCGGTGTAGCGCGGCTTCCTGTGGTCACGAACCTGTTCGGCACCACCGAGCGGGTGGCGTGGGGGCTTGGCACCGACCCCGAAGGGCTGGAGTCGCTCGGGGAATTGCTCGCCTGGATGCGCGCGCCACAGCCGCCGCGCAGCTTGCGCGAGGTGCGGCGGCTGTGGCCCGTCGCGCGTACCGCGTTGCAGGCGCGCCCGCGGATTGTCGCCGCGCCGCGCGAATGGCGTGACGGCACGGCGGATTTCTCGCAGCTTCCGGTGCAGACCTGCTGGCCCGGAGATGCCGGCCCGCTCATCACATGGCCGCTGGGGATTACCCGCTCGCCGGGCGTTGATGATCCAACCACGTACAACGTCGGCGTCTACAGGATGCAGGTGATCGGCCGCGACCGCGCCATCATGCGCTGGCTGCCAATGCGCGGCGGCGCCTCCCACCATCGCCTGTGGCGGGCCGAGAAAACCGAGATGCCGGTGACGGTGGTGATCGGAGCCGACCCGGCGCTGCTGCTGGCCGCCGTGATGCCGGCCCCCGAAGGCGTTTCGGAACTGGCGCTGGCTGGTGTCCTCAGCGGCCGCCGCGTCGAGCTTACGCCGTGCCGGCAGATCGCGCTGCATGTGCCGGCGAGTGCGGAGATCGTGCTTGAAGGCACCGTCTCTGTGACGGAAACCATGCTGGAGGGGCCGTTCGGCGACCATACCGGCTATTACAACGCGCCGGCGCACTACCCGGTGTTCACGCTGAAAGCCATGCGGTTGCGCGAGGACGCGCAGTATCTCACCACCTTCACTGGGCGCGCGCCCGACGAGCCGTCGGTCATTGGCGAAGCGCTGCTCGACGTGTTCAAGCCGCTTTTGCGCCAGCAGCTTTCGGAGATCCTCGACGTTTGGCTCCCGCCCGAGGCCTGCTCCTACCGGATCGCGGTGATCGCCATCGCCAAATCCTATGCCGGGCAGGCGCGGCGAGTGATGATGGGGTTCTGGTCGCTGTTGCCGCAGTTCTCCATGACCAAGATGCTGATCGTCGTCGATGACGATATCGACATCCGCAGTTGGCCGGACGTGATGTGGGCGGTCGCCACCCGCATGGACCCGTCGCGTGATCTGCTGCTGGCGGAGCGGACGCCGATCGACCAACTCGACTTCGCTTCGCCGCTGGAAGGGCTGGGCGGCAAGCTCGGCATCGACGCCACGCGTAAGATCGGCACGGAGACCGGCCGCGGCTGGGGTGAGACGATGGTGATGGACGCCAGCATCGAACGGCAGGTGGGCGAACGCTGGCAAGAGTTTTTTCTGGAGGCGACATGCCGCAACGTCTGATCGTCGGCGTCAGCGGCGCATCCGGTGCGGTGCTTGCCCGCGAGACTTTGCGTCAACTGGCCGATCGCGGCGTTGAAACCCATCTCGTGGTGTCGCGTGGGGCGCGACACACTATCGCCCACGAACTCGGGTCGGACGGCTTCGCCGCGCTGAACGCCATGGCGGCCCATCTTTATTCCGAACAGGATCTCGCCGCGCCGATCGCCAGCGGCTCGTTCCGCACCGACGGGATGATCGTGGTGCCGTGCTCGATGCGCAGCCTCGCGGCGATGGCGCACGGCCTCGGCGACAACCTGCTGACGCGCGCAGCCGACGTAGTGTTGAAGGAGAAGCGGCGGCTGGTGGTCGCCCCGCGCGAGGCGCCGCTGCACGAAGGCCATCTCGACGCCATGCTGCGGCTGGCCCGGCTCGGCGCGGTGATCGCGCCGCCGGTGCCGCCGTTCTACGCCGCGCCGGCCTCGATCGAGGATATCGTGCGCGAGATAGCCGCGCGGCTGATCGGCTGGGCAGGCGTCGATCCGGGGGAAGCGATGACGCGCTGGGGAGAGCGGGGCGATGCCAAGTCCGGGCTTGACGAGCAGTAATTCATCGCGTGCAACTTCGACGCTGTTCTTTGCGCCGGAGCAAACTTCGACGCACCCCGCACGCTAGGATGCTGCCGGTTCGGGCAAGCGAGGACGCAGCCATGCGGGACGGCGAGGAGATGAGTTTGCCGGCGTTTGCCCGGCGGATATTACCGCCGTTCGCCGGGCTGCCGCTGGGGCCGTTCCTGACGCTGTCGCTGCGCTCGCTGGCGCGACGGCGGCCGCAGATTTTCGAGCGGCTCGGCGAGCATCGCCATGCGCGCTACTTGATCGATCCGACCGACCTTCCGTTCGCGTTCTGCGTGGTGCCGGATGGCACGTCCGCCGTGGTGCGCGTCGTCTTCCGCAGCGCGGAGACGCCGTGCGACGTGGCGATCCGTGGCCCCATTCTGGTGCTGCTCGGCGTTCTCGAAGGCACGCTCGACGGCGATGCGCTGTTCTTCCACCGTGCCATTTCGGTCACGGGAAAAACCGAGGCTGTCGTTACGCTGCGCAATGCGATCGAGGATGCGGAACTGCGCCCCTCCGACCTGCTGGGCCTGACCGGCGCTCTCGGCCGGTTTGCCGACGCCGGTATTCTCGGCGGACTCGACGTCGCGCGGCGGGTGGCGACAACGGCAACACCGACACGCCGGGAGGTCGAGATATGACGGCGCAGCAGCGTATGGAGTTGGTCTGTCCGGCCGGCACGCCGGCCACCTTGCGGGCGGCGGTCACCGCCGGGGCCGATGCCGTCTATTGCGGCTTCAGCGACGACACCAATGCGCGAAACTTCCCCGGCCTCAATTTCTCGCCGAGGGAAATGGCCGAGGGCATCCGCTTCGCCCATGGCCACGGCAGCAAGGTGCTGGTGGCGATCAACACCTTCGCGCGCGCCGGCGACACCGACCCGTGGCGGCGGGCGGCGGATACGGCGGTGGCGTGCGACGCCGACGCGGTGATTGCCGCCGACATCGCCGTGCTCGACCACATGGCGCAGAATCATCCGAAGACCCGGCTGCATCTGTCGGTGCAGGCGGCGGCCGCCACCCCCGAGGCGATCGGCTTTTATCTCGAGGCGTTCGCCGTTCGTCGCGTGGTGCTACCGCGCGTGCTGTCGGTGCAGGAGATCAAGGCGCTCAATAGCGCCATCGCAGTGGAGACCGAAGCCTTCGTGTTCGGCGGCCTGTGCGTGATGATGGAGGGGCGCTGCCACCTGTCGTCCTATGCCACAGGACGCTCGCCGAACCTCAACGGCGTCTGCTCGCCGCCCGAGGCAGTGAGCTATGACGAGAGCGGGCAGGCGACCACCGCACGTCTGGCTGGCTTCACCATCGACCGTTACGACCCCGGCTCACCGGCCGGCTATCCGACGCTATGCAAGGGCCGCTTCACCGCTGGCGGCAAGATCGGTTATCTGTTCGAGGACCCTGTCAGCCTCAATGCTGGCACCATGATCGTGGCGCTTAAGGAGGCGGGCATCACCGCGCTGAAGATCGAGGGTCGGCAGCGCGGCAAGGGCTATGTGTCCGAGGTGGTGCGCGCCTTCCGTCGCGCGGTCGATGCTGCCGAACTGGGCCGCGACTCGGTGGAGATCGAGGGCATCCTCGCGGCGCTGTCGGAAGGCGGCCGGCAGACCACCGGCGCTTACCGCAAGACCTGGCGATAACTGGAGATGAGAGACGTGTCGATCGCGCTGACGCTCGGACCCACGTTCTTCCATTGGCCGCCTGATCGGCTGCGGGACTTCTATTACCGCATCGCCGACGAAGCGCCGGTGGAGCGCGTTCATGTCGGTGAAGTGATCTGCGGCAAGCGGATGCCGTTCTCCGATCCGGTGTGGCCGGAGATCATCGAGCGGCTGGAGCGCGGCGGCAAGGAGGTCGTGCTCTCGACGCTGGCGATGCCGACGCTGCCGCGCGAGCGCCGTGCCATCGAGGAGCTTTGCGCCGACGGCCGTCTGGTGGAGATCAACGACGTTACTGCGCTGCCGGCGCGGGCGGGACAGCCGTTCGTGGCGGGGCCATTCCTCAACATCTATAACGAGGCGACGGCGCGGTTCTTCATCCGCCGTGGTGCGCACGCCATCTGCCCGCCGGTCGAACTGTCGCTGGCGACGATCGGTGCGATCGCGATGGCGTGCCCCGATGCCGCGTTCGAGGTGTTCGCCTTCGGTCGGTTGCCGCTGGCGCTGTCCGGGCGCTGCTATCACGCGAGGCTGCACGGACTGCACAAGGATTCCTGCCAATTCACCTGCGAGCAGGATGCCGACGGGCTGGTGGTCGAGACGCTAGACGAGCAGGCATTCCTCGCCATGAACGGAGTGCAGACCCTGTCAGCGCAGGTACAGGCTGTCCTGTCGCCGCCGGCGGAATTGACCACGCGCGCCATTGCCCGCCTGCGGCTGTCGCCGCAAACCTGCGACATGGTGGTGGTGACGCAAATCTATCGCGCGCTGGCCTCGGGCGAGATCGCGCCGCAAGAGGCGCTTGTCAGGCTCGGCGGCCTCGAACTTCCCGGAACGCTGGTTGACGGCTATGCGCGTGGCGCGGCCGGCGTGCTGGCGGCTGCTTCGGCGTAAATTGGAATCCGGTTTTCCACGTCAGGCGTCGCATGCCTTTCTGCACGCGGCGCAGTATGGCCGCCCTCCCATTCCCATCGGACTAAAGCACGTTCGAGCCAGCCATCGCTGGCGACTGCTTTTTTATCGCTCGTCCATTCCTGCACCACCTATCTATATCCGATACCGATAACGTAGTCGCGCAGGAGCGATTCTTCGTGTTCGGTATCTTCAAGGAGAACTCGGACCATGTCCCTAGCGTTCAGCACGCCGAGCGGCACAGTATCCCTATCCACGATCGGAATGTTCTTCAGACCTCGTTGCTTAACCATCGACCAAACGTCATGCAGCCTGTCACTCGGTCGACAGAATGTGACCTCCCGAGTCATTACGTGAGAGGCCGCCATCATGCAGCTACAACCTGTGCATTGGCTGATACGGCTAACAACGTCAGTCTTGGTGATAACCCCGGTCATCTTTCCGCGATCGTCACAAACGACGACCAGGTTCTGTCGTGGGCCATTCAGCAGTTTCGCCGCATCGATTAGCAAGGCATCGGCTTTCACCGTGACTAGTCTTTCCTCAACGGCCGGTAAGATTTGTTCGACTGTAAGCACGTCCTATGACTCCCATCCGTTCTCGATCGGCGGTCCTCTCCGTGACTGGAGTCAGGTGGCTGTCCAGACCCCGATCGCAATCCGTAGCGTCGCTACGATACCGCCCACTGCCAGCGCGAAGCACAAGAAATGAGTTATAAGCAGCAACCAAATCTTCGTGCCGGAATGAACGTAGTCCTCGATAGCGACCTGAAGGCCAAGCGCGATATGCCAGAAGAGCGTGATCAGCAGCAGGATCATCAGGACCGCGGTAATGGGTGAGCCCATCCAACCAATGAACGCCTCGTAGTTACTGCCGCTATGGGCAATCAGCGATGCAGCAAACCAAACGCCTAAGGGAATGAGTGCAACAGCCGTGACCCGCTCGGTCCACCAATGTCCGAACCCGCTCTTGGCGGATCCAAGGCTCATCGCTAGGCCCAGCGGGGAGCGAAAGCGATACCCGACCATTAGACTTGCCTCGCTATCAAAAGGCTGGCTAACCAGCAGGCCAGAGTCAGAACCACGCTTGTAGCGACCACGATCCAGCCTGAGATATATATCTGACGCAGCTCAAAGCCGCGCACCGTATCCCAGACTAGGTGACGGATGCCGCCGCAGAGATGCAAGAAGAAGGCGAATGTGCTCGCGAGCAGAAAAAACTGGCCGGGCCACGATGCAATGCAATCATGAAAACGCGAATACGCCTCGCGGCCGCTCGCCGCCGCAATCAACCAGACGACAAGAACAACGGCGCACGCGCTCAGGAAAACGCCGGTGATCCGATTGACGATGGAAAGTACCGAAGTGAGTTGGGGCCGGTAAATCTGAATATTGGGCGAGAGTGGCCGAGTATGCTTGTTTGATAAGTGTTCCATGATCCGCTCCTCAACTCCGGCGGTCCGCGATCCTTTTCTTGATTTCTGCGATGGCCTTTCCGGGATTGAGTCCCTTTGGACAAGTGCGGGTGCAGTTCAGAATGGTGTGGCACCGATAAAGCCGGAACGGGTCTTCAAGAGTATCGAGCCGCCTGCCGGTCGCTTCATCGCGGCTGTCGGCCAACCAGCGCCACGCCTGCAAGAGGACGGCCGGTCCTAGGAAGCGATCGCCGTTCCACCAATGGCTCGGACAGCCGGAGGTGCAGCAGAAGCAAAGAATGCACTCATAATAGCCGTCCAGTTTTTTTCGATCCTCAGGCGCTTGTAGCCGCTCTCGGTCTGGATCGGACGTCTTGGTCTGAAGCCACGGTTCGATCAATTCGTACTGTGCGTATAGATGCGTGAGATCGGGAACGAGGTCCTTGATGATCCTCATATTCGCGAGCGGATAGATTCTCGTGGGCGAATCGGTTTCCTCGATGAATCTTGTGCAAGCCAGCCAGTTAGTACCGTCCATATTCATGGCACAGGAGCCGCAGACGCCCTCGCGGCAGGAGCGCCTGAAGGTCAACGTCGGGTCGACCTTGTTTTTGATCCAAATCAACGCATCTAAAACCATGGGCCCGCAATCGTCCAGATCGACTTCGAAAAGATCGAGGTGCGGATTTTCGCCACTGACCGGATTGTAGCGATAAACCTCGAATTGCTTGGTGCGAGTCGCGCCCTCCGGCGCTGTCCACGTGCGCCCGGGCTCGATCTGCGATCCGTTCGGTACGCCGAAATTGCGGGGAATGGGGAACCGCTTGAGGATCGTTCGCCGAGAAACTTGATCAGAAGAGGTGATGATGAATGTATTGGCTTTTGCCATTTCTTTCCCTCACGAATTCGCGATCCATCGCGGATGGTCTTCTTTCTTCGCCTAACCAGGTTCATTTGACGCACCGTAGGTATATCGAACGAACTCTAGCGAGTTCTCCGGCATAGCGCGCAATCTGCGTACACGTAAGCCGCACAGCGAAAGCAGCGGGGCATCGACGGCTAAGCACCATTGGAAGAATAATACGGCGGATGCGATTGGTTCAATAATTATTGATTTCACATAAATAGGATTGCCGCGCGCGATGCGGTGACGCCCCGCCGCAACGCTTGGGGTCGCGATGGCGTGCGATTAGATCTTGCTGGCGCGACGCATAGCAACTTTTATGTCGCTCAAGGTGCCGGGGCATCAGATTCAGGTCGACGTCAAGTTTCTGAAATTCGAAGGCAAAGACGGCAAGCCCGTGAAGCGCTACCAGTACATGGCTATCGACGATGCCACGCGCGTTCGCGCCCTTAAGATCTACATCAGAACGATCAGTCAAACGCGATCGACTTCACTAGTACCATCATCGACAAATTTCCGTTCCGCATCCGCGAGGTGCGAGCGGGCAATGGCCATGAATTCCAGCCCAATTTCGCTGGCATGCCGAAGACCTGGGCATTCGCTACGTTTACATCAAACCTGCTTCATTTCAGCTGAACGACAAGGTCGAGCGGTCACATTGAACTGATGAGCGGGAGTTCTATCAACTTCTGACCTGCACCGACGATCTGGATCTTTGAGCAAGGCTCCCCGAGTGGGAACAGTTCTACAACTTCTCCGACCTCGCGGTGCATTCAACCGAAAGGCGCCTTACGAGGTGCTCCGAGCACAACTATAATAGAGCAGCAGATGTCTCAAAGTGCGCCGTTATTACATTCGCGAATTTGATCGATGTTCACGAGTCCGCGCCCAAGCCGCGCGATCCAATCACAAGCGGTAAGTTCGCACTAAAACGCTACCGCCCAAAGCTTGCGCGTCGATAAGATATATGTAAAGTACATAAATTCGTCGAGTTGGAGATGTGCAAGTGGGTGTCACGAGCCATTCCAAAGCGGGCCGCCCGCTACGCTTGTTTGAGCCGATGGACAGCGCTACTTCACTGCCCGGCTCTACAATCTCCCTGCGCGATAGTCGCGGCACAGAGCTATGCCTTCAATCAGCGTCGCGTTATTGTCGCAACAGACCTAAATCGCACATCGTCAGGACTTCGTCATCGCGTTCGATTAAACGCAAAGCGGTTCTGCGTCGCAATAGTAGCCTCGACGACGTTTCGGTTCGTCCTTTCATCGGTAATACGACTGAAGCACAGAACAGGATCGAACCATCGGATTAGTTCGTTTGACCGTGGTCACGTTCCATCATCGCCTAAGAGGTGCGGATGACCAAATTCAGGCCTCTTTCCGTCCTACTTGTAACGACTTGGGCTTTTACAGTCTGCTTCGCGGTCTGGATGATGTTCGGCGTGACGGGCATCCCGATCCGTGCGCAGCTTGGTCTCGACGCGATCCAGTTCGGGGTGCTCACTGCAACTCCCGTTCTAACGGGAGCAATTTTTCGGCTACCACTTGGCATCTGGACGGATCGTTTCGGCGGTCGCATCATTATGCTGGTGCTGCTGCTTGGTTGTGCTGTGCCGCTCTGGGTTTCGGCCTATGCCACCACGCTCTGGCAGTTCCTACTGCTCGGTCTCGCCCTCGGGCTCGTAGGAGCCTCGTTTTCAGTCGGTACGCCCTATGTCGCGCGCTTCTTTCCGAAGGAGCAGCGCGGCTTCGCCATGGGTGTCTTCGGAGCCGGCACGGTCGGCGCGGCGCTTAATATGTTCGTGGCACCGTGGTTGATTGACGCTTATGGCTGGCAGATGGTCCCGCGCCTCTATGCGGTGATGCTCGTCGTTACCGCAGTGATCTTTTGGATATTCTCGGCGCCCGACCCCGGGACGGGCAAGCCTCTTGCGTCGATGCGGCAACAGCTCGTGGTATTGCGCGATCCGCATGTATGGAAATACTGCCAGTACTACTCGATCGTTTTCGGTGGCTTCACAGCACTCTCGATTTGGATGCCACAATACTTCACCTCGGAATATGGACTTTCGATTGCGCAGGCGGCACTGCTTGCCGCCTGTTTTGCGTTGCCCGCCGGAATTTTCCGTGCGTTTGGCGGCTGGCTGTCGGACCGCTTTGGCGCACACAACGTCACCTGGTGGGTACTGTGGATTGCCTGGATCTGCCTGTTCCTGCTTTCCTATCCAAGGACAGAACTGACCGTCCACACAGTCAGCGGCCCAGCCAGTTTCGGCATTGCCTTGCCTGTATGGTTCTTTGCGGTTCTTCTGTTCGTACTCGGGATTGCTTTCGCCTGTGGCATGGCATCGACCTTCAAGTATATCGGCGACGATTTTGCAGAGAGCATGGGCGCGGTTTCTGGCATTGTCGGTATGGCGGGTGGATTGGGTGGTTTTCTCCTGCCAATCATGTTCGGCGCCCTTCTTGATCGGATCGGCTTGAACTCCAGTTGCTTCATGCTGCTTTATGGCATCGTCTGGGTATCGCTGATCCTGAATTATCTGACCGAGGTGCGTCGTGCGCCGGTCATGGGTGAGTCTTTGGGCGCGCCGGCAACTCAATCCTCGCCGCGAACTTGAACGGGAAAGGAAAAGAGAATGAGCCATTTCCTTGAGCGTCTCACCTACCTTTCCCGAAAGCGTGAAAGCTTCGCTGACGGACATGGCGAGCTGCGCGACGAGGATCGCATGTGGGAAGAAGGCTACCGGCAGCGCTGGCAGCACGACAAAATCGTTCGCTCGACGCATGGCGTGAACTGCACCGGCTCATGCTCCTGGAAAATCTACGTCAAGAGCGGCGTCGTCACCTGGGAGACGCAGCAGACCGACTATCCGCGCACCCGTCCCGGCATGCCCAACCATGAGCCGCGCGGCTGCTCGCGCGGTGCCTCCTATAGCTGGTATCTCTATAGCGCCAGCCGCATCAAATATCCCTTGGTGCGCGGTCGCTTGATCAAGGCATGGCGAGAAGCACGCAGGACACTGCAACCCGTCGAAGCATGGGCGTCGATCACCGGGAATGCCGAAACTTCAAAATCCTATAAGTCGATGCGCGGCCGTGGCGGATTTATTCGTTCCACCTGGGACGAGGTAAGCGAGATCATCGCCGCATCGAACGTCCATACCATCAAGAAATGGGGACCGGACCGTGTCGTTGGCTTTTCCCCGATCCCGGCCATGTCGATGGTCTCCTACGCTTCCGGCTCGCGCTATCTCAGCCTGATTGGCGGTACGCTCTTATCTTTCTACGATTGGTACTGCGACCTGCCGCCGTCGAGCCCGCAGACCTGGGGCGAGCAGACAGACGTGCCGGAATCGGCCGACTGGTACAATTCCGGCTACATCATTGCCTGGGGCTCGAACGTACCGCAGACACGCACGCCCGACGCTCATTTCTTCGTCGAGGCGCGTTATAACGGCACAAAGGTCGTGGCGATCACGCCCGACTATGCAGAGGTCGCCAAGCTTTCCGATCTCTGGCTTCATCCCAAACAGGGTACTGATGCGGCGCTCGCGATGGCGATGGGCCATGTCATTCTCAAGGAGTTTTTCCTCGACCGCCAGGTGCCATATTTCCAGGATTATACGCGCCGTTACACCGACATGCCGATGCTAGTGCGGCTGCGCAAGGATGGCGAACGTTGGATACCGGATCGCTACGTACGGCAGAGCGACCTCATCGATGTGCCGAAGGCCGACCGTGCCGACTGGAAGACGGTGGCACTCGCGGAAGAAACCGGCGAGCTCGTCATTCCACAGGGATCGAGCGGCTATCGTTGGCCGAGCGAAGATGGCGCGACGGGACGCTGGAACCTTGAACCAAAGGACGGAGAAACCGGGGAGGATATCCGCGTTGCGCTGAGCGTTGTCGATCGTCGCGACGAGGTTGTGCCGGTGGCATTCCCTTATTTCGGCGGCAAGCTGCACGACCATTTCCCCGAGAACGACCAGGGTGGTGACGTACTGTTGCGCAATGTGCCGGTGCGCCGTGTCGTGCTCGCAGACGGAGAGGCGCGTATCGCAACGGTGTTCGACCTGCTCTGTGCCAATTATGGGCTCGACCGGGGACTTGGCGGGGCCTGCGCGACCTCCTTCGAGGAGAACGTCCCCTATACTCCCGCTTGGCAGGAATCGATCACGGGCGTCACCGTAGACAAGGCGATCGCCTTGGCGCGCGGCTTTGCCGACAATGCCGAGAAGACGAAAGGCCGCTCGATGGTGATCATCGGCGCCGGCATGAACCATTGGTATCACCAGGATATGGGCTACCGCAGCATCATCAACGTTCTGATGATGTGCGGCACCGTCGGCGTCTCGGGCGGCGGCTGGGCACATTATGTCGGACAGGAGAAGCTGAGGCCGCAGACCGGCTGGACCATGCTGGCTTTTGCGCTCGACTGGGTGCGCCCGCCGCGCCAGATGAATGGCACGTCGTTCTTTTATGCGCACAGCGACCAATGGCGTTACGAGAAGCTCGACGTTTCCGAACTGCTCTCGCCGCTCGCCGATCCCGCCGCCTATCGCGGCTCGATGATCGACCTCAACGTCAGGGCCGAGCGCATGGGCTGGCTGCCCTCGGCGCCGCAGCTCAACGTCAACCCTCTCACGCTTGCGGCCGAGGCGGAAAAGGCCGGCGCCGAGGTGAAGGACCATGTCGCCGCCGGCCTGAAGTCGGGCAAGCTGGCCATGGCCTGCGAAGACCCGGACGATCCGGTCAATTTTCCACGCAACCTGTTCATCTGGCGCTCCAACCTGTTCGGCTCGTCGGGCAAGGGACACGAATATTTCCTGAAGCATTTCCTTGGCACCCGGCATGGCCTGCAGGGCAAGGATCTTGGCGAGATGGACGGCCTCAAGCCCGAAGAGGTTGCTTGGCGAGATCCCGCGCCTGAAGGCAAGCTCGATCTCGTCGTCACGCTCGACTTCCGCATGTCGACGAGTTGCCTGTATTCCGACGTCGTGCTGCCGACCGCCACATGGTACGAGAAGAACGACCTCAACACCTCCGACATGCACCCTTTCATTCATCCGCTATCGACGGCAGTGGACCCGGTCTGGGAATCACGTAGCGACTGGGAGACCTACAAGACCATCGCCAAGCGGTTCTCCGAACTGGCCGAAGGCCATCTCGGTGTCGAACGAGACGTTGTGCTCACACCCATTCAGCACGACACCCCCGGCGAGCTTGCGCAGCCCTTCGAGGTCAAGGACTGGAAGAAAGGCGAATGCGACCTCATTCCCGGCGTTACTGCCCCGCAGATCACGGTGGTCGAGCGTGACTATCCCAACACGTATCGTCGCTTCACATCGCTTGGTCCGCTGGCCGACAAGCTCGGCAATGGCGGCAAGGGCATCGGTTGGAATACCGAGCAGGAGGTAAAGGGTCTCGGCGACCTGAACTATCGCGTCAATGACGGCGGCCCGACACAAGGCCGGCCGCGCATCGAGACGGATATCGATGCGGCGGAAGTCATCATGTATCTGGCGCCCGAAACCAACGGCGAGGTGGCGGTCAAGGCCTGGGAGGCGCTGGGCAAAATAACGGGACGCGATCACACGCATCTGGCCCGGATGCGCGAAGACGAGAAAATCCGCTTTCGCGACATCCAGGCTCAGCCGCGCAAGATCATCTCATCGCCGACCTGGTCCGGGATCGAGAGCGAGCATGTCTCCTATACGGCGGGCTACACCAATGTGAACGAATTGATCCCGTGGCGTACCTTGAGCGGTCGCCAGCAATTCTATCAGGATCATCGCTGGTTTCGCGATTTCGGCGAGAGCTTCGCCGTCTACCGGCCACCGGTCGACACTCGCACGGTTTCCGAAATGCTCGGCAAGAAGAGCAATGGCGAAGCGGAAATCGTGCTGAACTTCATCACGCCGCATCAGAAATGGGGCATTCATTCCACCTATACAGACAACTTGCTGATGCTGACTTTGTCGCGCGGTGGGCCGATCGTGTGGCTGTCCGAGACCGATGCGAAACAGGCTGGCATCGTCGACAACGACTGGATCGAGCTGTTCAACCTGAACGGGGCGATCGCGGCGCGCGCCGTGGTCAGCCAGCGCGTCCATGAAGGCATGTGCCTGATGTATCATGCGCAGGAAAAGATCGTGAATGTGCCGGGCTCGCAGATTACCGGCCTGCGCGGCGGCATCCATAATTCCGTGACGCGAACGCTGCTCAAGCCGACCCATATGGTCGGTGGCTACGCGCAGCTTTCATACGGTTTCAACTATTACGGAACGGTCGGCTCGAACCGTGACGAGTTCGTCATCGTACGCAAGCTCACCAAGATCGACTGGCTCGATCATTCCAACCCCGTCGATCGTGCCGTCGAGGAGACTGCGTCATGAAAATCCGCGCCCAGATCGCGATGGTAATGAACCTCGACAAATGTATCGGCTGCCACACCTGCTCGGTGACCTGCAAGCAGGTATGGACCTCACGCCAAGGCATGGAATATGCTTGGTTCAACAATGTCGAGACCAAGCCAGGTATCGGCTACCCGAAAGATTGGGAGAACCAAGAACGCTGGCAGGGCGGCTGGAAACGCAAGAAGAACGGCAAGATCGTGCCCAAGCAAGGCGGGCGGCTTTCGATCCTCGCCAAGATATTCGCCAACCCGCATCTGCCGGAAATCGACGACTATTACGAGCCCTTCACCTTCGACTACGAGCACCTGCAAAAGGCGCCCGAACTACCGACCTCGCCGGTGGCACGCCCGCTGTCGCTTGTTACCGGCAAGCCAATGGAAAAAATCGAATGGGGGCCGAACTGGGAGGAGATCCTTGGCGGCGAGTTCGACAAGCGCTCCAAGGACTACAATTTCGAGGCGGTGCAGAAGGACATTTACGGTCAGTTTGAAAACACGTTCATGATGTATCTGCCGCGGCTGTGCGAGCATTGCCTCAACCCGAGCTGCGTTGCTTCCTGCCCGTCCGGCTCGATCTACAAGCGCGAGGAAGACGGCATCGTCCTGATCGATCAGGACAAGTGCCGGGGCTGGCGCATGTGCGTGTCTGGCTGCCCGTACAAGAAGATCTATTACAACTGGACCTCGGGAAAAGCCGAGAAATGCATCTTCTGCTATCCGCGTATCGAGGCCGGCCAGCCAACCGTGTGCTCGGAGACGCGCGTCGGACGCATCCGCTATCTCGGCGTGCTGCTCTACGACGCCGACGGCATCGAGGCCGCCGCCGCGGTCGAGGACGAACAGGATCTCTACGAGGCGCAGCTCAAGCTGTTCCTCGATCCGAACGACCCGGCGGTCGAGGCCCAGGCCCGAGCCGACGGCATCGCCGATAACTGGATCGCGGCGGCCAAGCGCTCGCCGGCCTACAAGATGGCCGTCGACTGGAAGATCGCATTCCCGCTTCACCCCGAATATCGCACACTGCCGATGGTCTGGTACGTTCCACCGCTGTCCCCGATCCAGTCGCACGCCAACGCGGGCGCGATCGAGACGAACGGGGAGATTCCCGATGTCCGCTCGTTGCGCATCCCTGTCCGCTATCTCGCCAATCTGCTTACGGCGGGTGCGGAGGAGCCGGTCGTCACGGCGCTGGAACGGATGCTCGCCATGCGCATCCATTTCCGCCAGCGGCAGTTGGGCGAGGGTGACGGAGAAGCGGTACTGGCTCAGGCCGGCCTGTCGAAGGCGCAGGTCGAGGACATGCACCGCTATCTCGCCATCGCCAACTATGAGGACCGTTTCGTCATTCCGACCAGCCACCGTGAGGAGGCCGAGGACGCCTACGGCCTGAAAGGCTCCTGCGGCTTCACCTTCGGCAATGGCTGCGATTTCGGGCCACCGCACTCGACGCTGTTCGGCGGCAAGATGGGGCGGCGCAAGCTCAATCCTGTGCGGCCGCTCGATACCTGAGGAGGCGAGGATGCTGCTATTCAAGGCTTTCAGTGCCCTGCTGTCGTATCCGTCGGAAGGTATGCGACAGGCGCTGCCGGAGATCGCGGACATCGTCAGAACGGCGCCGCTGCTTGATCCGCCTCGCCGCGACGATCTCCTCGCATTGATCGACGAACTGGGGGACGGCGATCTGCTGGCCGCCGAGGAGCGCTATGTCGATCTCTTCGACCGGGGTCGGGCGCTCTCCCTGCATCTGTTCGAGCATTTGCATGGTGAGAGCCGCGACCGTGGCGAGGCCATGGTCGAACTCAAACAGCTCTACGAGAAGGCTGGGTTCGAACTCACCGCACGCGAACTGCCGGATTATCTTCCCGTCGTACTCGAATATCTGAGCTGCCGCGACCTCGCGGAGGCTCGCGACATGCTGGCGGACTGCGCCCAGATCCTGACGACAATCGGCCGTTCCCTTGTCGCGCGGCGAAGCCGCTACGCGGCGGTGTTACAAGCCTTGCTCGTCGTCGCAGGAGAAAGCCCGATCGAAGTCGACAAGGTACCGCCCGTAAAGGAACGCATTGAGACGCTCGATCGTGAATGGACCGAGCAACCCGCTTTCGGCGGATCTCTTGCATCTGCCGATTCAGCGACGTGTACACCGGCTGCCTAGAGGAGGACTTGGCAATGCTGTCCAATGCTTATGTGAACACGCTGCTGTTCGGCGTCTATCCCTATATCTGTCTCGTCGTCCTCCTGGTCGGCAGCCTAATCCGCTTCGACCGCGAGCCTTACACATGGAAGAGCGACTCATCTCAGATGCTGCGCAAGGGCCAGCTCCGGCTCGGCTCGAACCTGTTCCACTACGGTGTAATCGTCGTCATCCTCGGGCATTTTGCCGGGTTTCTCGCACCGCATTGGGCTGTGGACTGGGCGCTTGATCCTGTCGCGCACCAGCTCCTCGCCATGGTGGTGGGCGGCATCGCGGGGCTCACTGCCATCGTTGGGCTTTCGATCCTCATCTACCGGCGGCTGGCCGATCCACGCATCCGGCTCAACAGCCGCAAATGGGACATCACCATCACCTTGATGCTGTGGTTGCAGCTTCTGCTCGGCCTGCTCACCGTGCCGCTGTCCGCCTTCCACATGGATGGGGGGCTGTTCGAAACGTTGACGAGCTACGTCAAGGGGATCGTCACCCTCGATGGCAATGCTGCGGCCCTGATGGTCGATGTGCCGCTTACCTACAAATTGCATATCCTCTTGGGCTTCACGTTGTTCTTCGTTTCGCCGTTCACGCGCATGATCCATATCTGGAGCGGCGGCGGCGCGCTGGCCTATCTGTTCCGGCCTTACCAGATCGTGCGCACGCCGAAGACGAGGGCGAAGGAGCCCGTCCGCTCGTGATAGTATCCGTCAATGGCGTCGAGGTCTCGGTCAAACCGGATAGTTCCAGCGAGCTTGCCGCGGCGCGCGAGCTTCTGCGGCAACGTGCGATTGCCGTCGACCTGCTGGCCGAGACCGCAAGTGAAGAGACGAAGATCGATGCGGCGATCGAAGCACTGCTGGAGCGCGAGGTTACGACGCCTTCACCCACCGAGGAGGAATGCCGCCGCTACTATAACGGGCACCCACGAGAGTTTCAGAGCGGCGATCTAGTGCATGCCCGTCATATTCTGTTTCAGGTCACGCCACAGGTGCGCATTCCCGAAATTCGGGCCCGTGCTGAGGAGACCCTAAACCAATTGCTTCGTGAGCCCGATCGTTTCGACGCTTTGGCGCGTGAGCTTTCAAACTGTCCATCAGGACAACAAGGCGGCAATTTGGGACAGATCGGCCGCGGCGACACTGTGCCGGAGTTTGAAAAGGTGCTTTTCAAGTTTGGTGCGTTAGGGGTTCTTCGCGACCTGGTCAAGACACGTTACGGTTTTCATATTGTATCCGTCGATCAAAGCATTCCAGGAAAGAAATTACCTTTCGAAACCGTGAGCGCACAGATAGCAGTTCGACTGCGTTCAAAGGTCGAGGAAAAAGCCGTTCGACAATATGTAAGCGTACTCGCCGGCCAGGCGAGGCTCTCGGGCGTAGATCTTGGCGGCACGCAAACGCCCCTTATACAGTAAACGAGCCATATCGTCTGATCACGGTCTATGCCGCCAGATTATCTTGCCTGGTAGGCGACGCTGGACAGTGGCCCAAAGCTCGATCGCAAGCCTATCACATCGGTGATGACTGCAATAATCTGCCAACGACGGTGCCGTCAAATATGGCTTGGCGCTACGCTTCAATCTCGTTTGAGCCAGCCAGTGGAACGTGAAACAGAAGTGCGGCAGTCGGGGGCGACGCGGAAAGAGTACGAGATGGCTGACGACTGATCACAACAGCGGTAAACAGAGCAGGCATCGCGAGGAACAGGACGCAGAGACAGCTTCGCTAACCACGCTCCCACCGATTCTGATCGGTGGTTTCATCCTAATCGTCATCTGGAGGGTGGTTGTGATAGTCTTCGCGTAAACCATCGGGCGGCATCGAGTGAGTTCGGTGATATGCACAGTGCTGCCGCCCATGCCTTGAAGGATTGCAGATGCTCGGAGCCCTCATTGCCCGATTGGATCAGCCGGACTTGGCAGCGCAAGTACTTGATACCCTGGATCCCGATCTGGCGATTGCCATCGAGATGCGCGCCGCCGACGCATCAATGGGGACCGCGGAATTTGTCGCGGGCGCGGTTCGCGCATTTATCGACGGCGCCGACGACGATTTATGGTTCCAGATGCTCACAGCTATTCGCAAGGCGGATGATCCTGGATTGACGGCCGTTCAGACCATTCTGAGGTGGGTTGCGACAGGACGACAGGGTGCCGTGTGACGAGAGGTGATACAAGCAGAGCGACACTCGGAGACCGTACGATGATGATTCCGATGTAGGCGCCTGCCGGTTTCGAAGCCTACGGGCGTTCGCCGGCTTTTACCTCGAGACGCTGCCTACACGACTTCAGTCCGTGCATCCGACGAAAGCCGGCACATCGGGGTGTGCATGTCTTTGACGGCGAAGTACTCTTTCAAATCAGGCCGTCTGGATCTGGCCTAGAGACCGGCATCCGGTGACTGCGGCCGTTGGCGACGCTATCGCATAACCGTCAGCGGTGCAGAATTGAGCGACAAGCAAATTTGAAAGCGTCGACTTAAGTATCCACTACTAACGTGGTTAGTGAATCCAATTGTCCTGCGCTAACATCTCGGAATCAATAGCTTCGTTATTTCTTCATCTCTATCATAATGAAACCGATACGCATGCACCTGCTCATTCGGACGGTGCTGAATGGTGTCTTGTCATCGTTCACTTTATAAAAATATGCCCTCTGACTTCGCAATTTCCGTTGCGAGCCGCTTCGAAGCACACTGTTAGGCATTGAATTCGCCTACCAGCCGGAATTTCCCACAGCCGGATATGGCGAAATTCCGGCCGAGTATATCGATGGGTTGTGGCCCGAAAGCCGACGACGTGCCGGTACTTCGATTGATGTATTCAATGAGGCGGCCCGCCGTGCAGGCCTGTTAGCTAGTTCGCGGTAGGTTGAAACCAATATCGGAAGCCCGGGCAGATGCATCTGCACGGATTGCACGGCGGGTCGATTTGCCAATGGTGAAACAGGTCGAGCGTGGTCACGCGGCACCGTCAGATTCAGTCCCTGAGGCTACCTTATTCAGATCCGGACGACTGGTCTTGATCGTTCCGTTTATTCAGAAGGACGGTTTGAAGCTCGACCGTGTCATTGTGTGCTGGGACTGAAGCCGAACCGCTGCGCGAGCGGGTCGCCGATGCTTTGCCATCTCTTGAACAGCAATGACAGTTCCGGTGTTGATGTCGCATTGAGCATTTGCGAGCCGTTATTGCTGACTTGACGGTTCACTATTGAAATGACGATAGATCCAAAGCGTAGGTGAAGCATAATTTAGAACTCTGACGAGAGAAGACAGAACGCCACCGACAGCGATAGATTAGCTCCATGGAAGCCGGTGGACACGTGTCGATAAGAACCAAAGGAGGAGCGGCGTGGGAATGACAATGGAGAACGTGCGTAACTCGCTCGGAAAAATTAGAGCAAAGACACTTCTCACATTGCGTCCGGTAATCCGCGGGGAAAACGGCTACTGCGATTCTTTAACTGCAAACTGGCGACGAACGCCTGAACGGTTGAATCTTCGACCGCCTCAAAGAGACTACTGTTGTCATCGAGCAGTGGCGCAAGTGTTTTAATACGATCCGACGGCACTCATCTTTGAGCGACCAACCGCCGGCACCGCAAACATCGTTGCCGAAACTGCGGCATCGGAATCGTAGGCTGCAGTAGTCTCTATCCGTCTACAATCGACCATCTGCCACTGGCTCGGATCGCCCCGGGCTATTTGCTATTTGGGCTGTACGGCGCGCGCGGCAATGGCTTCTGGCCGAAATTTACGATCGAGCGTTGCAATATATGTCCCGATCTGTCGACATTTAGTCGGGCGCGCCGACTCTGGTAGAAGAAGCTCAAACGATATTGGCCCCGGTGCACGTCGAGGCCCTTCTCGCAGATGCTGGTGATCGCCCGGGCTTGCATTAGCGCTGGGACCGTCGCAGACTCAATGGCTAACATCTTCCCGAGCAGTTCAGCATCGATGAGGATATCGCCATTGGTAATCTCAATTTTCATGCGATTGTCCGTGATTAACGCTTGCGCGATTTCCGATGAGGCAGGTCATCCGAACGTCGTCCGATCCATGCGGGCGGATCGCTGGCGGGGAATGATTCCCATGATGCCATGGATACGGCATCCCAGTCAGACTGCCGCTCGTTAATTTCGGCATTGTTGATTGCGATAGCGTCCGGCGCGGCGCCTAGCTTTAGCTGGCTGTGTTTGATCATAACGGCTGATCCCTATGTAGGCCGCACAAAAGATATATTTGACATATATGTTATATCTTTCAACGATCAAGCGCAATGGCGACGGTATTCAAAAGTGAAAGATCGAGATCTGTGTGAATACCGATTGAACTTTGACCTCCTCAATCAGATCACAACGAATCTAACGCTCTAATCTTAATGATGTGAGAGCGTTGACCCCGACGTCCACCCCGCGAAACACAATCACCCCCAGTATAACAAGAAGCGACATCAGCGCCGGAGTATCGAACGACAGACACTTCAGTTCAAATCGCCCGACCAATGAGGGAACCGACGGCGGCCGTCGATGCCATGGCTACGACGCCCCAGAACACGACACGGATCGTCGGCCTCCAGACGCTGGCGCCGCCCGCGAAGGCGCCGACCGCCCCGAGTGCTGCAAGCCCGATCAAGCAGGCGATAGACACGGCCCACGCGACCATCGCCGTCGGGGCGAGCAGTGCGACGATCAGCGGCAAGGCCGCACCCGTAGCAAAGGTCACAGCGGATGTGATCGCCGCCTGGACGGGCTTTGCCATCACATGGCTCGCCAGCCCGAGCTCGTCGCGCGCATGGGCCTCAAACGCATTCTTCGACATCATCTGCTCGGCAACTTGCCGGGCCAGATCTGGCGCTACACCGCGTTGCTCATAGATTGCGGCGAGTTCGGCCAACTCGGCTTCGGGCTGCGCGGCGAGCTCATGGCTCTCGCGCGCCATATCGGCTTCTTCCGTGTCAGCCTGGGAACTAACTGACACGTATTCACCCGCCGCCATTGACATCGCCCCAGCTACGAGACCTGCGACGCCCGCTACAAGGATATCATGCGAGGCCGTAGTCGCGGCCGCTACACCAACGATCAGACTTGACGTTGAGATCAGCCCATCATTGGCGCCCAGTACGGCAGCGCGAAGCCAGCCAATGCGTTCGATGAGATGATTTTCATCGTGCAAGGCGCGCATAAGCGGTGCTCCAAAATGCAATAATTAGAGCAAATCTGGGTTTATGCAGGCAGTATGACAGATCCGGCTTTCGCAATTTCAACCCGTCGATAGCGAGAAGCGCGGGACGATGCGTGTTCGAGGGAGAGTACGACATCGAGTGTTCTGGGGCGTGCGAGAATTCTGAAGACGACGTTTGATAGGATGCCACGCCGTTGCATTAGGTTCCAGTGCCAGCTTAAACTTGTTCACGGGAGCCGCCGCGACACTCTGTGACCTCAAGCTCATCCAACCGGGCAGACAACCTTCGCGCGGCATGATCACGTCCCGCTGCCGACCTTGCGATGCTGATATCCGACGAATTTGTCAGTTTGTTTGATCTAGAGCAAAAGCCGAGCTGCAAAGAGAAGCCAGAGTAAGGCTGTCTCTCGCCGAGTGATGTCGATGATCGGGGCGAACTAGCGGCTAGTCACGCAATTACGGTGGCCGCGGATAGACGTTTTCACATCGCCGACGAGGGTTCAGGGCGGTGCGGGTACGAGGTTAGGACGTGAGCAACACACTGAAGATCTGTTACGACGAACGATTGCCGCGCTATACGAGTTATCCGACCGCGCCGCAGTTCTCGAACGCCGTCACAGGAGCCACCTATGAGCAATGGCTCGAAATGCTTCCCGCACCCTCTAAGACGTCCCTTTACCTTCATGTGCCGTTCTGCCGTTCGATGTGCTCGTACTGCGGCTGTCATACCACTATCACGCAAACGGATGAGCCGATTGACGATTATATCGATGTCCTACGGTGCGAAATCGAGCTGGTCGCACGCAAGGCACCTACGCCTCTTGCCGTGCATCACATTCATTTCGGCGGCGGTACGCCGACCATCGTGGCGCCCGAGGCGCTGCTTGCACTAACTGCGCTTTTACGCGAGCGATTCGACATCAAACCCGCAGCTGAAATCGCCGTCGAGATCGATCCAAGAACGCTTACGTCCGAGATGACCGGGGCGCTTGGCGATAGCGGATTTACCCGTGCCAGCCTCGGCGTCCAGAGCTTTGACCCTCGCGTGCAGAAGGCGATCAATCGCATTCAGAGCGTCGCCTGCACCGCGCACGCGGTGGATGGCTTGCGCGCGAATGGCGTGCGCAGTATCAATTTCGATCTGATCTATGGGCTGCCGTTGCAAACGGTCGAGTCCTGCGTCGCTACCGTCAACGCATGTCTCGCCATAAAGCCGGACCGCTTGTCCGTATTCGGCTACGCACACATTCCCGACTTCAAGAAGCATCAACGCAAGATCAACGAGGCGGATCTTCCAAGCGGAGTTGAGCGGCACGAGCAGGCAGAAGCGATTGCCCAAGCACTGGTCGCGGCAGGCTATATGCGCATCGGATTCGATCACTTCGCGCGCGCCGATGACGCGATGGCTCGCGCTCAGACTGAAAATCGGCTGCGGCGCAATTTCCAGGGCTACACGACCGATGCCTGCGAGACGCTGATCGGCTTCGGTGCTTCGGCCATAGGGCGTCTGCCGCAAGGTTATGTGCAGAACGAGGTGGTGCTAGGCCGCTACGCCGAACGTATCAGGCGGGGCGAGCTTGCCACCGCGAAGGGTTATCGTCTAACCGACGACGACGCCCTGCGCGCCGAACTGATCGAGCGGATCATGTGTGATCTCGTCGTCGATATCGAGGAGGTTTGCGCCCGGCGCGGAGCATCGATCAATGGTCTCTCACCTGTGCTGGCGCGGCTGCAGACACTTGCCGACGACGGCATCGTCCGACTTGAAGGTCCGCGCGTCGAAGTCGTCGCTGACGCCCGATTGCTGGTCCGCAGCGTTGCCGCGGCTTTCGATGCCTACCTTCTTCAATCGAGCAGGACCTATAGCCGCGCTATTTAGGGATGCCCTGCTGCGCGTCGTGCCGGTATGGAGAGCAATCTATGGACGATCGTCCAGCGAATCTTGTGAGGACCACGCCGGAAGCCACGCCTTCGATCGAGAATGCCGCCAATCTGATCGAGCGACTGCGGCGTACCTTGCTATTTTCCGATCTCGATTGCCGATGCCGCGACACACTGGCTGCTGCGCTTGATCGATTCGGTGCGATGGAGCGGCGACGGCTATCGCGCCAGGGTCTCACCTACGCACGCGACCACAAGGATCGTATCGCCGCGATTTTGACGCTGCTGTCTGAACTCGATCAGATGACCGAAGGCGAGCAGGACCGTTCCGTGTTCGAGGAGATGGCGTTGTTGTTTCTCGAGATTGCCAGCAGCGCCAAGGCGGGAGCCGCCATGTTGCGCGCTATCGAAGACCGCCGATAAGAGATGCTTGCCAATCACGGACGCAGCCGGCGCAACGATCCGGGGTAGGCGGTTCCAAGGCAACCAAGGTCAAACGCTCCGCACTGCGACGGCGTCCGGATCCGCCGGCACGGAACGCCATCGGACTCGTCGCCCTCGATAAAGGCACTGAGGTGGGCCACCTCATTGATGCGGACGAACTCGCGCTCGACAGAGACGCCGGTGCCGCGAAGCTGCCGCAGCGCCCGCGAGAAGCTTTCTGGCTTCATGCCGAGGCGGTTGGCGATCAGTAGCTTCTCGTAAGGCAATTCGATCCGCGCTGGACCACGGCGCACTGACGTGAGCGACAACAGAAAGCTGGCGATGCGCTTGGGCGCCGATTGCGCCTTCAACTGCTCGACCTGCTCGACCAGCCGCCGCAGATGCAGCGACGACGCGGCCAGCATGTCGAACGAAATCTGCGGGTTGCGCAGGATGGCGTCGCGCAGCAACTGGCCGTCGATATGCAGAAGCCGCACCGACGTCACCGCCTCCGCCGTTGCGGGATAACGGCCGCCACGGAACATCATCGCCTCGGCGAAGCTTTCGCCGGCGGTGAACAGCGATACCACTACCTCGTCGCCGTCGGTGGTCTGACGGTAGAGCTTGACCCAACCGTCGAGCACGAGAAAGCAGCAGGTCGCCGGGTCACCCTGCTGGAACAACAGTTCGCCGCGCGCGTGGCGGCGCACTGTGCGATGGCTCAGTGCGTCGCCCATCGAACGGAAGACGGGAACGCGGTTGACGATCGACCAGTCGGCGGGGGTCATGACGGCGCTCCCGGCAGGCAACGGCAATGAGCCAGCCAAGCACGGCCGCGCCGCGTCGATATTGCGCCATGTCAAAGAAGACAAACGTGTGCCCCCGAGATTTGCTGTCAGCGCCAGATGAATCCACCGTGCTCTGGGCGGAAATCGAGCGCGAGGCTTTGCCCGGGGCGGACCGACACTGCCTCGATGCGTTCGTGATCGAAGCCGCTTGCCCGCGGCGTATCCCGCAACCGTGCGGCGATGGTGTGAGAGCCCGCCGCCACCATGAAGCGGCGATAGACTTGCGACGGTCCGTCCTTGGCAAAACCCGAGGGCGGTAATTCCTTGCTGAACACCACGACGTCGTCGATCGCAAGCTCGGCGAAAATGGCGCGCCTGCTGCGCGGGCAGTCGAGCGGCCGGCGCATGTTGGGCGGCAGCTTCGCCAGTTCCTCCGGGGTACGGCGGCGGCATTCTCGCCCGCGGTCGGCGCTATGGCTGAAGCTGAACTTGATGACGCCGGTGCCGGCGGGAATCTGCCGGTAGGCTGGCGCGTTGGAGAAGGTGGCGGCAAACGCCGTCACCGCCGTCAGCACCGCGAACAATCCGATCAACCGAGGAATCGAGACCGGCAGGCTCATGATGCCGCCTCCCTGACCGTCGTCGGCGTCTCGGTGGTCTGCTGCTGCGGCTGCTCCTGCGCGAGTTTTGCGAGCCGCACCTTGAAAGTGTTGATCTCGTGATCTAGCCGCGCTCCCTCGGCCGGCGAGGCCCAGACCGAGAGGATGCGGTCGCGCGGCACGCGCGACCGCAAGTATGGATTGCGCTCGCCGGCGATGCGTTGCTGCATCCATTCTACGCCGAGACGGTTGTAGCAAGCGCTCTCGGAGCAGCCGGCGATGACGACGCCATCGACCAGACCGCGACTCAGCGCGTAGTCGATCAGCGACGGTGGTGCGGCGGCAACACAGGGCAGCGACAGGACGTCCTCGCCACGCGCGGCGGCGGCGCCGTGCCAGCAACCGATCACTAGAAGACGCGGCGACGAGGTGTCCCGCGCGGCCAGTTCATGGAGCCGCTCGCGCATCGAGGCGAAGGTGACATCCGGCAGGTCGATGCCGGTATCGAGCGGGCCTGTGCTGCGGAACGGCGTTGACGACGGGCACGCGCCGGTGCAAATGCCGCAGCTCACGCATTTGTCGGTATTGACGACGACCTCGACGTGATAGGGCAGGCCGTCGCTGCGCAGTACGAGCTGCAAGGCGTCATATGGGCAATCCTCGACGCAGCGGCCGCAACCGTTGCAGTGGTCGAGATCGACGGTGGCGGGCTTCATCCGCCGCAGCGGCGGCAGCCATGGCATCGCAGCCAGCATCACGGTCGCCGCCCCGAGTAGCCCCCACAGCGCGCCCGGCGCGGCATCGGCCAGCGGATAGAGCGGCAGATAGAACCAGTCGAGCCCGACCGGGCTCGGCACTTTCGCAAGGTCCGCCGCGCCCTGGCTCAGTGCCGGCTTGACGATCGATACCGCGAGCAGCGCCAGCATCGTCAGCGCCGCCAGCGTGCGCGGCGGGTTCACCTTGGGCCGGGTAATGCGCTGGATGTGAATCCACAACATGAACAGCAGTAACAGCGGAACCGCGATGTGCAAAAACACGAGCAATGTGAAGAAGCGGTTCGATAGGCTCGACGGCGCGAGAAAATTGCGGGCGATCGGCTCGCCGAAAATCGGCAGCCAGTCGAGCAGTTCGGTCGAGGTGGTAGCGATGTATTGCGCCAACTGATCCCACACCAGCCAGTAGCCGGTGATCCCGGACATGTAGAGGAACCAGATCACCGGCACGCCGGTCACCCACGAGAACCAGCGGCCGCCGCGATAGCGGTCACGTGAAAACTCCCGCAGCAGATGCAGCGCCATCACCACGATCATCATGTCGGAGGCATAGCGGTGAAAGCTGCGCATCACTCCGGCGTGCCAGGCGTAGCGCGTGGAATACCATTCGATCGAGGCATGGGCGTTCTCGACGCCGGTGTCGAACAGCATGAACAGGTAGATACCGCTGACAACGACGATCCAGAACAGGAAGAAGCCGAGTGCGCCGAGTTGCGCAAGCGGATTGACCGCCGGGCCGGCGAGGCGGTTGAGGCCGCGTTCGGCGGCATCGAAGCCACGCGCGGTGCCCCGGCGCACCAGGGCGATCATGTCCGCCGCCCGAGCAGTTGCGGCGGCGAAGCGCGGCGCAATGCTTCCAACCGGCGGTTTCGCATCCACGCGCGAACGAAGATGCCGCCGGTAAGCAGCAGCGATAACCCGCCGATACCGATGCCGAGCGCGATGGCATAGCTGGTGCGGTAGCGGCCTTGGCCGGGATCGTAGACGGTGCAGAGGAAGCTCAGGCGATCGAACAGCGCCGAGACGGTCAGCGCACGGGTGGTGATGCCGAACACCGCTTCCTTCAGTGGCTCGACGAACACCGGCAGCGGGAAGTCGTCGCCGTAGATCTGACGGTAGACCCGCCCTCCGGCATCGATAATCGTGGTTTGTGCGATGTGATCGAAACCGCCGGCGACCGCCTGATAACTGAAGCCCAGATCTCGGATCAGCGCCGCCAACGTCGCCTCGTCGCCGCTGGCGACGTCCCAGCCACTGGCCGGGATGCCCTGCCGGCCGGCGAACGCCGCCATGCGCTGCGGGCTGTCGCGGCGCGCGTCGAAGCCGATGGTCAGCACCGCGAAGCGGTCTGCCCCGAGGCTGCGGCGCGCCTGCGCCACCGCGTCGATGAGGTGCTGCGTTGTCACCGGACAAGTGGTGCTGCAACTCGTATAGACCAGACTGACGACCAGCGGGCGGCCGCGATAATCGCTGAGTGCGATATGGCGGCCTTGCGGATCGCGCAGCGCGTAGTCGCCGAACTTGGTACCGATCGCCGCCTCGCTTCGCTCCAGTACGATGCGGGGATCGAGGGGGTCACCGGCCGGCGTAGCCGCCGCCTTGGTCACCACCGCGGTATCCAGCACCACCGCCAGCGTCAACAAGGTGAGGTGGATCAGCGATGCGCCGAAGGTCGCCATTGCGGTGGCGCGGCTCGGGGCGCGGTAAAGCTGCCAGCTCCGCCACACGAACACCGCGCCGCCAACGCTCGCGCCGATCCCGTAGATTGCCCCCATTCCGAACCAGAGCGGCAGCAGTGATAGCATCGACAGCGCCACGGTGTGGGCGAGGATCGCCGTGGTCCAGACCCGCTCGGATGTGACAACCGGCAGCATCGGAAAGCCGGCATTGGCGTAGTCGTCACGGCGCGCCGCGGCAAGCGCCCAGAAATGCGGCGGCGTCCACAGGAACAACACCAGCGCCAGCAGCACCGGCACCGTCTGCGGCATCGGATCGACCGCCGCCGCACCGGCCAGCACGGCGAAGCTGCCGGACAGCCCGCCGATCACGATATTCATTGGCGTCCGACGCTTCAGCCACACGGTATAGACCACGCCGTAGGTCAGGCCACCGAGCAGCACGTAGAGGGCACTGACCGCGCCGCCGACGACATAGGCCAGCGCCAGCGACAGCATCGCGAGCGCGGCGAAGGCCGCGAGCCAGCCCGCGCCCGGCTGCAACATTCCACTGGCAAACGGCCGGCTCTCGGTGCGCCGCATGTGGCGATCAAGATCGCGCTCGTAATAGTGGTTGAACGCGCCGGCCGCGCCCGAGGCCCCGAGCACTGCCAGCGCCAACGCCAACACCTCCCACGTCTCACGCGGCATACCCTGTGCCGCCGCCACGCCCGCGATCGTGCTGGCGGCGATCGCGATGCCAATGCGCAGCTTGAGCAGCGAGACGGTGGTGGTCAGCACGGCGCGCATGTCTTGCCTCCTCGTCTCTTCCGCTCAACGGAACAGCCACAGGTCAGACAGGTACTTCCAGTTGACGAAGTAATAGAGCACGAAAGACAGGAAGAAGATCGTCACCAGCACGATGGTGCCGGGCAGTTTGATCGTGCCTTCACTGCCATACTTCGACACGACCGCAGCCGACGAATGCAGCGGAAACGTCATCTTGTGGCCCGGCCCGATCTTCTTGCCGAACAGCGCGGTGCCGACCACCACCAGCACGAAAATGATGCCGCCGAGCGCCGCGAGAATGGCGCTGATGCCGTTCATGCCCATCATCAGGAACGCGCCGGGCGAATGCTGGAAGCCGATCACTGCGTCGGTAAAGTTGATGTCCCAGTGCCGCCGCGCCACGCCGAGGGTGCCGGCGCCCATCATGAACACCGAGATGCCGGCGGCGCCGATGCCGAACAGGTAGGGCTGAATGCGCGCCAAGCTCGGCCAGATGATGTCGCGTTGGAAGATCAGCGGCAGCACCAGATAGGTGCCGGCCATGAAGGCCAGCGTAGTGCCGGCGACCACCGTGCCGTGGAAATGGCCGGGGACATAGATAGTGTTGTGCATCAGCACGTTGAGTTGCTCGGTGCCGAGTATCACGCCGGAGATGCCGCCGATGAATCCGAACATCACCAGCGACAGAAACATGCCGGAGAACGCGGGGTTGCCCCACGGCGCCTTGCGCAGCCACTCGAACACGCCTCTGTTGAAGCCGTTGCGGCGCTGCGCCGCCTCGATCGAACCGGGTACGGTGAGGCCGTGGATCATCGAACCGAGCACCGCCAGATACATCATGTAGCTGGTGTTGACGATCTTCCACTCGGCGCTGATTCCCGGCTCGGCCAGCAGGTGGTGTGCGGAGGCCAGTTGCAGGAACAGGATGTAGAGGAAGAACGCGCCGCGGCTGACCTTCTCCGATAGCGGTTTGGCGCCCAGCACCAGCGCGCCGATCATGTACCACACCGAGACGTGCGCCGAGACGTTGATTTGCTGCGAGGAATGGCCCATCGCCCACCACACCAGCTTGTACATCAACGGATCAATGTCGCGGATCAGTCCCATCGACCACAGCATGGTCGGAACCAGGATGATCGCCCCCGACGCCAGCGTGAACACGGCGATGATTGCCGCCGTCAGCGCGCCAAAGGTGACGAGCGGGATCGAGCCTTCATAGGTGCGCTCGGCCTTGGCGATCATCAGTGTCCCGAAGAACAGCCCGACGCCGATCAGAGCGCCGACCGCGAACAGGATGATGCCGAGATAAAAGTGCGGCCGCGCCATCATCGGCGGATACGAGGTGAACATCACCGTCGATTCACCCTGCAGCACCGCGACGTTGGTGATGATGGCGCCGACCACCATCAGGACGAAGCCGAGCCAACCGAGCTTCGGCGCGGCGAGGCGCGAATTGAGCAGCACTGCGGAGGCGAAATACAGCACGGCAATCTCGAAGAAGATGATCCAGAACAAGAGCACGTTGGCGCCGTGCGCGGTCAGGATCAGGTAGAACCACTCGGCAGGCAGAAGATGTACCGCCGGCCAGCGCGTCAGCGCCACCATCAGCCCCATCAGGCCGCCAACGGCGAGAAACACCACAGCCGCGACCGCGTTGGCGATGATCAACCGCTGCGCGCCGATATCGACTTTGAGACCGGTGAACTGGCAGGTGCGAAAATTCGCGGCCCGTTCGCGCGTCGCTGCGACAATTCCCTCGACGGTGGTCATGTTACTTCGCCTCCGCCTTGCTATCGACGACGATGATCTTCCCGGTCATGGTGTGATGGCCGATGCCGCAGAACTCGTTGCAGATGATACCGAACTCGCCGGCCTCGGTCGGCGTCAGGACGATGACGTGCTCGTAGCCGGGATGAACCTGGATGTTGATGTTGGTGGGTTGCAGCGAGAAGCCGTGCTGCCAATCGGCCGATGACAGATGCAGGCGGTAGCTCTGCCCCTTTTCCAGTTGCAGCACAGGCCACCATTGCCAGAGCCGCCCGAGGAGATAGATGTCGACGCCGGCTGGTGGCCGCACGATCGGCGTGCCGGATTCGTCGCCGACCTGATACTTCTGGGCGAATTCGTCCACCTTATTCTGGTAGACGCTCGGCACCACGCGATAAGCTTCGGTTGAAAGATTCTGACCGCCGATGAAATGCCAGGCGATCATAAAGAAAAACATGAACAGGCCCCATAGCAGCGCCACGGCGATCCAGATCATTTCGACGCGCTCAACCGGTTCATTCCACCAGACGCGGCGCTCGGGAGAGGTAACGGCCATCGATCACGCTCCTATTTGCCAACCGGGACGTTGGCGATCTCCATTACGCCCCAGACGAGGTAGAGGATGGTGGGAATGGTGACGCCGATGAAGAGAAGCAGAAATGGGTCGTCCAACACGCGCTGCATGAACGGCACAGGTTCATCGGCGTCAGGTGGCTCGGACGGTTTGACGATGTTGGACATGGCGCAACCCTTTCACCCTTTCGGTTGCAGACTGCCCTGTTCGCAGGGCTGGGCCTTGACTTTGGATAAGTGACATCGCGATGGTCTGGCTTATGTTGTTCAAATGTGGCGGACCGCGTTCCCCATAGTCTCGCGGCACGTGCTGGCTGGATTCGTCATCCTGTTCGGGTGTGGGTTGCTGTTTGCGGATGCGCGAAATCAAACGGCGAAGCCGTGCGGGGCGATCACCGTTATCTATGTCGGTGCCGACGATTGCGGGCCGTGCCGTATCTGGCGTCGAGACGAGCGGCAGGATTTTCTTGGCAGCAGCGTTTTTCAGAATATCAAGTACCGGGAGGTGATTGCGTCGCGCCTCTACGATCTGTTAGCGGAGGCGCAATGGCCGGCGGATCTCATGTTCTTGCGTGAGCAGGTACGGGCGCGCCCCGGTGCTCCGCAGTGGTTCATCATTCAGGATGGCCACATCATTGCATGGGAAGCCGGCCTATCGGCGTGGCGGCGTGTGGTCTGGCCGATGATCCAAATGCAGGCGCCATGCGGCAACAGATCAAGCCGGCGGATTGAGACGGAGTGATTCAGAGCTCTCCGGCATCGAAGTACTCTGCGATCTCGGTGCTAAAGACTCATTCCGATAACGCATTCTTCAACTGGTCGACGATCTGTTCGTTTCGTCAGTATGGTCTCGAACACAAAATTTCTGACATTCCCATCTGCGGCATTCTGATCTGCTCGAACTGCTGATCGCGGTACACCTTAAACATTAGAGCAACCGCTTGGGCGACGACTCCGCTAACGATTTCTGTCGGTGGCGAGCCGGTCTTTCATCACCAGCGATCACTCGGGAATGGCTTGGTTGCAGACCTGCGTCCCATCATGCCTTCAGCCAAGAGCAGGAGCGATTGACCTACGTCAAGTTGATGCCAACGCAAGACTGCTAGAAGTGCATACCCGAGAGCTAGGGAAACGAATTGATGATCCAATACGTGAAATGGTTGATTTTGGCCAGTTTTGCCATTGTTTTCGCCGGTGGCGTCCAAGCTGACGACCGTGATGTCGGTAAGGCGGAATTTCAGTCTTCATGCGCAAGCTGCCATGGCGCGGATGGAAAGGGCAAGGGGCCCATCAGTGGGCAACTCAAGGTGGCGCCTGCCGATCTGACGGTCCTGACCAAAAACAACAATGGGGTGTTTCCAACGGCGACCGTCTATGAAACGATATATGGATCGAAGATAATCGCTGCTCACGGCACGCGTGAAATGCCAATTTGGGGAGAACGATTCAACCCCATTACGAATCTGCCGCACGCTGTTGATCCACCATATGACGCGTTGGATCCGGCGCGAGCTTTGCGAGAAGTCATCGTGAGAACTCGCATCCTGGCGGTTATCGATTATCTAAATCGTATTCAGCAGAAATAGAAGTCGACGAGCATTGCAGCCCGCCTCAGGACGTGCTGCCGTCATGAGATATGAGATCGCACCTAGTCTCACAACTCTTCTGGACCGTTGATTCCTGCTTTCTTCAAGTCGCGAAGCAGTTTTCGTACCAGGCTAATGTTTGCCAATTGTAGCTCGTGGTTGTTTCCGAACCTGTAGGCGTTGGCCTCTAAAACGATCAGGCCGCTCGTCTCATCCGAAAGAATATCTCGTTTCTTGAGACGCTTGACGCGCCGTCTGACCGTCTCGAGTGGTAGGCCCAGGAAGCGAGAAAGCGCCGCGCGCGAGACGCCAAGCTTTATCGTATCCGGCTCGACGGCATGTATGCTGCCGAACCGTTTATCGAGTTTAGGATCTTTCATGATATTAATGACGTTCGCATTCAGAATCGCGTGAATGATCAAGAGATCGAGCGGATCGAAGTCATCGTAGTGACGAAATAGTTCGCTCATCGAAAGAAGGATGTAGGCGACGGAATGCCTTGAGACGGCTCTGATTAAATCGGAGTTCTTTTGCATGGTTCTCAGGCGGTTGGGGGAGGCGGCGTCCCGGATCGAAAAGGATACCTTCCTACCCAAAGTGGGTAAGGACTGCCTTGCGCCAGATCAATTCCTAAGAGACTAGGAAGGTTACAAGCGACTTCCATCTCAAACGTTGCCGTCGATGACCCCAGGCCCGCCCCTCGCCCCTAAACGAAAGGCACGCCGCGTCGAGTTTTCGCGTGGAATTCCTGTGCAGATCGTTGGGCTTGACGGGACGTGGCGCCGTAACTGTCTGATGATGGATGTTGCCTTCGGTGGAGCGAAGCTGGTCATCGAGCCATCCACGAACAGGTTGGCCTCGAAGGATTTTTTTCTGGTGCTCTCCACCACCGGTGCAGCATATCGGCGCTGCGAACTGGTCTGGAGCAACGGAAAGCAACTCGGCGTTCGTTTTCTCGAATCTGCCGACAATTCTCCCAGGACCAAATCCCCAGGTAAGGCAGGACGTGATGGCTTCGGAAAGCATTGCAGAGGGACAAAGCAACCTCAAGAAGCTGGGCGTCGACCCGCTATGCGTGAAATGCGGCTCTAGAATGCGTTTCTCTTGTATCGAGCCCGAGCCAGGTAAGCCGGACTTCGAACATCAGGTCTATGAATGCACCACATGTCGCAGCACTCAAAGCTTTGTCACCGCCCTTTAGGCCCAGGACGCTGATTCGGCGCACCCGCCGCAGGCGCGATCGAATCCGGTCGCCATGAATTATGCCGAGTTGATTGCCTTTTTAAGGATGGTCATCCCCGTGCGTCGTCAAGCGTCGTCAGACGCAGTTTGGCGGATTAGTTCATCACGATAGCCGTGAGCAAAAGGCGAAAGAACTCGATCGTGGCGCCGATTAGCACCCCTCCGATCAGAAGCCGTCCATACCAGGGAACGGGCTGATCCGTATTCTTATGCGTGGGCTTCTTTGACGTTTTTGCCGACGGCAATGGGGATGGTTGCCCGGTCGGTGCGCGTTCGAAAGTCATGGGCGGTCGTCCTATCTATGTTGGCCAAGCCACTTCAGCAGGATTTTTCAGTCGGGCGTTGAGCCATCGCAAACGTTGCGACGTAAGGCGTCGGTCAAGCATCGGTGCGTGTTGATATGAATCAAGGTTTCGGTACCGCTACGCCCCGATAAAGGATCACGAGCGAAGATCGGAGCAGATCATGAAAGCTTCAGAGGTGATGCGATCGCCGGCGGTGAGTGTCAAACCGGATTGCCGCGTGATCGATGCGGTTCGGCTTCTGATGGAAACCAATCGAAGAGGGCTGTCCGTCGTCGATAGTTCCGGCAGTTTCGTCGGCATCGTGTCGGAGGGCGACTTCCTGCGACGTATTGAGCTCGGAACGGTGCCGGCCGATCATCCATGGTTCGATGCCATTTTCGGGACGAACGAAAACGCGACCGCGATTGCCCACGCGCATGGCCGCCGTGTCGACGAGATCATGACGCGGAATCCGGTTTGTGTAGAGCCGGATGCGGATCTGACCGAAGCGATCGCCTTGATGGAGGGCCATCACGTCGCGCAGATTCCCGTGGTGCGTGAAGGTGCGGTCCTCGGGATGATTTCAAAGGCTGAGTTACTCGCGGCGGTCGAGCGCAAATGCGGTCAGGTTTCCGCGAGCAATGACGTCGGTGCTGACCAAGACATTGCATGAGGTGTGTCGAGGGCGTTGGCTCTAGCGGGGGTCAAACGTCCGCGTCCAGGGCCCGTCGCAATCTTCGAATGATGACGCCGCGTGCCCGGTCATCCGCTGCCGCTCCAACCCTGTCGTTGATATCGAGAATCATCTTGGACATGTCGTTGTGCCAATCAAGGGCGACCACGGCCTCGGGAGCAAGCCGACGACGATGTGTCGCGCTCAGGCTGGTCGGCACGTTCGTCGATAAATCATAGATGTCGTCGAGGATCGGCAGGAAGATTTTTGCCGATGGAATCACCCGCTCCGCAATTCGTTCGGACAATCCTGCCATGGCCTGATCCTCGCCGTGGACCAGGAAGATGCCTCTTTGAATGGGGCGGCGCGCAGCAATCCATCTGACCAGCTCTGAGCCGTCCGCATGTCCGGAATAGTCGTCGATCCGGCGAATCCGGGCCGCCACGTTGATATCCTCTCCTTGGATGCGAACGGCTTTCGCTCCTTCTTCGAGGAATCGTCCGAGCGTGCCGCGAGCCTGAAAACCGACCAGAAGCACCGTCGCGCGGCTATTCCATAGCCAATGTTTCAGATGGTGGCGGATCCGACCGGCATCGCACATTCCACTCGCTGCAATGATGATATGAAATCCGGAGAGCTTGGCGATCGATTTGCTTTCCTCCACCGTCTCGGTGAATCTGAGATGCGGCGAACTGAGCAAACGGGCGACGTCGATATTTGGGTCAAGACTTGCGGCATGGTTTCGGAAAACCTCCGTGGCACGGATCGCGAGAGGAGAATCTAGGAAGATCGGCGCGACAGGGATCTCTCCGCGCTCCATCAGGCCAACCAGATCGACGATCAATTCCTGCGTGCGTTCGACGGCGAAAGCAGGGATCAGTAAGGCGCCGTTTGCCTTGGCGGCGTCGTGAACTTCGGCTGCCAGGCGCTGTTGCCGGCCCTGATGTGTTGTTTCCGGGCGAACGCGGTCGCCGTAGGTTGATTCCGAAATCACATAATCGAATCCTGCCGGGGCAACGGGGTCGGGTTGCAGCAGTTTCGTATCGGGACCGAGATCGCCGGACATGAGCACCCGCAGGGGATGCTCAGGGGTGTTTTCATCGGCGAATTCCAGTTCGATCGAGGCGGATCCGAGAAGATGGCCGGCGTTCCAATAGCGGGCGCGGACGCCCGGAATGACATCGACCCACGTCTCGTATTCGACGGACCGGAATGACTGTAGCGATGCGACGGCGTCGGCCTGTGTATAGATCGGGCTGACTTCGGGCTTTCCGCGCTTCAGGTTGCGCCGGTTCAGGGCCGCGACCTCGGATTCCTGAATGCTCCCGGAATCCGGCAACATATATGAACACAGATCGATCGTTCCGCGCGTGGCGAATATCCGGCCGCGAAAACCTTCAAGCATCAGTTTTGGCAGTAGGCCGCTGTGGTCGATATGGGCGTGTGTCAGAAGGACGATATCGACATCAGCGGGACGAAATGGGAAGGCGGTGTAGTTCAACTCCTTGAGCGTCTTCTGCCCCTGGAAGAGCCCGCAATCGACCAGAAAGGTGCCCGCCGGAGTCTTGAAGCAATAGCAGGATCCCGTAACCGTGTGGGCCGCACCGCAGAATTGAAGAGTGACACTCATGGAAGGGCCTCAAGGGGGAGTTCAAATTGTTAACGACGGATCAAAACGGCCGGGGCGACTGGAATAACTGCGTCAGTGAGATGCGACATACTGCGACTCGATCGGACAGGATAAGTCCCTGTAAGTGTCATGCTCGTGCCGAGTTGGCTATTGACGCAGATCATGCACGTTATCATCAAGTGATGGGATTGGATGCGCACGGTTTTACGGATTGCCGCGCGCTGATGATGGCACGCAGCACAATCGCACGGAATAGTCATGGACGGTGAAGTTCTCAGCCGACTGACCGTGTCGCTGGCGATCGGGCTCCTGATCGGCCTGGAGCGCGGCTGGCAAACGCGGGATGCGGAAGACAATCGACGCGCCGCGGGGTTTCGCACCTTCGCGCTATCCGGATTGCTGGGCGGCGTAACCGGCCTTGTTTCCCTTCAAACCAGTGCGGCGATCATAGGCTGGATCTTTCTGGGATATGTCGGAGCGTTCACGGCCTTTCATTGGCTGGAAGCGCGGAGAGAAGGTGGCGCCAGCGTGACGTCGGTTGTCGCCGGAATGCTGACGTTTCTGCTTGGGACGCTGGCCGTCGTCGGGGATCTGCAACTGGCCATTACCAGCGCCGTCGGTGTGACAGTTCTTCTGGCGTTGCGCGAACCGCTGCACCGCTGGATCAGTTCACTGAGTTGGCAGGAAATCCGCGCCGTTCTGACTTTGCTCGCGATGTCGTTCCTGCTGCTGCCGTTGCTGCCGAACCGGCCGATTGATCCATGGAATGCGATCAATCCTCATCGGATATGGCTTCTCGCCATCATGATCGCGACGATTTCGTTTGCCGGCTACATAGCCATCAGGGCATTCGGCAATCGGCTTGGGGTCTTCATGGCGGCCAGTGCGGGAGGGCTGGCATCCTCGACCGTCACCACGCTCGCTTTGGCGCGGCTCGCTCGCGAGCATCCGTCCTCGTCGGGATTGTTGAGCGCGGGCATTCTGGTGGCCAGTGTCGTCATGATGCTGCGCACAGGTGCGATTGCGTTGGCGCTCAATGGTGCGTTTCTCGCGCCACTGATCCCTGCGCTGCTGACCGCCGCGGCAGTGCTGGGTATCGGAGCCGCTGCTCTCTGGATCAGAAACGTTCAACAGGAAACGCCCGACCTTCAGATCGGCAATCCGCTTGCAATCGGGACCGCGATCAAGCTCGCGGCGTTGCTTGCGGCGGTGATGCTGGCCGCGGAACTGGTGCGTCGCATGTTCGGCGAGGTTGGCGTTTTGGTGGTGGCTGCACTGTCCGGCGTCGCGGATGTCGACGCCGTGACGATTTCGATGGCCCGGATGGCGGGTGGCGATGTCGATTCGAATACGGCGGCCCGCGCCGTGATGGTCGCGATCGCGGTCAATACGATCTCTAAGACTATCATGGCCGGTTCCGTCGGCAACAGGAAAGTCGGGCTTTTCGTCGGCGGAATCAGTGCCGCCGCCCTG
>JAFKKM010000124.1 GCA_017305555.1 Hyphomicrobiales bacterium | reverse complement strand
TCGAAATGCCCCGTCGGGTCGGACAGGCCGATGATGCCCATCTTGTTGCCGGTCTTGGTACGTCGCTCCATCCGCGACACCACGGTCGCCGCGACCTTGCCGGCGGTCGCGCCGCTTTTCACCGCGCGCGCGAATTCCGCCCACGACTGCACCCGCAACCGCTTCAGGATCGCGGCGTAGTCATCCAGCGGGTGGCCGGACAGGAAGAAACCAATGGCGTCGTATTCGCGGCGCAGCTTGTCGGCCGGCAGCCAGGTATCGATTGCCGGCAGCATCACGCTCGGCGCATCGGCCATGCCGCCGAACATGTCGTTCTGCCCCGACGTCTGCGCCTCGAAACCACGCTGGCTCGCCGCGAGAATGGCCTCCGCACCGGCGAAGGTACGAGCGCGATTGCGCTCGATAGTGTCGAACGCGCCGGCCGCCGCGAGGCTTTCGATCACCCGCTTGTTGATGGCGCGCGGCGTGACCCGCGCGGCGAAATCGGCCAGCGAGGTGAACAATCCTTTCTTCCGCGCCTCCACGATCTGCTCGATGGCGTGTGCGCCGACGCCCTTCAGTGCCGCCAATGCATAGTAGATCGTGTTGTCGCTGACCTCGAAAGTCGCACCCGAGCGGTTGATCGACGGCGGCTCGACCTTGATGCCGAGCCGCTGCGCCTCGGAACGGAATTCCGACAGCTTGTCGGTGTTGCTCATGTCGAGCGTCATCGACGCCGCTATGAATTCCACCGGATAGTGCGCCTTCATGTAGGCGGTCTGGTACGACACCAGCGCATAGGCAGCGGCATGGCTCTTGTTGAAGCCATAGTCGGCGAACTTCGCCAGCAATTCGAAGATGGTTTCCGCCTGCCCCTTGGCGACATTGTTCTTCATCGCGCCGGCAACGAAAATCTCGCGCTGCTTGTCCATCTCCGCGCGGATCTTCTTGCCCATGGCGCGGCGCAACAGGTCGGCATCGCCGAGCGAATAGCCCGCCATCACCTGCGCGATCTGCATCACCTGTTCCTGATAGATGATGACGCCGAAAGTCTCCTTCAGGATCGGCTCGAGCATCGGATGCATGTATTCCGGCTCTTCGTCGCCGTGCTTGCGCGCGCAATAGGTCGGAATATTCGCCATCGGGCCCGGACGATACAGCGCGACCAACGCGATCAGGTCCTCCAAACGGTCGGGGCGCATGTCGACCAGCGCGCGCCGCATCCCCTGACTTTCAACCTGGAACACGCCGACCACGTCGCCGCGCGCCAGCATGTCGTAAGTTTCTTTGTCATCAAGGTTCAGCGTCGACAGATCGAGATCAATGTCGCGCTGCTTGAGCAGCTTCACCGCGACGTCGAGCACCGTCAGCGTTTTGAGGCCGAGGAAGTCGAACTTCACCAGCCCCGCAGGCTCGACCCATTTCATGTTGAACTGGGTCACCGGCATATCGGATTTCGGATCGCGATAGAGCGGCACGAGTTCGTGCAACGGCCGGTCGCCGATCACGATGCCGGCGGCGTGGGTCGAGGCGTGGCGGTTGAGGCCTTCCAGCTTCTGCGCGATCGAGAAGGCGCGCGCGATCACCGGGTCCTCGTCACGGAAGGCTTGCAACTTCGGCTCGCCTTCGATCGCCTGCTTCAGCGACACCGGAGCGGCAGGATTTTGCGGCACCAGCTTGGTCAGCTTGTCGACCTGCCCGTACGGCATCTGCAACACGCGGCCGACGTCGCGCAGCACGCCGCGCGCCTGCAACGTTCCGAAGGTGATGATCTGCGCGACGTGATCGGTGCCGTAGCGGCGCTGCACGTAGTCGATGACTTCGCCGCGCCGGTCCTGGCAGAAGTCGATGTCGAAGTCCGGCATCGACACGCGCTCGGGATTGAGGAAGCGCTCGAACAGCAGCCCGAAGCGGATCGGATCGAGGTCGGTGACGGTGAGCGAATAGGCAACCAGCGAACCTGCACCGGAGCCGCGTCCCGGTCCCACCGGAATGCCCTGCGCCTTGGCCCACTTGATGAAGTCGGACACGATCAGGAAGTAGCCGGAGTATTTCATCCGGGTGATGACGTCGAGCTCGAAGCTCAGCCGCCTTTCATAGTCTTCTTCGGTGGTCCCAGGCGCCAGACCATGCAAGGCGAGACGGCGCGCCAGCCCCTCCTCCGCCTGCTTGCGCAATTCGGCCGCTTCCTCGCGCTCGGCTTCCTCGCCGCTGGTGTTGGGATCGACGGTGAAGTGCGGCAGCAGCGGTTTGCGGGTGCGCGGCCGATAGGCGCAGCGCGCCGCGATCTCGACGGTGGATGCCAACGCTTCCGGAAGGTCGGCGAACAGCACCGCCATCTCGGCGCGGGTTTTAAAGCGATGATCCGGGGTGAGTTGATCGCGGTCGGCTTCCGCGATCAACTTGCCGGCGGCGATGCACAGCAGCGCGTCGTGCGCCTCGTAATCGTCAGCCGCGGCGAAATACGGTTCATTGGTCGCAACCAGCGGCAAGCCTTTGGCATAGGCCAGATCGATCAACACCGGCTCGGCGCGGCGCTCGCGCTCGGCGCCATGGCGTTGCAGCTCGATGTAGAAACGATCACCGAACAACGTGGCGAGTTGATCGCAACGCGACGCGGCGAGCGCGGCCTGATCGGCAGTCACCGCCAATGAGATCGGCCCGTCCGGTCCCCCGCTCAATGCGATCAGCCCATCGGTCTCGCCCTGTAGCCAGTCGAGCTTGATATGCGGCGCCTGATGCGTCGGGGTCTCCAAGAAGGCGCGCGAGTTGAGCCGCATCAGGCTGCGGTAGCCGGCCTCGCGCGCCGCCAGCAGTACGATCCGCGCCGGCCCCGGCACAAGGCCGCTGCGTGCGTTGGGGTCCTGATCGCCGAAATCCACCGCCAGCGCGAGGCCCGCGATCGGCTGAATGCCGTAGCCCGCGAGCTTGTCGGAAAATTCCAGCGCGCCGAACAGATTGTCGGTGTCGGTCAGCGCCAGCGCCGGCTGATGGTCGGCCTTCGCCAATTCGGCCAGCTTCTGCACCTTCATCGCGCCGCGCAGCAACGAATAGGCCGAGTGAACGTGGAGATGGACAAAACCGGGATTGGCCGGCGGCGTATCGGGCGTGCGCATGAGTCTCAATCAAGTTTGGCTGGCAAGCGATCGGCCGGCTAACGCGCCGACTCGGGCTACTTATGGTGCGACGGGCTCACCTGCCTGTCCATGGCGCGCCGGTCCATTCCGGCCGTTTTCGAACGGTGTCCCTGCTTTCCCCAGCCCCCGGAAGAATGCACCGGACGACAGCAAAGTAGGACCGGATTAACCATCCAGAGCAAATCGAGGCCTTGTGAGCATCGAAATTGCGCCGCAACCAAGTGGCGATTTCCGTGCCGTGGTATCCGCTCCCGCGCGCAGCAGCAGGTTTTGGCCGAGGATCCAGTTCGCTTGCCGCAAATTTGTGGCACTTAGGAACCACCACAACCATAACGAGAAATTAAGATCGGGTCGTTACGTATGCCCACGCGTACATAATGACCCGCCCGGGAAGAACACTCGCAGGGACCGAAATGCTCGAGGGATTATACAAGATCGAGTTCGAAACGCCGCGCAGGAAAGCCGTCGGAATCATTTTCGCGCAAGACGGAAAACTCCATGGCGGCAGTTCCGCTTTCGCCTTTGTGGGATCCTACGAACAGGACGGCCACAAGATCAGCGGCGTGGTCACCGCCAGGCGGCATACCGACGATCCCAATCATCCGTCGATGTTCGATCTCAATGAGGTGAAGATCGGTTTTCGGGGCGTCGAGAAGAACAGCTTTGCGTCGGTGGAAGGCACCGCGGCAGAAGCGCCGTCGGTGGATTTCAAAGCATTTCTGACCCGGCTCGCCGACTGAACCGGAGCAACCGCGCCAGCCTGCGCTTCAAAAGCCGAAGCCTGAATGACGTCAAATCAAATGTGGGATCCTGCCGCTGGCAGGAGTGGCAGGGCTCGAACCTGCGACCCCCGGTTTTGGAGACCGGTGCTCTACCAATTGAGCTACACTCCTAGCTGGCGCCCTCTATAAGCACTTTGCTGCTGCGAGGAAAGAGCCAATAGACGCATCCGCGCAATGGTTTTCACCGCGAACGGATGAAGCTGTTGATGGCAGCAACTGCGCGGCCATCCTGCCAACAGTAGCGGTGCGCACCGATCTCCCGCATACGCGCAGAACCTCGGGTCCCTGCATGTTGATCCAATGCATCGAAGCGCGCCCCCGCTCCGAGTCGCAAACCGGTGGGCAAACTTCGAACGAAAATGCCCGGAACGCTGAGCGTTCCGGGCACGGTCGTCATCTTGAATGCGCTGAACGCAGTTTGCGCTCGGCTTCGATTACTCGATGATGCTGGCGACGACGCCTGCGCCGACGGTACGGCCGCCTTCGCGGATGGCGAAGCGGAGCTTTTCTTCCATCGCGATCGGCACGATCAGGTGCACTTCCATCGCGATGTTGTCGCCCGGCATCACCATCTCGGTGCCTTCCGGCAGGTGAACCACGCCCGTCACGTCGGTCGTGCGGAAGTAGAACTGCGGACGGTAGTTGGTGAAGAACGGCGTGTGACGGCCACCCTCTTCCTTCGTCAGGATGTAGGCTTCCGCCTTGAACTT
>JAFKKM010000123.1 GCA_017305555.1 Hyphomicrobiales bacterium | reverse complement strand
TCCCGGACGCGGTGCAGCGTGTAACGGTGCACCGCAGAGACGGGACCGTCACGATGTGGAATGGTCCCGGGTCTGCATCGCAGCACTTCGTGCAGCGATGCGCCCGGGACACGTTATCGTCGTCTTCAGATCAGCTTGCCCATCGCGACGGCGGTGTCGCCCATGCGGTTGGAGAAGCCCCATTCATTGTCGTACCACGACAGCACGCGCAGCAGCGTGCCGTTCATCACCTTGGTCTGGTCGAGGTGGAAGGTCGACGAGTGCGGATCGTGGTTGAAGTCGATCGAGACGTTGGGCTGGTCGGTGGTGCCGAGAATGCCTTTCAGCTCCTGCGCCGAGGCGCGCTTCATCGCTTCGTTGATGTCCTTCGCGGTCGTCTCCTTCTTGGCGACGATCTTGAGATCGATCACCGAGACGTTCGGGGTCGGTACGCGGATCGCGACGCCGTCGAGCTTGCCCTTCAACTCCGGCAGCACCAGGCCGATCGCCTTGGCGGCGCCGGTCGAGGTCGGGATCATCGACATCGCCGCCGCGCGGCCGCGATAGAGATCCTTGTGCATGGTGTCCAGCGTCGGCTGGTCGCCGGTGTAAGCGTGGATCGTGGTCATGAAGCCGGTCTCGATGCCGACCAGATCGTTGATGACCTTGGCGACCGGCGCCAGACAGTTGGTGGTGCAGGAGCCGTTCGAGACCACGAGGTGGTCCTTGGTCAATTGATCGTGGTTGACGCCGTAAACCACCGTCATGTCGGCGCCGTCGGCCGGAGCCGACACCAGCACGCGCTTGGCGCCGGCGGTGAGGTGGGCGGAGGCCTTGTCCTTGGCGGTGAAGATGCCGGTGCATTCCATCGCGATGTCGACGCCGAGGTCCTTCCACGGCAGCTTCGACGGGTCACGCTCGGCGGTGACCTTGATCTTGTTGTTGCCGATCACGATCGAGTCGCCCTCGACCTTCACTTCGTGCGGGAAGCGGCCGTGGACGGAATCGAAGCGCAGCAGGTGGGCGTTGGTCTCGACCGGGCCGAGATCGTTGATGCCGACGACTTCGATGTCCTTGCGGCCGGCTTCGTAGATCGCCCGCAGGACGTTGCGGCCGATGCGGCCAAACCCGTTAATCGCGACCCGGACTGCCATTCAAATTCTCCTTCGAAGGTTCGATAGATCAATGTTTGGGCGGTTTCATGCCCCGAATGCGTCGTCGTTGCAATGCGTCACATCGCAATTGTTCCGATAGCGTTACCCGCCGTTGTTACTTGCCGTATCACTTCCCTTGCAGCCGCTTGGTGGCGGCCTCGACCACCGCGTCGGCGGTGATGCCGAAGTGCTTGTAGAGGTCCTTGGCCGGGGCACTGTGGCCGAAATCGTGCATCCCGATGAAGATACCGTCGGTGCCGATCACGGCATCCCAGCCGAACCGCACCTGCGCCTCGACCGCAACCTTCACCGGCGCGTTGCCAATGATCGCCGCGCGCTTGTCGGCAGGCTGCTCCAGCAGCAGTTCGAGCGAGGGCACCGAGACCACCCGCGCGGCGATGCCGCGTTCGGCCAGTTGCTTCTGCGCGGCCACCGCGATCTCGACCTCGGAGCCGGTGGCGAAGATCGACACCTTGGCCTCGCCGTTGGCGGCCACCAGTTCGTAACCGCCGGTGGCGCAGCGATTGGCCGCGTCCGCCGTGGTGCGCACCGGGGTCAGGTTCTGGCGGGACAGCGCCAGCACGCTCGGCCCCTTGAGCCGTTCCAGCGCCAGTTGCCAGCATTCGGCGGTCTCCACCGGATCGGCCGGGCGGAACACCCGCATGTTCGGCATCGCCCGCAGCGCCGCGATGTGCTCGACCGGCTGGTGGGTCGGGCCATCCTCGCCCAAACCGATGGAATCGTGGGTCATGATGTAGATGACCGGGATATGCGCCAGGGCCGAAATGCGCATCGCCGGCCGGGCATAGTCGGTGAAGCACAGGAAGGTGCCGCCGGCCGGGCGGAAACCGCCGTGCAGGGCGAGCCCGTTCATCGCGGCGGCCATGCCGAGTTCGCGGATGCCGTAATGGATGTAGCGGCCGTCATACTGGCCGGGTTGAATTTCCTTCAGGCCCTTGGTGCGGGTGTTGTTTGACGGCGTCAGGTCGGCGGAGCCCAGCAACAGTTCCGGCACCGCCGGCACCAGCACGTCGAGCGCCAGTTCGCTGGCCTTGCGGGTGGCCACGGTCTGCGGCTCGGCGGCGAGCTTGTCCTTGAGCTTGCCGATCACCGCGTCGAGGTCGGCCGGCAGCTTGCGGTCGATCACCCGGCGTTGGAACTCGGCGCGCTGCGCTTCCGGCAGGGCCTCGAACCGCTTGCGCCAGTTTTTGCGTGCGGCGGAGCCCTTCTTGCCGGCCTTGCGCCAGGCCGCCAGCACCTCGTCCGGAACTTCGAACGGGCCGTAGTTCCAGTCCAGCGCCTTCTTGGTGGCGGCGAGTTCATCGGCGCCGAGCGGTTCGCCGTGGGCCTTGGAGGTGCCGGCCTTATGCGGCGCGCCGAAGCCGATGATGGTCTTGCAGGCGATCAGCGACGGACGGTCGGACTTCTGGGCGCGGCGAATGGCGCTGGCGATGGCCTTCGGGTCGTGGCCGTCGATCTGCTTGGCGTTCCAGCCGTGCGCCTTGAAGCGCGCCACCTGATCAACATTGTCGGTCAGCGTGATCGGGCCGTCGATGGTGATGCCGTTGTCATCATAGAGGAAAATCAGTTTGTTGAGCTTGAGATGGCCGGCCAGCGCGATGGCTTCGTGGCTGATGCCTTCCATCAGGTCGCCGTCCGAGCACAGCACGTAGGTGTAGTGATCGACAGTGTCGGAACCGAATTCGGCGGCGAGCAATTGCTCGGCCAGCGCGAAACCGACCGCGGTTGCAATTCCCTGTCCCAGCGGGCCGGTGGTGGTTTCGACGCCGGAAGTGATGAAATTCTCCGGGTGGCCCGGCGTCTTCGAATTGAGCTGGCGGAAATTCTTGATCTGGTCGAGCGTCATCTCCTTGTTCCCGGTCAGGTATAGGAGCGCGTAGAGCAGCATCGAGCCGTGACCGGCGGAGAGGATGAAACGGTCGCGATCCGGCCAGTTCGGTTCCGCGGCGTCGTATTTCAGGAACTGCGTGAACAGCACGGTGGCGACGTCGGCGGCGCCCATCGGCAGGCCGGGATGGCCCGAGTTGGCCTTTTGAACGGCGTCCATCGCCAGCGCACGCACCGCATTGGCCATTTTCGAGGGTTCAACGCGCGTGGTCATGGGCTTTGCCTGTAAATCAACGGTTTCGGGGCCGGGTTTCGCCGGTGGGTGGAAATGCCGGTTTTACGGAATTTGGATGGGCACGGGTGAATAGCATCTGCACCCAGTGAGTCCAAGGGCGGCCGGGTGTCGCTCCCCACTTCCGGCCGCTTTACGGTGCATAGCTCCCCGGCGACATTGCGCTGGGCTGGCTTGCCACGTAAATTTCACTGACTAAACGTTTGCCGGGGCGCGGTTTTTGCCCGGCAGCCGGATATTGTACGTACCTGCGGCGTGTTTGCGTCCCTGATCATGGTGGTGAACGTCGACATGACCAATCGATCTCCTCACTCCGGCCCGGACGAAACCGCAACCAGCGGCAACGGGTCGGCTGAGATCGAACGCGCGACGCGTCGGTTGGTTGCCGCGCTCGATGCGCTGGAAAGCGCGGTGGAGCGGCGGCGCGACGCCGACCGCGACGAGGACGAACTGGCCAATCGCATTCAAGCATTGGGTGCTGATCGCTCGCGGCTCGCCGACGAACTCGACAACACGCTGGTGCGCTCGCGCAAACTTGAGCGCGTCAATCACGAAATCGGCGAACGGCTCGACGCGGCGATCGGCACCATTCGCACCATGCTCGATGAGGTGGAGGACGAGCGATGAATCACATCAACGTCACCATCAATGGTCGCCAGTATCGCATGGCCTGCGAGGACGGCCAGGAGCAGCGGCTGATGAGTCTCGCGGATGGTTTCGAGGCACGCATCGGCGAATTGCGCGGCAAATTCGGCGAGATCGGCGACGCGCGGCTCACGGTGATGGCGGCGCTGATGGTTGCCGATGAATTGCTCGACGCCAACGAACGGATTCGCGCGCTGCAAGGCGAAGTGGCCTCGCTCGGCGACGTGCGCGTCGCCGCTGCCGAGCGCAACCGCGCGACGCAATATGCCGTCTCCGCCGCGCTCAACGCCGCCGCCGAACGCATCGAGAAAACCACGCAGGTGCTCAACCGCACCGTCGGCAACGGCATCGCGATCGGGTGATCACGCGTTTGCGTTGCTTTGTCGTCGGTTGGTAATAGCCTCCCCGCACGTCGTCCCCGCGCAGGCGGGGAACCCATACGCCGCAGCGGTGGTGAGGGGGCAGCGCTCGTTATTTTTTTGTCCCACGTTTGCGGCAACAACAAAGGCCAGGGGTTATGGGCCTCCGCCTGCGCGGGGACGACTCCGAGGGGGTGTTCATCCCACGGCACTCTGGCGTTCACGCGTGGCTGCCACTACATTGCCTCTCGCGAAGCTGTGTCGCGCGTCAGGAGCCATATATCCCCGGGGCCTTATCGATCCTTTAGGGAACTGTCCCTGGCCGGGTCCGTGGACCCGGACATATGGTGCCCACCTACTTTCGTAGGGAACTCCGGGATCGAGCGCTCCAACGGCCATCGCGGCTTCG
>JAFKKM010000038.1 GCA_017305555.1 Hyphomicrobiales bacterium | reverse complement strand
AACCCTATAACGGTTTAGCAAACCGCCGCCTTCAGCCACTCGGCCATATCTCCATCGGCCCCCGATATGCCCGACCCGGTGCCGCCCCGCAAGCGTCACTTGCGCACGTCGGCTATTTCGGCGGGGTTATCTGATGGGAGCGTGTTCCCGTAGTCCCCGATCGGGTTCCCTATATTAAGGCTCCTGCCTCGGCGCGGTGGTCTCTCACATTACGAATCGGTCAGTCAGGGCGCCCTGATTCCCACAGGTGGGAGGGGGTTGACGCCAGGCGTTCTGCCCATCGCGGCACAGCGCCCAAGACGCTGTTCTCAGTTCCATTTCTAAAAACATAAATACATCAATGCCTTGCAATGGTGTGATGATCACAGCCGCGTGTTATTTGTGCAACACCGACCCAAAAACGGCCGGATTGGTACCGTTCTGAGGCGTTCCTTTGTTGCGTGTTCATGGACGTTAGGTAATTGTGGCTGGAGCGACGGAGGGGGGCATCCCGAGGTCGTCCCGTTAGGTGGTTCGCTTAAGTCCCTCGCGTTGTGCGGGAGTGTCCGAAGGCGCGAACGGATCGAGCGGTTTAGTCAGGGACTAAGGGAACCTAGTCTTCGGGTGTTTCACCCAGCGGATCCGGAACCTTCCCTAAAGAGCAAACTTGGAGGTTTACATGAACATTGCGAAGAGCCTTATCCTCGGCTCGGCTGCGACCCTGGTCGCACTGGGTGGGGCGCAGGCGGCGGATCTTCCGTTGAAGGCCAAGGCGGTCGAATACGTGAAGGTGTGCTCCCTGTACGGCGCCGGCTTCTACTACATCCCCGGCACCGACACCTGCATCAAGCTGGGCGGTTATCTCCGTGCCGACACCTCGTTCAACGCCGCTAGCGCTTACGACATGCCGCGCTGGACCGGTGCAAACAGCCGTGCGTCGAACGATTACATCTCCCGTTCGCGTTTCGGTCTGAACGTCGACACCCGCACTGCGACCGAATATGGCGTGGTTCGTACCTACGTCGACATGACGTTCAACTGGACTACGGACACTGATTCGCGTGCCGCCGGTAACCTCGGCGTGTACTACGCGTTCATCCAGTTCGCTGGCTTCACGATGGGTAAGGCTGTTTCGCAGTTCTCGACCCCGTGGACCGGCTATCCGGGCAACAATACCTCGTTCCTGCTCGGTGGTCAGGATGACGTGACCGGTATCAACCAGATCGCCTATACCGCTCAGTTCGGTAACGGCGTGTCGGCCACGATCAGCTTGGAAGAAAACAGCGGCCTGAATGGTCGTAGCGCTATCAACTCCTACACCCGCGCTCCGCTGTACGATCTCGGCGTTGGCTTCGGCACCGCCGCTGCCAGCAACTGGGGCGGCACCAATGTTCCGGACATCGTCGGACAGCTCCGTGTCGACCAGGCCTGGGGTCTGTTCCAGCTCTCGGCTGCGGCGCACCAGATCCGCACGGGTGAAGCTCTCGTGTCGCCGGTTCCGTCCGATGCTTGGGGCTTTGCCGTTCAGGCTGGTCTCTCGCTCAAGAACCTGCCGACCGGTGCTGGCGACAGCATCAACGTGTCGGTTGGTTACGCTGACGGCGCCTCGCGTTACATCATCGGCGGCGTGAGCCCGGACAGCTATGCCATCGGCAACAACGCTGTGTTGGCGACTGGTTTCTCGAGCGACGGCGTCTATGCGCCGGGCTTCGGCATCCAGAAGACGGAAACCTACGGTGTTCGCGGTGCGTTCAACCACAACTGGGATCCCTACTGGTCGTCGTCGCTGTTCGGTGCTTGGTCGGCTGTTCGTTACAACAACACCGTCAAGACCGCTCTGGCCGCCAATCCGGACTGGGATATCAGCCAGTTGGGTCTCGTCACCCGCTGGACCCCGGTCAAGGGTCTGACCTTCTCGGGCGAAGTGATGTACTCGTACCTCACCCAGAACCGCGTTGGCCTGGTGAACGCGACGGCAGTTGCCGGCGACCGTGGCACCTGGACCTTCGGTGTCCGCGCTCAGCGCAACTTCTAATCGTCATCGCCTCACGGCGACTACGATCTGAAACAGAAACCCTCGGCAGAAATGCCGGGGGTTTTTGCTTGTGACGAGATGAGGGGAGCGTGTCCCGAACGTGATGTGGCGCAAGCGCAAGTCCCGCGCAGCCTCGCTCAGCCGGGGACAGCTACAGGTCACCTCTCGCGATGATTCTGTAACCAGGCGCCGCAGCACCTGATGGCGCCGCGATGCTGTGTCGTATCGTATCCGGGACGTGCGTTCGGTAACGACAAACAGTTCACGCGTTGCGTCGTGTATCTGCTACGGTTGCGTCGATGGGTTATGATTGTTGCGAATGTCAAAGCATCCACTAAATCGCGCTGCCTCTGGTCCGTCGAGACTGGTTCAACAGTCACTTGAAGAAGCCATTCTGGCGCTGCGGATGCAGCGCCCCGATCAAGCGGAGCGCGTTGCCGCTGGCGTGTTGAAGGCCAATCGCGGCAATCTTCTCGCGGCTCAGATTCTCGGACGCGCGCTATTGATGCAAAATCGCGCGGACGAGGCGATCATGCCGCTCGAGCGGGCGGCGCGACGCAGCGACGATCCGGCGATTGAAACCGAACTTGCAGGCGCGTTGGCGGCGGCCGGACGAACCGATGCGGCTCTGGAGCGATTGCAGCGGATCACGGCGCGACGGCCGCCATTCGTGCCGGCGTTTCTTGAATACAGCAATCAGCTCGCGCGCGGCGGGCGGCACGACGAGGCGATGACGGTGCTCGCGCGCGGGCTTGAAGCCGCGCCCGACGCGGTCGATCTGCGGGTGACGTTGGCTTTCGCGCATATCAAGCGCAACGATCGTGTCAGCGCACGCGCACTGTTGCAGCGCGCAGCCGCCGATGCGCCGCAACGGCCTGATGTTCTGGCCGCTCTGGCAAGGGTCTTGGCGCAGGATGGCGAGTATTCTGCCGCCGCCGATCTTTTCCGGCGGGCTCTTGCTTTGCAGCCCGACGATGCGGTGACGCGCAGCAGCCTTGGTGCTTGCCTTCTGGAAATGGGAAAGCGTGATGCAGGCGAGGCGAGCTTGCGCCAGGCAGCACGCGGCGGTCCCCAGATGGTGGGAGCGACGATCACGGCACTCGCGTCCGCGTCGCATGGTCGTTTCTTTCTGCGGCCGAGCGATGCCGTGAAATTCCTGCACGTCGATAAAAAGTGATGCACCTCTACGCTCGGAACTGCCGTCGATAGATTCCGGTCTCATTGTACATCGTGGTCGTGAGATCGTGTAGTCGCTGAGATTCTTCCGTCGTGAAGGCGGCGGTACGCATTTCCCACTTGTCGCGCTTCACCGGCATACATTGCGCGATCGGCGTTCCCTTCGGCAGCACGCCGCTGAAATTCATGTCGTGCCAGTGCGCCGGAAAATGAATCCAGTTGTCATAGTAGCGGTCGCTGTCGACCAGCCCGGTGAGGGTCGTGAATGGAAGGTCGAAGCGGTTGGCTGGATGCGTGAACAGCAGTGCATAGCCCTCCGGCGCTTCGATCGTCCAGAGATTGTGAAACTTCACCATGAAGCGGTCGGCTTCGAACAACGGCGTGCCCGTGACCTGGCTGGCGTCGTGGAGGCCGACCGGAGAGCGCACGAAATTGAGTTCGCCGCCGGGTGCGATGTCGTTGTCCCAGGTGAATTCACCATTCTCGACCTTGAGGTCGCAGATCAGGGGAATCAGGAAACCCGACGTCATGGCGTCGACGAATGGGGGACAGCGCTTTACGGTGTCGGTGGTACCGCCGTTGAGAGCATTGAACGCTTGTTGCGGCATCGTCTTGAGCCAGGTCGGAACACCAAGCGCGGCCGGCACCGGCCGTGGCAAAATTCCCTCCAGCTCCTTTGGGCATCGGAAGGTCAAAGTCATCGGGGCGGGATCAGCGGATGTCACATTCGGCTCCACGGCTGGGTGTGAGTTTCAAAGTAGCACCAGCCATCCCGATCGCACCAGAGCAGGGGGATCGCGAAAATGGTCGAACCGCGCGTCGTCGCATCTCAGATGCGACGACGGAATGCCGTTACTGCACGCTGGCACCGCGGTGCAGGTCCGCTTCGATCTGCAGGCGTGATCCGCCGCCGAAGCGCGCGCGATAGACTTGCAGGTTCTCCATGATCCGCTGCACGTAGTTGCGGGTTTCCGAGAATGGAATTCGCTCGACCCAATCGACCGCATCGACCTTGGGATCGCGCGGGTCGCCGTAGCGCGCGATCCATTTTTTCAGGCTGCCGCGCCCGGCGTTGTAAGCCGCGAAGCTCATGATGTAGGAGCCGCGATAGTCTTCCAGCAGGCCGCCCAGTTCGGCGGCGCCGAGCGTGGTGTTGTAGACCGAGTCGTTCTTCAACCGGCCGAGATCGTAGGTTGCGCCGTACTTCCGGGTCACGTACTTCGCGGCCGACGGCGTCACCTGCATCAGGCCGTAGGCTTGCGCCGGCGAAACGACTTTCGGATTGAAACCACTTTCCTGCCGGGCGATTGCGAACACCACGCTGGGATCGACCTCCGGACCGATCGGCCGATAGTGCGGAAGGCCGGTGGAGGGGAAGGCATAGACGTCGAACGGCAAGCCGCGATTCATCGCGGCCTTGCCGAGCAGCAACATGCCGCGTGCGTCGTTGTTGCGCGACGCGGCTTCGGCCAGCCCGGCCAGCACGTCGGCTTCGGCATTGTCGCCCATGTCCGCGAGAATCGGAATCGCCAGGTCGCGTTCGTTCAGCGCGTAAAGCAATTGCACCGCGCGCACGATCTCGAAGCGCTCGATGCCGCGCAGGCCCGAGCCCGGTGCGCGATTGATCTCGATCTGCGGCAGGCCGAGCTTGGCGCGCGCCAACTGGCCGTAGTAACTGGTCGAATGCGCGGCGGCGGATTGATACGCGGCGCGCGCATCCATGCTGCGGCCGGAGGCTTCCGCCGCGCGGCCGAGCCAGTAGCCGGCGCGCGCCAACGCGGTCGGATTCTCGCTGCGCTCGGCGATACGCGCAAAGTGCTGGGTCGCGGTCGCCGGATCCTTGAGGAAGCGCAGCGCGATCCAGCCGGCGGTGAATTCCTTCTGGGTCTTGTAGACGTTCTTGGTCGGCAGTGCGGCGTCGCGCGCCACCAGATAGGCGGTGCGGTTGTCGCCGATGTCGAGCAGTTCGCGCGCCAGCACGCGGCGCTCGATCCACCATTCGTCGAGGTCGTAGAGCCGGGCGGGATCGCGCGGCGCGCTCAACATCAGGCGGCCGGCTTCCTCGATGCGCTCCTGTCGCCGCAGCCATTGAATCTTGCTGAAGATGTAGCCAGCGTCGCCGTGCAGGCTACGTGGCACGTCGTCAAGCAAAGCTTTCGCGTTCGACGCACGCTTCGATACGGCGATGCGTGCGCGCGCCAGCGCCACCTGATCGCTACCGAGGCGATGTGCCGCGCGCAACGCTGCTTCGTTCGCGTTCTCGTAAAGCAGCGCATCCATCCGTGCTTTCTGGTCGCTCGGCTGCAGCAACGCGCCGAACTGATCGAGGACCGCGGACTCCATTGCTGACGAGGTCAGATCGTCATCGCGCCAGGCCTCGCGAACCAGCCGCTCGGCATTTGCCCGGTCGCCGCGTGCCAGCAGGGCGCGCCCCAACACCAACTTGCCCTTATAGGACAGCGGAGCTTCACGCTGAAACCAGCCTAGCACGGCGGCGTCGTCGCGGCGGTCGTCCCATAGCGCGGCCTCGGCGCGGCGGCGCAGGAAAGTCTGCGAGGGCCAGCCGGGATTGGCGGCGATGAACGCCTGATAGCGCTCGACGCTCGCGCCGTTGTCGGGGCTGCGCAGAATGATCCACTCGGCGAGCTTGCGCGCCACCGGATCGCTGATCGTGGCTTCTACTTGTGTCGCGTCGGTCTGCTTCCGCCGTTGCACCAGATTGATCACGTTCTGCAACGCGCCGAGGTCGGCTTGTGAAGTAGATGACGTCGCCGCGACCACCGAGGGCAGCGTGGGCTTGCGCTCGACGCGCGGTGCCGGATGGCGCGCCGGAGGCGGCGACGCGGCGTGGACGGGATGCGACTTGGCAGCGGTCGGTTTCGCCGCGGATTTGGCTGGCGTTGCTTTCGTTGCGGTCGGTTTCGATGAGGACTTCGATTCAGTCTTCTTCGATCCGGATTTATGTGCGTCACTCTTCGCCGCGTGCGGCTTGGCGGTGTGCGCCTTGCTCGCTGTCTTGGCGTCCGGCTTTTTGGTGTCGTGCGATTTCGATCCGGCGGAAGATTTGGACGCCGCCGCCTTGGAAGCGGTCGTCTTCGTCGCGTGGGATTTGGTTGTAGTGGCCTCGGGGGCGGCTTGCGCGCTGATCATCAGTGCCAGCGACCCAACGGTCGCCATCAACACCTTCCATCGCCATGCCGATGCGCGGGCAAACGTCATCACGGCGTCCTTCGCTCGAATCGATCCCGGCTTGCGGCCGGGGAAATTGTCTCTGATTGCAAGAACAGAACATCAAATGTGTTAAGCATTTCATGTCTGCCGTGCGACCCGGGCAATTTCGCGGCCATCCCGATCATTCGTGGCCCACGGGCTTTGTCCGGGGGATCCGTCCAGCGTCGCGAAGTCGCCCTCGATAGACAGCGCAAGCTTATGAAACTATTATCGTTTGTGCCGCGACGCGAGGCGTGTCGCGCCCGGTTCGAAAGCTATCCCTGGCGGGAACTGGGGGACGAGGCAGGCTGCTTGCGCGGATAGACCTTTTGTCGCGGCGAGGGACCCGCTAGATAAGCCGGTAGTGATTATGCGGCAGGCGTTTGTTGGAGAATGACGATGGCAGCCAAGACGAAGTTCCGGGGGTCCTTTACCGCCTTGGTGTCGCCGTTCAAAAACGGCGCGGTGGATGAGGCTGGTTTTCGCAATTTCGTCGACTGGCAGATCGCCGAAGGTACCAACGGCCTGGTGCCGGTCGGCACCACCGGCGAGAGCCCGACGGTCAGCCACGACGAGCACAAGCGGATCGTCGAATGGTGCATCGATCAGGCCAAGGGGCGCGTGCCGGTGATGGCCGGCGCGGGATCGAACTCGACCCGCGAAGCGATCGAGCTTGCCGAACATGCCGAAGGCGCGGGAGCCGACGCGGTGCTGGTGGTGACGCCGTACTATAACAAGCCGACGCAGGAAGGGTTGTATCAGCACTTCAAGGCGATCAACGACGCGATCAAAATTCCGATTTTCATCTATAACATTCCGGGCCGCTCGGTGATCGACATGTCGGTCGAGACCATGACGCGACTGTCGCAGCTCTCCCACATCGCGGGGGTGAAGGATGCGACCGCGAGCATGGTTCGCGTCTCGCAACAGCGCGCGGCGATGGGCGAGGACTTCAACCAGCTCTCGGGTGAGGACGCTACCATTCTCGGCTACATGGCCCACGGCGGCCATGGCTGCATCTCGGTGACGTCCAACGTTGCGCCGCGGCTATGCTCTGAGTTTCATCAGGCGTGGCAGCGCGGTGATACCACCGCCGCGTTGGCGATTCATGACAAGCTGATGCCGCTCCATACGGATCTGTTCATGGAGTCGAATCCGGCGCCGATCAAGTACGCGTTGTCGCTGTTGGGGAAGATGGAGGAGACATTGCGGTTGCCGATGGTGCCTGTCTCCGAACCGACGCGAGTGGCGGTGCGCAAGGCCATGGTTCATGCCGGACTGATCAACTGAGTGCGTGTTTGTAAGCGTCGATTGTTGTCGTCACACATCAACATGGGCTGAAAAGGAATTTGGGATGCTGAAGGAATTCCGCGAATTTGCCATGAAGGGCAATGTCGTCGATCTCGCCGTTGCCGTGATCATCGGTGCGGCGTTCGGCGCGATCGTCAATTCGATGGTCGCCGATATTATTATGCCGATCATCGGCGCGGTCACTGGCGGTCTCGATTTCTCGAACTACTTTACTGGTCTGTCGTCGCAGGTCACCGCAGCCAACCTTGCCGATGCGAAGAAACAAGGTGCGGTGCTGGCCTGGGGTAATTTCCTCACGCTGACCCTAAACTTCGTCATCATCGCCTGGGTTTTGTTTATCGTCGTGCGGTTGATGAACTCGCTGAAGAAGAAGGAACCGGCTGCGGCGGCCACGCCGCCGGAGCCGTCCGACGAGGTCAAGTTGCTGACCGAAATTCGTGACCTGCTGAAGAAGAGCTGAAACGAGGCGCCCACGGCGGGCGCTGTCGTTCGTTAAGGGCAGCGCCTAAAGGGGCTTATAGACATGGCGGAGAAGAACGAGCGCGCCATCAAGGTCGTCGCGGAAAACCGCAAGGCGCGCTTCAATTACGCGATTGAGGATACGGTCGAGGCGGGTATTTCGCTGACCGGTACCGAGGTCAAATCGATCCGCAATGGTAAGACGACCATCGCGGAATCCTACGCCGATCCTAAGGGCGGCGAGATTTGGCTGATTAACGCCAATATCCCTGAGTATTTACAGGCCAATCGGTTCAATCACGAGCCGAAGCGGCCGCGCAAGCTGTTGCTCCACAAGAAGGAGATCAACAAGCTGGCCGGTGCGGTGGAACGCAACGGCATGACGCTGATTCCGCTCAAGTTGTATTTCAACGAACGCGGACGCGCCAAGCTGTTACTTGGGCTCGCCAAAGGCAAGAAGTTGCACGACAAGCGCGAGACTGAGAAAAAGCGCGACTGGAATCGCGAGAAGGGCCGCTTGATGCGGGCGAGGGGTTAGTGCGCGCCTCGCGGGGAGGAACGGTTACGATGAATCAGAACGATCTGTTGGCCGTCGATTGGAGCAAGATTTCCGCACCGCAAGATGATGGTGCCGCGCGTCACTTGATCGGAGCGGCGTTGCCGCCGGTCGGTCTGCTCGCCACCAACGACGCTATGGTGATGCTGGCTGAACTCTCCGGGCGCACGGTGGTGTTCGGTTATCCGCGCACCGGCGAGCCGGGCAAGATCGCGCTTGTCGACGACTGGGATATGATTCCAGGTGCGCGTGGCTGCACGCCGCAGACCTGCGCGTTTCGCGATCTCTTTGCCGATCTGAAAGCGGCCGGCGCGCAGCATGTGTTCGGCCTGTCGACGCAGAGCAATGCCTATCAAAGCGAGATGGCCGGGCGGCTGCATCTGCCGTTTCCGGTGTTGTCGGATGAGGCGCTCGAACTGACGCGCGCGCTCAATCTACCGACCATGGAGGTCGCGGGGCTGGTCATGATCAAGCGGCTGGCGCTGATCATCGATGACGGACGCATCACGCATGTGTTCTATCCGGTGTTTCCGCCGGATCGAAATGCGGGTGATGTGTTGGCGTGGTTGAAGGAAAATCCGCGCAAGTAACACGACCGCCTTAGCCGAGATCGGCGCGGACTCTCGCGAAAACGCTCTCGAACATTGCGGGCGTCAACACGCCGGTGTTGGTGTTGTAACGCGAGCAGTGGTAGCTGTCGTAGAACTTCACCGTGCCGACTTCATGCACGGCGCCATGCGAAAACGGCGCTGCTGCGGCGCGCAGATCGAGCGCTTTCACAGTCGAGTCATGTGCGACGCGCCCGAGCGCGACGATCGCGCGCAGTCGCGGCATCTCCGCAAGCGTTGCATTGAGAAATTGCCGGCAGGTGCGGATTTCGATCGGCAACGGTTTGTTTTGCGGCGGCACGCAACGCACCGCATTGCTGATGCGGCAATCGATCAGCGTCAAGCCATCATCCGGTCGCGCCTGATAGACGCCCTTGGCAAAGCCGAATGCGGTCAGCGTTGCGTAGAGCAGGTCGCCGGCGTAATCGCCGGTGAAGGGGCGGCCGGTGCGGTTGGCGCCTTGCAGTCCCGGCGCCAGTCCCACGATCAGCAGCGCCGCGTTTCGATCGCCGAACGATCGCACCGGCGCGTTGTGCCAACCGGGCTCGCGCGCGCGGATCGATTCGCGGAATTCGACCAGCCGTGGACAGAGCGGGCAGTCCCGATCCGGCTCGGCATGATCAGCGGTCTTGGTGATCGTGTCGGATGACGATCGAGGTCTGGATTTGGACTTAGTCCTCGAAGTCGTCGTCATTGTTTCGCGTGGCGACGGTGCTGCGTTGAAGGAATTGCGGGGCGTGATGGCGTGGTTCGCGCGGGGCAGGCCGCTCGGAAGGATCGCGCCCGAGTTTCGATTGCAATTCCATCAGGTCGGTGAACACATCCGCTTGGCGGCGCAGTTCGTCGGCGATCATCGGCGGCTGGCTGGTGATGGTGGACACCACCGTGACCCGAACGCCGCGCCGCTGCATGGCTTCGACGAGCGAACGGAAATCGCCGTCGCCGGAAAACAGCACCATCTGGTCAATGTGCTCGGCCAGCTCCATGGCATCGACGGCCAGTTCGATATCCATGTTGCCTTTGACCTTGCGGCGGCCGCTGGCGTCGATGAATTCCTTGGTGGCCTTGGTGACGACGGTATAGCCGTTGTAGTCGAGCCAATCGATCAGCGGGCGGATCGACGAATACTCTTGATCTTCAATGATTGCAGTGTAATAAAATGCACGTAAAAGTGTACCGCGACTCTGGAACTCTTTCAGCAAGCGCTTGTAGTCGATGTCGAAGCCGAGTGTCTTGGCCGTGGCATAAAGATTGGCCCCGTCAATGAAGAGCGCAATTTTGCTGGATTCAGATGACATAAGTCTCTCGCGGTTGTTTCATGTTCTTGGCGCTGGCTCGAAGGGGCCATTGCGCGTGGTCGGATGAAGGTGCCGATGACGGTTTAACGTCATCGGAGACGTATGCTCAAGCCATAGATACTTTTACAGCGACTCGGGAAATCTAGCGCGACAATGAAGCGGTTTCTTGATGTCACCGCAAGCTGACCCTAGTAGGGGGCGTGCAACTGCGGCCAAGATAGGGCGAAGTGCCGGATTGTGCCAATGAGGCAAAATGCACATTTGACCTTGCGAAACTGGCGCAGCCCATATACCTACGTCGGACACTCAGCCACATTCAACCCCCTGTAAGCGGAGCGGCAGTTCATGGCGCGCGTCACCGTTGAAGATTGCATTGATAAGGTCGACAACCGTTTCGATCTGGTTCTGCTGGCCGCGCATCGGGCACGCATGATCTCGTCGGGCGCACAGCTCACGATCGATCGCGATAACGACAAGAACCCGGTTGTCTCGCTGCGCGAGATCGCGGACCAGACCATCTCGCCGGAAGACCTGAAGGAAGAGTTGGTTCACTCCTTGCAGAAGTTTGTCGAGGTCGACGAGCCGGAACCGGATACGGTGCCGCTGATCGGCTCCGCCGGCGCGAGCGTCGATGCCGATGACACCGAGGTTGCGGTCGAGCGTATGACCGAGGAGGAGCTGCTGAAGGGCCTCGAAGGTCTGGCTCCCCCGGAAGAGCGCCCCGAGGAAGACGAGTAACCCCAAGCCGGGCCGGCTGGCTCCTTGGCATACGATTATTTGCGAAAGCCCGGGTGCAACCACCCGGGCTTTTGCTTTTGTTGACATTTTTTAGCGCTATGATGGTTGCAGGGCGACGAGGACCGGCCGCCCTTGCTCTATCGGAGCCTGGTCCGTTCGCGTTGCCGCCGGCATTGGAACCGGCGTGGTGGGGCCTGAGAGCGTGATTGCGTATTGGCGCCGCAATGTGCGGCAAGTGCAGCCTACGGCCGAAGCACCAGCGGCTCCCGTCGCGCCGCCCACCGTGGAGGCGCCGAAGCCGGCCAAGCCGCCGCGCTCCCAGATGATGCGGCAATACGATCTGGTTGAACGGGTTCGCTCCTACAACCCGAATACCAATGAAGACCTGCTGAACCAGGCTTACGTCTACGCCATGAAGGCCCATGGCGAGCAAAAGCGCGCGTCCGGCGATCCGTATTTCTCGCATCCGCTCGAAGTGGCAGCGATCCTCACCAACTTGAAACTGGACGACGCCACCATCGTCGCCGCACTGCTGCACGATACCATCGAGGACACCGACGCGACGCGGGCCGAGATTGACAGCCTGTTCGGCTCCAAGATCGGCGCGTTGGTCGAGGGGTTGACCAAGCTCAAGCGTCTCGAGCTGGTCTCACGCGAGGCCAAGCAGGCGGAAAATCTCCGCAAGCTGTTGCTGGCGATTTCGGACGACGTGCGTGTCCTGCTCGTCAAGTTGGCGGACCGCTTGCACAACATGCGGACGATGGAGTTCATGCCGCCGGCATCGCGCCAGCGCATCGCCGAGGAGACGCTCGATATCTATGCGCCGCTGGCCGGACGCATGGGTATGCAGGAAATGCGCGAGGAATTGGAGGACCTATCCTTCCAGACGCTCGATCCGGAAGCCTATGCCGTGGTGATGCAGCGGCTCAACGAATTGGCCGACCGCAACCGCAACCTGATCGAGGAGATCGAGAGCGAGCTGTCCGCCAAGCTCGCGAGCAAAGGCATGACCGCGCGGGTTGTCGGCCGTCGCAAACGGCCGTTTTCGATCTGGACCAAGATGGAGCGTAAGTCAGTCGGCTTCGAGCAGTTGTCGGACATTTTTGGATTCCGCATCGTGCTTGGTGATGTCGGGGCGTGCTACCGCGCGGTCGGCATCGTTCACACCACCTGGCCGGTGGTGCCGGGCCGCTTCAAGGATTACATCTCGACGCCGAAGCAGAACGACTATCGTTCGATCCACACCACGGTGATCGGCCCCGGCAATCAGCGTGTCGAATTGCAGATTCGCACCGAAGATATGGATCAGATCGCCGAATACGGCATCGCCGCCCACGCGCTCTACAAGGACGGCATGGGCACGCCGACCGATCTGGTGAAGCGCGAGTCCAATGCCTTTGCGTGGCTGCGCCACACCATCAACATGCTGTCGGAAAGCGCCAACCCTGAGGAATTTCTCGAGCACACCAAACTCGAGCTGTTCCACGATCAGGTGTTCTGCTTTACGCCGAAGGGCAAGTTGATCGCGTTGCCGCGCGAGGCCAACGTCATCGATTTCGCTTACGCGGTGCATACCGATGTTGGTAACAGCGCGGTGGGCTGCAAGATCAACGGCAAGTTCGCGCCGCTGTCGTCGGAATTGCAGAACGGCGACGAAGTCGAAGTGCTGACGTCGAGCGTGCAGACGGCGCCGCCGTCGGCGTGGGAAACGCTGGCGGTCACCGGCAAGGCGCGGGCGGCGATCCGTCGCGCCACGCGCACGGCGGTGAAGGGACAATATGCGACGCTCGGCCGCCGCATTGTCGAGCGTCTGTTCATGCGTGCGAAGATCGAATACGCCGACGACAAACTGAAGGGCGCGCTGCCGCGGCTGGCACGCGCCTCGATCGAGGACGTGATGGCGTCGGTTGGGCGCGGCGAGATGAAGGCGTCGGACGTCGCGCGTGCGATGTATCCGGACTACAAGGAAGAACGCGTCAATCGTTTCGGCGAGAAGAAGAGCCTCGCGGTCAAGCTGAAACTGCGCTCGCCGAAACCTCCGTTGCGTCCGGCCGCGGCTATTCCGATTCGTGGTTTGCGATCCGATCTGCCGATCAAGTTCGCGCCCAACGGTGGCGCTGTCCCGGGTGACCGCATCGTCGGTATCGTGTCGCCGGGCGAGGGCATCACGATCTATCCGATCCAGTCTCCGGCGCTGAAGGATTTCGAGGAAGAGCCGGAGCGTTGGCTCGACGTGCGCTGGGATGTCGATGAATCGACGCCGCAGCGTTTCCCGGCACGGCTGTTCGTCGAGAACGTCAACGAGCCGGGCAGCCTGGCGCAGATCGCGACCGTGATCGCCGAGCACGACGGCAACATCGACAACATCGGCATGTTTCGCCGCTCGCCGGATTTCACGGAGCTGACCATCGATCTTGAGGTCTATGATCTGAAACACCTCAGCGCTATCATCGCGCAGTTGCGCGCGAAGTCGGTCGTCTCCAAGGTCGAGCGCGTCAACGGTTAACTCTCATTCGGTCTTCCCGCGAGTTCGTCATGTCCCAATCCGCCGCCCTTCGCCTCGGGGTCAACGTCGATCATGTCGCCACGCTGCGCAACGCGCGCGGCGGTGACCGGCCGGACCCGGTTCGTGCCGCGCTGGCCGCGATCAAGGCCGGCGCCGACGGTATCACGGCCCATCTGCGAGAGGATCGCCGCCATATCCGCGACAGCGACATGGCGCGATTGAAGGCGGAGATTTCCAAGCCCCTGAATTTCGAGATGGCCGCGACCGAGGAGATGCAGCGGATCGCGCTTGCCACCATGCCGCACGCCGTCTGCCTGGTGCCGGAGCGGCGGATGGAGTTGACCACCGAGGGCGGCCTCGATGTCGTCGGGCAGCGCGATCCGCTTGCGCCCTACATCGCGCGCTTCAATGATGCCGGCATTCGCACGTCGCTGTTCATTGCGGCCGATCCCGCTCAGATCGAAATGGCCGCGACGCTGAAAGCCCCGGTGATCGAACTTCATACCGGTGCGTGGTGCGACGCGGTGGTCGATGGTGATTATGCTAAGGCGGATCGTGAATGGCAACGCATCGTTGACGGCGCAAAGCTCGCGGGCGAGGCGGGGCTTGAGGTTCACGCCGGCCACGGGCTGGATTACGCCACCGCCGAGACTATCGCCACGCTGCCTCAGATCAAGGAACTGAACATCGGTTACTTCATGATGGGGGAAGCGTTGTTCGTCGGCTTGCCGGAAGCTGTCCGGCAGATGCGCGCGGCCATGGAGCGCGGCCGCGCCAAGTGCGAGCGTCGTGCATGATCATCGGCATCGGCTCGGATCTCATCGACATCCGCCGGATCGCCAAGGTGATCGAGCGCCACGGCGAGCGCTTTCTTGACCGCATCTTTACCGAGGCTGAGCGCGCCAAGGCCGAGCGCCGCGCTAAAAGCGAGAAGATGGTGGTTGCGACCTACGCGAAACGCTTTGCTGCCAAGGAGGCGTGCTCGAAGGCGCTCGGCACCGGAATCCGGCGCGGCGTCTGGTGGCGCGATATGGGCGTGGTCAACCTGCCGGGCGGGCGTCCAACCATGGAATTGACCGGCGGCGCCCGGGAGCGACTTGCCGTCCTGACCCCCGAGGGGCACGAGGCGCGAATCGACCTCAGCATCACCGATGACTGGCCGCTGGCCCAAGCCTTCATCGTGATTTCGGCGATTCCGCGCCGTGACTGAGATCGTTGCCCCGAAACCGTCAACAGAATTAAAAATCAAGATATATCAATGTATTATGAACTTTTGATGGGGTGGTTGATTGCGCCGCCAGCAACAACGGTCTAAAACCCGGCCGGGGTGCTTCGTGGCGGAATTGATCCTGCGGGATGATCACCAAGGGCGGTGGCGCAGGGCGATTCAAGCGTTCAAAATCGAGCTAGGTTCAGGTGACGCCGATGGCCTCGCCAGACGAATGCTCATCGTCGTGCGTGTGACGAGGGAATTGAGAAAGCGATGAGCGTGACTTCAAGCACCAAGAAGGAAAGCGGTTTTGGCGAGACCGTCCGGGTCGTTATCCATGCCCTGATTATCGCGCTGGTGATCCGCACTTTCCTGTTTCAGCCTTTCAACATTCCGTCCGGTTCGATGAAGGCGACCCTGCTGGTCGGTGACTATCTGTTTGTCTCCAAGTATTCCTACGGCTACAGCCACTATTCGATTCCGTTCTCGCCGCCGTTGTTCTCCGGCCGCATCTTCGGCTCCGAACCCTCGCGCGGCGATATCGTGGTGTTCCGGCTGCCGAAGGACGACTCGATCGATTACATCAAACGCGTGGTCGGTTTGCCGGGTGATCGCATCCAGGTGCGGGAAGGACTGCTGTATATCAACGACGTTCCGGTCAAGCGCGAACGGCTGCCTGATTTTGTCGGCGAAGATCCTTGCGGCTCCGGCGCGACGGCGCGCGTGAAGCAGTGGCAGGAGACGATGCCGAACGGGGTGACCTACAAGACCCTCGACTGCGTCGACAACGGTTTCTACGACAACACCAATGTCTACACCGTGCCTGCCGGCCACTTTTTCATGATGGGCGACAACCGCGACAACTCCACCGACAGCCGCGTGCTTTCCGCGGTCGGCTACGTGCCGCTGGAGAATATCATCGGCCGCGCGCAGATGATTTTCTTCTCGATTGCCGAAGGCGAGCACGCCTGGCAAATCTGGCGATGGCCCACCGCGATCCGGTGGAATCGCCTGTTCACCTTTGTGCGATGACGGACGAAGCGGCTGACATCAAAGTCGTTCCGCAGGCTGACGAGGCAAGCTCTGCGCCTCCTGCCGACGCCACGCCCGTGCGCGTCAAGAAGCCGCGTGGAAAGGCGGCCGCGAAAGCCGCCATGGCGGCGATCGAGGAGCGCATCGGCTATTCGTTCAAGGATCCGACGCTGCTTGCTACGGCCTTTACACACGTCTCGGCGCTGAAGGCGGCACGCAACCGCACCGACAGTTATCAGCGGCTGGAATTTCTCGGCGATCACGTGCTCGGGCTGATCGTCTCCGACATGCTCTATCGTGCTTTCCCCAAGGCGGATGAGGGCGAACTCTCGAAACGGTTGGCGGACCTCGTGCGCAAGGAAACCTGCGTTGACGTGGCCCGTTCGCTTGGCTTTCAGGATGCGATCAAGCTCGGCTCGGTCGGCGCCGGCGCCGGCGCGCGGTTGCGCAAGTCAGTGCTCGGCGACATCTGCGAAGCCGTGATCGGCGCGATCTTCCTCGATGGTGGTTACGCGACAGCGGTGAAGTTCGTCGAAACCAATTGGCTGGAGCGGATGCGCAAGCCGCAACGGCCGCTGCGCGATCCCAAGACGGTGTTGCAGGAGTGGGCGCAGGGCAAGGGCTTGCCGGTGCCGGTCTATCGCGAGATCGAACGCACCGGCCCGCACCACGATCCGCAGTTCCGTGTTGCGGTGGATCTGCCGGGTCTGACCTCAGCGGAAGGCACCGGCGGCAGCAAGCGCGCCGCCGAAAAAGCCGCCGCGTCGGCCATGCTGGCGAGCGACGGCGTCAAGGGAAGCAGTCATGGCGCCGGATAGCGCATTGCAGGATACCGCGGATCAATCGTCGACCCGCTGCGGCTTCGTAGCCCTGATCGGCGCGCCCAATGTCGGCAAGTCCACGCTGGTCAATGCGCTGGTCGGCTCCAAGGTCACCATCGTCTCGCGCAAGGTGCAGACCACGCGCGCGCTGATCCGCGGCATCGTCGTCGAGGACAACGCGCAGATCATTCTGGTCGATACGCCCGGTATCTTCGCGCCGAAGCGCCGGCTCGACCGCGCGATGGTCTCGACGGCCTGGAGCGGGGCGCACGACGCCGACCTCGTCTGCGTGCTGCTCGATGCGCGCGCCGGCATCGACGAGGAGGCTGACGCGATCCTCACCAAACTGGAGACGGTCGCGCATCCGAAAATTCTGGTGATCAACAAGATCGATCTGGTGCCGCGCGAAAAGCTGCTGGCGCTGGCGAAAGCTGCCAACGAGCGGCTGACGTTCACCGACACCTTCATGGTGGCGGCACTGTCCGGCGACGGCGTCGACGATCTGCGTCATGCGCTTGCGGCCAAAGTGCCGGCAGGGCCGTTTCACTATCCCGAAGACCAGATGTCGGATGCGCCGCTGCGCTATCTCGCGGCGGAAATCACCCGCGAGAAAATCTATCGGCATCTGCATCAGGAGTTGCCGTACCAGTCCACGGTGGAAACCGACACGTGGACCGAACGCAAGGATCATTCGATCAAGATCGAGCAGACGATCTATGTCGAGCGCGACAGCCAGCGCAAGATCGTGCTGGGCAAGGGCGGCGCCACCATCAAGTCGATCGGTGAGCAGTCGCGCAAGGAGATTGCCGAGATCGTCGGCCAGCCGGTGCATTTGTTCCTTTTCGTGAAGGTGCGCGACGGCTGGGGCGACGATCCCGAACGCTATCGCGAAATGGGTCTGGATTTTCCAAAAGAATGACGCCGGCGAACCAGCCAGTCCCGCAAAACATCTGGCGCTTCGAGGTGCTGCTCTATGCCTCATTGCTGCTCGATACGTTGACGGCGCTGTTCCGGACCATGCCGGACGACATGAGCGAGTCGGCCGCGTCGGTCGCCTATTTCGCCAACGCCGTGCTGATCCTGCTGTTCGTTTTTCTCGTCGGATTGGCGGCGCAGCATCATAAAAACTGGGCGCGCATCGTCCTGCTTGTGGCGTTGGGATTGTCCGTCCTGTCGCTGGCAGGGGAATTGTCGTTCGATGGCTTGCAGCTCGAGTCATTGATCGAATTGATCTCGACGGGAATGACGGCCGCAGGGCTATATTATTCGTTCACCGGCGATGCGCGTGGCTGGTTCGAAAGATCGAATGTGTGAGTGGCGATGTCACCTGCGCATGACGACGGAATGCGATAGTATCGCGCATCATGGAATGGACCGACCAGGGCATCGTGCTTGGCGTGCGGCGGCACGGTGAGTCCAGTGCCATCGCTGAACTGTTGACGCGCCAACATGGCCGCCATCTCGGCCTCGTGCGCGGCGGTGCGGGCTCGCGTATGCGGCCCGTCTTGCAACCCGGAAACACGGTTCATGCCGTCTGGCGCGCGCGTCTGGATGAGCACCTCGGGACATATCAGATCGAGGTGACGCGGACCCGTGCCGCGACCCTGCTGGCGGATTCGCACGCGGTCTACGGCGTCACGCACTTGGCATCGCTGGCGCGTCTGCTGCCAGAACGCGCGCCGCACGAAGACATCTACGAAATGCTCGAACTGACGCTGGATGACTTCACCGATGCAGGTGAGGCCGCCGTCCATCTGGTTCGGTTCGAACTGGCGATGCTGGCCGAACTCGGCTTTGGTCTCGACCTGTCGAGTTGCGCGGCGACGGGGGCCACCACCGATCTGATCTACGTGTCGCCGAAGTCCGGCGGCGCGGTGTCGCGGCAGGCGGGCGAACCCTGGCGCGGACGGCTGCTCCGGCTGCCGCCGTTCCTGCGTGAGGCGGACGGCGGAAGCAACGGCTGGTCCGACCAGGACCTTCAGGACGGTTTTGAACTAACCGGGCGATTCCTGCTTCGTCATGTGCTGGAGCCGCGAGGGCTTAGCCATTCGGATACCCGCGCGGGCTTTATTGCCGCCGTAGTCCGGCAACGCGGACGGCTATTGTCTTCCGATTCCATGCCGGATTCCTAGGTTTCGGCTGGTTTCAGACCGAATCGCGGGACCGAATCACGCCTTGTCGGGCGCGCCGTCAGGCGCTAACCCGTCCCCATGGGAAAACGATTGATTCCACCGGAACCTGCGGACATCGAGGACGTTGCGCTGCGCACCGCCCTTGAGGAGCGGTATCTTGCCTATGCGCTGTCGACCATCATGCACCGGGCGCTGCCTGACGCGCGCGACGGCCTGAAGCCCGTGCATCGCCGCATCCTCTACGGGATGCGGTTGCTGCGGCTTGATCCCGGTACGCCGTTCAAGAAGTCAGCAAAGATCGTTGGCGACGTGATGGGTTCCTTCCATCCGCACGGCGATCAGGCGATCTATGATGCCATGGTGCGCCTCGCGCAGGACTTCTCCTCGCGCTATCCGCTGGTGGACGGGCAGGGCAACTTCGGCAATATCGACGGCGATAACCCGGCGGCCTATCGCTACACCGAAGCGCGCATGACAGACGTTGCGCGGCTGCTGCTGGAAGGCATCGATGAGGACGGCGTCGAGTTCCGCGCCAACTACGATGGCCAGTCCAAGGAGCCGGTGGTTCTGCCCGGCGGTTTCCCGAACTTGCTCGCTAATGGCGCGCAGGGCATCGCCGTCGGCATGGCCACCGCGATCCCGCCGCACAACGCCGCCGAACTCTGCGACGCCGCGCTGCATCTGATCGACAAGCCCGACGCCAAGTCGCGCGCATTGCTCAAGTGGGTGAAGGGTCCGGACTTCCCGACCGGCGGCATCGTCGTCGATTCCAAGGAAAGCATCGCGGAAGCCTACACCACCGGGCGCGGCGCGTTCCGCACCCGTGCCAAATGGCATCAGGAAGAAGGTGCGCGCGGCACCTGGGCTGTCGTCGTCACCGAGATTCCGTGGCTGGTGCAGAAGTCGCGACTCATCGAGAAAATCGCCGAACTGCTCAACGCCAAGAAGCTGCCGCTGGTCGACGACATCCGCGACGAGTCGGCGGAAGACATCCGTATCGTCATCGAGCCGAAGTCGCGCAACGTCGATCCCGAACTGCTGATGGAATCGCTCTTCAAGCTCACCGAGCTTGAAAGCCGGATTTCATTGAACCTCAACGTGCTGGTGAAGGGCCGCATTCCGAAGGTGGTTGGTCTTGCCGAAGCCTTGCGCGAATGGCTCGATCATCTGCGCGACGTGCTGCTGCGCCGTTCCAACTATCGCAAAGCGCAGATCGAGCATCGGCTCGAAGTGCTCGGCGGTTACCTGATCGCCTATCTGAACATCGACAAGGTCATCAAGATCATCCGCACCGAGGATGAGCCGAAGCCGGCCTTGATTAAGGCGTTCAAGCTCACCGAGGTTCAGGCCGAGGCCATCCTCAACATGCGGCTGCGCTCGTTGCGCAAGCTCGAGGAAATGGAGATACGCACCGAAGACAAGAATCTTCGGGCCGAACTCAAGGGCATCAATGCCGTGCTTGGATCGGAAACCGAGCAGTGGAAGAAAGTCGCCGAACAGGTGCGCAAGGTGCGCGACATGTTCGGGCCGAAGACGCCGCTCGGCAAACGACGCACCATCTTCGCCGATGCGCCGGAGCACGATCTCGCGGCGATCGAAGAAGCCTTCGTCGAGCGCGAGCCGGTGACGGTGGTGGTCTCCGATAAGGGTTGGGTGCGCACGCTCAAGGGGCATGTCGAGGATCTGTCGAACCTGTCGTTCAAGACCGACGACAAGCTCGGCTTCTCGTTCTTCGCTGAAACGACGTCGAAGATTCTGCTGCTCGCCACCAACGGGCGGTTCTATTCGCTCGATGTCGCCAAGTTGCCGGGCGGGCGCGGCCATGGTGAGCCGATCCGCATGTTCATCGACATGGAGCAGGATGCGGCGATCGTCACAGTGTTCGTCAACACCGGCGGTCGCAAGTTCCTGATCGCCAGTCATGAGGGACAGGGCTTCGTCGTCAACGAGGACGATTGCGTTGGTACCACGCGCAAGGGCAAGCAGGTGCTCAACGTCGAGATGCCGAACGAAGCGCGGGCGCTCACGACCGTCACCGGCGACACTGTCGCGGTGATCGGCGAGAACCGCAAGCTGCTGATCTTCCCGCTCGATCAGGTGCCCGAAATGGCGCGCGGTCGCGGCGTGCGTTTGCAGAAGTACAAGGACGGCGGATTGTCGGACGTCACTGTGTTCACGGCCAAGGAAGGCTTGAAGTGGCGGGATTCCGCCGGCCGCGAATTCAGCGCGACGATGAAGGAATTGTCTGAGTGGCGTGGCACGCGCGCCGATGCCGGTCGCTTGCCGCCGAAGGGTTTTCCGAAATCCAACAAGTTCGGCTGGGGTATCGAATAAGTTGCGCCCTATAGGGCGCAGCCTCTCTTAGGCGGCCGGTGCTCTGGCGCGGAGTTGATAGAGGATCAGCGCCAGCGTCGAGCCGATCGCGAGCACGACGCCGAGTGCGATCATCGCGTCGTTGAAGATCGTTGCGGCCATCCAGACGCCGAAAGCGGCCCCGAGCATCTGCCAGAATCCAAGTAGCGCCGAAGCCGCGCCGGCATTGGTACCGAACGGCGAGAGCGCCTGCGCGGTGCCGAGCGGATTGACGATGCCCATGCCGAGCAGAAATATCGACATGCTGCCAAGGAACGGCAGGAAGCCGCCGTGGGAGATGCCCACCAACAGCAACGCGATGCTTCCGGTTGCCGTCAGCAGAAGTCCGGCTTGAATCGGGCCTTGCAATCCGAACCGTGCTGCAAGCCGCGTCGCGATCATGCCTGCCGCGAAAACGATGATGACCGTGCCGGCAAAGAAGATGCCGAGGCCGATGGGCGAGAATTGCAGCGCTTCGATCAGGATGCGGGGCGCCGCCGAGAACATCGCGAACAGACCGCCGAGGATCAGGCTCACCGTTACTGCCGGAATCAGGAAACGACGGTCGATAATCAATTGCAGGTAGGTATTGGCGATATTGCGTGGGGCCAGCGGCGTGCGGATGCCGCGATGGGTTTCGCCGAGTTGAGTCGCATAGGCCGCCGCCGCCGCCGCGGCGAAGATCGCGACGAATGCGAATTCAGAGCGCCAGCCAAAGTAGTGATCGAGCGCGCTGCCCAGAAGCGGCGAAAAGCCCGGTGCGGCCGCCATCGCGATCATGATCAAGGCAAGCGTTCGCGCGAGTGCCTCTCCGCTGAAGAGATCGCGCGCGATGGCGCGTGACAGCACCGACGTCGCACACGCGCCGAACGCCTGCACGATGCGGCCAAGCAGGAGGTTCGGGAGGTCGCTCGCTAGTCCGCACCAGATGCTGCCGGCGATGAAGACGATGAAGCCGGCGATCACCGGCAGAAACCGGCCGTAGCGATCGGAGAGGGGCCCGACGGCGAGTTGTCCGATTGCGAAGGCAGCGAGAAAGACCGTGATCGATGACGTCACCGTCGCGGTGGATACGTCGAGCGATCGCCCCATCTGCGGCAACGACGGCAGCAGGATGTTGGTGGCCAGCGTTCCAGTCGAGGCCAGCGCCGCCAGAACCGCAACTTGCACGACCGATGCGCGCGGCGAACTGAGTACAATAGCAGGATCGGCAATGGTGTTGTCGGTCATGATCGTTCCCTTGGCGTATAAGATGACGATTATCATACAAAGCGGACGCACGCTCGCATTTTCGACATGCGGAAATGCCGGGGAGGGGTTGTGCTTTGATTGATTGCCGAGGGTTTGGGGCCCGGCCTGCCTTGGTGAGGGGCGTCGCCTCTCATTGGCGGCAGACAGCTTTCACCGGAGATATTTGCCAGCCAAGGTCGCCGGCCTTTTCGCTATTGCAAATGAGTTGCAATAAAAGAAGATATCGGCCATGGTGGAGGCATGGATGCCTTGGCCGGAATAAGTAAACCGAACCCGCCCCCGGAAGCGGGGCGGCCGAGCTTGCCTGAGGTCCACGCTTCGATCCCCCTGCCGGTCGGAGGGCACTGGTTCCGAAGGCTGCTGGCGTTCCTCGGCCCCGGTTACATGGTGTCGGTCGGTTATATGGACCCGGGCAACTGGGCCACTGACCTCGCCGGCGGGGCGCAGTTTGGCTACACGCTGTTGTCGGTGATCCTGCTGTCGAACGTGATGGCGATCCTGTTACAGGCACTCGCCGCACGGCTCGGCATCGCCACCGGGTGCGATCTGGCGCAAGCCTGCCGCGACAATTATTCCAGGCCGGTCGGCATCATGCTGTGGCTGATATGCGAGGCGGCGATCATCGCCTGCGATCTCGCGGAGGTGATCGGCACCGCGATCGCGCTACAACTTCTGTTCGGCATTCCCCTGATCGCAGGCGCATTGATCACGGCGCTCGACGCATTCCTGGTGCTGTTGTTGATGAATCGCGGCTTCCGCTTTCTCGAAGCCTTCGTCATCGCGCTGCTGGTGATCATCGCCGGCTGCTTTGTCGTGCAGATCGTGGCGGCTGCGCCGCCGGTGGCCGAAATCGCCAAGGGCTTTTTGCCGTCGAAGGAGATCGTCGCCAATCCCGCGATGCTCTACATCGCCATCGGTATCATCGGCGCGACGGTGATGCCGCATAACCTCTATCTGCATTCGTCGATTGTGCAGACCCGCGCCTATGAGCGGACCCCAAAGGGGCGCCGCGAGGCAATCAAGTGGGCAACCACCGACAGCACCATCGCGCTCATGCTAGCGCTGTTCGTCAACGCCGCGATCCTGATCGTCGCCGCCGCGGCGTTTCATGGCACCGGCCATCAGGACGTCGCTGAAATCGGCGACGCGCATCGGCTGCTGTCGCCGTTGCTCGGCCTCGGCATCGCCTCGACGCTGTTCGCGGTGGCGCTGTTGGCGTCCGGCCTCAACTCGACGGTGACGGCGACGCTGGCGGGGCAGATCGTGATGGAAGGATTCATCCATCTGCGCATGCCGGCCTGGGCGCGCCGGCTGGTGACGCGCGGCATCGCCATCGTGCCGGTGGTCGTGGTGACGTGGCTCTACGGCGAACGTGGCACCGGACAGTTGCTGGTGCTCAGCCAGGTGGTGCTGTCGATGCAGCTCCCCTTCGCCGTCATCCCGCTGGTGCGCTTCGTCTCGGATCGGCGGAGGATGGGCGATCTGGCGATCTCACGCTCGACTGCCGCCATCGCGTGGACAGTGGCCGGCGTCATCGTCGTGCTCAATCTCAAGCTGCTGTTCGATACGGTTTTCGGATAGAGCTGGTTGGCGCTTGGAGTGGGATGAAATTAAGTTTATTGACTCATCTCGGTCGTCATTGCGAGGAGCATTAGCGACGAAGCAATCCAGGGGCCGCGAAGAAAGAGCTGGATTGCTTCGCTTCGCTCGCAATGACGATTCATCTCAAGTCATCGCGTCTTAATCCTGCGCTTCCGACTGTGCGGATGCTTCGTCGTCGACGCGAAGCCAACCGGTCGGTGCCAGCCGTTGTTGCGGCAGGAAGCGGCTCTTGTAGCTCATCTTGCGCGAGCCATCGATCCAGTAGCCAAGATAGACGTAAGGCAATCCCATGCGGCGCGCGCGCGCGATGTGATCGAGGATCATGAAGGTGCCGAGCGAGCGGTTTTCCTCCGACGGCTCGAAGAACGAGTAGACCATCGACAGCCCGTCGCCGAGGATATCGGTCAGCGCCACCGCAATCAGTTCGCCCGGCGCTGTCGCTTCGAGGCCTTCGGCCGGACGGCGGCGATATTCGATCAGCCGGGTTTCGACATGGCTGTCCTCGATCATCATGGCGTAGTCGAGCACGGTCATGTCGGCCATGCCGCCGAGGCGGTGGCGATGGTCGAGATAGGCGCGGAAGATCGAATATTGTTCCGAGGTCGGCACAGCGCTGCGGGATTGGCCGACCAGATCGGCATTGCGCGCCATTACCTTGCGGAAGTTGCGCGAGGGCCGGAACTCATTGGCGATGACACGGACCGAAACGCAGGCGTGACACTGGTCGCAGGCTGGGCGATAGGCGATCGACTGGCTGCGGCGAAACCCGCCGTGCGTGAGAAGATCGTTCAGCTCGCTGGCCTTGCTGCCGACCAGATGCGTGAACACCTTCCGCTCTTGCCGCCCCGGCAGATAGGGGCACGGCGAGGGGGCCGTCAGGTAGAATTGCGGAGTGTCGCGGGAGTGTTGCGTCACCGAATCTCGTCAGCCTCCGATGGTCGGGCAAGCATCGCCCGAGTGGGAGGGCCGGTCAACGGCCTTCCGCAACTACCAGCTCTGGCGGGGCTGGGGTGAGATTTCGGCGCGAACCGAGGTGTTGATCACCACAGTCCCAAGGATGACGTCGTGCAACAGCCGACGTCGCCCGTTGAACAGGCCCACCAGCAGGACCAAGGGCGTCAGCATCGACACCGATATCCAGTAGACGACGGCGTGAGTGGCGCCGAGCAGGAAATAGCTCGGCTCGCCGTACCAGGTGCGCATTTCCAGATCCATCACGCGCATACCGACGGTTGCGGAGCGCGGGCCGCCGAGTGTCATGCCGTAATAGATGATGGCCCAGATCACTGAGGCCGGAGCCACGAAAGCGAACAGCACCCAGCCTAGCCCTAGCGTTACCAGCCCGAACACGGCGATGAACAGCGATACCAGGACGACTGGAATCGACAGCACCAGAAGATCGATCACAAAGGCGAAGAAGCGACGCGTTAGAACGCCGCGAAACAGTTCCGGCTGCTCCCACGGATCGAAGGCATGAGGCCGTACATCGGCCTGGCTGCTCGCCCAGCCTGCCGCCTCAGTCCGATTGGAATCGCTTGCCGACATGACGCTCTCCCGTCTGGTGACGAAATCCCGCGTCATGACATGGCGATCCGATTGCCCGATCACAAGGTCCGGCAAGCCGGTCGGGTTTCATTGCCGCGGCGGTCACCCGCCTTGGTCGGTTCCCTGGAGGGCTTAGAGTCCCGCGCGAATTTTTTCCGCCGCCTGCGGGGCGAAATAGGTCAGCACGCCGTCGGCGCCCGCGCGCTTGAAGGCGACGAGGCTTTCCATCATCGCCCGCTCGCCATCGATCCAGCCGTTCTTTGCCGCGCCCGCGATCATCGCGTATTCGCCCGATACCTGATAGGCGAAGGTCGGCATCCCGAAGGTGTCCTTCACGCGGCGGACGACGTCCAGATAGGGCAGGCCCGGCTTCACCATCACCATGTCCGCGCCCTCGGCGATGTCGAGTTCGACCTCGCGCAAGGCTTCGTCGGAATTGGCGCTGTCCATCTGATAGGTCCGCTTGTCGCCCGTGAGCGCCTTGGCGGAACCGATGGCGTCACGGAACGGGCCGTAGAACGCCGACGCATACTTGGCTGCATAGGCCATGATCTGGACGTCGAGGAAGCCGGCCTCATCGAGCGCTTCGCGAATGGCGCCAACGCGGCCGTCCATCATGTCGGAGGGCGCAATCACGTCGCAGCCGGCTTCGGCTTGCACCAACGCCTGACGCGCCAGTACGGCAACGGTTTCATCGTTGAGAATCTTGCCATCGCGGATCAAGCCGTCATGGCCGTGGCTGGTGAAGGGATCGAGCGCGACGTCGCAGAGCACGCCGAGATCGGGGAATTCCTTTTTGATCGCGCGCACCGACTGGCAGACCAGATTGTCGGGATTGAGTGCTTCCGAGCCGCGCTCGTCGCGCAGCGACGGCTCGGTGTAGGGAAACAGCGCAATACACGGAATGTTGAGCTTCATGGCGCGTTCGGCGTCCCGCACCGCCTGATCGACGCTGATGCGCTGAACGCCTGGCATCGAGGCGACATCAACGCGCTGGTTAGTGCCATCGACAACAAACAGCGGCCAGATCAGATCGTCGGTGGTGACGACATTTTCCCGCACCAGCCGCCGGGCCCATTCGGATTTGCGGTTGCGGCGGGGGCGGACCACCAGATCGAGTGAAGCGGGGGCTGCGGCGGTCTCGCGCCGCGGCGCGTCGCGCATTTCGATGGGCCGCCCGAATTTGATCGCCATGGTGGAAATTCTCCGAAACCGAATTCTGGAATTAGTCCTGTTTTAGTTTAGCACCTCCCGGCAACGGCGTCACCGCGCCGGGACGTCGGCCGCAATTGATTTTAGCGCCCCGGCGGGCCATGAATCGCCTCATGGGCGGTGCGATTCAGCCGTTCCCGACGCGAGTACCGAATTGATGTCTGAGCCTTCACCCCGCGAGGTGCCGCAGCGCGAGCGCACCATTGCGGCAAACGATCTGCGATCGGCCAAGCCTGAGTCCGACGACAATGTCTGGACCGGCCGCCTTGTGCTGTTCCTGCGGGTGATGGCCGTGCTGTCGATGGGCAAGGGTCTCTACCACTGGGCGCAGGTCACCGGTTTCGTCGGCGGCGAGAATGGAGCGTTCGAAAACCAGACGACCGCCTGGCAAGCCGCCACGATCTATTTTGCCGTCATCGAATTGGTGGCGGCGGTCGGGTTGTGGCTGGCGACGCCGTGGGGCGCGGTGGTCTGGCTCACCACCGTGGTCTCGATGGCGATTGTCGAACTGATGTTTCCGTCGATCTACGGCGGCAGCCTGATCGTGGTCGGCGTCGAGGTGGCGTTCCTGGCGCTTTATCTCGTGCTGGCCTGGCTCGCCGCGCAGGAACGGCCGCCATAGTCGACCTCTCTCGGGGCAATGACATGTAGAGCGGCAGGGAACATCGGGAGGATATCGTGGATCAACTTCACGCGGGCGGAACGGCGGGTAGTCTCATTGTCAACGCGGTGGCGCGCTACGGAGATCGGCCGGCGCTGGCTGATGGCAATATCCGCTGGAGCTATCGCGAGTTCGGCGATGCCGTGGGGCGCTTCATCGCGCTGTTCCGGTCGGTGGGCCTGAAGCGCGGCGATGCACTGTCGGTGCTGGCCGGCAACCGCGCAGAGTCTTGGGCTGCGATCAGCGCGGCAATGGTGATGGGCCTACGCTACACGCCGCTGCATCCGATGGCCGCCGAGGACGATCATGTCTTCATCATCGGCGATGCCGAGATCGATGCCTTGATCGTCGAGGCCGGCAAGTTCGCGCCGCGCGGGCTGGCGATCAAGTCGCGCGTGCCGTCGCTGAAACATGTTCTCTCGTTCGGCTCGGTGGAGGGCGCGCGCGACTTGCTGGCGGAGTTGCCCAAGGTTGCTCCCGCGCCTCTCGTTGATGAGAGCGATGTCAACGCCATCGCATGGCTTGCCTATACCGGCGGCACCACAGGACGCTCCAAGGGCGTCATGCTGCCGCATCGCGTCGTCACCACGATGGCGACATTGCTTTATGCCGATTGGGACTGGCCGCCGGAAATTCGCTTCCTCGCCGCGACCCCGATCAGCCACGCCGCCGGCGTCACGCTATATCCGGTGATGATGCGCGGCGGCTTCACGCGTCTGGTGCAGGGCTTCGAGGCTGAAGCCTATTGCCGCGTCGTCTCCGAGGAAAAGATCACCGCCGCATTCCTGGTGCCGACCTTGATCTATGCCCTGATCGATGCGCCCGACTTGCGCAAGCGCTACGACCTGTCGTCGCTCGATATGATCGTCTACGGCGCCGCGCCGATGTCACCGGATCGGTTGCGCGAAGGCATGGATATTTTCGGACCGGTCTTCGTCCAGCTTTATGGCCAGACCGAAGCACCGCAATGCGTCACCACCATGCGCAAGATTGATCATGATGTCTCGAAGCCGGGGCGTCTCGGCTCGTGCGGTCGACCCAATCCGCTGGTCGATGTGAAACTGTTCGATTCCGAAATGCGCGAAGTCGCAATCGGCGAGCCCGGCGAAATCTGCGTGCGCGGCACGCTGGTGATGGACGGTTATTGGAAACGTCCGGAGGCAACGGAAGAAGCGTTTCGCGGCGGCTGGCTGCACACCGGCGACGTCGCCATCAAGGACGAGGAAGGCTACCTCTATATCGTCGACCGCACCAAGGACATGATCATCTCTGGCGGTTTCAATATCTATCCGCGCGAGGTGGAGGACGCGTTGATGTCGCATCAAGCGGTGGCGTCTGCCGCGGTGATCGGTGTACCCGACGACAAGTGGGGCGAGGCGGTGAAAGCGTTCGTGGTTTTGAAGGCGGGCGCGAACAACGAAGCCGCAGAACTGCAGGCGCACGTCAAGGAGAAGCGTGGCGCGCCGTGGTCACCGAAAACGATCGAGTTCGTCGCCGAGATTCCGGTCACCGGGCTCGGCAAGATCGATCGCAAGGCACTGCGCGCGCCATATTGGGAAGGGCGCCAGCGCGGCGTCGCATAAACCTAAAGGCCGCCGCGAAGATTTTCCGCGAATTTTCACAAAATTTTTCGCGGTAAGAATTGAGTCACCCTAACGCGGCGGTGACGAAGATTACGCGAATGTTTCGGATTTGAACGACCCTGTTCGCAAATGCGACAGGAGGCGGCGGGAACCGCAGACGAAGCGTGAACATCACGCCCCGGTCCTGAACAGATGATTACAAAAAGCCCTTATTTGACGGGCTTAATCCGCGATTCACTGTCTTAAATTCATGATCTCTTTATTGTCTTATTTAAGCGGATCTTCAAACGCCTCCGTTAGGTTGTGGCTATCAGGCGGGACACAAGTTTCGTCGCATAAGTCGAAAAAACGACAACAGGGGTAGTGTCATGATGAAAGCCGCAGCCACGGCCGTTGAAACCGCCGAACGCGCTGCCGGTCACGCACCGGTGCAGCCGCTCTATCTTGAAGCTCTCACGCTGGTAGAGCGGTTGCATCGCCGGCTGCTCGACGTCATCAAGGATGAATTCGATCGTCGTGGCCGCGCCGACATCAACTCGGTGCAGGCGCTGTTGCTCTACAACATCGGCGACAAGGAATTGACTGCCGGTGAGCTGCGCACGCGCGGTTATTATCTCGGCTCCAACGTTTCCTACAATCTGAAGAAGCTGGTCGAGCTCGGCTTCCTCGATCATCAGCGTTCGCGCGTTGATCGTCGCTCGGTACGCATTCGCTTGACCGCGCAGGGTCAGGAAATCCGCCGCATCGTCGATGCGCTTTATCAGAAGCACATGAAGACGGTGGAGCAGGTCGGTGGCATCTCCAACGAGGAGTTCGCCACGCTCAACAAGTCGCTGCACCGACTGGAACGTTTCTGGACCGACCAGATCCTCTATCGCCTCTGAGTTTTTTCTTCGCCTCCAAGCGAGCAAACGGGCGAGCCGACGCAAGATCGGCCGCCCAATCTTCGAAGACGTCTCTCCAAGGACACCTTCTCACTGTCGCGCATCGGCCCCGAGTTGCCCCGGGACCGGTGCGTTTTTATTTGCTACGCGACGACGGGAGCGGGACGCTTGCGCAGCAGGTAACGCTGCGTGCCTTCCAGCACCAACTTGCGCTTCTGGTTGTGGACTGTCGTGCGCATCCCGATGACGCCGGTGGTGCGCCCCGGCTTCACTTCGTCGATGATAAGCGTGCCGTATAAGGTATCGCCGACATAGACCGGCGCGAGGAATTTCGACGACTGGTCGAGAAAACCGATCAGGCTGTCCTCGGTCATGAATGGGAACGTGCCGGCACCGGCCGCGGTCTGGATCAGGATTTGATAGCCGTGCGCCAGCATGTGCGGCATTCCGCGCGCGCGACAGAATTCGACATCGTAATGGATCGGATGATTGTCGCCGCTCGCGGCCTGGAAGGCGAGGAAGATGGCGTCGGTCATGGTGCGGCTCGGCAGGATGAATTTCTCGCCGACAGCAAAATCCTCGAACCAGCGGGTCTCGTAGCGCTTGTGCAGGGCGGGGTCGAAAGCGTCATCCATGTCGGGCTCCTTGCCGGTCTTGTCGATGGTATGATCCTTAACCGAATAAAGGTCTTCGCCAAGCCGGGGCTGTGTGGCCCAGCCATGCGGCCGATAACAGCATTTGCGACAGGCTCTGAGCGATTTTCCTATTGGCACGACAAAATTCAGGCGTACAACAGCGCCGCGCAAGTCGCACGGGAGAGGGTAGGTATGGACAAGCAGGCAATGCGTGAGGAAGCCGAGCGGTTGATGCGCGAGGCGATGACGCGCAAGGGCGTAACGGTGAAGCAGGGGGACACCCGCATCATGGCGACGTGCGGCAAGTGCGGTGCGCAGAACAAGGTCTCGGCGCCGAAAGGGACGTCGCGGGTCAAGTATACGTGCAAGGAATGCGGCGTGGAGCAGATGGCCTTGTGAATGCCGGGTATGCGGCGATGCTTGCCGCGTCCGCTTCCGCCGAAAAGGCGCACGCGCCGGGAACGGGTTAGACAAAACGCGTACCGATGCGTTGATGCCGCAGCCAGAAACCGGCAAAATCAGCTGCGTCCGTCATCCCCGTTGCGGCCGGTTGTCACCCGGCGCGTGCTGGAGGGACAACGTCGCAACGTCCGATAGGTTCGTGCTGATGTGAACCGATTATTTGATCCGCACGGTAATTTTCTTCGAAATCACCGGTGGGACGAAGGGGAAATGATCGGCATCCCCCAGTACAAGTTGCAGCGTGTGTTTTCCGGGCGGCAGTTCGATCCGGGCCTCGGTCTGGCCGGCGCCGAAATGCAGATGCGATTTGTCCTGCGGGATAGGCTCGTCCGGATTGAGCGGCTCGTTGACATCGATCAGCAGATGATGATGGCCGCTGTTTTGAAAGTCGTCGCCGGCATGGGTCACGCCCATGTTGCGCAGGCCGAAGCGACACCAGAAGGCGCCCTTGATGACGGTGCCGTCCTGCGGCCAGACGAAATAGAGCAGCGCATCTTTCGCCGCCGGCTTGCCCTTGGCGAAAGCGGCGAGAGGCGTGGTGAGCATCGCGACCTGAAGCAATATGCGTCGGGTGATCGTCATGACACGGTCCCTTCAGTATACGGCGCATCCTACAAAGTCAGCGCGATGCGAAAGCCATGGGTCGGGTAACGGACGTGGGTATCGTAGCCGTCGCGGTTCGAAGGCCGCACGTAGCGCGCATCGTTGCGCCAAGAGCCGGAGCGCAACACGTGCGAGGTACAGCCGTCCTCAACCCAGGCTGAGCCATCGATCGGCGCGCCCTGATAATTTTTGTGGAAGCAGTCCTCGACCCATTGGTCGACCGTGCCGCCCATGTCGTGGAGGCCGAACGGATTCGGCTTGAAGCTGCCAACCCTGTTCGGCGGGTCGGTGCTGGCAACCTGGGTGCAGTTCTTGCAACTGGCAACGTCGGGCTGCAACTGATCGCCCCACCAGTATCGGGTCTGCGTGCCGCCGCGCGCGGCATATTCCCATTCGGCTTCGGTCGGCAGGCGATAGGGTTTGCCTGTCGTCTCGGCCAGCCACGCCGCGAACCGTTTGGCATCGCTCCAACTGACGTTGCCGACCGGCGCGTCGTCCGGGCCGGTTGCCGTAAATCCGCAAGCCTTGGCGGCCGCGCAGAGATTCCATTCGCGTATCGAGATCGGGTATTTGCCGATTGCGAAGCGTTTCACCGTCACCTGATGCACCGGCTTTTCAGAAGCATCCTCATTGCTACCCATGGCAAAACTGCCGCCGGGAAGCGGAACCATCTCGGGCTCCCGTAGCGGAGGTGCGACCGGCTGCGGGACCTGGGCCGGTGCAATCGCTGGCGCGACCGCTGCGGGCGGTACAATCGGCGCTATCGGGGCCGCTGGTGCCTTGGCCTGTTGTTGCGCGGCAGGCTCGCCGACGGGCGCGGAGGGCGTCGTCGTGTCAGGGGCTTTTGCGACGGCCGATTTCGCGGCGCGCGATGAGTCTGCCCGCGGGTCGGTGTGCGTAGAGGTGGAGGTCGTCCGTGCGCCCGTGCTGCGTGTTTGCATCGTCAGATACCAAAGTACGCCGCCCGCCAGAGCCAATACCACCAAACTGAACGACACAACCGTAAGGCTCTGCCTCTGCGTGCGTCGCCGTTTGAATGCGGATGGATCGGGCAGAACGCGATAGACTCGCACCGGATCGGTGATGTTCTTCACCTTGCGATCGCCGAGCGATTCATAGCCGCAGACGATCTTGTGCTTGATCTGCTCGTAGATGCCGCCGGAGATGAACACCTCGCCGGGGTCGGCCAGCCCTTCAAGCCGCGCGGCGACGTTGACGCCATCGCCGAACACGTCGTCGGTTTCGATGATGACATCGCCGAGGTTGATACCGATGCGATATTCGATCCACTGCGCCTTGGCTTGCGTGGTGTTGCGCCCGATCATGTTCTGCTGGATGACGATGCCGCACCGCACTGCCTCGACAGGGCTGTCGAAAATGGCGATGAAACCATCACCGGTGGTCTTGATCAGCCGACCGTGATGCTCACGGATCGTGGGCTCGACGAGTTCGCGCTCAAGCCGTTTGACGCGTGCATGCGTTCCTTCTTCGTCGAATTGCATCAGACGGCTGTAGCCGGCGATGTCGCCTGCGACGATGGCGGCGAGCCGACGCGGCACTCCGCTATCCGGCGTGCCGGCATTCTTGCTCGAATTGATATCGCGAATGTCGCCGCGCATGGCTGAGCCCATGCCTTCCGAGGTGGACATGCTTGGCCGAACAGGCCCGCTAATCCCCGAATTGCGACTTGCTGGAGCGTTCTGATTTCAGCGCTCCTGACCCGCACGGCGAGTGCGGCAACAATGGCAGACTTTGCCGTTTGCGTGAAGTTACCGGCGGTTGCACGGGTGAGGTGGGATCACGCCCACTCCTTGCATCTTTCGGGGTAGCCCACCAGATGTCGTTCTTTCTTGTCGTGGAACCGCAAAACCTTGGCGGCGACGAGCCGGATGTGGTAAGGCCACGCCCGTTACCCGACCTCTTCCCCCGGACCGCCCGCGCCTCCTTCGAGAGGCTGTGGCGGTGGAGATATTGCCGATGAGCTCATCTGCCCAAGCCGCCTCTGCCCCCGACACGTTTTTCACCGCGCCGCTGGCCGACGCCGATCCCGAGATCGCTGCCGCGATCAAGGGCGAACTGGGCCGCCAGCGTCACGAGATCGAGCTGATCGCTTCGGAAAACATCGTCAGCCGCGCCGTGCTCGAAGCGCAGGGCTCGGTGATGACCAATAAGTACGCGGAAGGTTATCCGGGCAAGCGTTACTATGGCGGCTGCGAATGGGTCGACGTCGCGGAGAACCTCGCCATCGAGCGCGCCAAGAAACTGTTCGGCGCGAACTTCGCCAACGTGCAGCCGAACTCCGGCAGTCAGATGAATCAGGCGGTATTTCTCGCGCTGTTGCAGCCGGGCGATACCTTCATGGGCCTCGATCTCGCCGCCGGCGGCCATCTCACCCACGGCGCGCCGGTCAACATGTCCGGCAAGTGGTTCAAGCCGTCGCACTATACCGTGCGCCGTGAAGACCAGATCATCGATATGGACGCGGTGGCGAAGCAGGCCGAGCAGGTGCGGCCGAAGCTGATCATCGCCGGCGGCTCGGCCTATTCGCGCGCATGGGACTTCAAGCGCTTCCGCGAGATCGCCGACAGCGTCGGCGCTTATTTCCTGGTGGACATGGCGCATTTCGCCGGCCTCGTCGCTGGCGGCGTTCACGCTTCGCCGGTGCCGTATGCGCACGTCACCACCACGACCACGCACAAGTCGCTGCGCGGCCCGCGTGGCGGCCTGATCCTGTGCAACGACGAAGAGATCGCCAAGAAGCTCAACTCCGCGATCTTCCCCGGCTTGCAGGGCGGCCCGCTGATGCATGTGATCGCCGCCAAGGCGGTAGCCTTCAAGGAAGCGTTGCAGCCGGACTTCAAGATCTACGCGAAGAACGTGGTCGCGAATGCCAAGGCGCTCGCGGAAACGTTGCGCGGCCACGGCTTCGAGATCGTCTCCGGCGGCACCGACAATCACCTGATGCTGGTCGATCTGCGGCCGAAGGGATTGAAGGGTAACATCTCGGAGAAAGCGCTGGTGCGCGCCGGTCTCACCTGCAACAAGAACGGCATTCCGTTCGACCCCGAGAAGCCGTTCGTCACCTCCGGTCTCCGGCTCGGCACGCCTGCGACGACGACGCGCGGTTTCGGCGTGGCGGAGTTCAAGCAGGTCGGTGGCCTGATCGCCGAAGTCCTCAATGCGGTGGCGCAATCGCCGGACGGCAGCGCGCCGGGCGTCGAGGCCGCGGTGAAGGAAAAGGTCAAGGCACTCACGGACCGCTTCCCGATCTATCAGTAGGGCGTGTTTTCGTCATTGCGAGGCTCCTCGCAATGACGGCCACATAGGATGAAACGATGCGCTGCCCAAGCTGCAACAGCCTCGATACACAGGTGAAGGATTCGCGGCCGACCGAGGATTCCTCGGTGATCCGACGGCGGCGCGTGTGCCTTGCGTGCAACTTCCGCTTCACGACGTTTGAACGGGTACAGTTGCGCGAACTGACGGTAATCAAGCGCAACGGGCGGCGCGTGCCATTCGATCGCGACAAGCTGGTGCGCTCGCTGCAAATCTCGCTGCGCAAGCGCCCGGTGGAATCCGAGCGCGTCGAGAAGATGGTCTCGGCCATCGTGCGCGAACTGGAAAGCGGCGGCGAAGCTGAAATCTCGTCGGAGACTATCGGCGAGGCGGTGATGGAGCATCTGCGCCAACTCGACGATGTCGCCTATGTCCGCTTCGCGTCAGTTTATCGCAATTTCCGCGAGGCGCGAGATTTCAAGACTGTGTTGGGCGAACTCTCCGGCGACGACGAGCCCTCTGCGGCGCTGGTCCGCAAATGATCTTCCGGCTGCTGGAAGATCAGTACGCCGACAAGGCGCGTGAGGCCAAAGCGCTCGATCGCCGTTTCATGCAGTTGGCGCTGACGCTGGGGCGTCGCGGTCTCGGCCGCACCGCGCCCAATCCGGCGGTTGGCGCGGTGATCGTCAAGGACGGCATCGTCGTTGGGCGCGGCTGGACGCAACCGGGCGGACGGCCGCACGCTGAACCGGAGGCGCTAGCGCGTGCGGGCGAGGCGGCGCGCGGCGCCACGCTCTACGTGACGCTGGAGCCATGCTCCCATATCGGCAAGTCGCCGCCGTGTGCCGACGCGATCATCGCGGCCGGCATTGCGCGCGTCGTGTCCGCCATCGAGGATCCCAATCCGCAGGTGGCCGGGCAAGGCCATGCCAAACTGCGCGCCGCTGGCATCGTGGTGGATGTCGGAACGTGTGCGGACGAAGCCGCGCGCGATCACGCCGGGCATTTCCGCCGCGTGCGCGAGGGACGGCCGCATGTCATTCTTAAGCTGGCGGTGTCGCCGGACGACAAGATCGGTGCGGCGGGCGGCAAACCGGTGGCGATCACCGGGGAGGCCGCACGGGCGCGGGTGCATCTGCTGCGCGCGCAATGCGACGCGGTGATGATCGGCATCGGTACCGCGCTGGCGGACGATCCGCTGTTGACGTGCCGTTTGCCGAGCATGGCGAAGCGCTCACCGGTGCGGATCGTGCTGGATCGTGCGTTGCGTTTGTCCGGTGATAGCAAGCTGGTGCATTCCGCGCGCGAAGTGCCGCTGTGGGTGATGACCTCGGATACGGCCGAAGCACCGGCAGCGGCAAAACTCGGCGCGGCTGGCGTACAGGTGTTACGTGTGAAGACGAGCGAGTATGGTCTCGACCTTGCTGATGCGTTGCGGACGCTGTCCGACAAAGGAATCACGCGGTTGATGGTCGAAGGCGGCGCGCAAGTCGCGGCCTCGTTCGTGGAGGCCGGATTGGTCGATGAGGTCTGGCTGCTGCGCGGACCGAATGAGATCGGCGCGGATGGTGTGGCCGCGCTCGGCGCATTGCCGCTCAGCGCCATCACGCAGTCGTCTTCCTTCCGGGTTCGTGCTAGCGAAAAGCTCGATCACGATACCCTTACGATTTACGAGCGAGTTTAGATGTTCACCGGGATCATCACCGACGTCGGCGAGATCGCCAGCCTGAAGCCCGTCGCGCAAGGGCAGTTGCATCGTCTGCGGATTCTGTGCCGCTACGATCAGACCACCATTGCCGATGGCGCGTCGATCGCCTGCAACGGCGTATGCCTCACCGTGGTCGCCTCCGGCGTCGATAACGGGCGGACCTGGTTCGATGTCGATGCTGCCGCTGAAACGCTGCGCATGACCACCGCGCGACATTGGCAGGTGGGAACGCGGCTCAATCTGGAACGCGCGCTGAAGATCGGCGATGAACTTGGCGGTCACATTGTTGCCGGTCATGCCGACGGCATTGCCACCATTGTGACACGCGAGGACTTGCCGGACATGGCGCGTGTCGAATTCGATGCGCCGCGCGATCTGGCGCGTTTCATCGCGACCAAGGGCTCGGTGACGCTCGATGGCGTCTCGCTGACCGTGAACACGGTGGCGGATACGCGCTTTTCGGTGCTCATCATCCCGCATACGTTGTCGGTCACCACGCTGAATGGCTGGCAACAAGGCTCCGAGGTGAACCTCGAGGTAGACCTCATGGCGCGCTACGCCGCGCGGCTGACGGAGATGGCATAACCACCCTATTCAGCGTCATGCCCGCGCTTGTCGCGGGCATCCACGTCTTGGCGGCATTTTCAGACGTGGATGGCCGGGACATAGGCGAGCGAAGCGACGCCGTTCTTCGAACGGCTATGCCCGGCCATGACGGGTAGTTGAACCGCTTGCGGCTTTCCCGCTTGGCTTCCCGCAGGGCAACGACTACAAACCTCCAAAATTGTCAGTCAGTACTGACTTAACTTTCTGAACTTTCTGATCGGATTGACCCATGGCCGACGCGCGACGCGCTCCGTTGAAAGACCAGACCGACGTGCGCGGCGCCCGCGCGCTGATCGTCGAGGCGCGCTTCTATGACGATATTCAGGATGCGCTGTTGCAGGGCGCGGTGGCGGAACTGGACGCCGCCGGAGTTATGCACGAAGTCGTGACCGTTCCCGGCGCGCTGGAAATTCCAGCCGCGATCGCCATCGCTTTCGATGCTGCCGAGAAAAGCGGCAAGCCTTACGATGCCGCGATTGCACTCGGCTGCGTGGTGCGCGGTGAGACGTTTCATTTCGAGATCGTCTCGATGGAATCCTCGCGCGGCCTGATGGACCTCTCCATCAACCGCTGCATTCCGCTCGGCAATGGCATTCTCACCGTCAATACCGATGAGCAGGCATGGGCGCGGGCGCGGGCCGACGATTTGAACAAGGGCGGCGACGCCGCGCGCGCGGCGCTGGCGATGCTGCGCCTCAAGCGTCGCGTCAATCAGGCCTGAGCATCATGGCGGACATTAAGAAAAATTCGGCCAAACCCAATCCTGCCAAGCCTCAGGACAAGAAAGCCAACCGGCGTGGCGCTGCGCGGCTCGCAGCGGTGCAGGCGCTTTACCAGATGGACATGGCGGGGGCGGGCATCAACGACGTGTTCGCCGAGTTCGAAAGCCACTGGATCGGCAACGAAGTCGAGGGCGATCAATACCTGCCGGCTGAGGCCGCGTTCTTCCGCGATGTGGTTTCCGGTGTGGTGCGCGATCAGGCCAAGCTCGATCCCTTGATCGACGAGGCGCTGTCGCGCGGCTGGCCGCTGAAGCGGATCGACGCGATCCTGCGCGCGGTGCTGCGCGCGGGTTCGTATGAACTCGAACATCGCAAGGACGTGCCGGCGCGCGTCGTGGTGTCGGAATATGTCGATGTCGCGCACGCCTTCGTCGAAGGCGATGAGACCGGCATGGTCAATGCGGTGCTGGATCAGATCGCACGGCAGTTCCGCAGCGGCGAGTTTACCCGGTAATCTTCCGCGTCATTGCGGGGAGCAAGGCGACGAAGCAATTCAGCCTTGCCTTGTGGCTGCTGGGTTGCTTCGCTTCGCTCGCAATGACGAGACTTGAGCCCCATGTCCTCCGGTGAAGACGATCTGATCGCGCGATACTTCAAGCCGCTGGCGACCGCGCCGGGCGCTTTAGGGCTGACCGACGACGCCGCGATTTTACAAGCCGGCGGCGACGATGTCGTGGTCACCACCGATGCCATTGTCGCAGGCGTGCATTTCCTGCCTGACGATCCGCCGGATACTGTGGCGCGCAAGGCGCTGCGGGTGAACCTGTCCGATCTCGCGGCCAAGGGAGCAGAGCCTGCCGGTTTCGTGCTGACCCTGGCGTTGTGTAAGGTCAGCGAAGCGTGGCTCGCGCCGTTTGCGCGCGCGCTGGGCGAGGACGCGGATCAGTTCGGTTGCCCGCTGCTGGGCGGCGATACGGTTTCGACGCCGGGACCGGCCATGATCTCGGTGACCGCCTTCGGGCGCGTCCCTCTCGGCAAAATGGTCCGGCGGGGCGCTGCGCGGGCCGGCGACGTTCTGGTGGTCAGCGGTACCATCGGCGATGCGACGCTCGGCCTGGCGGTCCTCAAGGGGGAGGGAGGGCCGCTCGACAACGACGCGGCGGCGCGTGCGGAGGTGATCGAGCGATATCGGGTTCCGCAACCGCGCGTTGCATTGGCACATGCGGTTCGCGATTACGCCAGCGCCGCGATGGACGTCTCCGATGGCCTGATGGGCGATCTCGCCAAGTTGTGCGGTACCTCAAGCGCCTCCGCTGTCGTCGAGGCGGCCGCGCTTCCGCTGTCAGGACCGGCGCGAAGCTGGCTGACAAGCGACCCCAGCCTCATCGCGCGGCTGGTTTCCGGGGGCGACGATTACGAGATTCTCTGCGCGGTGCCAGAGAATCGGCTTGCGGCTTTTGAGCTTGCGGCGCGGTCGGTGAGCGTGCCGGTCAGCGCTATCGGCCGCATCGTCGCGGGCGAGGCTGCTCCGCGATTGGTCGATGCCGGAAACCGGGAAATCCCGCTACAACGGCGATCTTACAGTCATTTCTAGTCGTTTCCGCGCACGGGCCGGACCTGTGCCCGATTCGGCACGGTTCAGAAATCCTTTAAAAAACCTTTGCTTATGACTTTGGCATCGTTGCGTGGAAGTCGCGATTTTGGCATGGTCCCGCCGATTTAAGGTCGCTCTTTGGGCAGAGCGCTCCTTTTTTGCGCGTTCCTCCGCAATTGCGGTCATGAACGCAATTCGGGGCAACTAGGATCTGAGGCAATTCAATGACAGCATTATGGGTGATCGTGCTTTGCGGAGCACTTTCGATCGTCTACGCCATCTGGGCGACCTCGTCGGTGTTGGGAGCCGACGCCGGCAACGCGCGGATGCAGGAAATCGCGAGCGCGGTGCGTGAAGGCGCCCAGGCGTATCTGCGGCGGCAATACACCACGATCGGCATCGTGGGCATCGTCATCTTCGCTCTGCTGGCTTACTTCCTCGGTCTGCTGGTCGCGGTGGGCTTCGCCATCGGCGCTATCCTGTCGGGCGCTGCCGGCTTCATCGGCATGAACGTTTCGGTTCGCGCCAACGTGCGCACCGCGCAGGCCGCGACCAAGTCGCTCGCCGGCGGCCTTGAACTGGCGTTCAAGGCGGGTGCGATCACCGGCCTCCTGGTGGCCGGTCTCGCGCTGCTCGGTGTCACGCTGTACTTCATGTACCTCACCCACGGCGCGGGCTATCCGGCGAACAGCCGTACGGTGGTCGACGCCATGGTCGCGCTCGGCTTCGGCGCTTCGCTGATCTCGATCTTCGCCCGCCTCGGCGGCGGCATCTTCACCAAGGGTGCGGACGTCGGCGGCGACCTCGTCGGCAAGGTTGAGGCCGGCATTCCGGAAGACGATCCACGCAACCCGGCGACGATCGCCGACAACGTCGGTGACAACGTCGGTGACTGCGCCGGCATGGCCGCCGACCTGTTCGAGACCTATGCGGTGACCGCGGTTGCCACCATGGTTCTCGCCGCGATCTTCTTCGCGACTTCGCCGCTGCTGGTAAACATGATGACGCTGCCGCTCGCCATCGGCGGCATCTGCATCATCACCTCGATCATTGGCACCTTCTTCGTCAAGCTCGGCGCGAGCCAGTCGATCATGGGCGCGCTGTACAAGGGCCTGATCGCTACCGGCATCCTGTCGCTCGTCGGCGTTGGCTTCGCCATTCACTGGCTGGTCGGTTTCGGCCCGCTGGCTGGCGTGAAGTACACCGGCATGGCGCTGTTTGAATGCGGCATCGTCGGTCTGGTCGTCACCGGCCTGATCATCTGGATCACCGAATACTACACCGGCACTGACTATCGCCCGGTGAAGTCGATTGCCCAGGCGTCGGTCACAGGTCACGGCACCAACGTCATCCAGGGTCTGGCGATCTCGATGGAAGCGACCGCGATGCCCGCGATCGTCATCATCGCCGGCATCCTCGTGACCTACAGCCTCGCGGGCCTGTTCGGCATCGCGATCGCCACCACCACCATGCTGGCGCTGGCCGGCATGATCGTCGCGCTCGACGCCTTCGGTCCGGTCACCGACAACGCCGGCGGCATCGCCGAAATGGCCGGTCTGCCGAAGGAAGTGCGTAAGTCGACCGACGCGCTCGACGCGGTCGGCAACACCACCAAGGCGGTGACCAAGGGCTACGCGATCGGCTCTGCCGGTCTTGGTGCGCTAGTGCTGTTCGCAGCCTACAATGAAGACCTCAAGTTCTTCATCGCGGACGGAGCCAAGCACCCGTACTTCCAGGGTGTTGCGCCTGACTTCTCGCTGAACAACCCCTACGTCGTGGTCGGCCTGCTGTTCGGTGGTCTGCTGCCGTACCTGTTCGGCGCGATGGGCATGACGGCCGTGGGTCGTGCGGCCGGCGCGATCGTCGAGGAAGTGCGTCGTCAGTTCCGCGCCAAGCCGGGCATCATGCAGGGCACCGACAAGCCTGACTACGGCAAGGCGGTCGATCTGCTGACCAAGGCTGCGATCAAGGAAATGATCATTCCGTCGCTGCTGCCGGTGCTGTCGCCGATCGTCGTCTACTTCCTGATCTACTTCATCGCGGGTGGCGGCGCGGCCGGCAAGTCGGCGGCGTTCTCGGCGGTCGGAGCGATGCTGCTCGGTGTCATCGTCACCGGCCTGTTCGTCGCCATCTCGATGACCTCGGGCGGCGGCGCTTGGGACAACGCCAAGAAGTACATCGAAGACGGTCATCACGGCGGCAAGGGTTCGGACGCGCACAAGGCGGCCGTGACCGGCGACACCGTCGGCGACCCCTACAAGGACACGGCGGGCCCCGCTGTGAACCCGATGATCAAGATCACCAACATCGTAGCTCTGCTGTTGTTGGCCGTCCTCGCGCACTGATTGGTTGGAGCATGATGTTCTCCGAAAACCGCTTCACGCTTTTCGACATCATGCTCTGATCCGCGCAACATCGAAAAATAAAAACCCCGCGGTGCGAGCCGCGGGGTTTTTGTTTGGGTCGGATGTGACGCAGGTCGGCGCGGATTAAACGAGCCGCGCAAGTGTGACCGCAATTATCTGCTGCCTCCGCCGATCAGCCGGAACAACGGCGCGAGATAGCTGATTTCCTGACCGCCGCTTGCGGTGGTGCGGCTGATGAAGTCGAATATCTTGCCGTCCTTCATGCCGTAATTCGCGAGCCGTACGACCTGACGATTCTTGTCGAAGTAGATCGCGATCACGCGCTGGTCGGTGACGTGCTGCGGCATGAACGCGACCGAGCGTTCCGTGCGCTGGGAGATGTAGTAGAACACCTCGCCGTTCAGCGTTGCGACGGTGGAAGGGGTTCCCATCACGATCAGCACCTGATCCTGGCTGGCGCCGATGGGAATCTGTTCGAGTGCGCCCGGCGGCAGGATATAGCCCTTCTGGAACTGCTCGCCGCCACAGCCGGCCAGGCTGGCGCCTGCAAGCGCGATGGCAATGGCGGTTCCAATGCCCCGCCAGCGTGCGGCGCGGCCGCGCGTTCTCTCGGTCCGATTACGGTTTGTCATGCGGAAGTGAGCCCCGTCCCCTTGCATCCTATAGGGCGTTGACGTACCGGGCTGAACCAGTGATTTCAAGACAGGCACGCCCCGGCGTCGATGTGGAACCTATGACGATCTGGCCGTTCAAATCCCTTGTCCGACCCCGACCCGGTTCGGAAAACACCATTGGCACCATCTATGGCATGATCGTGACGCGGGCGCGAGAGCCGGCGTTCTACGATGGCTATGGCGTCCCGGATACGGTCGACGGCCGCTTCGATCTGGTGGTGCTTCACCTGTGGATGGTTCTGCGCCGTCTCGGCGCGGATATGGATTCGCGGAAGCTGGCGCAGGGGTTGTTCGATCGCTTCTGTAGCGACATGGATGCCAACCTGCGCGAGATGGGGGTGGGCGATATGGCCGTTCCCAAACGGATGCAGGCGTTCGGGCAGGCGTTTTATGGGCGGTCGGCGGCCTATGATGCGGCGCTGACGGAAGGTCGCGAGGCGCTGGCGCGGGCGCTCGACAAGAATGTCTTCAACGGACGGAATTTCGAGCGGGCGCTGCATTTGGCGGATTACGTCGAGGCGTCCGTCGCGAAGTTGGCGGCCGTCGATGCCGCTGTGCTGGCCGATGAGCGGCAGCCATTTGCCGCGCTCGATACGCAATGAGGAAAGACCAGATGGCCCATCCCGCACGATCCCCGGATTCCGATCCGTGGCCATGGCCGGTCAGTATCGACCAGATACCGGAGACCGGTTTGCAGGTCGCGTTCGAGGCGACCGAAGCCCAGCGGGCCGCGCTGGCGTCGGCGGCCGGCCTGCGCACGGTTGAGCAGGCCGCGGCGTCGTTCGAATTGTCCCATGCCGGTAGCGGTAAGGTGAATGTCGTCGGCCAGGTGACGGCGCGCGTGGGCCAGACCTGCGTCGTGTCGCTCGACCCGATCGAAAACCAGATCGATGAGCCGATCGATCTGGTTTTCGCCCCGGAAGCCGATATTCCGCGTCTGTCATCCACGGTGGATGACGAGGCCGAGTCCGACGAAATTCCCGATCCCCCAGAGCCGATCGTCAACGACGTGATTGATCTCGGCCGGGTGGCGACCGATGCGCTATTTCTGGGAATCGATCCCTATCCGCGAAAACCGGACGCGGTTTTCGAGCAACCGGTAGTTGCCGCGGATCCCGAGGATCACCCGTTTGCCGCGCTCAAAGCTCTGAAAGCGGGAAAAACGCCGCCCGACTCGGATTGAGCGGCGTCGGGTAGAGTGATTATCTCGGGCCGCCGCGGGCCTTTTTGGCGCTTACGTGGCGCGGCTGATTCTTTCAAAAACCACCCCGGGTTCGGGTTTCCGGGTCAAGATGTTGTATCGAGGCCGTGACACGCTATTGTCGCGCTTGGTAGGGTGCGGCGCAGCGCGAGCGCTGCGAGGCTGTCGGCGGGGCGGCTGCGGTCGATGCGTTCGCAGCTCGCAAAAATACATGGTTTCCGGAACGTATATGGCTAAGAAAGTTCGAATTGCGCTTGACGCCATGGGCGGCGATATCGGTCCGTCCGCCGTCATACCCGGCGCGGCCATTTCGTTGACCCGGCATCCCGACAGCGAATTCGTGCTGTTCGGCGACAGCGCTGTGATCGGGCCGCAGCTCGAGGCCCATCCGGCTCTGAAGGCGGCGTCACGCGTCGTACACACCGACGTCATGATCAGCATGAAGGAGAAGCCGAGTCAGGCGCTGCGGCACGGCCGCAAGAATTCCTCGATGTGGCTGACGATCGACGCGGTGAAGAAGGGCGAGGCTGACGTTGCGGTGTCGGCCGGCAACACTGGCGCGTTGATGGCGATGTCGCGGTTCAACCTGAAGATGCTGCCCGGCGTCGACCGGCCAGCGATCGCGGCGGTATGGCCGACCGCGCGCGGCGACTCCGTGGTGCTGGATCTCGGCGCTACCATCGGCGGCGACGCGCATCACCTGATGGCGCTGGCGGTGATGGGCAGCGCAATGGCGCGCGTGCTGTTCGATATCGAACGGCCGACCGTCGGGCTGCTCAATATCGGGACCGAGGAGGTCAAGGGCGGCGAGGAGATTCGCGAGGCGGCGGAGTTGCTGCGCGCGATGAAGGCGCCGCAGTTCGAATTTCTCGGCTTCGTCGAAGGCGACGGCATCGGCCGTGGCGACGCCGATGTCATCGTGTCCGAGGGGTTCTGCGGCAATATCGCGCTAAAGGCCGCCGAGGGAACCGCGCGGCAGATGAGCGAATTCCTCCGCTCGGCGATGAAACGGACCTGGCGGGCCAAGCTAGGCTATCTGCTGGCGCGGAACGCCTTCAAGGCGCTGCGCGACAAGCTCGACCCCAGCAAATCCAACGGGGGCGTGTTTCTCGGGCTCAACGGGGTGGTGGTCAAAAGCCACGGCGGCACCGACGCTGAAGGCTTTGCCTATGCCGTAGATGTTGGCTATGAGATGGTCCGCTACGATCTCCTCACCAAGATCAATCAGATGCTCAACCGCGATGGCAGCCCCCTGGTGGCGGCGCCGACTGCGCAGGAGGCTGTTTCGTGACTGCCATACGTTCGGTTGCGCTAGGCTGCGGCTCTTATTTGCCGAAGCAGATCCTGACCAATGCCGACCTGGCCGCCAAGATCGACACCTCCGACGAGTGGATCGTGCAGCGTACCGGCATTCGCGAACGCCATGTCGCGGCAGAGGGCGAGTTCACCTCGCATCTTGCGATCAACGCGGCGAAGGCCGCGCTCGCCGACGCCGGTATCGATGCGCAATCCATCGACCTGATCGTGTTGGCGACATCAACGCCGGACAACACCTTCCCCGCGACGGCGGTGGCCGTGCAGGACGGCCTTGGCATCAATCACGGTGCAGCATTCGATCTTCAGGCGGTATGCTCGGGCTTCGTCTTTGCCCTGGCGACAGCGGATAATTTCCTGCGCAGCGGTGCGTTCAAGCGCGCGCTGGTGATCGGCGCCGAAACCTTTTCGCGCATTCTCGACTGGACCGATCGCGGCACTTGCGTGCTGTTCGGCGATGGTGCCGGCGCGGTCGTGCTCGAAGCGCAGGAGCAGCCGGGATCGTCCTCCGATCGCGGCGTGCTCACCACGCACTTGCGTTCCGACGGTCGCCACAAGGCGAAGCTGTTCGTCGATGGCGGCCCTTCGACGACGCAAACGGTGGGGCACCTGCGCATGGAAGGCCGCGAGGTGTTCAAGCACGCGGTCGGTATGATCACCGACGTGATCGTCGATGCTTTCAACGCCACGGGGACGACAGCGGACGACATCGACTGGTTCGTTCCGCATCAGGCCAACAAGCGCATCATCGATGCTTCAGCGCACAAGTTACATATTGCGCCGCAGAAAGTGGTGCTGACGGTGGATCGGCACGGCAACACGTCCGCGGCTTCGATTCCACTGGCGTTAGATGCAGCCGTGCATGACGGACGCATCAAACGAGGCGATCTCGTGCTGCTGGAAGCGATGGGCGGCGGCTTTACCTGGGGGTCGGCGCTGCTGCGCTGGTAAGCGTGTAGCTGGTATTTGTATCGAGTTTGCTTGATCTCAATGCGGCTGCATCGATGTGCGCTGTTGACCGACGCGCACTAAGCTCATAATTTCCGACGTGAAATTTTCCGCCGTGAGTTGGGGCAGGCGATGGCTGGAACTGGCAAAACCGTAACACGCGTCGATCTGTGCGAGGCCGTCTATCAGAAGGTCGGTTTATCGCGAACGGAATCGTCTGCGTTCGTTGAGCTGGTTTTGAAGGAAATCACCGACTGTCTTGAGAAGGGCGAGACCGTTAAGCTCTCGTCGTTCGGCTCATTCATGGTGCGCAAGAAGGGGCAGCGTATCGGTCGCAATCCGAAGACCGGAACCGAAGTTCCTATCTCGCCGCGTCGGGTGATGGTGTTCAAGCCGTCCGCGATCCTCAAGCAGCGGATCAACGCCAACAGCGCCGGCAATGGCGCTGACAACGCCGAGTAGTTTTCGAAGCGACTCGCGCGTCTCGTCCGCTCCTTTAAATCCGCATTGCTTTTCAATCGGCGCCTGCTGCGGTATGGTGACACGATGCGTTGCGATGTTGGATTCGTGCCACCGTCAAGCACAGGAGGACATGCATTTGGACAAGGCGCCGGATGCATTCCGCACCATCAGCGAGGTCGCTGAGGAGCTTGAAGTTCCGCAGCATGTGCTGCGCTTTTGGGAGACACGCTTCTCGCAGATCAAGCCGATGAAGCGCAGCGGCGGCCGCCGCTACTATCGCCCCGACGACGTCGATCTCTTACGCGGTATCCGTCGACTGCTCTATGGCGAGGGCTACACCATCCGTGGCGTGCAGCGGATCCTGAAGGAGCATGGGATCAAATCGGTCCAGGGCCTGACCGAGGGCACGCCGGCGGCATTCGGGCCGATCGAGCGGGCCGCATCAGTTCATGCACGCGACGACGATGACGATCGCACCGAGGAGTTGCACGCCGCCGCGGATGAGACCGATGACGACATCGACAGCGATGTCGAGGAGGTCGGGGACGACGAGGCTTTTGAGGAGGACATACCGCCGCAACGGCGCGAGCCCGAATACGTCGCGTCGCGTCGCGTCGAGCCCGTGATGCGCTTTGAGGCGAAACCGTCGGCGCCGCCGTCCACCGGGCATCCTGTCGCATCGAGCCCGCGAAGCGAGCCTCGCCGGCTCGACGGCGACCGGCTGCGTACGGTTTTGGCGGAATTGACCGCTTGCCGGCAGTTGCTCGATGGTGCGCTGAAGGACGGTTAGCTCCTGCGGTTGCCGAACGCCCATGGCTTAAATCCATATGGCCTTAAATCCATGATCGGCTGCTTGCGCCGGGGTCGGATCGCGGCTACAGGAACGGGGCCGCAAATGGCACGGAGCGTGGCGCAGCCCGGTTAGCGCACTAGTCTGGGGGACTAGGGGTCGTGGGTTCGAATCCCGCCGCTCCGACCAAAATTTGCAGAATGATCTGATGTGGAAATGGCCCTTGCGGGCCATTTTTCATGTCCGGGGTGTGTCGTCGCCATGCAAGCACCAATGCATTTCCGCGTCGGATTGCTGCGGCCATCCGCCGCCGTAACGGCGGCGCGTCCGGACCATTTGTTGTCAGCGTAAGGTCCCATATTTCGACCGGTGTCCGTTCGACATAGGTGAGCGCTCAATGCGCTTTGCAAATTATCGATCACGCGTGAGTGGGCGTGCAAATGTCGGAACCACTTTGATCGTCGCGCCAGGCCTCTGGTCGGCCGGGAACTATTCGATGTTACATTGTTGTAGGTCGACTGTGTGCCTACCGCGTGCTACGCAGCCTGACCGCTTGAACCCGAGAAGCCGTCGATTTGTCCTTGTCTGCACGCCAATCTCAGTTCTCGATCGTGCGCCTGCCGCGCAAGATGCTGGCTGCGTTGGTGTTGGGAATCTACCTGCTGGCGGGTGTGTTGCACGGCGTCTGTGATCTCGACGTAACTAACCCATCGGGCAAGACTGTTATCTCGCTTGTCGACAAGGGTGTCGGTCAATCTGAAAAGGCTCCGCTGGCGGATCATCACTGTCACGGCTGCTTCTCCGTGTCGGTGCCGGCCCCCGTTGTCATCGCGCTAGCCGTCGAGCGGACGCATGACGTGGCTGTTGCTCACGTTGTCCTCCGCAGCGGCATTTCGCCCGGCATTGATCCGCCGCCACCCAAAACCCTGATTTGAACGCTGTCGCCGGGACGCTTCGCGTCCCTATTCTGTCGTTCGTCAGGTAGCTCAATATGCTTTCAAATACCGCCGCACGTCTTGCGTGCGCGACGGCACTGCTGGTCAGCCCGTGGCTGACAGCGGTGTCACATGCGCAGACTCTCACCATGGGAAGCGCGCTACAACGCGCGCTCGCGGCCAGCCCGCGTCTCACCGCTGCCGAGCGCGATGTCGGGATCGCAACGGGGCAGCGCATCCAGGCGGGTGCGCTGATCAATCCGGAGGTGTCCTACGAACAGGACAATTCCTTTGGGTCCGGTAGCTATCGCGGGACAAAGTCCGCCGAGACGACGTTGCAGGTCAGCCAGCTTTTCGAGCTTTTTGGCAAACGTGACGCTCGTATAGCCGTCGGTCGGGCAGGTGTGGAAAGCGCAACGATTGAGCGCAAAGCGGTGCGTCTGCAAATCCTGTCGGAGACCGCCATTGCATTCCTCAACGTGCTTGGGCTGCAGCGACGGATTCAGATTTTAGACGAACAAGTCGCGGCGCTTGAGCGTCTGACGCCGCTGCTCCAGCGCCGGGTCGATGCCGGCGCATCGTCACCCGCCGAGACCGGCCGTGCGGAAGTCGCCGCTACGTTGGTGAAGGCCGATCGCGAGCGTACGAAAGCCAGCCTGTCGAGCGCGCGCCGGGAATTGGCGGTGCTCATGGGAGACACATCGCCGAAGTTTGCCAGCGTATCCGGACGATTTGATACCATCAGCCGTCCGCCGTCGTTTCATGCCGTGATCGCCGCCATCGACGCGAACCCGCAATTGGTCAAGTGGAATGCCATCTATGCCCAGCGCAACGCCGAACTCCTTCTGGCACGGCTGAAACCCTATCCCGATGTTCGTGTCGCCGCGGGATGGCGCCATTTCAATGACACCAACAGTGATGCCGTGCGGCTGACCTTGTCGGTGCCTATTCCGGTGTTTGACCAGAACCAGGGCAATATTCTCTCCGCTCAGGAAAGCCTCGCCAAGACGAAAGCCGAACGCGAAGCGAACCGTAACACGCTGATCGTTATCGCCGGACGAGCTTACGACACGGTTCAGGGATCGCTGCATGAACTCTCCGTGCTGCGAAAGTCCGGGATACCCAAAGCGCAGACGGTTGCGAGCGAGATTGAGCAGGGCTACGGCGCTGGCCGCTTTACTTTGCTCGAAGTGCTCGATGCGCAGGCTAACGTGGCCCAAGCACGATTGCGCGAGCAGGAGGCTTTGCAGAATTACCACGTCGCCGTTGCCACGATCGAAGGACTCGTCGGCAATCCCTTCGCTCTGGCGCGGGGGAACGCGCGATGAAGACTTCGAGTACGATCATTATCGCCGTCATCGCAGCGGCAATTGGCGCTTTCGGCTATCGCGTGCTGGCACCGATCAAGATGGCCGCGCCGACGCAGCAGACCGAGAAGAGTGCGAAAGAAGGAAAGCCCGGCAACGAGCACGTCGAACACGACGAGCACGGCGCCGACCGGATCCGGATCAGCGACGTCAAGCTGGCGGCGGCCGGCGCGACATTTGCCGAAGCCGGACCCGCAACGTTGACCGAAACCCTGTCCTTCAACGGCGTGCTCCGCGCGAACCAGGAAACCGTCGTTCAGGTGACGCCTCGCTTCCCCGGAATCGTCCGCGCGATCCGGAAGCGCATCGGCGACACCGTCGCCAAGGATGACATGCTGGCGGCGATCGAAAGCAACCAGAGCCTGACGGTCTACGACCTGAAGGCGCCGATCAGCGGCACCATCATCGATCGGCAGATTTCGCTCGGCGAGTACGCGTCCGAACAGAAGCCGAGCTTCGTCGTCGCCGACTTGTCGACCATCTGGGTCGATCTGTCCGTCTACCGGCAGGACCTGCATCGCGTGAAGGTTGGCGACGAGGTGTTGATCAATCCGGATGACGGCACCGCCGACATCAAGGGGACGATTTCCTACGTCGCGCCCGTCGGCGCCAGCGACACCCAGACAGCGCTGGCACGCGTCGTCCTGCCGAATCCGAGCGGCGGGCTGAGGCCCGGACTGTTCGTCACCGCGCGGCTCGTTCTGGCGGAACGCAAGGTTCCGGTCGCCGTGGTCGCCGGCGCGATTCAGACGCTGGAAAACAAGACCGTGGTGTTCGTCCGGGAGGGTGACGACACGCTTGAGGCCCGCCCCGTCGAGACCGGAGATTCCGATCAGAATTTTATCGAGATCCGCGCCGGCATCTCTCCCGGTGAGAAATACGTCGCCGAGAACTCCTTTGTCGTGAAGGCGGAGATGGGCAAAGGGGAGGCCGAGCATGATTGATGGGATACTCGCCTTCTCAATCCGGCAGCGCTGGTTAGTCTTGCTGTTCGCCCTCGGGTTGACGGCTTTCGGCGGATGGAATTTCACGCGGTTGCCGATCGATGCGGTGCCGGACATCACCAACGTCCAGGTGCAGATCAACGTGCAGGCTCCGGGCTACTCTCCGCTGGAGACTGAACAACGTATCACCTTTCCGGTCGAGACAGCGATGGGCGGCCTTCCCAAACTCGACTACACGCGCTCCCTGTCGCGATACGGCCTGAGCCAGGTCACGGTCGTTTTCCTGGACGGAACGGACATCTATTTCGCGCGCCAGCTCGTCAACGAACGCATCCAGCAGGTCAAGGATCAGCTTCCGCCCGGCGTCGAGGTCGCCATGGGCCCGATCTCCACGGGGCTTGGCGAAATCTACATGTACACGGTCGAGGCGAAGGACGGGGCGAAGGGCCCGCACGGCAACGGCTATTCGCCGAGCGAACTGCGGACCATTCAGGACTGGATCATCAAGCCGCAGCTTCGCAACGTTCCCGGCGTGATCGAAGTCAACACCATCGGCGGTTTTGAGCGCCAATTCCACGTTCTGCCGGACCCCGGGAAGCTGATGGCTTACGGGCTCGGATTCCGCGATCTGATGACCGCAGTTGCGGCCAACAACGCCAATGTCGGCGCCGGCTACATCGAGCGCAATGGCGAGCAGTACCTCGTCCGCACGCCGGGCCAGGTGGCCAACATTGCGGAAATTCAAGACATCGTCATCGGCTCGCGCGGCGGTGTTCCGGTTCGGATCAAGGACGTAGCGCACGTTGCCGAGGGAAAAGACCTCCGCACCGGCGCCGCTACCCTGAACGGGAAGGAAACAGTTCTCGGCACCGCCATGCTGCTGATCGGCGAGAACAGCCGTGCGGTGGCTCAGCGGGTGGCCGCCAAGCTGAGCGACATCGCCAAGTCGCTTCCGGAAGGCGTCGTTGCCCGCGCCGTTTACGACCGCACCGATCTCGTCGAGGCGACGATCAAGACCGTCGAGAAAAATCTCGTCGAAGGCGCGATCCTGGTGATCGTCGTGCTCTTCCTTATCCTCGGCAACATCCGTGCGGCCCTCATCACGGCCTGCATCATTCCGCTTTCCATGGCGATGACCGTCACTGGCATGGTGGAAACGAAGGTGAGCGCCAATCTCATGAGCCTCGGCGCGATCGACTTCGGCATCATCATCGACGGCGCGGTGATCATCGTCGAGAACTGCCTTCGTCTGCTCGCCGAAGGACAACACAAGAAGGGACGGCTGCTCACACTCAAGGAGCGGATGCGCACCATTCAGGCCGGCGCCAGCGAGGTTATCAAGCCGAGCCTGTTCGGTACCGTGATCATCGCCGTCGTCTACCTTCCGATCCTCACGCTCACCGGTGTCGAAGGAAAGATGTTCACGCCGATGGCGTTGACCGTGCTCATGGCGCTCGCGGCGGCGGCGCTCTTTTCGATCACGTTCGTGCCTGCGGCCGTCGCCATCTTCGTCACTGGAAAAGTGTCGGAAAAAGAGAACATCTTCATGCGCGGCGCGAAGCGCGTCTACACGCCGCTGCTGGCTCGCGCCATCGACTTTCGGAAGTCGGTGGCTCTCATTGCCGCCGCTTTCGTTCTGGTGATGGGCTTTGCCGCAACGCGGATGGGGGGCGAATTCATCCCGAGTCTCGACGAGGGCGATGTGGCGCTGGCGGCGATCCGGATTCCGGGGACCAGCCTGACGCAGTCGCTCGATTTGCAGATCGCGATCGAGAACCGCATCAAGCAACTGCCTGAGGTGAAGGACTTCTTCACGCGAACCGGAACCGCCGAGGTCGCGACCGACGCCATGGCGCCGTCGATGTCCGACGGCTACATCATGCTCAAGCCGCGCGCGGAGTGGCCAGATCCGAAGAAGCCGAAGGCGGAAGTCGTCGAGGAAATCGAGAAGGCGGCGGACGACATTCCCGGCAGCAATTACGAGATCTCACAACCGATCCAGCTTCGCGTCAACGAACTGATCTCCGGCGTGCGGAGCGATGTCGGCATCAAGATATTCGGTGACGACCTCGATATTTTGCAGGGCGCGGCCAAGCAGGTTCAGGCGGCGATCCAGAACATTCCCGGAGCCACCGACGTGAAGACGGAACAGGTCGCCGGCCTGCCCATCCTGACCGTGAAGCTCGACCGTCAGGCGCTGTCGCGGTACGGCCTTAGTGTCGGAGACGTTCAGAACATCGTCGAGATCGCGATCGGCGGAAAGAGCGTCGGCAAGCTGTTCGAAGGCGATCGCCGGTTCGACATCGTCGTGCGGCTCCCCGAACGCCTGCGCGGCAATCTCGACGCGATCCGGACGCTCCCGATCCCGCTGCCGCCGTTGGGCGAGCAGGCGTCGGCCGAGGTGACCAAGACGGCGTTGAAATCACCGGCGACATCGATGCGCTATATCCCGCTTTCGTCGGTGGCCACCGTCAATGCGGCGCCCGGTCCGAACCAGATCAGCCGTGAGAACGGCAAGCGGAGGATCGTCGTGACGGCGAACGTCCGCGAACGCGATCTTGGCTCCTTTGTGGACGAAGCGGAGCAGGCCGTGGCCGAGAAGGTCAAACTGCCTCCCGGCTACTGGATCGGTTGGGGCGGTCAGTTCGAGCAACTGGTCTCGGCGACCAAGCGTCTCACCATCGTAGTGCCGGTGGCGCTGCTGCTGGTATTCCTGCTGCTGTTCATGAGTCTCGGGTCCGTCGGCGATGCGCTTCTGGTGTTCAGCGGCGTCCCGCTGGCATTGACCGGTGGCATCGCCGCGTTGCTGCTGCGCGGGATTCCGCTCTCCATCAGTGCCGGCGTCGGGTTCATCGCGCTGTCGGGCGTTGCCGTGCTCAATGGTCTGGTCATCGTTGCATTCATCGAGCGGTTACGGAGCGAGGGGAAGTCGACGCTCGATGCAGTTCGCGAGGGTGCGCTAACGCGCTTGAGGCCGGTGCTGATGACCGCGCTCGTGGCTTCACTCGGTTTCGTGCCGATGGCCATCGCAACCGGCGCCGGAGCCGAGGTGCAACGACCGCTGGCGACAGTCGTTATCGGCGGCATCATCTCATCGACGGTGTTGACGCTGTTGGTCCTGCCCGCGCTCTACATGCTGTTCCGGAAGGATTCCGCTCCGGTCGTCGAGCGCGAGGAGGGCGAAATCCCGGAGAGCACCCGGGCATGACGGTGGTCGCATGATGATCGAAGCATCGGCCGGCGCGGCGCGGACGAACACTGGGACAGGAGACTGACCGTGCATGGAGGAGGATCGATAGGAACCGCCGGCGCCAAGCACGCAAAGCGGCTCGCATGGGCGCTGGTGATGACCGCGACCTACATGGTGGCGGAGGTGATCGGCGGCCTGGTCACCGGCAGTCTGGCCTTGCTTGCGGACGCTGCTCACATGATGACGGACGTTGGCGGCCTCGCGCTGGCGCTGCTCGCGATTCGGTTTGCTGCGCGGGAGGCAACCCCGCAGCGGACCTTCGGCTATCTTCGGATGGAGGTCCTGTCGGCGCTCGCCAACGCGGTCGTGCTGCTGTTGCTCACCGTCTACATTCTTTACGAAGCGTACCAACGTTTCCTGTCGCCGCCCGAAGTCCTCAGTGGACCGATGCTTGTCGTCGCGGCGATCGGTCTCGTCGTGAACCTGATCAGTATGCGGCTTCTGGCCGACGGATCGTCGGAGAGCCTGAACGTGAAGGGCGCGTATTTCGAGGTTCTGAGCGACATGCTCGGATCGATCGGTGTCATCGCGGCGGCCCTTCTCATGATGTGGAAGGGATGGGTGCTC
>JAFKKM010000122.1 GCA_017305555.1 Hyphomicrobiales bacterium | reverse complement strand
TGACGCCGAATGTCCTTCAGCACTTGTTCTGCGGGCGCTTTGCCCGGCCCGGATTTCTGCTTCATCTTCGCTCCTTGCGGCTACGATGAACCAGAAATCCTCCCTCCGTGAAGTCCCCCAATTTGTCTCAAGGGCGCTGACGGGGAACAGTCGACTGGGGACCTGGCGGCGAATTTCCCGATGGCTTTGGATCAGGAGCGACGGAACGTCCTTGTTGCCTTTCGCCGTCCTGCAAGGCTCGGCGTCTTTTCAATTGAGGATGGGTCCGTTGTTGCCGCTACGCAGATTTGCGGAGATGCTGACGATGTTTCCATCGACCAAAGGAGGCGGCGAGCCTACGTGAGTTGCGGCGAAGGCTTTCTCGATGTTCTGGACATCCAGAGCGCATCATACCGTCGCATTGCCCATATTCCGACCACTGTGGGTGCCCGCACCTCCCTCTTCGTCCCGATACTTGATCTGTTGCTTCTCGCCGCCCAGACCCATGCGGGACCGCCATCGGCCGTGTGGGTATTTCGCCCGATTTCCGATTAGTGGCACCCCCACGATCCTCCAAACACCGGGTTCGAGCGATGCTTGTTGCCCGTCCCCTTGCGGCATGGCCCTGCGCGGCGTCGGCCGACCGTCCGTCCGACGGGACCGACGCCGCGGTAGCGGACCTTGGTGAACTCGAAGTGGAATGGCAATCTGTCGGTGCACGACGAGAAAGTTCGCAAACGACGTTGATCGCTCCGGCGACGGTCATGAATATTGGCGTAGCACCAGGTTGGGAAGCCGTATTCGAGGGCCAGTTGGAAACTCCACTCTCCTCTTCCACCCCAACAAGCCTGGCTGCGCCGGAACCTTCCTCAAGCATGTCCTTCGTGCAGGCAGCCTGCAAACATGGATGGGCCGAGCATAGCGACGGGGTGCTGCTTCCGGACAGTCAGGGCAACTCTGGAACGGGTGCAAGCTTGGCCGGCATCGTGTCCCAGCGATGGGACTGGGGGACAATGCATCTGAATGGCGAGGCGGTCCTCACGCGCAATCACGCGCCGATCTGTTCTTGGGCGCGATCCTTGAAGGGCCGTCCGATTGGTCGGTCCGGCCCGTTGACGAGGTATTTTAGGAGAAGGAGTTCGGGCGATCGGAGACGGTCTCGGACATAATCGGCGCGATCTGGAAGATCACCGACAAACTATCCTTGGACGTCGCGTTCCGCCACGAACTGACGAATGGCCACGCGATCAATGAAATGCGCGCTGGCGTGACTTTCGGATTTCCCCTTCGGTCACTCAGCGGGCAGCCCCGCAAATAGCTTAGCGGGGTTCGACACGTCCGCACTTAAAGAGTAAGGCCCCATCGTCCAGCGCAGCCGATACTGAAAGCGGTGATCCCACCGGCCGCTCCCGCCCGGGAAAACCTCGTAGGCGTCGGCTTTCCGTCACCCACCGAAATGCCGAACATTGGACGCGCGAAATAGGAGCCAGGATCACACTCTTGATTCCCGATCGTGCCAATTGTTCGTCCGGCTGGTAGGTTGTTTCGTTTGATCTCGCTTCGGATGCGTCACCTCTCCTTCGACATCAGACGTCGGCGGTTGAAGTTCGCGGCTATTCGCCCATTCACTGCGATGTTCAAACACATCACGATGGCTGGGACGCCGAAACCGGGAATTGAAATGCGGAATTTTGAACATCGGCGGATCCTCTCTCCATGAGAAAGTAATGCGCGCCTGAACCAGATCAATAAAAAACTTCTATTTTTCAATGAGTTAATTACTAAAGTGGCAGATCTTGCTGCGCTTGCGGAACTTTGGCGTCCTGAAGAGAATTAGTGAATTACTCATTTTACACATACTGCCATGAAAACAGAAAAACGCGGTGAACGATTGCAGGTGATGCTCTCTCCGGAAGAGCTCACGCTCCTCGATGACTATCGGTTTCGGTATCGCATGCCTACACGCGCCGCAGCGGTAAGGGAGTTGATGAGGCTCGGCTTGGCCGCGCATGCAATCGACGGGGACGGGCAGAAGTCCAGCAACTACGGCATGTTTGCCAGAGCCTCCGATGGCTATCGCGAACACGAGGCCCCGGATAGCAAAAAGACTAATGGCGACAGCGGGAACGAATCCGACGCCACTGGTTTCTAGCTCGGGGATCCCGACAATCATCTCGCAGAATGGTAATGAAGAACAAGAAAGACCGCCGGCTATTCGACAGCGCGCGCAATTTCAAACTCCTTGTCGACAATGTCGCTGATTATGCCCTCTTCATGCTCGATACTGAAGGTATCGTGTCGACTTGGAATATTGGGGCACAACGGATTAAGGGCTACGATCCTGAAGAGATTGTAGGGCAGCACTTCTCACGCTTTTATACCGATACAGACCGAGCCGCAGACAAGCCGACGCGGGCGTTGGCGATAGCGCGAGAAAAGGGGCGGTTTGAAGATGACGGCTTTCGAGTGCGGAAAGACGGAAGCTTTTTCAGAGCCAGCGTTGTTATTGATCCGATCTATGACAACGGTGAGCTCGTCGGGTATGCGAAGATTACTCGTGATGTCACCGAACGATATGAAGCCGCGCTCAAGTTACAGAAAGTTCAAAAGCAACTAGCCGATTCCCAACGCATGGATGCGTTAGGCCAACTGACCGGCGGCGTTGCTCACGACTTTAACAATCTTCTTATGATCATTTCCGGAAGCTTGATCCATATGCGAAAGGCCGCGGAGCACGATGAGCGCCTGCGGCGTTCCGTGCTAGCCGTCGAAAAGGCAGCGGAGCGCGGCGCTAGCTTAACGCGCCAGTTGCTCACATTTGCGCGACGGCAAAGCGTCACCCCCGAAATCATAGACTTCCGCGAACGTGCGCAAGGAGTGAAAGATCTCCTTCGAACAGCAGTTGGAAAGAATATCCAAGTGGAAATGGAGGTCGGCTCCGACACCTGGCCTATTCTGGTCGATCTTGCAGAATTTGAGACTGCACTCGTGAACCTCGCGATCAACGCGCGCGACGCAATGCCGGGCGGAGGAAAGCTCTCAATGGCGGTGCACAATAGGCACCTTGAACAGGGCGATCACCATGGAGACTTCGTCATATTTGAGGCGTGCGACGAAGGCGAAGGAATCCCACCAGACATCATCGCCAAGGTCTTTGAGCCTTTCTTCACGACGAAGGCGATCGGCAAAGGGACAGGCCTCGGTCTTTCGCAAGTTCACGGCTTTGTACACCAGGCTGGTGGCTTTCTTGATCTCAACAGTGAACTGGGAAAAGGAACGCAGGTCACCCTCTATCTGCCTCGGTCGCTTTCACCCACGGATCGCCCTACAAATGACGAGGAAACACTTAGCGGCAATGGCCGCGTCCTCCTGGTGGAAGACAATCCGAGCGTGGCCGAGGTCTGCGGTGAAATGTTGGAACAACTCGGCTATTCAGTCGCTCGCGTATCCAACGGACTGGAAGCTCTCGACGCGATCGACAAAAACGGTATCGATTTGGTGTTCAGCGATATAGTGATGCCCGGACGATTGGATGGCATTGAACTTGCGCGTCAGGTGCGGCAGCGTCGCCCCGATATACCCATTCTGCTGACGACTGGCTATAGCGGCGCTCGAAAATCGGAATTTCCAATCTTGCGAAAACCCTATCAGATACACGAACTAAGCGAGGCATTAGCTGCTCTAGTCAAATGACAGGAGCCGTAGCTGTGCCCAGCAAGATTGTTCATCCGGCTGCGGACGGGCTCGCCACTCCGAGTTGGTTCGGGTGCTAGATGTTGGGAACGCCACGATCCGCTAGCCGGATATCATACCCAGCGAATTTCGCGTCCGCGCCGCGTCCTAGCAGTGGAGATGATACTCGGTCGCTATGCTCTTGATGGAATCAGAAGCAATACTCCGCCATCCCATGACCTACAACATGCCATGACCTACAAAAAGAGAGGCGCAAGCTGCCCCGCGAATATGCCAACGATCGGTGTGCTATCAGAACTATATGAGTTCGTTCGACTTAGCAGGCAGTCTCCATAAGTCGAGTGACTAAGGTTAATACTCTTAGTTCAACTTCCTTGCGATGCGCCCAGGGTGTCGGCCATCTGCGCTCCACGAGTACCCATCGGTTTTGGCGCGCCGGTCGTGGTGTCGAAAGCGGTCTGATGCTCCATTTCAGCGTCCAATTCCGCTCCGAGCAACAGCACAATCGCCGAAATCCATAGCCATGTCATGAATCCGACTGCAGCACCCAATGAACCATAAGTTTGATTGAATTGGCCGAAGCTGGCGGCATACCAGGAGAACAAAGCTGACGCCGCGAGCCAGACGATGGTTGCGGCGATGCTCCCCCACGTGATCCACCTCCAGCGAGGAGCTTCTCTGCTCGGACCGAATCGATAGATGCACGCCAAGGCAAAGGCGAGCCCAACAAACATAATGCAAATTCCGAGACATGCCGCCCCCTGATTCCGGGATGATGCCGCCCCCTCGTTCCGAGAATTAACCGCCCCCTGATTCCGAGATTATTCCGCCCCCTTTGAGGGGGTTGGGCCGGGTGCTCTGCCGGCAGAAGGTCTTTCTTTGGGTTTCCGAGGAAAGGACCGAGATGGCGGCGGAGAGATTGAGCATGCGGCGTGTCCGCGAGATTTTGAGATATCGGTTTGCCGAGGGGCTTGGCCACAAGGCGGTCTCGTATCGGGTTGGGGCGGCGCCCTCGACGGTACGGGAGACGCTTCGG